>NZ_JBSEYC010000005.1:0-323810 GCF_053627595.1 Micrococcus sp. 140720015-1
TGCAGCCGGGAGGTTGTGGGAGAGTAGGTCGCCGCCGGACATTCTTTGAGGGAGGGCCTCGCACCGTTGGGTGCGAGGCCCTTCCGCATTTCTGGGAGGATTCACCGGGCGGCCCCGTGCGATCTGCACGGGGCTTTCTGCGTTCCCGGGTGCATTCCCCGCGGCGCTCAGAGCTCCTCGCCGGCCCGCAGTCGTGCCGTGAGCGCGCGGGTGAGTCGGCGGCGCACCCGGTCGTGATCCGTGCTCTGCTGGAGAAGGCGCGCGTGCACGGCGTCGGCATGGGCGGGCTTCTCCGAGTCGGGGAGAGCGAGGAAGTCCCGCAGCAGCGGCTCCAAGCGCCCGGTGAGGGCGAGGACGAGCTCCTGGGTCTCCACGGGCCGTGTGCGCTGCAGGCGGGTCCAGGCCGGCCCGTACTCGGCGGCGTGCTCGACCATCTCCCACGCGAGGGCCCAGCTGTCCGGGCGCAGTCGGTGCCGCTCCGCGCGCAACAGCCGTCGCAGGTCGACCACGGCCTCCTCGAGCTCGGCAGCGGCCGGGGCGCCGTCGTCGTCGGGGGAGGGGCTCGCGGAGGTACGCAGGAACGGCCACCAGCTCATGCCGGCCTCTCTCGGATTCGTCGGGTGCGCAGAGGTCTCACGTGTGCGATTCTGCCCCGCATCTCGGTTTGGCGGCACCCGGTGTGGCTGGTATAGTCGCTCTCTGTTGGATTCAGGTCTGAGACCTCCAACGGGGTGTGGCGCAGCTTGGTAGCGCGCGTCGTTCGGGACGACGAGGCCGCAGGTTCAAATCCTGTCACCCCGACCAGAAAGAGCCCCCGCCGGATCGGCGGGGGCTCTTCTCGTCTCCGGGTGCTCACCGGGTGCGGGCGTCAGTCCTGGCGGGACTCCAGGAACTGGAGGTGCTCGGGGCGCGCCGGGTCCACTTCGCCGGCCACGTCGTCGTGTTCGTCCACCCAATCCTTCACGTACGGGCACACGGGGACGATCCGGCGGCCCGCGGCCACGGTGTCCTTCAGCGCCTCGCGCACGAGGGTCGAGGCCAGGCCCCGGCCCTCGTACTGGTGGTCGACCTTGGTGTGCGGAAAGATTCGCTGGGCCGGGCCGTCGGCGGTGTCGTAGTCGATCGCCACCGTGAAGCCGGCCACCGTGCCCGCGTCGTCGACGACGATCTCGTACCTCTCCGCGTTCTTGCGGACCTGCGGGTGCTCCAGGCTGGGGGTCTGCTCGGTCATGGTCGGTCCTCTCGTTCCTGGGTGGACCCCGCCGCCGGGTCGGCGACGGGGAAGGGGTCAGCCGTCCCGGCGCCGCACGGGGTGATGGGACAGGATCGAGATGCGGTTCGTCAGGTTCATCACGATCGCGGCCCACTGCACGGCCGCGTACTGGGCGTCCGTGAGCACGGCGGCCGTGGAGGCCTGCACGTAGTTCAGCTGCTCCTGCTCGGGGAGGTCCGTGACCGCCTCGGCGAGCTCGAGCGCGGCGCGCTCCTGCTCCGAGTACACGGCCCCGGCCTCACGCCATGCCGGCAGCAGCCCCAGGCGCTGCACGCTCAGACCGGCGTCGGCGCCCTGGCGGGTGTGCCGGTCCAGGCAGAACACGCAGCCGTTGAGCTGGGAGACCCGGAGGTTCACGAGCTCCACGAGCTGCCGGTCCAGCCCGGCCTGCTCGGCGGCGGCGCGCGCGGCCGAGGCCAGCGGCCCGACCGCGTTCCACGCCTCGGGCACGGCCTTGTCGAGGAAGAACGCGAGGGGGTCCTGACGGGGTGCGGGGGTGTCAGCGGCGGTCATGGTCCTTCAATGTCTCGCAGAACGGGGCGGTGGGCCAGGGACCGGGTGCCCGGCCCGGACGAGCTTCCGGCTCAGATCCGGCCCCGGCCGGCTCAGAATCGGCCGGACGAGCCCGCCCCGGAGAACGAGCCGCCCGAGGATCCGTAGCCGGTCCCGGAGGAGCTGGACTGCGCCTGGCGGTGGTCCTGGACGGACCGCTCGCCGGCCTGGTGGCCCGTGTTGAAGGCCACCACCGTCCAGTAGGCATCCGCCGGCAGCGCGGAGTCCAGGATTGAGCCGCGCGCGGACCGGGCCGGGCCACGGTGCGAGCGCAGCTCGTCGCGCAGCAGCTCACGCTCGGCCTCGTCCTTGCCGAACGCCGCCACCTCGGCGTCGGCGAGGGCGGAGACGAGCCCGGTCAGGCGACGCCGCAGCGCGTCCAGCTCGCCCAGCGCCGCGGCCGGGGTCAGGCGCTCCTCCTGCAGGTCCGCGCCCAGCGCCTCGAGTCGGTCCTGGGCCTCGGTGCGGAAGGACTCCAGCGCGGCGACGGCGGACCGGACGGGTCCGGCGGAGCCGACGGAGGAGGCCAGCGTGCCGACGGCGTCCAGGTCGGCCCGCAGCGGGGCGGTCTGCTGGTCCCACGCCGCCGGCCACCCCGGGTGGCGGTTGAGGAAGGTGTTCGCCGCGGCCACGGCGTCGTCGAGGCGGTCGAGCTCACGGGCGCGGTCCCGGACGTCCTCCGCGGCCCGGGCGTGCTCCGTGCGATGCAGGCTGCGCTCCGGCAGGGCCTCGAGGCGGTCCAGCTCCGCTGACGCATCGAGCGCCTGGTGCCGGAAGTTGCGGAAGCGCTCCATCAGCGCGGCCGCGTGGGGCGAGTCCTCGGGCACCGTGGACGCGTTCACCTCGGTGGCGTCCATCTCCAGGGTGACGGAGGTCAGGTGGGTGCGGGCCTCGGCCAGCAGGTCGGCCGTCCGACGGCGGCGACGCCGTCGGCTGGCGAGTGCCGCGGCCGCGGCGCCGCCGCCCGCCACGCCGACGATCCCCGCGCCGAACCACAGCGCGGGAGCCTGCCACCAGGGGCGCCCGATCAGCTCGGCGGCGGCGTCTGTCACATCCACGACCGTGTCCGTCCATCGGGCTGCACGGGCCGCCTCGTGTCCGGCCTCGCGCACCTCCCGCAGCTGGTCCGTGCTGAGCATCCGGTCCTCGCCCACGTACACCCCGATCAACCGGTTGTCCGGGTCGAGGGCCACGATCACGAGGCCGTCGGCCCATTTCTGGCCGTCCGCGCTGAGCCAGTCCGGGTGCTCGGCGCGAGCCCGCTCGAGCACCCGCCCGTTGAACGCCT
Organism: Micrococcus sp. 140720015-1; assembly: GCF_053627595.1. Taxonomy (NCBI): domain Bacteria; kingdom Bacillati; phylum Actinomycetota; class Actinomycetes; order Micrococcales; family Micrococcaceae; genus Micrococcus; species Micrococcus sp. 140720015-1. The sequence goes on from NZ_JBSEYC010000005.1 coordinate 3,114, forward strand.
GAGACGCGCGGTCGTCGTCCAGCGCGGACAGGTCCGGGCCGCGCTCGGTGACCACGGCGACGCGGGTCGGCTCCCGGAACTCGATCCCCGCCAGGTCTCGGCGCAGCTGGGCGGGGTCGATCACGCCCGCGTCATCCACGAGCTCCACCTGCTCCCAGGCCACGGCGTGGGCCTGCGGCGCGGCGGCGACGACGGCGCCCGTCACCCCCGCCGTGACCGGCAGGGCGACGACGGTGGCGGACGCCGCCGGCCCGGTGAGGGCGGCGGCGGACAGGGCGACCGCGGTGAGAGTGCGGCGGGCGATGCGGTGCGTCGGACGGGTCACGGGGGCCTCCTGGGAGGGTCGGCGGTCCCGCCCAGCGTAGGCACCGCGGCCGGTGGCGCGCCTCAGCCGGCGGGCGCGTCGGCGAGCAGCGCGGCGAGCCGGCCGGCGTCGTGCGCGGTGCCGAACCCCGCCGCCCCCGGCTCGAGGACGCCGGCCCGGTCGAGGCCCGTGTAGGGGACCGCGTCGAAGCCCATCGCGGTGACGAGGGCGACCACCGTGTCGCGCGCGGCCGCGACCGCGGCCGGGTCGGCCGTCGCGTCGGCCGGCTCGGTGCCCACCGCGAGGGCGCGGCGCGGGGCTGTGGCCCGCCCGGCGTCCTCGAGGTCGTGATGCGAGATCTCCGAGAACGCGCGCACGACGGGCACGCGCAGCCCCGCGGCGGCCCAGCGCGCGGCGATCCGGACGGAGCCGGGCGCGCCGTCGTCGTCGAGCCACGCCGGGACGGGCTCGCCCTGCCACGTGTTGGTCAGGTCCACCACGGCGCGTGTGGCCGGCCCGGCGAGGGCGAGCGGGTCGACGTCGTCGAGCGCCTCGCGCGGCACGGCCACGACGACGAGCTCCGCCTCCGCCGCCAGGTCCTCGGCCGACACGGCGACGGCCTCGGGCGCGTAGATCGTCAGGTGGCGCTGGACCGCCGCGGGGCGCCGCGTGCCCGCGACCATCACCCGCGGGGCGGCCGTGCCCGGGGAGAGGCGGGGGATGCGCGCGATCGCCCGTGCCAGCGCGGTGCCCGCCCGCCCCGCACCGAGGATGCCGACGACGCGGGGCAGGGCGTCCGCCGGCGCCGCCGCCTCAGACGAGCTCATTGCGCTGGCGTCCCAGCCCGGTGATCTCCACCTCGACGACGTCGTCGGGACGCAGCCACGGGCGGCGGCCCTCGGCGTCCCGGCGGGCCAGGGCGACCCCCGCGGGCGTGCCGGTCAGGATCAGGTCGCCCGGGTTCAGGGTGATCAGCTGCGAGGCGTAGGAGACCAGCTCGGCGGGGGAGAAGACGACGTCGGCGACCCTGTCCTCCTGACGCAGCTCGCCGTTGACGTGCGTGAGGACGCGCGCATCCGCCGGGAACTCGTCCGGGGTGACCAGCCACGGACCCACGGGCGTCGAGGCCTCCCACACCTTGCCCTGCAGCCACTCGGAGGTGCGGCCCTGGAAGCCGCGCATGGAGATGTCGTTGGCCACCGCGTAGCCCGCGATGTGCTCCGGGGCGTCCTCGACGGCGAGGCGTCGGCCCGGCTCCCCGACCACGATGCACAGCTCGCCCTCGTAGTCGACCCGGTGGTCCTCCTCGGGGACCTCGATCGGGTCCAGGGCACCCGTGAGGGACTGCGGGAACTTCGCGAACAGGGTCGGATGCTCAGGGCGCTCCAGGCCCGTCTCGTCGATGTGGTTCGTGTAGTTCAGGCCCACGCAGAACACCTTGGTGGGGAAGGGGACGAGCGTGTCGTAGACGAGGCCGGAGGTGTCCAGCAGGAGGGACCGGTCGGCCTGCGCCGCGCGGAGGGCGCCCTCCACCATCTCCCGCTGCTCCTCCGGCGTGGCGGTGAGGTACTCGCCGACGTCGCGACAGTCCGGCAGGGCGACGGCGCGCACGGCGACCTCGGGGTCCTCGGGGTGCACGGAGGTGATGACCGCGGCGAACGTGGCGCCGGGGTAGGCGGCGTCGGAGTCGGGCTGGCGGAACGTGGCGAGCTTCATGGGCCCATCCCATCACAGGGCGGCGGGTCCGGACCCGGGGCGGGCGGACATGAGACGGTGAGGCCATGAGCACAGCCCCCACGCATCCGCCGCTCGACCCCGACCCGACCCCGGCCACCCCGATCGTCCTCGGGACCATGGCCTGGGGCTCCGTTCCCCCGCCGCCCCCGGACGCCGATCCGGGGGCGGGGCCGGAGGGGCCCGCGGGCGAAGCCCAGGCCGAGGCGGCCGTGGAGCGCGCCCGCCGCGCCCTGCGCGCCGGGATCGAGGCCGGCGTCGACCTGCTGGACACCGCGGACATCTACGGGGCCGGCCGCTCCGAGGAGACCGTCGGCCGGCTGCTGCACGAGCTGCCCTACGAGGAGCGCTCCGCCCTGAAGGTGCAGACCAAGTGCGGGATCGTCCTGCACGAGACGGACCCGGCCGGACGGCGCCTGACCCGCTACGACTCCTCGCCCGAGCACGTGCGCGCCTCGCTGGAGGGCTCGCTGGCCCGCCTCGACGAGCAGCGCGTGGACACCCTGATCATCCACCGGCCCGACGTCCTCACGCCCGTGGCCGACACCGTGCGCGCCTTCCTCGACGCGCGGGAGGCGGGCCTGGTCGGCAAGCTGGGCGTCTCCAACCTCGGCGTGGGCCGCGTCCTCGAGTTCCAGCGCGAGCTCGAGAGCCAGGCGGCGGACGGGACCGGGCTGGCGTGCGTCCAGGTCGAGCTCGGCCTGCACCACCGCACCCTCCTGGAGGCGGTCGTGCTCGCCAACCACCCGGACGCCCCCGCGGACGCCGACGCCGGGCGCCTCGGCCCGGTGTGCGCCGCCGAGGGGATCGAGCTGCAGGCCTGGGGGCCGCTGGGCCAGGGCCGGTTCAGCTCCGGCGACGACGGCGCGGCCGGCGTCGTCGGCGAGGTCGCAGCGGAGCTGGGCGCCAGCCGGGAGGCCGTGGTGCTCGCCTGGCTGCTGCGCCTGCCGTGGGGCGTGCGGCCCGTGATCGGCACCCAGGACCCGGAACGCGTCGCCGCATGCGCCGAGGCGGCCGCCGCGGCCGAGGCGATGGACTCCGCGCAGTGGCACCGCCTGTGGACCGCGGCGCGGGGCCGGCCGCTGCCCTGAGCGACCCGTGGGCGTGAGGGATGTCACACTGGGGGCATGACCTCCGAGCCCGTCAACCTCTTCACCCCCTGGCTCGCCTACTGGGCGGCCGCCCTCGCGCTCATCGTCGGCGGCATCCTGCTGGCCGCCGGGATCTGGCGTGAGCGCCGGCACCGCCGGCACGCTGACGAGCACGGACGCAACACCGAGGTGGACGTCCTGGACAACACCCGGCTGCAGCGCCGGGTGGGGGCCGTGGTGCTTGCGGCCGCGGCCGTACTGGCCGGCGTGGGTGTGTGGACGCACCTGGCGGGGCTGGACACGCTGCGTCAGAACCTGACGGCCAAGTACGGCTACACCTCGATCGAGCGCATCCGCCAGTCCGGCACGGGGTTCATCATCGACCTCACCCAGCCGGACGGAACCGTCCTGCGGGACGAGATGGTCCTGGTCGACCCCTCGGGCGAGCCCTTCGTCGGCGAGGACATCTTCCACAACCCGCCGGAGAAGTACGAGGACCTGCCGCTGCGTCCGGCCCCGTGACCGCGCCCGCCGTCGTCCGTCGGGCCTGATGTCGCGTCGGGGGCCTCTGTTAGCGTCGCCGCGTGAGCACCTCGACCGTCCGTTCCGCCCCCGCGTCCACCTACCGGCTCCAGGTCAGCCCGGATCTGCCGCTGGAGTCCGTGGCCGGGCTCGTGCCCTATCTGCGGCGCCTGGGCGTGGACTGGCTCTACCTCTCGCCGCTGCTCGAGGCCGAGCCCGGCTCCGACCACGGATACGACGTCGTGGACCCCACCCGGCTGGACGCCGCCCGCGGCGGGGCCGAGGGACTGGACACGGTCGCGCGCGCCGCCCACGAGGCGGGCATGGGTGTGCTCGTGGACATCGTGCCGAACCACGTGGGCGTGGCCACGCCCCAGGCCAATCCGGCGTGGTGGGACGTGCTCACCCACGGTCCCGAGGCGGCGCATGCGGCGTGGTTCGACGTGGACTGGGCGGCCGGCGACGGGTCCCTGCTCATCCCCGTGCTGGGGGACGGCCCTGACGGGGACGCGGACGCGGAGCTGGACCGTCTCGTCGTCGACGCCGAGGGTGGCCGTCTTCGCTACTGGGACAACGTCTACCCCCTCGCCCCCGGATCGCTCGAGGCGGCCGAGGCGGAGACCGGGCTGCGCGCCGCGGAGGTCTTCGCGGCGGCGGACCCGGCGAAGGAGCCGACCGCGGAGCAGGCCCGCCTGGCCCGCGCCGTGCACGACCGCCAGCACTACCGGCTGGTCGGCTGGCGCCGCGGCGACGCCGAGCTGAACTACCGCCGCTTCTTCACCGTCACCACGCTCGCGGGCGTCCGGGTGGACGAGCCCGAGGTCTTCGACGCCGTCCATGCCGAACCCGCCCGCTGGGTCCGCGAAGGGCTCGTGGACGGGCTGCGCGTTGACCACCCGGACGGCCTGGCGGACCCGGCCGGCTACGCGCGGCGCCTGCGCTCCCACGTCCTGCCGGAGGGCTACCTCGTGGTGGAGAAGATCCTCGAGCCCGGTGAGGCGCTGCCCGCGGACTGGCCCGTGGACGGGACCACCGGCTACGACGCGCTCGGCGAGGTCGAACGTGTCTTCATGCACCCCGAGGCCGCGGGCGATGCGGCGGAGGACGCGCGCCGTCGTCGGGAGTGGGACGAGGCCGTGGTGCGGGCCAAGCACGACGTGGCCACCGGCTCCCTCGCGGCCGAGACCGCCCGGCTGGTCCGGGAGGTCCGCGCCGTGCACGCCCTCGGTGCCCACCCGGACGAGGACGTGGCCGCCGCGTTCGCCGCCGTGCTCGCCCGCCTGCCCGTGTACCGCACCTACCTGCCCGTGGGCCTGGCCGTGCTCGAGGGCGCGCTGGCGGACGCGGCCGAGGCGGAGCCGGGCCTCGCCGACGTGCTCGGCGACCTGCGGCCCGAGCTGACCGACCCGGACTCGCCCGTGGCCCGCCGGTTCCAGCAGACCTCCGGCATGGTGATGGCCAAGGGCGTCGAGGACCGGTCCTTCTACCGGTACACCCGGTGGGCCAATCTGAACGAGGTCGGCGGAGACCCCTCCCACGTCGCCCTGTCCCTGGCCGACTTCCACGCCGCCCAGCAGGCGCGCCAGGCCGCCTGGCCGACGGCCATGACCACCCTGAGCACCCACGACACCAAGCGCGGCGAGGACGTGCGCGCCCGCGTCGCCGTGCTCGCCGAGGAGCCCGACCGCTGGGCCGCCGAGCTCGCGGAGCTAAGGCGCCTCCACCCGCTCGGCCACCCCGACGCGGAGCGGCTGCTCTGGGAGTCCATCGTGGGCGTCTGGCCCACGGACGGCACCGCGCCGGAGGAGGAGCGGATCCTCGGCTTCCTGCAGAAGGCCTCCCGCGAGGCGGCCCTGGCCACCACCTGGACGGACCAGGACCCCGAGTTCGAGGCCCGGCTCGCCGCGCTCGCCGCCGCCGTCACCTCCCCCGAGGGGCCTGCGCGGGGCGTGTTGCAGGCCGTCGCGGACCGCATCGCCGAGCCCGGCCTGGTGGTCCAGCTCGGCCACAAGCTCGTCCAGCTCGCCGCCCCCGGCGTCCCCGACGTCTACCAGGGCACGGAGGTGCCCTTCCCCACCCTCGTGGACCCGGACAACCGCCGCCCCGTGGACTTCGCGGCCCGGGCCGACCTGCTGGACCGCCTCGACGCCGGCCACACGCCCGGCCTCGACGACCCCGCCGCCGCCAAGCTGGCCGTCGTGGCCGGCGTGCTGCGCGCCCGCCGCGACCGGCCCGAGCTGTTCACCGGGCACCGCCCGCTCGACGTCTCCGGCCCCGCCGCCGAGCACGCGATCGCGTTCGACCGGGGCGGGGCGCTCGCCGTGGCCACCCGCTGGCCCGTCCGCCTGGCGGCCGCGGGCGGCTGGGGCGAGACCGTCGTGACCGTGCCGGCGGGGCGGTGGGAGGACGCCGTCACCGGCCACCCCGTCCACCCCGACGCGCGCGGCGCCGTGCGCCTCGACGAACTGCTCAGCACCCTGCCCGTCGCGCTGCTCGTCCCGGCGCGCGCCCCGTCCGACCGCCGAGAGAGGACCGCCCCGTGACCGACCCCCGCCCGGCCGACGCCCCCGCCCCTGGCCTGCACCCGATCGGCTCCGACCCCGTGGACCCCGCCGCGGCCGATCGAGTCGCCGTCGACGCCGCGCGCGCCGTCCCCTACGCCGTGTGGGCGCCGCACGCCGAGAGCGTCGATCTCGTCCTCGTCGACACCGAGCCCGGCGCCCTGCACGACGCCGAGGACCGCTGGCCCGTCGCCGCCGTCGTGGCCATGGACCCCGCCGCCGGAGGCTGGTGGACGCCCACGGAGGACCCGCTGGCCGCCCTCGGCCTCGACGCCGCCCAGCCGCCGGCCGACCCCGGCTACGGCTACCGCGTGGACGGGGCGGACCCCGTGCCGGACCCCCGCTCCCGCCGCCAGCCCGACACGGTCCACGGGCCCTCCCGCCGCGACGTCGCCGGCCGCGTCTTCGCGTGGCCGGACGAGGGCTGGGCCGGGCCGCCCGGGGTGGAGTCCGATCCGGCCGCGCCCCAGGGCGGCGGCCTGCGCGGCGCCGTCCTCTACGAGCTGCACGTGGGGACCTTCACGGCCGAGGGGACCCTCGATGCCGCCATCGCCCGCCTGCCGCACCTGACGGACCTCGGGGTCACCCACGTCGAGCTGCTGCCCGTGAACTCCTTCTCCGGGCCGCGGAACTGGGGCTACGACGGGGTGGCGTGGTTCGCCGTCGACGAGTCCTACGGCGGCCCCGCCGCCTACCGCCGCTTCGTGGCCGCCGCCCACGCCGCCGGCCTCGGCGTGGTCCAGGACGTCGTGCACAACCACCTGGGCCCCTCCGGCAACTACCTGCAGGTGTTCGGGCCGTATCTGGGTGAGGGCGGCACCGGCTGGGGCGACGGCCTGAACCTGGACGGCGCCGACTCGGACGAGGTGCGCCGGTTCGTCCTGGACAACGTCCGCTTCTGGCTCGAGGAGATGCGCGTGGACGGGCTGCGCCTCGACGCGGTGCACGCCCTGCGGGACGCCCGCGCCGTGCACCTGCTCGAGGAGATGGCCGCGCTCGCGGACGGGATCGCGGCCCGCGCCGGCCGACCCGTGCCCCTCCTGGCCGAGTCCGACCTCAACGACCCGCGTCTGGTGTTGCCCCGCCACGCCGGCGGGCTCGGCCTCGCCGCGGCCTGGAACGACGACGTCCACCACGCCCTGCACGTGGCCGCGACGGGGGAGACCCACGGCTACTACGGGGACTTCGCCCCGCTGGAGGCGGTGGCCAAGGTCATGGAGCGCACCTACTTCCACGACGGCACCCGCTCCACGTTCCGCGGCCGCGACCACGGCCGCCCCGTGCCGGACGCCGTCCCCAACCACGCGTGGGTGGCCAGCATCCAGAACCATGACCAGGTGGGCAACCGCGCCGGTGGCGACCGCACCGCGGCCGCCCTGTCCGAGGGCGCGCTCGCGGCCGAGGCCGCCCTGCTGCTGACCGGCCCGCACGTGCCGATGCTCTTCATGGGGGAGGAGTTCGCGGCCTCGACGCCGTGGCCGTTCTTCACCTCGTTCCGCGAGCCCGAGCTCGGGGACGCCGTCCGGCAGGGACGTCGCCGCGAGTTCGCCGCCCACGGCTGGGACCCGGCCGACGTCCCCGACCCGCAGGACCCCGCCACGCGGGACGCGGCCGTGCTGGACTGGGCGGAGGCCGCGGGCGGCGCGGACGGCCACGGTCGGGGAGCGCGCGTGCTCGCCGCCTACCGCACCCTGATCGGCCTGCGCCGCACGCTGCCCCAGCTCACCGACCCCCGCCGCGACCGCGTCCGGGCCGAGGTGGACGCGGCCCGGCGCCACGTGCGCCTCACCCGCGCCGGCGCGGACGCCGACGTCATCCTGCTCGTCGCCCTCGGCGCGGACCCGCTGCCCGTGCCCGCGGACCTGGCGCGGGCCGAGCTGCTCACCGGCCACGGCGACGATGGCCCCCTCGGCCCCGGCGCGGTGCCGGCGGCGGTCCCGGCTCCCGGCTTCCTGCTCCTGCGCCGCTGAGCCGCGGCCGGCGTCAGTCCGCGTCCGCGGGCGGGACGGCGCGCAGCATGGTGGTCGTGGGGTGCAGCGCCACCGCGTCCTCGTCGCGGCGGGCCCGCAGCACCGTGTCCACGTAGGAGTCCACCACCTCCTGCAGGGGCACGGCCTGGCCGCGGGCCTCGGAGAGGTACCAGCGGTGCTCGAGGAGCTGGTGCATCACCTCGGCGGGCTCGAGCTTGGCCCGCAGCTCGAGGGGCACCGAGTGGACCACGGGGTCGAACACCTCCACCACCCAGCGGTGCGCCGCGCCCTCGATGTCCATGTACGGGTCCCACTCCCGGCGGGCGGCCTCGATGTCGACGAGCAGCCGCCGGGCCTGGTTCTCCTGGACCTCGAGTCCCGTGAGGCGGGTCAGCCGACGGCGGTGGTAGCCCGCGTGGACCTCGACGGGCCGGGCGATCATCATCCCGGGGGCGTCGGCGGCGCGCAGCGAGTACTCGGCCAGCTCGAAGCCGAGCTCCTGCAGACGGCGGACGCGGCGGTCCAGGCGCCACGGCTCGGCACGGGGGAACAGCAGGGGCCCGGTCAGCTCGTCCCACAGCCGGCGGTAGGAGGCCACGAGCAGGTCCGGCGTGGTGACGGGGTCCACCTCCGGGTCCAACAGCCCGCTGGCCTGCAGGTCCAGCAGCTCGCCGCCCACGTTCACGGCGGCCACGTCCAGGTCGTGCTCGCGCTGGCCGGTGGACAGCCGCTGCCGGAGCTCGCCGGTCTCGGCGTCCACCAGGTGGGCGGCGAACCCGCCCGCGTCGCGCCGGAACAGGACGTTGGACAGGGAGACGTCACCCCAGAAGAACCCCTCGAGGTGCAGCTCGACGAGCAGGGTCGCCAGCGCGTCCATGAGCCGCACGAGGGTGCGGCGCTCGAGGCGCTCCGAGAACACGGCGCGGTACGGCAGGGAGAAGCGCAGGTGCCGGGTGACGAGGGCGGCGGGCAGCGGCGTGCCGTCGTCGTGGGTGCGCCCGGTGACCACGGCCACCGGCACCACCGACGGCGCCGGGCCCCGCTCGAGCCGGCGCAGCAGCCGGTACTCGTGGAACGCGAGCTCCTCCGTGGTCTCCTTCACCGCCACGATGCCCCCGCCCATGCGGGCGAAGCGCACCACGTGACGGGAGATGCCGCGCGGCAGAGCCGCCAGCACCTCACGCGGCCACGTCTCGAGGGGGAGCGCCCAGGGCAGGGCGAGCAGGGACGTCGCCGGGTCCTCGGAGGCGTCCCCCGAGGGGGCCCCCGTGATGGTCAGTCGATCGACGGGGGAGGGGGTCTCGACGGTGTCCATGGTCACGATCCTTCCAGACAGGGCCGCTATGCTCGCCTGGCGCGGCGCGCCCGCCGCCCGCCGGCTCCGGTGCTCGACCCGGACCGACTGCCCCACGAGGAGGACCCTTGGCCCGGAACACGTCAGGCTCGCACACCTCGGCGACGGACGCCCGTGCGCGTGCACGCCAGATCCAGGAGGAGCAGCGCAGGAAGGACCGCCGCCGCCGCACCGGCATCATCTGGGGCTCGGTCCTCGCGGTGGTGCTCGTGATCGGCCTCGTCGTCGCGTTCGTGCTCAACCGCAACGGCGACGACGCCGCGGCCGCCGGCCCCATCCCCGCCGTGACGGACGAGCAGGGCGGCGTCGAGCTGACCTCGGCCACGGGCCTGGCGGAGGGCGCGGGAGAACGCGAGGTCGACCCCTCGAAGATCGAGGTGCCGAAGCAGTCCGCGAGCTCCCAGCCCGAGACCCTGCCGGACACCGAGGCCCGGGCGGACGGCGAGCCGACGCGGATCGTGCTCTACGCGGACTTCAACTGCGTGCACTGCGCGGACTTCGAGTCCTCCAACGCGGACCAGATCGAGCAGTGGCTCGAGCAGGGCGAGGTCACGGTCGAGTACCGGATGGTGGACTACCTGAGCGCCCCGAACAACCAGAACTACTCGGCCCGCGCCGCCAACGCCGCGTACTGCGTGGCGGACCAGAAGCCCGAGGCCTACAACGGCTTCGTGGCCGCCCTGTTCGCCACCTACGACGAGCACCAGGGCAAGGGCCTGGACAACGCGGCGATCACGCAGCTCGCGCAGGAGCACGGCGCGGACATCGCCTCCTGCGTCGAGGACGGCACGTTCCGCTCCGCGGTCGAGCACACCACCCGCCAGGCGCGCGTCGCCGGCGTGGCCGGCACCCCCACCGTGTTCGTGGACGGGAAGAACTGGGCCCTCGACGGCGAGGACAAGACCTTCACCGACTGGGCGGGCGCCAAGATCGCCGGCTGACCCGGCTGACCCGTCGCCGAGGTCCGCGGGGCGTCCCCCTGCGGGGGCGCCCCGCGTCCTCCGCCCGGGCCTTGTACGCTGGAAGGGCCGGCCGCGGCGCCCCGGGCGCCGGCCGCAGGCCTCCTTAGCTCAGCTGGCCAGAGCAGCTGCCTTGTAAACAGCAGGTCGCCGGTTCGAATCCGGCAGGGGGCTCCACCCGACCGCGGGCCCGACGGCGCCGCGCACCTCCGCCGGGAGGGCGCGGCGCCGTCGTCGCGTCCGGCGCGGACCGAAGCTGGGGCGCCGCTGTGCGCGTCCGCGACCATCCGCCAGGCCCGGTTGGCGGATCCGCCAGACGTGCCTCGACCATGCGCCAGACTTCGACCCTCGGCCTCGCCGTGACGGAATCGTGACCTTACCGTGATCTCAGCCACCCCGGCCCGAGCCCCTCGGGCGCCCGCATCCGGTGGCTCAGAACTCCGAGGAGATCCCGTGCAGTCCTCCACACCCCGCAGCACCCGCCGCCGCATCGGCGCCCTCGTGGCCGGCGCCGTCCTCGCCGGCGGCACCCTGACCTCATCCCCCGCGCTCGCGGCCCCCTCCGGCGGCGCCCCCGCCGCGCCGGCAGCCAGCCCGACCGCCGCCTCGCCCCTGGCGGCGGCGCAGGTCGAGGACCCGAACGCCGACGGCTACGACTCCTTCATCGTCACCTACAAGGAGACCGCCGCCAACGCCCACGCGAAGGGCCGAGCCAACGCCTGGGGCAAGGCCGCGAAGGAGGCCGGCGTCTCCGTGAAGGAGCTGCGTGAGACCGCGCTCGGCTCCCGCGTGATCAAGGCGGACCGCAAGCTGGACCAGGCCGAGTCCGCGAAGTTCATGGCCGACCTGAAGGCCTCCGGGGCGGTCGAGGCCGTGGAGCCGGACGCCATCCTCACCGCCACCGGCCTGAGCCCCGTGGACGCCCTCTACTCGCAGCAGTGGGGCTTCACCGGCACCCACGGCATGCGGGTCCCCGGTGCGTGGGACCGCACGACGGGCTCCGGCGCGACCGTGGCCGTCATCGACACCGGCATCACCTCCCACCCGGACCTCGACCGCAACGTCGTGCCCGGCTACGACTTCATCTCCAACAGCGCGGCGGCACGTGACGGCGGAGGCCGCGACTCCAACCCGCGCGACGAGGGCGACTGGTACGCCGCCGGCGAGTGCGGCACCACCGGTGCCTCCGACTCCTCGTGGCACGGCACCCACGTGGCGGGCACCGTCGCGGCCGTGGCCGACTCCCAGGGCGTCGTCGGCGTGGCCCCGAACGCGAAGATCCAGCCCATCCGCGTGCTCGGCAAGTGCGGCGGTTCGCTGTCCGACATCGCCGACGCGGTCGTCTGGGCCGCCGGCGGCACCGTGGCGGGCGTGCCGGCCAACCCGAACCCGGCGGACGTCATCAACATGTCCCTCGGCGGCTCCGGCGTATGCGGCACCACCTACCAGAACGCGATCAACGCGGCCGTCTCCCGCGGCGTGCCCGTCGTCGTGGCGGCGGGCAACGAGAACCAGCCCGCCGCCAACGTGCGCCCGGCCAACTGCCGGAACACCATCGTGGTGGCCGCCTCCACCTCGCAGGGAGCCCGCGCCTCGTTCTCGAACTTCGGCTCCGCCGTGGACGTGACCGCCCCGGGCGCGAACATCATCTCGACCGTGAACAACGGCGCCACCACCCCGACGACGGCCGGCCACGCCGCCTACAACGGCACCTCGATGGCCACCCCCCACGTCGCGGGCCTGGCCGCCCTGCTGCTGGCCGAGCGACCGAGCCTCACCCCGGCCCAGGTCGAGTCCACCCTCAAGTCCACGGCCCGGTCCATGCCCGTGACCTGCTCCGCGGGCTGCGGCGCCGGTCTGGCGGACGCCACCAGGGCGGTCTCCTCCCTCGGCGGCAGCTCCTGACCGGAGCCGGCTCCGGGCGCCGGGACCTCGTTGGTCGCCCAGGGCGGCTTCGAGCCCGGCGCCACGCTGACCGACGCCTGACGTGCTCGTCGGCTCTCGACGGCCGCTCCGCCGTGCGCGGGGCGGCCGTCGTCCGGGTGGACAGGCGGCGCCGCCTGAGGTATCGTTCTTCGAGTTGTCACCCCCATGGGGCGACGTCCGGATCTTTAGCTCAGTTGGTTAGAGCGTTCGCTTCACACGCGAGAGGTCGCTGGTTCGAGTCCAGTAAGATCCACCGCAGCAGGGCCCTCCTCCGGGAGGGCCCTTTCGCATCCCCGGGCCGCGGTGCCGACGGCCCCGGCGGGGGAGGTGCCGGCGTGGTTGGATGGACGCGTCGGCGGGGCTCGGCCCACCGCCGTGGCGCGTCCAGCGCCCGCACACGGAAGGAGAGGGTGAGCCGCATGGAGCAGGAGGGCACCCAGGAGCCGGCGCGGTTCGACCCCCGCATCGCGGAGCCCCCGGCCGTCCCCACGCTCATCCCCGTGCTGCGCCCGGCCGGCGCCGAGGACGCCGCCGCTGTCGGCGACCCCGCGCTCGACCCGGAGGGCCCCGGCCCGCTCGACCTCGACCCGGCGGAGTCGGCCCACCCGGCCGCGGTCGCCGTCGAGCCGACCGAGCCGCTGCCGCCTGTGGTCCGCCCCGCCGCCGCCGATCCGGTCCCGGAGCCGGAGCCGGAGGAATCGGCCGAGCCGGAGGCGGAGACGCTACCGGAGCCGGCCGCGGACGCGCCCCTGACCGAGCCGCCGCTGTCCGAGCAGGTGCCCACCTCCGTCCTGGCCCCCGCGGAGGCCGACGGCGCCCTGCCCGCCCCCGATGTGATCCCCGAGCCGGACATCACCGTCCCGGACCCGGTGGTCCCCGTGGGCCCGCCCGAGAAGCGCGGGCGTCGGCGCGGCCGACGCTCCCGCGAGGTCTTCGTCGAGAACCTGCCGACGCAGGCGCTCGTGCTGGCCGATCGGCTGCACTCCTCGCCGTACGGGCGCCACATGCGTTCCACGCTGCAGCAGCGCCGCGCGGAGGCGCAGGCCCTCGAGGCCCGCACCACCCTGGACTTCGCCCTCAAGCTGGGCGAGACGATGTTCAGCTTCGGCGCGGCCTCGCTGGATGTGGAGACCTCGATCATCGTGGCCACGCAGGCCTACGGGATCCTCGAGACCGAGGTGGACCTGACCAACCAGGCCATCTCCCTGAACTACGCGCCCGACTCCTCACGCGGCGAGGCCCCGTTCACCCTCCAGCGGGTGGTCCGCTCGTCCTCGGTGAACTTCGAGGGGCTCGTGGCCGTCCACCGGCTCGTCGAGGAGATCGCCGCGGGCGAGGTGGACCGGGCCGAGGCCCAGCGCCGGCTCGTGGAGATCCGGCATCAGCCCAAGCCGTTCCCCGCCGTCTTCGAGGTCCTCTTCTCCGGCGTGTTCGTGGCCTGCTTCGTGCCGTTCATTGGCGGGACGTGGACGGGCGCGGCCCTGGGCATGGTCTCCACCTGGCTGGTCTTCTGGCTCAAGGTCCAGGCCGACAAGGCGCGCTTCCCGGAGATCTTCTCCACCATGTTCGGGGCGATCACGGCCACGGTGATCGCGCTGGTGGCCTACGCCCTCGACCTGCCGGTGAACCCGGCGCTGGTGATCGCCGGCGGCATCATGATGCTGCTGCCCACGGCGAGGTTCGTCACCGCGGTGCAGGACGCCATCCACGGCTTCCCGGTGACCGCTGCGGGCCGCTTCCTCTCCGCGCTGCTCGTGTTCGCCGGCGTGATGGCCGGGATCATGATCGCCGTGGGCATCGGGGATCTCGTGGGTTTCGAACAGCTGGACCTGGCCGAGGCGGGGACGCTGAGCTATCCGCCGCTGCTGCTGCTGGGCCTCGTGATGGCCGCGGGCATGGCGGACGCGGTGGTGGAGCAGTCGCGGTGGCCGCAGATCCTGGCCTGCGGTCTCGTGTCCGGGGCCGGCTTCGGCGCGTACCTGGCCGCGCAGCAGATCGGGGTCAGCGACCGGCTGGTGCCCGCGGTCGCCGCGGCGGCGGTCGGGTTCCTCGGCCGCCTGGTGGCCCAGCGGCTCGCGGCCCCGGCGCTCGTGATCGTCCTGCCGTCCATGCTGTTCCTGCTCCCCGGACTCACCATGTTCCGGTCCGTCTACGGGTTCACCGTGGAGACCGGGGCCACGCTGCTGGGCGTCGAGGGACTGTTCAACGCCGCGGTCATCGTCGTGGCGATCGCGGCCGGCGTCGCCTTCGGCAACACCCTGGCCAAGCCGATCACCGACCGGATGGGCACGCTGCTGCCCACCGAGCTCGTGATGCACCAGCGCGGCTGACCGGCGGCCCGGCTCAGTCGGGCAGGCGCCAGTCCACCGGCTCCGCGCCCGCCGCCTCGAGGAGCCGGTTCACCCGGCTGAACGGCCGGGAGCCGAAGAACCCGCGGTGGGCGCTCAGGGGCGAGGGATGCGGGGACTCCACGACGCCGGCCCCCGCCGCCGTCAGCAGCGGCGCCATGCGCCGCGCGTCGGCTCCCCACAGCAGCCCCACGAGCGGGGTGCCGCGCGCGCAGAGGGCCCGCACCGCGGCCTCCGTGATCTGCTCCCAGCCGAGGCCGCGGTGGCTGCCGGGTGCGCCGGCCCGCACGCTGAGGGCGCGGTTCAGCAGCAGCACGCCCTGGTCCGTCCACGCGGAGA
Organism: Micrococcus sp. 140720015-1; assembly: GCF_053627595.1. Lineage (NCBI taxonomy): Bacteria > Bacillati > Actinomycetota > Actinomycetes > Micrococcales > Micrococcaceae > Micrococcus > Micrococcus sp. 140720015-1. Next base: position 18,222 of record NZ_JBSEYC010000005.1, read on the forward strand.
GGTCGCCGTGGGCGGGCGGGGTGATGCCGAGGTCGTCGTGCAGCTCCCGGTGGATGTTGGCCAGGGAGCGGGGCAGCGGCCGTACGTGGCGGTCCACCGCGAAGCTCAGGCCGATCGGATGGCCCGGCGTCGGGTAGGGGTCCTGGCCCAGCACGAGGACGCGGACGTCCGCGAACGGCTGACGGAACGCCCGCAGGATGTGCTCCGGCGCCGGCAGCACCTGCTCTCCGGCCGCCCGGCGGGCCCGCAGCCGCTCGCCGACCTGCTCGAACGCGGCGGCCTGCGGGGCGAGGGCCGCCTCCCAGCCCGGATCCAGGGGCGCGATGAACTCCATGCCCCGAGGGTAGACCGGGTGGGTACAGTGGCCGCCATGTCCCACACCACGCCCGTCTCGCCCGATCCGGACCCGGACGAGGGTGCCGACGCGCGGGCGCGGCGGGACGAGCTGACGGACCTGGAGCGTGCGGTCCTGGACCTGGAGGCCGCCACCTGGCGGTACGGCGGGGCCAAGGACCACGCCGTCCGAGAGCGTCTGGGGCTGTCTCCGACCGCCTATTATCAGGTGTTGAACGGATTGCTGGACCGTGAGGCCGCCCTGGCCTACCGACCCCTGCTGGTCACGCGGCTGCTGCGCAAGCGCGGCACCCGCAGCCGGGCCCGGAGGGGACCCGCGGATCCGGCGCCGTCCACGCCCGCTTCCCGCCAGGAGAACTGACCCATGGCCTACCAGCCCGACCGCTTCGACGAGGTCCCCGAGTACACGGACCAGCGCGGCGCGCACCGCGAGTCCTTCGCCGCCGCCGGCGCGACCGCCGCGGGCGGGGGTCGGCGCCTGAGCCCGCTGCTCTGGGTGGCCGGCCTCGTCCTGCTCGCCGGCCTGTTCGTGGGCGTCGTCCTGCCGTGGCTCACCGGCGACCGCTCCGAGCCCGTCGCCGCCGAGAGCTCGACGACGGCCCCGGCGGCCGAGCCGTCGACGTCGCCGTCGACGTCGGCGTCGTCCGAGTCCTCCTCGGCGACCTCCGCGTCGGCGTCGACTGCATCCGCGACCGAGTCCGCCACCCCGTCCGAGGACGCGGCGGAGGCGTCCCGTTCCGCGGCCGCGGCCGAGTCCTCGCGGGCGGCGCAGGAGGCGGCCGCCGCCGAGGCCGCCGAGTCGTCCCGGGCCGCCCAGTCGTCTCGTGCTGCCGCGGAGGCCGCTGAGTCGTCCCGTGCCGCCGCCGAGGCACAGGCGGCGGAGGCCTCGCGTTCCGAGGCCGCCGCGCAGTCCGCCGCGGCGTCCCGGTCGGCGGCGGCCGCCCGGGCGGCGGAGTCCTCGCGCGCCGCCGCGTCCCGTTCGGCCGCCGCGGCGGAGGCCTCGCGCTCGCAGTCCGCGGCCGCGTCGAGCTCTCGTGCTGCCGCGCAGTCCGCGTCCGCGTCGAGCTCTCGTGCGGCGGCGCAGTCCGCGGCCGTGCGCGGCACCCACGTCACCGTGTACAACGCGACCCGCACCCAGGGCCTCGCCGCCTCCTACGCGCAGCGGCTCACGAGCGCCGGCTACACCTCGGTGGACGCGAAGAACTGGAGCGGCTACGGCATCCAGTCCTCCACCGTCCTGTACAACGGCTCGGCCAACAAGGCCGCCGCCGAGGCGGTCGGCAAGGAGCTCGGCTTCCCGGTCATGCAGACCCCGAACCTGCAGGTGAACGGCGTCGCGGTGGTCGTCACCGGCTGATCCGCCCGTCGTGCGGCCGTTCCGGCCGCGCACCCTTTCCGGCCCCCGGCGGGGCGCCTCCCGAGGCGTGCTGCCGGGGGCCGTCCGCCGTCCGCGGAAGGGCGGGCCCCGCACCGCGGACCTTTTGCACTCTCCCGGTGCGAGTGCTCATAATGGGGTTAGCACTCCGAAGGCGCGACTGCCAGCCGTACCCCGGTCGGTCCGGCGCCGTGGAGGAGGACCTGTCCACCGGTGAGGCCCCCCAGGGCCGTCCGTCGCGGGCATCGGCGCGGGTCAGCCACCAGCAGTAGGAAGCCGACGTCCAGAAAGGACCTGCACATGGCCAAGACCATCGCATTCGACGAAGAGGCCCGCCGCGGCCTGGAGAAGGGCCTGAACACCCTGGCCGACGCCGTGAAGGTGACCCTCGGCCCCCGCGGCCGCAACGTGGTGCTGGAGAAGAAGTGGGGCGCCCCCACCATCACCAACGACGGCGTCTCCATCGCCAAGGAGATCGAGCTCGAGGACCCGTACGAGAAGATCGGCGCGGAGCTCGTCAAGGAGGTCGCCAAGAAGACCGACGACGTCGCCGGCGACGGCACCACCACCGCCACCGTGCTGGCCCAGGCGCTGGTCCGCGAGGGCCTGCGCAACGTGGCCGCGGGCGCCGACCCGCTGTCCCTGAAGCGCGGCATCGAGAAGGCCGTGGAGGCCGTCACCTCCGAGCTGCTCTCCGCCTCCCGCGAGATCGAGACCAAGGACCAGATCGCGGCCACCGCCTCGATCTCCGCCGCGGACAAGCAGATCGGCTCCCTCATCGCCGAGGCCCTGGACAAGGTCGGCAAGGAGGGTGTCATCACCGTCGAGGAGTCCAACACCTTCGGCCTCGAGCTCGAGCTCACCGAGGGCATGCGCTTCGACAAGGGCTACATCTCCGGCTACTTCGTGACCGACGCGGACCGCCAGGAGGCCGTCCTCGAGGATCCCTACATCCTCATCGTCAACTCAAAGATCTCCTCCGTGAAGGACATGGTGGCGATCCTCGAGAAGGTCATGCAGTCGGGCAAGCCGCTGCTGATCATCGCGGAGGACGTCGAGGGCGAGGCCCTGGCCACCCTCGTGGTCAACAAGATCCGCGGCACCTTCAAGTCCGTGGCCGTGAAGGCCCCGGGCTTCGGCGACCGCCGCAAGGCCATGCTGGCCGACATCGCCATCCTCACCGGCGGCCAGGTCATCTCCTCCGAGGTGGGCCTGTCCCTGGAGAACGCGACCCTCGACCTGCTGGGCACCGCCCGCAAGGTGGTCATCACCAAGGACGAGACCACCATCGTGGAGGGCGCCGGCGACGCCGAGCAGATCGCCGGCCGCGTGGCCCAGATCCGCTCCGAGATCGAGAACACCGACTCGGACTACGACCGCGAGAAGCTGCAGGAGCGCCTCGCCAAGCTGGCCGGCGGCGTGGCCGTCATCAAGGCCGGCGCGGCCACCGAGGTGGAGCTCAAGGAGCGCAAGCACCGCATCGAGGACGCCGTGCGCAACGCCAAGGCCGCGGTGGAGGAGGGCATCGTCGCCGGCGGCGGCGTGGCCCTGATCCAGGCCGGCGCCAAGGCATTCGGCGGCCTGCAGCTCGAGGGCGACGAGGCCACCGGCGCGAACATCGTCAAGGTCGCCATCGAGGCCCCGCTGAAGCAGATCGCCCTCAACGCCGGCCTGGAGCCCGGCGTTGTGGCCGACAAGGTCACGACCCTCGACGACGGCCACGGCCTGAACGCCGCCACCGGCGAGTACGAGGACCTGCTGGCCGCCGGCATCAACGACCCGGTGAAGGTGACCCGCTCGGCCCTGCAGAACGCCGCGTCCATCGCGGGCCTGTTCCTGACCACCGAGGCCGTCGTCGCGGACAAGCCCGAGAAGGCCGCCGCCGGCGCCGAGGGCATGGACCCGATGGGCGGCATGGGCGGCATGATGTGATCAGCCGCTGAGCCGGCCCGGCCCGTTCGGGCGCCCAGCCTGCGAGGCCCGCCTCCCCGCCCGGGGAGGCGGGCCTCGCCGCGTTCCGGGCCAGCACCGGGGCGCCCCGCTCAGGCCGACAGCGCGGCCCGTTCCGCCGCCAGGTTGCGGCGGGCGGCGGCCTCCCAGCGTGCTCGGCCAGGCGCGGTCCGATACAGCCGCTCGGCGCCCAGCAGCGCGTCCAGCACCGCGCCGCGACCGCGGGCCCAGTCCGCGTCGGACACGTGCGCGTAGTCCCGCCGCACCGCGGCCACGTAGCGGGCGTAGGCCTCGGGGGATCGGCCGAGGACCTCGAGGTCCGCGTCCGAGAGCACCGCCCCGGCCGCGTCGTGCGGGGCGGGGTCGTGGGCGGCGGTGAGCAGCACGAGGCGCGCCACCTCGTCGACGACGTCGGCCGGCACGGCCAGCCGCGGAGCGGTGAGCACGTCCCGGGCCAGGGCGGCCGAGTCCGCCTCGTCCTGGCCGGCGGGCGCGGTGGGGTCCCCGGCGTAGACGGCGTCGTGGAACCACGCGGCCAGTCGGACCGCACGCGGATCCGGCCCGGTCTCCGCCCCCGCCCGCTCGAGCAGGTCCACGGACTCGAGCACCGCGAGCAGGTGGGCTGGGTCGTGGTAGTGCCGATGCGGCTCCGCCCAGCGGGCCAGCAGGTCGCGGCCCGCCGTCGTCACCGCATCCGGGCTCGCCGCCGTGCCCTCGAACAGCCGCGCCCACCGCCGGGCGAGGACCACGTCCCGCTTCTCGGCGCGGCTCCGGGCGGGCACGCGCAGCCCCGAGGCGGCGAGGCGGCGCACCAGCTCCCGTCCGGTGACGGGCACCGCCCCGCGGGCCACGAGCTCGGCACGTCGGTGCGCGGGCACGTCGTAGTGGTCCCGGTCGAAGGCCCGCTCCGAGAGCCCCGCCGCCCGCGCGAACGCGTGGAGCTCCTCGAGGGAGGCGTCGGAGACGAGGTGGGAGAACACGGTGCCGTGGGCGGGCCACGCGGGCGGGTCGATCAGGACGGTCATGTCCCCACTCTAGGAAGCACGGACCGGGGCGCGGCCGGCCGGCCGCACCCCGGACCGTTCCGGGCGCTCAGAACCGGAACATCGCGGCGTTGGCGGTCTCCGCGTCCTGGTACTGGGTGGCGGCGGCGTCCATCGCGCGGCGGATGCCCGCCAGGGACTCCTCCACACGCTGCTGGGTGGCGCGCCACTCGGTGAGCACGCCCTGGAAGTTCGCGGCCGCCTGGCCGCGCCAGGTGTCCTGCAGCTGGCGCAGGTTGGCCTCCATGGTGCTCACCTCCGCCTGGAGGCGGCCGATGGAGCCCTCCACCGCCCCGCTCTTGGCCCGCAGGTCCTCGACGTCGATCTGCACGATGCTCATGTGACTGTCCCCTCTGATGAGTGCTGATGGGCGGCGGGTGCCGCCGGGCACCACGCTAGGGACGGGCGTCCCGCTCCGCCGCCGGGCCGTCCTCGCCTGGGGACGGGGCGTCGGCCTGAGGCGCCTGTGCAGGAGCAGACGCCCGACGGCGGCGCTCGGCCGAGGCGCGACGGAACCGCTCCGCCGCCCGCAGCAGGCGGCTGCTCCGGGCGGCGTCCGCGGCGCTGGCGCCGGCTCCCGACGGTGCGGTCAGGGCGAGGGGGCCGGTGGGTGGGCCGGCCGCGTCGTCGTCGGGGTTCTGCGCGGACGGGCGCTCATCCTCGACGTCCTCGTCCGCCTCGTCCTCGAACGGCGCCCACGGCAGGTGGACGGAGAAGGTGGCGCCGCCGCCCTCGGTCTCCAGCAGTCGGACGGAGCCGCCGTGCTGGGCCACGATCGCCGCGACGATGGCCAGGCCGAGCCCCGTGCCGCCCGTCTCGCGGTGCCGGGAGGTGTCCGCACGGTAGAACCGCTCGAAGATGCGGGCGCGGTCCTCCTCGGACACGCCCGGCCCGTGGTCACGGATCTCGATCACGGAGCTGCGGCCCGCACCGTCCGCCCCGGCCTGGCCGCCGAGGTGGTCGACGGTGCCGACCGCGATCTCGATGGGGGTGCCGGCGGGGGTGTAGCGCAGGGCGTTGGCCATGAGGTTCACCACCACCTGGCGCATCCGGTTCTCGTCGCCGAGGATGGGCGCCGGGGCCGCCCGGTCGCCGTCGGGGCCCACGAGGGTGACCTTGCGGTCCGGGGCGTTCACGGACGCGTCCATCATGGAGTCCATCGCGAGGATGAGCAGGTCCACCGGGGCGTGCTCGAGGGGACGCTGCTCGTCGAGGCGGGCCAGGGTGAGCAGGTCCTCCACGAGGCGGGTCATGCGGGTGGCCTCGGACTCGATGCGCTGCATGGCGGCGGCGACGTCCTCCTCCTCGCGCAGCCCGCCGTGCCGGTACAGCTCGGAGAATCCGCGGATGGTGACCAGGGGGGTGCGCAGCTCGTGGGAGGCGTCCTGCACGAAGCGGCGCATCTTGTCCTCGGAGATCTCCTTGTCCCGGAACGCGGACTCGATGTGCGCGAGCATCGCGTTGAGGGAGCGGGAGAGCCGGCCCACCTCGGTGTCGGGCGCCGCGCTCTCCACGCGCTGGCTCAGGTCGCCGGCGGCGATCTTGGCGGCGGTGCGCTCCACGCGGTTCAGGGTGCGGAACGCGCGCTGGACCGCCAGGTTGGCCACGATCACGGTGCCCGCCGTCGCGAGCAGGCCGATGGTCACGACGATCGAGGTGACGCGCTCGACGGAGGAGGTCACGCTCTGCAGGGGCAGGGCCACGGCCATGGTGCCGTCGCCGCTGCTGAGCCCGTACAGCTGCACGCGCCAGCCGTTCGAGTCCGGCTGTGTGCCGGGAACCTCGAAGGAGGCGGAGCCGCGCTCGAGGGCCTCGGCCGGGGTGATGTCCGGCAGGACAGGCTCGTCCGCATCCGGCATCACCGGGGTCTGGACGACCCGCGCGCCCTCGTTGTCCCACACGACGCCGTAGAAGCGCAGGATGGGCAGCTGCGGCATGTAGTACTCGCCGGTCTGGGCGACGTTGGCCAGGTACATCGAGACGGTGTCCCGGTTGGCGGCCATGTCCTCGTCCAGCTGGCGCACCGCCTCCTGGCGGAACAGCGCTGCGGTCGCCAGGGCGGTGACGGCGACCAGGGCCAGCATGAGCGCCGCGATCATCACGACCAGCTTGGTGCGCAGGGACTGCCCCTGCCACGTGCCCCTCAGCCAGGCGCGCGGATGGCGGACGTGGGCCGCCGCGGCGTCGAGCCGCGCACGCACGTCAGCGCTTGTCCGCGGTGCGGAGCATGTAGCCGACGCCGCGCTTGGTATGGATCATCTTCTCGCGGCCGCCGACGTCGATCTTGCGGCGCAGGTAGGAGATGTAGGACTCGACGATCGAGGCGTCCCCGTTGAAGTCGTACTCCCACACGTGGTCCAGGATCTGGGCCTTCGAGAGCACCCGGTTCGGGTTCATCATGAGGTAGCGCAGCAGCTTGAACTCGGTGGGGGAGAGCTCCACGACCTCGCCGCCGCGGCGGACCTCGTGCGCGTCGTCGTCGAGCTCGAGGTCGTCCACGCGCAGCACCGCCGCGTCGTCGTCGAGGGAGGCGGTGCGGCGCAGCACGGCGCGGATGCGGGCGACCACCTCGTCGAGGGAGAACGGCTTGGTCACGTAGTCGTCGCCGCCGACCGTCAGGCCGGTGATCTTGTCCTCGGTGCCGTCCCGCGCGGTGAGGAACACGACGGGGAAGTGACGGCCGGCGGAGCGCAGGCGGCGGGTCACGGTGAAGCCGTCCATGTCCGGGAGCATCACGTCCAGCACGGCCAGGTCCGGCTGGAACTCCTCGGCGGCGTCCAGGGCCTCCCGGCCGTTGGCCGCGGCCGTGACCTCGAAGCCGGCGTAGCGCAGGGATGTGGAGAGCAGCTCGCGGATGTTGGGCTCGTCGTCCACCACCAGGAGGCGTGCTTCGGGGTTCTGAGGCTGCATGGAGCCCAGTCAACCGCTCTGACCTGGGAACACCCTGAAAGGGCGCTGGATGTCGCGGGGCGTCGGCGGCCCGGCGGCTCAGGGGCGCGAGCGCCGGACGGCGCCCAGCACCACGTGCAGCAGCATCAGGCCGAAGCCGACGGGCAGGCCGAACAGCGCGAGCGCGAACAGCGCCGGGGACGCCGGCCACGCCAGGAAGTACGCGACCAGCAGGGCCACCAGGGCCAGGGCCGACACCGCCGTCACGGCCACGCCCAGCACCAGGACGAGGCCACGACCGCCCCGGTGGTCGGCGGGGTCGGCGGCGGGCGCGGAGGCGGGGAGGGTGGAGGTCCGAGGCATGCCCGCCACTCTAGTCGGGCTATCCTGGGAGGTCATTGACGACCACGTCCTCCGCCGTCCCCTCCGGGCGCACGGCCAGGCTGGTCCCACCGATGCCGCGGCGCACCGCCACGCCGGTGCCGGACCCCGCCGACCCGAGACGAGAGCACGGCCGCCCCTGCGGCGCCGGCCCGACGCGGTGGACCCACATGACGAGGAGCAGGTGACGCACATGCCCACCGGGCGCATCAAGTTCTACGACTCGACCAAGGGCTTCGGGTTCGCCCAGACGGACGAGGGCGAGGAGGTCCACGTGCCCGCCTCGGCCCTGCCGGCCGGGGTGACCGAGCTGCGCGGAGGCACCCGCGTGGAGTTCGGCGTGGCCGAGGGCCGCCGCGGCAAGCAGGCGCTCTCGCTGCGCGTGCTCGACGCCGCACCCTCGGTGGTCCGCAACCACCGTCCCGGCGCCACCGAGATGGCCGTCCTCATGGAGGACCTCATCACGTGGCTGGACCAGACCTCCAACGGCCTGCGCCGCGGCCGCTACCCCCAGCGCGCCCAGGCGCAGAAGATGGCGCAGGTGCTGCGCCGCGTCGCCGACGATCTGGAGGCCTGAGCCATGACCGCCCACGACGACGCCCCGCGCGTCGACCACCGGAGCCCCGACGCCGAGCCCACGCCCGCCGAGGAGAGGACGGCCGTGCCGCCCGTGCGTCGCCGGGCCCCGCGCCGCGACGAGCTGCTCGCCGCCGCCGTGGACGCCGCCCGCGCGGGGCTGGCCGGGCTGGCCGCCCCGGACGAGGTGGGGGAGCACGTGGACGTGCTCGTGGACGACGACCGGCTCCTGACGCACCGCTTCGCGTGCCGCCTGCCCGGCTACGCGGGCTGGCTCTGGTACGTGACGATCGCCCGGGCCCCGCGCGCCAAGCAGGTCACCGTGTGCGAGACCGGCCTCATGGCGGGGGAGGGTTCGCTCGTGGCGCCCCCGTGGGTGCCGTACGCCGAGCGCGTGAACGAGGAGGAGCGCGAGCGGCTCAAGGCCGTGGCCGAGGGCCGCGTGCCCGGCTCCCCGGCGCCCGAGGCCGCGCCGGACGGCGCCGCCCAGACGGCCCCCGAGCCCGCGGCGGCCGACCGCGGCTGAGGCGGCGCACCCCGGCTGAGACGCCGGGGCGGACACGCAACGGGCCCGCGGGGGAGTCCCCCGCGGGCCCGTGTCCCCGTCCGGGGCCGGCTCAGGCCAGGCGTTCGACCACGTGGTCGATGCAGCGCAGCAGCGCCGCGACGTCCTCGGGCTCGGTCGCGGCGAAGGTCGCGATCCGCAGCTGGTTCCGGCCGAGCTTGCGGTACGGCTCCACGTCCACCACGCCGTTCGCGCGCAGGGCCTGGGCGACCGCCGCCGCGTCGACGTCGTCGGAGAAGTCGACGGTGCAGATCACGGCGGAGCGGTCCTCGGGCCGGGCCACGAAGGGCGTGGCGAAGGACGACGCCTCGGCCCACGCGTACACGCGCGAGGAGGAGTCGGCAGTGCGGGCGGTCATCGCGTCCAGCCCGCCCTGGCCGTTCATCCAGCGCAGCTGCGCGTCCAGCATGACGAGCGTGGCCAGCGCGGGCGTGTTGTAGGTCTGGTCCTTGAGGGAGTTGTCCACGGCCGTGGCGAGGTCCAGGAACGCCGGGATCCAGCGGCCGGACTCCTTGATCTCCGCGACCCGCGCCAGGGCCCGCGGGGAGAACAGCGCGAGCCACAGACCGCCGTCGGACGCGAAGTTCTTCTGCGGCGCGAAGTAGTACACGTCCGCCTCGGACACGTCCACCGGCAGGCCGCCCGCGGCCGAGGTGGCGTCGACGACGACCAGCGCGTCCTCGTCGATGCCCGCGGGGCGGACGACGGGCGCCATCACGCCGGTGGAGGTCTCGTTGTGGGGCCACGCGTACACGTCGACCTCGGCCACGGCCTCCGGCTCGGGGTGGGTGCCCGGCTCGGAGGTGCGGATGTCCGACGGGGCAAGGAACGGCGCCTGGTCGGTGGCCTTGGCGAACTTCGAGCCGAACTCGCCGAAGCTCAGATGCTGGGCGCGCTCGCGGACCAGGCTGAAGGCGGCCGCGTCCCAGAACGCGGTGGAGCCGCCGACGCCGAGGATCACCTCGTAGCCCTCCGGCGCCGAGAACAGCTCGGCGACGCCCGACCGGACGCTCGCCACCAGGTCCTTGACCGGCTTCTGGCGGTGCGAGGTGCCGAGCAGCCGGGCCGCGCCCTGGAGCGCGCTCAGCTGCTCGGGGCGGACCTTGGACGGGCCGGCGCCGAAGCGGCCGTCGGCCGGCAGCAGGTCCTGGGGGATGGTGATCTCGGCGGGGGAGGTCATGCGTGCTCCTGACGCTTCGGGGTCGCGGGTCGCGCCCATTCTCCCGCGCCCGGGACCACCGGCCGTCCACGTGACTCACGCCTCGCTAGGATGTCCGGGACGAAGAGCCCGAGGGAAGAGGACGTGCCATGACGGATCTGATCGACACCACCGAGATGTACCTGCGCACGATCCTCGAGCTCGAGGAGGAGGGCATCCCCCCGCTGCGGGCCCGCATCGTCGAGCGTCTGGAGCACTCCGGCCCCACCGTCTCCCAGACCGTGGCCCGCATGGAGCGGGACGGGCTGGTGCACGTGGGCGCGGACCGTCGGCTGGAGCTGACAGTGGCGGGCCGCGAGCGGGCCGTGTCCGTGCTGCGCAAGCACCGCCTGGCCGAGCGCCTGCTCGCGGACGTGATCGGCCTCGAGTGGGAGCTCGTCCACGAGGAGGCCTGCCGCTGGGAGCACGTGATGAGCGACCAGGTGGAGCGCCGCCTGCTCACGCTGCTGGAGAACCCCACCGAGACCCCCTACGGCACCCCGATCCCGCCCCGGCCCGAGCAGGCCTCCGCCGAGGACTGGAGCCGCGACATGGGCCTGGCGGGCGCCCGGCTCTCCGAGGAGGCCGCCACCGCCGGCCGGTTCCGCGTCCGCGGGCTGGCCGAGGGTGTGCAGACCGACCCCGACCTGCTGGCCCAGCTGGCCGGCGCCGGCGTGACCCCCGGCCGCGTGGTGCGTGCCGAGGCCGCCCGCGACGCCGGGTACATCCGGGTCGAGGGCGAGGCGGAGGACGGCGCGGCCGCGGACGGCGGGGCCCTCGAGCTGGCCGTGGCCACGGCCGCGCACGTGTGGGTCGAGCGCCTCGACGGCTGACGCGTGGCGGGCCGTCGTCGTGCGTGACGGGGGCGTGATGGCCCGGTGACGGGCCGGTGAACCTCTTCCGCCGCCGCAGGCGACACGCGGCGCGCCGCGGCGCCCGCGCCTAGCGTGGGGACACGACGCCCCCTGTGTCCCCACGCTTCCGAGGCCCCCGATGCGCACACTCGTCCTCAACGCCGGCTATGAACCCCTCTCGGTCGTCTCCGACCGCCGGGCGCTGCTGCTCGTGGCCACCGGCAAGGCGAGCGTGCTCGAGGACGCCGGGGACCCGATGCGCAGCCCCACCCGCGCGTGGGGTCGGCCCCTCGTGATCCTGCTGCACCAGTACATCCGGGTGCCCCACACGGACGCGGCCCCGGTCTCCCGCAAGGGCGTGCTGCGCCGGGACGGACACCGCTGCGCCTACTGCGGCGCCCACGCCACCACCGTGGACCACGTGCGGCCGCGCTCGCGGGGCGGCGAGAACTCGTGGGAGAACCTCGTGGCCTGCTGCCTGCGCTGCAACGGGGCGAAGGCGGACCGCTCGCTCGAGGCCCTGGGCTGGCGGCTGCGGGTGGAGCCGGTGCGCCCGCGCGGGGCCCAGTGGCGGATCCGCGAGCTGGAGCGGCCCGCCGAAGCGTGGCGGGACTACCTGCGCCTGGCGGCCTGACGCCGGAAGCGGAATCGCGCCCGCCCGTGCCCGGCGGTTCCTAGACTCTCGAACGGTCGAGAGAGCGGAGGGCCCATGAGCATGGAGTCAGCGGCACGGATGTCCATGATGCGGATGACCCGCGGACAGTCCGACGCCCAGCAGAGCCTCGCCCGCGGCACGGTGCGCCGGACCATCGCGTTCGCGGGCCGGTACCGCACCCGCCTGATCGTGTTCGTCGCGGCGTCCATCGTGGGCGCGGTGCTCGGCGTGGCCTCGCCCGTGCTGGCCGGCGACGTCGTCAACGCGATCACCGGTGGCGCGGACCGCGGACTCGTGGTGCGGCTGGCCCTGCTGATCGCCCTCGTGGCCGTGCTCGACGCGGCGCTGTCCGTGTTCACCAAGTGGCTCTCCTCCGGGCTGGGGGAACGCGTCATCTACGACCTGCGCACCGCCGTGTTCGACCACGTGCAGCGCATGCCGGTGGCGTTCTTCCAGCGCACCCGCACCGGCGCGCTCGTCTCGCGCCTGAACAACGACGTGATCGGGGCGCAGTCGGCGATCTCGCGGACGCTCTCCGGCGTCGTCGCGAACGTGGTGTCCGTGGCGCTGACCCTGGGGGTCATGGTGGCCACCAGCTGGCAGGTCACCGTCCTGTCCCTCGTGATGCTGCCGCTGTTCCTGGTGCCGGCCCGGGCGGTCGGCTCGAAGCTGGCGGGCCTGTCCCGCGAGCGGGCCGGGCACAACGCGGCCATGGGCGACCAGATGACCGAGCGGTTCTCCGCTCCCGGCGCGACGCTCATCAAGCTCTTCGGCCGCCCCGCCGCCGAGTCCGCGGAGTTCGCCCGCCGCGCGGACCGCGTGCGCGCCACCGGCGTGGACATCTCCGTGCGCCAGGCCGTCTTCACCACGCTGCTCACCCTGGTCTCCGCGCTCGCGCTCGCGGCCGTGTACGGCGTGGGCGGGCTCCAGGCGATCGCGGGCACCCTCGACGCCGGCGACGTCGTCACCCTCGCCCTGCTGCTGACCCGCCTCTACGCGCCCCTGACCGCGCTGGCGAACGCCCGCGTGGAGATCATGAGCGCGCTCGTGAGCTTCGAGCGCGTGTTCGAGGTCCTGGACCTGGAGCCCCTCATCACGGAGCCCGCGCGGCCCGCCGCCCTGCCGGAGGGGCCCCTGTCCGTGCGGCTGCGGGACGTGCGCTTCGCCTACCCCACCGCGGAGCAGGTGTCCCTGGCCTCCCTCGAGGAGGTCTCCGTGCTGGACACGCGCGGCGGCGAGGAGGTGCTGCACGGGATCGACGTGGCCGTGCCCGCCGGGGCCACCGTGGCCCTCGTGGGCTCCTCGGGTGCGGGCAAGTCCACCATCGCCTCGCTCGTCACGCGCCTGCACGACGTCACCTCCGGCGCCGTCGAGATCGGTGGCGTGGACGTGCGGGACCTCGCGTTCGCGGACCTGCAGCGGGCCGTGGGCATGGTGACCCAGGACGGCCACCTCTTCCACGAGACCGTGCGCGCCAACCTGACGCTGGCCCGCCCCGGCGCGACGGACGAGCAGCTGTGGGACGCCGTCGAGCGGGCCCGCCTGCGCCCCGTGGTCGAGGCGCTGCCGGACGGGCTGGACACCGTGGTCGGCGAGCGCGGCTACCGCCTCTCCGGCGGCGAGCGGCAGCGCATGACGATCGCGCGGCTGCTGCTGGCGGCCCCGCGCGTCGTGGTGCTGGACGAGGCGACGGCGGCGCTGGACTCCACCAACGAGCGCGCCATCCAGGAGGCGCTGGGGGAGGCGCTGGCCGGGCGGACCGCGATCGTGATCGCGCACCGGCTCTCCACCGTGCGCAGCGCGGACGAGATCCTCGTGGTTGAGGCCGGGCGGATCGTGGAGCGCGGCACGCACGCCGCACTGCTCGCGGCGGGCGGGCGGTATGCGGAGCTCTACACCACGCAGTTCGCCGACGCGGAATGAGGCGGCGGCCGGACCGGCCGCCCAGGTGCCCCAGGCCGGAATCGAACCGACGGCCTACCCTTTAGGAGAGGGTCGCTCTATCCAACTGAGCTACTGGGGCGCGGACCGTGCGTCGGTCCGGTGAGCGAGTCTAGCCGAGCCCTTCAGGCCTCCCGCGCGGCGGGACCACGGCGACGGCGCCGCCCGGCCCACAGCATCACGGCCACCGCCAGGGCGAGCAACGCGAGCAGGACCCAGCGGGTCAGCGTCAGGGCGGCGGCCAGGCCGGCGCCCGGGCCGCCGGCGGCGATGGCCTGCTCGATCGCGATGTTCTCGCAGATGTCCACGACCGCGAACAGCACGCCCAGCCCGAAGACGACCCACTTGGCCCCGGCGGGACGCAGGCGCCAGGCGCCGACCGCGGTGACCGTCAGCGCCACGGCGATCGGGAAGATCACGCCGGCCGTCTTGTGCACCCAGTTCAGCTGGCCGCGGGCGTCCTCGTCCATGACCGCGGAGAGGGCGCGGATGTGGTCCTGCCCGTAGAACAGCAGGGAGTCCGGCATCGCCAGTCCGCCGCTGAGCTGGGTCATCTGCTGCAGCACCAGCAGGTGGAGGTACGCGCCCACGAGCAGGGTGGTCACGATCAGCGCGCTCACCGGGATCGCCGGGCTGCCCTCGCGCTCAGCGGCCGCGGCGAGGTCCGCACGGACGTTGACGTCCCGCAGCGTGGGACGGGAGCGCGGAGACTCGGCGACCGGACGCGCGGCGGGCCGCGACGGGCGCGGACGGGACTTGCGGGACTTCTGGGACACGGGGCACCTCCGCGGTCCATCCTCCCAGACCGGCCGAGCCGGCCCGGCCCCGTCCAGCCCAGCCCCGTCCAGCCCAGCTCACTTTCGAACGTGAAATCGGGGTCATGGGGACTTTCGAACGCGAGATAGGCCCCACATCACGTTCGAAAGTGCGGGTGTGGCGGGTGTGGCGGGTGTGGCGGGGTCGAGTCGGGGGCGGCTCAGTCCGCGTGGCGGGGCCGCGGGCGGGGGACCCGGACCCGGACGGGTGCGTCGGCCACCGGGTCGGTGGCCGGGACCGGCCCCGCGGTGGGCTGCGGCTCGGACGCCGGCTCGACGACCGACAGGGGCGCCGTCGTCGGGGCGGGCTCGGCGGTCCGTGCCGGCACGGCGTCCGCCGCCTCCGGGGCCGAGGCCCGGGTGCGTGGCCGCGCCCGGACGCGTCCCGCCGTCGGGAATTCGAAGAGCCAGCGCACCCGTCGGTAGCCGAGCGCAAGGGCGAGCGGCACGAGGAACGTGAACGACGCGATGGCCACGTAGAAGTCGACCGGGCGGACCGCGGCGAGGTCGCGGAAGGCCGCCACCGCCAGGATCAGCACCGGCATGTGGGCGACGTAGAGGACCATCGAGCGGCGGCCGCAGAACTCGAGGAACGGCAGGCGGGGCAGGCGCGGGCCGAGCCACAGCACCACGAGGATCCCCGGCAGTGCGGCGAACACGGACCAGGGCTGGCGCTCCGCCACCACGAGCGCGCCGGTGCGCGTGGCCGTCACGGTGAGCACCATGAGGATCACCGCGATCACGCCCAGGGCGGCGGGCGCCGTGCGGATCCGGGGGAGCAGTCGCGCGGAGGCGGCACCGAGGAAGAAGTACACGCCCCAGTACAGAGGGCGCACCCAGTGGCGGGGGCCGCTGACGAACTCGAGGAGCAGGACGAACAGGACGACGGCGACCACCAGCGCCGGGACGCGACGGATCACCGGGCCGATGAGGTAGCAGAGCATGAGCACCCACAGGAACCACAGGTGCCACGCGCCGCCGCGCCAGAACTCGACGGACAGCAGGGATCCGGGCCTGCCCGTGGCCAGCGCCAGGACGACCATCCAGACGAGGAACGGCCACAGGATCCGCTCCGCCTTGCCGCGGTAGTACGTGCCCAGCGGCTTGGACACCGAGCGGGGCAGCAGGACGCCGGACAGGAACACAAGCATCGGCATCCGCCACGACTGGAACACCTGCGCCACGTTCGCGAACGCCACGGAGCTGAAGGCCGCGTCGAGTCCCTGCGGCATCGTGTAGGTGTGGGTGAACATCACCAGCAGCACGGCGAATCCTCGCATCGCGTCCATCCAGGTCATCCGGCTGGGGGTGGACCCGTGGGACACGGGCGGGGTCGGCGTGGTGGACATGGCGGCTCCGGGGTGGCGTGGCGGGGCGGGGGAAGGGGGCTCCGCCGCCACATCGCGCGGAACGCCCAGAAGACCATAGCGGGCCGGTCGATTCCCGCCGGCTTTCGAACGCGAAATGGGGGTCATGGGGACTTTCGAACGCGAGATAGGCCCCACATCACGTTCGAAAGTGCGGGTGGGGTGGGGGCGGGGGCGACGACGGCGGCGCCCGCTGTCGCGTCCGGGGCCGCGCCTAGACTGGGTCCGCCATGGCTGACCTCTTCTCCGCGCTCGGACGCACGCCCCTGAACCTCGACCGCACCCGCCGCCCGGCGGACCCGGAGACCGCCCTGCCCGGGCTCGTGCCCCCGGCCGTCACGCGCGCGGCCGCGGACCCCGAGGCCTGGGGCCAGGACGTCCGGCCGGCCGCGCCGGCGCACACTCCGGAGTCGCTCGTGGCGGGGCTCAACCCGCAGCAGGCAGCCGCGGTGACCCACACGGGGGCGCCGCTGCTGATCGTGGCGGGCGCCGGCTCGGGCAAGACCCGGGTGCTGACCCACCGCATCGCGTGGCTGCTCGCCACCGGCCGGGCGCGGCCGCACGAGATCCTCGCCATCACCTTCACGAACAAGGCCGCCGCGGAGATGCGCGAGCGCGTGGCCGGGCTGATCGGCCCCACCGCCCAGCGGATGTGGATCTCCACGTTCCACTCCTCCGCCGTGCGGCTGCTACGCAACGAGGCCGCCAACATCGGGCTGAAGTCCACGTTCACCATCTACGACTCGGCGGACAGCCTGCGCCTGGTCACCACCGTGGCCAAGCAGCACGAGCTGGACCCGAAGCGCTTCGCGCCCAAGGCCCTGCTGAACCGCATCAGCTCCCTGAAGAACGAGCTCGTGGAGGCGGACGACTACGCCGCCACCGTGGCCGAGGGAGACCCGTGGGGCCGCGCCGTCGCCGCCGTCTACCGGGACTACACGGCCCGCCTGCGCCAGGCCAACGCCCTGGACTTCGACGACCTGATCGGCATGACGGTCCACATGTTCGAGGCGTTCCCGCGCGTGCTGGACAACTACCGCCGCCGATTCCGCCACGTCCTCGTGGACGAGTACCAGGACACCAACCACGCCCAGTACCGCCTGATCCGGCTCCTCGCCGGCCCGGCGGGCGACCCCGAGGGTGTGGAGACCCCCGGCGGCGAGCTGACCGTCGTCGGCGACTCGGACCAGTCCATCTACGCGTTCCGCGGCGCGGACATCCGCAACATCGTCGAGTTCGAGCAGGACTTCACGGACGCCGTCACCATCAAGCTCGAGCAGAACTACCGCTCCACGCAGTCCATCCTGGACGCCGCCAACGCGGTGATCGAGCGCAACCCGGACCGCCGCCCCAAGCGCCTGTGGACGGCCGAGGGGGAGGGCCCGGCGATCGTCGGCTACGCCGCGGAGAACGAGTCCGCCGAGGCGGAGTGGATCGCCACCACCATCGACCGGCTGCAGGACGAGGACGGGATCCGCCCGGCCGACGTCGCCGTGTTCTACCGGACCAACGCGCAGTCCCGTGCGCTCGAGGAGCGGCTGGTGACGCGCGGCATCCCGTACCGCGTCATCGGCGGCACGCGCTTCTACGACCGCAAGGAGATCAAGGACGCGCTCGCCTACCTGCGGGTGATCGTCAACCCCGACGACGACGTCAACGTGCGCCGCATCCTCAACGAGCCCAAGCGGGGCATCGGGGACCGGGCCGAGGGTGCCATCGCCGCGTGGGCCGAGCGCAACCGCTCCACGTTCTCCGCGGCCCTGCGCGACGCCGAGAACGCCCCCGGCATGGCCGCCCGCTCGCTCAAGGCCGTCCGCGGCTTCGTGCAGATGATGGACGACCTCGGCCAGGTCGCCGAGTCCGCCGGCCCGGCCACCGTCCTGGAGGCCGTCCTCGAGCAGTCCGGCATGCTGGCCGCCCTCCGCGAGTCCGAGGACCTGCAGGACGAGTCCCGCGCGGACAACCTCGGCGAGCTCGTCGCCGTCGTCCGCTCCTTCGAGACGACGCACCCGGACGGCACCCTGTCCGACTTCCTCGAGCAGGTCGCTCTCGTGGCGGACGCGGACCAGCTGCCCACGGCCCCGGACGTGGAGGGCGAGGCGCTCGCGGAGCAGCAGGGCCAGGTCACGCTCATGACGCTGCACACCGCCAAGGGTCTCGAGTTCCCCGTGGTGTTCCTGACGGGCATGGAGCACGGGGTGTTCCCGCACGCCCGTTCGATGACGGACGAGAAGGAGCTCGCGGAGGAGCGTCGCCTCGCGTACGTGGGCCTGACGCGCGCCCGCCGTCGCCTGTTCCTGACGCGCGCCGAGGCACGCTCGCTGTGGGGCCAGCACCAGTTCAACCCGCCCAGCCAGTTCCTCGGGGAGATCCCGGAGGCGCTCATCGACTGGGAGCGGGAGGGCACCACGCGCTCGGCCGGCTCGTTGAGCCTGACCGGCGCCGGCACCTCGCGCTACGCGGGGCGGTTCGGCGGCGGGCGGCCGGCCTGGCGGTCCCGGGGCGACGACGGCGCGCGGCCCCAGCGCCTCACCCGCGGGGACGAGCCGGCGGACCTCACGGTGCCCTCCGGCGTGGTGCGCGGGAAGGCGCCGAGCCGGGTGCAGCCGCAGAAGGAGATCGTGGCGCTCAGCCCGGGCGACCGCGTCTCCCACGCGACCTTCGGCGAGGGGCGCGTGGACGCCGTCGCGGGCGCGGGGGACAAGACCGTCGCGACCGTCACCTTCGACGCCTCCGGGGCGCAGAAGCGGCTGCTGCTGCGCTACGCCCCGCTGACGAAGGTCGAGGGCTGACAGGACCGGCCCGCCGACCCCCCGGTCTCCCCGGGGCGTGGACTACAGTGAGCCGTGGAACGCCGCCGTCCGCCGCCCCGCCGTGCCCCCGCGCCCGGCCCGGCCACGGAGGGGGCGTCGACGTCGGCCGCGCCCGCGGGCGAGGCCGGCAGACCCTGTCTTCGACCAAGAAGGACACACCACCGTGGACCTGTATGAGTACCAGGCGCGCGATCTGTTCGAGGCGCACGGCGTCCCCGTGCTGGCCGGCATCGTTGCGCAGACCCCGGACGAGGCCAAGGCGGCCGCGGAGAAGATCGGCGGCGTCACCGTCGTCAAGGCACAGGTGAAGGTCGGCGGCCGCGGCAAGGCCGGCGGCGTGAAGGTCGCCAAGACGGCCGACGAGGCCTACGAGCACGCCAAGGCCATCCTGGGGATGGACATCAAGGGCCACACCGTGCACCAGGTCATGATCGCCCAGGGCGCCGACATCGCCGAGGAGTACTACTTCTCCGTGCTGCTGGACCGCGCCAACCGCACCTACCTGGCCATGTGCTCGGTCGAGGGCGGCATGGAGATCGAGCAGCTCGCCGAGGAGCGCCCCGAGGCCCTCGCCAAGGTGCCCGTCTCCGCGCTGACCGGCATCGACGCCGAGACCGCCCAGAAGATCGTCGCCGAGGCGGGCTTCCCCGAGGAGCTGCGCGCCGACGTCGCCGAGGTCATCCAGAAGCTCTGGGAGGTCTTCGAGAAGGAGGACGCCACCCTCGTCGAGGTGAACCCGCTGGTGAAGACCGGCGACGGCAAGATCCTCGCCCTGGACGGCAAGGTCTCCCTCGACGACAACGCGGAGTTCCGCCAGGAGGGCCACGCCGCCCTCGTCGACGAGCGCACCGAGGACCCGCTGGAGGCCAAGGCCAAGGCCAACGACCTCAACTACGTGAAGCTGGACGGCCAGGTCGGCGTGATCGGCAACGGCGCCGGCCTCGTGATGTCCACCCTCGACGTCGTCGCGTACGCCGGCGAGCAGCACGGCGGCGTGAAGCCGGCCAACTTCCTGGACATCGGCGGCGGCGCCAACGCCGAGGTCATGGCCAACGGCCTCGACGTCATCCTGGGCGACGAGCAGGTCAAGTCCGTGTTCGTGAACGTCTTCGGCGGCATCACCGCGTGCGACCAGGTCGCGAACGGCATCGTCAAGGCCCTCGAGATCCTGGGCGACACCGCCACCAAGCCGCTGGTCGTGCGCCTGGACGGCAACGCCGTGGAGGAGGGCCGCCGCATCCTGCAGGAGGCGAACCACCCGCTCGTCACCCTGGCCGCCACCATGGACGAGGGCGCCGACAAGGCCGCCGAGCTCGCCCACTCCGCGAACTGACCGTTCGGAAAGACTGAGGAAACAGCTATGTCGATCTACCTGAACAAGGACTCCAAGGTCATCGTCCAGGGCATCACCGGCGGTGAGGGCACCAAGCACACCCGCCTCATGCTCAAGGCCGGCACGAACATCGTGGGCGGCGTGAACGCCCGCAAGGCCGGCACCACCGTGTCCCACGAGGACAAGGACGGCAACGCCGTCGAGCTGCCCGTCTTCGGCTCCGTCACGGAGGCCATGGAGAAGACCGGCGCGGACGTGTCCGTCGCCTTCGTGCCGCCGGCCTTCGCCAAGGACGCCGCCATCGAGGCCATCGAGGCCGAGATCCCGCTGCTCGTGGTCATCACCGAGGGCATCCCGGTGCAGGACTCCGCCGAGTTCTTCGCCCTGTCGCAGTCGAAGACCGGCGAGGACGGCAAGCCGAAGACCCGCATCATCGGCCCGAACTGCCCCGGCATCATCACCCCGGGCGAGGCCCTGGCCGGCATCACCCCGGCCACCATCACCGGCTCCGGCCCCATCGGCCTCGTGTCCAAGTCGGGCACCCTGACCTACCAGATGATGTACGAGCTGCGTGACTTCGGCTTCTCCACCGCCATCGGCATCGGCGGCGACCCGGTCATCGGCACCACCCACATCGACGCCCTCGAGGCGTTCGAGGCCGACCCGGACACCCAGGCCATCGTGATGATCGGTGAGATCGGCGGCGACGCCGAGGAGCGTGCGGCCGAGTTCATCAAGGCCCACGTCACCAAGCCGGTCGTCGGCTACGTGGCCGGCTTCACCGCCCCGGAGGGCAAGACCATGGGCCACGCCGGCGCCATCGTCTCCGGCTCCGCCGGCACCGCGCAGGCCAAGAAGGAGGCCCTCGAGGCCGCGGGCGTGAAGGTCGGCAAGACCCCGTCCGAGACCGCCCAGCTGATGCGGGAGATCCTGCAGGCCCAGGCCTGATCCCGCGGTGCGGGGCGCCGAATCCGGCGCTCCGCACCGGCAGGCGGATGCACCACGGCCCCTGTCCCTCGTCCTGAGGGGCAGGGGCCGTGTGCTGTGCGGGGCGGGTCAGGCAGGGCAGGCGTTGTAGGTGAGCTGCAGGTCCGAGATGAAGATGCGCTGATCGCCGTCGATGGTAGAACTGGAGAGGTTCGTCCGGTTCCAGTAGTGGATCGCGAACGTGGTGAGCGGCGCGCTGAAGGTCACCCGGACGTTGCCGGCGGTCGACGTGTCGGGGACCGGCAGGTTGTTGTTCGCGGCCTGCCAGGGGTTGGTGACGGTGCCGGCTCCCGTCACCTGGGTGGGCGACGTCTTGGTGGCGGTGTAGGCCGTGGGGCTCACCACGGCGACCGCATCCCAGAAATCGTTGGAGGCGGAGTCGATGTCCGTGATCGTGAACGACAGGCTGGTCACCTGGCGGGTGAACGTGAACGTGGTAACCGACTTGTTGGCGTCGGTGAGCGTGTTGTCGGTCTTCCTCGAGTTGAAGATCGGCGACTGATGCAGGGCGAGGGGGCTGGTCGCCCCGCCGATGGTGGCTCCCCCGAGGGCTCGCAGGTTGTCGTTGACGGTGGGGGTGGGGTTGTTGATGACGTTGGGGCCCTGATTGCCGGTGCGGGTGTTCGATCCCAGCGACGTCGAGACGGTGAGCGTCATGCCCTGCAGGGGGCCCGTGCCGTCCGGGTCGGGGAAGGTGTAGACGCCCTCCGTGGAGCTCGAACGCACGTACCGGGCGGAGTTCCAGGTCGCGGTGGTCGTGACGAGACAGCGGGGGGACGTGGCGAATGCGGGTGCCGCCAGGGACGCAGCCACGACGGGCGTGGACCATGCCAGACCTGCGACGACGGCTCGGCGGGACGGGGCGAGAGTGGGGTGGTGCATGAATACTCCAGGCTGGGTGCTGCCGCGTACCGCGGGGAGGTGCCCTACGGTGAGAAGATCGGCAGTAAGGCCACGTCAACCATATCGAACGTTTGCCGTGCAGGCCATCACACGAAGTCTGTGGAACCCGAGACGAACTGATCCGGGGGCGCCGAGATGCCACACCCACGAGGATCTGGAGACGATCTGCCAGCCAGGGCCGGTGCAGCGCGGCCTGTGCGTCTCATCCAGAGAGGCAGGGGCCGCGGGGTGGGCCGCAGGGGCATCAGGCCGGGTCATTTCTGGCGGTCGGTGGTGAACAGTCCAGAGGGCTGGTTCGCGGAGTGGGCCCGGCCTGCGACGCCCGTCGTGCAGATCGTGTGGGTGCCCACCGGCGCGGCGCACAACCAGGTCAGCCGCCCGTAGTCCCGGGCCCACCCAGGCCAAGGAATCACGGGCCCACGTAGCCGGAGTGCGTCGGGGCCGAGGTGCAGGCGAGCAGGGGGACCCCATTCCCTCCCTCACGTCCGCCCTCCCCGCGTCAGCCCACGTTCGCGCCGAAGAGCAGGCCGAGCACGTACGTCACGGCGGCGGCGCCGAAGCCGATCGCGAGCTGGCGCAGGCCCCGGGCCAGCGGTGAGGAGCCGGACAGCAGCCCGACCACACCGCCGGTGAAGAGCAGGGCCGCGCCCACCATCGCCGCTGCCAGGCCCAGGGCCCACAGCCCGGACATGCCGAAGATGTACGGCAGGATCGGGACGAGCGCGCCGGAGGCGAAGAACGCGAAGCTGGACAGGGAGGCGCTCCACGCCGAGCCGATCTCCGCGAAGGAGTCCGAGTGGTCCACCGGCCCCTGGGAGCCGTCGGGACGGGCGGAGAACTGCGGGTTGCAGTCGCACGTGAGATAGCCGAGGCGCTCGAGCGCGCGGTGCTCGGCGTCCTCGGGCGTCATGCCGCGGGCCAGGTAGACGAGCTTGAGCTCGTTGTGGTCCAGGTCCAGGTGCTGGGCCGCCTCGAGGGTGATCTGGGTGGGGGAGGAGGCCTCGAGCAGCTCCCGCTGGGACCGCACCGAGACGTACTCGCCGGCCGCCATGGACAGCGCGCCCGCCAGCAGGCCGGCCACGCCGGTGAACAGCACCACGGACGGCGCCACGCCCGTCGCGCCGATGCCCATCACGAGCGCCAGGTTGGAGACCAGCCCGTCGTTCATGCCGAAGACGGCGGCGCGGAAGTTGCCGGCCAGCTGCTCGCGACCCCGGGCGGCGAGGCCGCGCACGACCTCCTCGTGGATGGCCTCATCCGCCACCATGCCCTCGGGGGCGTCCTGGTCCTCCGCGTAGGGAGTGTCCGACTCGGCGCGCTGGGCCAGGGCCAGCACGAACACGGAGCCGAAGATCCGCGCGAGCCAGCGCAGCAGGATGCGGTGCAGGGAGGGGCGCGGCGGGTTCTCGGCGTGCTCGCCCAGGAGGGCCCGCCAGTGCTGTTCGTGGCGGCGCTCGGCCTCGGCGAGGCCGAGCAGGATGTCGCGCTCCACGCCGTCCTTGCGAGCGGCGATGTCGCGGTAGATCTGGCCCTCGGCGATCTCGTCGGCGAGGTAGCGGCGCCAGCGTCGGACCTGTTCGCGGGTCGGCTCGGGGCGTGCCGCGGGCGTGGCGGTGTGGGCGGGGCTCATGGGGCTCCATCGGATGGGCGGGCGGGGACGGGCGGCGCCGTCGCGGCCGGGCGCGCCCGACCGGCCAGTCTACGCCGTCGCTACCATGGCCGCATGGACGCAGCAGAGACCCCCGACGGCCCCGAGACCGCCGCCCACGACGGCGGCCGGCCGGCCTGGCAGCGCCGCCTCCTGGCGGGCGGGGAGGAGCCGGACCCGCGGTTCACGCTCGCCAACGAGCGCACGTTCCTGGCCTGGGTCCGGACGGCGCTGGCGCTGCTGGCCGGCGGGGTCGCGGTGGAGGCGTTCACCGGCGCCCTCTTCGCGCCGCCGGTCCGGGTGGTGCTGAGCACGGTGCTGCTCGTCCTGGCGGCGCTGCTCGCCCTGGGCGCGGGCGCGCGCTGGCTCCGGGTGGAGCGCGCGATGCGCCGCGGCCGTCCGCTGCCGCTGCCGCTGATCGTCCCGGTCCTCGCGGGAGGCGTCGTGCTGGCCGTCGTGGTGCTGCTGGCCGCCGTCGTCCTGCCGCAGGGCTGAGGCGATGCGCCTGCATCACGACCCGGGGCTGCAGCCCGAGCGCACCGTGATGAGCTGGGGCCGCACGGTCCTGGCGCTGGGCGTCCTCAGCCTCACGTTCCTGAGGTGGTGGCCGACCGTCGGCGCCTGGGCGTTCGGGCCTGCGGTGGTGGCGGCCGTCGGCGGGGCGGCGGTGCTGGCCACGCAGCGCCGGCGCTACGTGGCGCACGCGGACGGGATCGCGCGGGAGCAGGCCCGGCCAGCGCTGGCGTCGGTGGCCTGCATGGTCGCGCTGGTGGTGGGCCTGGCGGCCCTCGGGATCACCGCCACGCTGCTGCACGCGGCCTGATCCGCGGACGACGACGGCGCCCCTCACCTGCGCGGGCAGGTGAGGGGCGCCGTCGTGCCCCCGGAGGCGGACCGCTCAGCGGGCGATCATGCCGTGGGGGTCGATGACGAACTTCTCCAGGGAGCCCTGGTCGAACTCCGCATAGGCCTGGGGCGCCTCGTCCAGGCTGATCACGCGCGGGTTGACCATCTCCGTCAGGTACGGCATCCGGTCCCACAGGATCGACATCATCAGCTGGCGGTTGTACCGCATGACGGGCGCCTGGCCGCCGATGATGTGGGGCGACTTGATCCAGGCCTTACCGAAGTCCACCGGGAAGGTGCCCTCCTGCTCGGCCTTCGTCTCCGCGAGCGGGTCCGGCCCGTAGATGCCGATGATGCCCGTGGCGCCGCCCGGACGGGTGATGTCCAGGACCTGGTTCACGGCGGCGATCGGCTGCATCTCATCGGACGCGGAGCCCAGGCCGTGGGCCTCGGAGCCGACGCAGTCCACCGCGCAGTCCACCATCGGCTCGCCGAGGATGTCGTTCACGGCGTCCTGCAGGTTCTCCGTGGCGGAGAGGTCGATGGTCTCGCAGCCGTGCTTGCGCACCAGCTCCAGCCGCGAGGCGTCCTGGTCGCCCACGATGATGCACGAGGCGCCCAGCAGCCGAGCGGCGGCCGCGGCGCACCGGCCCACGGGGCCGGCACCGGCGATGTAGACGGTGGAGCCGGGCTTGGCACCGGCCTCCACGAGGCCGTGGAACGCCGTCGGGAGGATGTCCGAGAGCACGGCCAGATCCAGGATCTTCTCCATCGCCTGCTCCTGGTCCGGGAAGCGCAGCAGCTGGAAGTCGGCGTACGGCACGAACAGGTACTCGGCCTGTCCGCCCTGGAAGCCGCCCAGATTGAAGCCGTAGGCGGCGCACGCCTGCTCCGGGTTGGCGGTCTCACAGATCTCGGTCCGGCCGGCGCGACAGTTGCGGCAGCGGCCGCAGGCCACGTTGAACGGCACGGAGACGAGGTCGCCCTCCTGCAGGAACTGGACGTCGCTGCCGACCTCCAGCACCTGGCCGGTCATCTCGTGACCCAGCACCATGCCCTCGGGCGCGGGGAAGGACCCGCGGTAGATGTGCAGGTCGCTGCCGCAGATGTTGGTCGCGACGATCTTGAGGATGACGCCGTGCGGGGCGGCGGAGCCGTCGGGCATCTCCAGCTTGGGGAAGTCGAGCTCGTCGACGCGCACGTCCTTGATGCCGTGGAATGCCACGGCGCGGTTCTTGGTGGTCATGGGAACTGCTGCCTTTCTGTCTCCAGCGAGGCCCCGACGGGGCGGGAGACGGGGCGTACCCGAGGGGGAGTCCCGGTCCCGGGCTGTATCGAGACATTAGGGGCCGGGGGGAGCCCGGGGGAAGGGTCGCCCGCCGCCACCCGCCGCCGCACCACGTGGCCTCGGCCATCATGGGGCGCCGGAGGATCACGGGCCCCGGGAGCGTCGGTCAGACCTGCGCTCGGACCGCGGGGTCGACGCCGTGGCGGGAGCGCACCCGCCAGGCCTCGAGGACCGCGGGGTCGGTGGGCCGGGTCATCAGGCTGAGGAGCACGTACACGACGGCGGAGGCGGCCAGGCCGACGTAGATCGGCTCGTTCGCGAAGACGCCCTCGAAGGGCTCGGCCGCGTTCAGCTCGAGCCAGCTCATGGTGCCGAGGGTGCCCACCGTCCCGACCACCATGGACCACAGGGCCGCCGTGCCGGTGCCGCGCTTCCACACGAGGCCGCCGACGATCGCGACGAACAGGCCGCCCACGAGGATGTCGTACGCGATGGTCAGGGCCGCCACCACGTCCGGGACGACGATCGCCAGCCCCAGCACGACGGCGCCGAGCAGCAGCACCCAGCCGCGGTTCGAGGCGAGCTCCGCCGCGGTCTCCGGAGCCTCGTCCTCGGCGGTGGCGCCGTCCTCGGCGGCGGTGGCCTCGCCGCGGAGCAGGGGGAGGATGTCCGTGCGCATCACGGTCGAGGCCGCGATGATCGCCCCCGAGGCGGTGGACATCATGGCCGCGACGGCGGCCGCCAGGGCCACGCCGCCGACGCCGACGGGCAGCAGGTTCTGGGCGACCCACGCGAACACGTCGTCCGTGGCGGCGATGTCCGCGGTCACCGTGCGCGCCGCCATGCCGATCACGGCGCCGGCGACGCCGTACACGACGCAGTACAGCCCCGCGGTGGCACCGCCGATCTGGGCCACGCGCGGGGAGCGGGCCGTGAACACGCGCTGCCAGACGTCCTGGCCGATCAGCAGGCCGAGGGTGTAGATCACGAAGTAGGTGACGATCGACTGCACGCCGATCCCGTCCCAGCTGAAGAACTCGGCGCCCAGGCGCTCCTGCATGGCGCTCCAGCCGCCGGCGTTGGCCAGGGAGAGGGGGAGCATGAGGGCGAACAGGCCGATGGTCATGATGAGGAACTGGGCCATGTCGGCCAGGGTGATGGACCACATGCCGCCGAGCACGGAGTAGGCCAGCACGATGCCACCGCCCACCAGGACGGACAGCCAGCGGTCCCAGCCGAAGAGCACCACGAAGATCGACGCGTAGGCGCCCGTGGAGGCGGCGGCGAGCATGAGCGTGTAGGCGAGCATCACGAAGGAGGAGGCGTGGGAGGCCCCGCCGCGGCCGTACCGCAGGCGGAGCATCTGCGAGACGGTGTAGATCTTCAGGCGGGCCAGGATCGGGGCGAACGCCACCGACAGGATGAGCACGCCGACGCCGATGGCGGCCACGAGCCACGCGCCGGAGAGCCCGAACTCGTACCCCAGGCCGACGCCGCCCACGGTGGCGGCGCCGCCCAGCACGACGGCGGCCATGGTGCCGGTGAACAGCATCGGCCCGAGGCGGCGGCCCGCCACGAGGTAGTCCTCCGAGCTGGCGGCGCGGGTCTTGCCCCACCAGCCGAAGGCGAGCATGCCGACCAGGTAGAGGGCGACGATGGTCAGGTTGAGGGTCACGGGTGGTCCTTGGGGCGAGAGGATCCAGGGCGCCGGGATGCGGGGGCGCCGCGGGCGGGGCAGGAGAGATCGGCATGTTGCCGATCACACGATCCGGGTCTACGGTAAACACATGTTGCTTATCAGACAACATGCCGTCCAGCATGACATCGGCGATGTCTCCTGGCCGCCGTCGGGAGGAGCGCGATGAAGGCCCTCCCGCTCGAGACCGCGCCGGGCCAGGCGCTGATCGGCCGCCGGCTGCGCGCGCTGCGCGAGGCGCGCCGGCTCACTGTGGCCCAGCTGGCCGAGGCGGCCGGCGTCAGCAAGGGCTTCCTCTCCCGCCTCGAGCGGGACCTGACGAGCCCGTCCGTGAGCACGCTCGTGACCCTGTGCCAGGTGCTCGGCGCGAGCCCGGGCGACGTCCTGGACGCGCCCGAGGTGACGGTCGTGCGCCTCGACGATGCCCCCGCGGTCAGCCTCGGCGGCGAGGGCATCCGCGAGCGCCTCATCACCCCGCGCGGTCGTCGCGACCTGCAGATCCTGCGCGCCGACATCGGGCCGCACGGCCGCGGGGAGGCGGAGCTGTACACCGTGGACTGCCGCGTGGAGGCGGTGCACGTGGTCACCGGCCGCCTCGAACTGCGGACCACCGAGGCCGTGCACCTGTTGGAGGAGGGGGACACCGTCACCTTCCCCGGCCGCGAGCCTCACTCGTGGGCCAATCCGGACGACCGCCCCGCCGTCGTGCTGTGGACCCTCGTGGGCCACGCGTGAACCGTGCGACACGCCCGCATCGGACAGACCAGACCGACCAGACCGAACCGCTCAGAGAGGACATACCAGATGCTCGAGATCCCCCGCGTCGAGGACAATGGCCGCCTCGGCCCCGTGAACTCCGCCCTCGTGCCCCGCTACGGCGGCGCCCCCACCTACGCGCTGCTGCCGCGTCTGGACGAGGCGGCCGCGGCCGGCGTCGCCCCGGAGATCAAGGTGGTCGGCGTCCCGTTCGACGCCGGCGTCTCCTACCGCCCCGGTGCACGCTTCGGGTCCGGCCACGTGCGGCAGTCCTCGCGGCTGCTGCGCCCGTACAACCCCGCCACGGACACCTCGCCCTTCGCGCAGGCCCAGGTGGTGGACGCCGGGGACATGGCGGTGAACCCGTTCCACATCGGCGAGGCCATCGAGACGATCCAGCAGGACGCGATGGACCTCACCGAGGACGGCTCCTCGCTCATGGCCATCGGCGGCGACCACACCATCGCGCTGCCGCTGCTGCGCGCCGCCTCCGCCCGGGCGGGTGAGCCCGTGGCCCTGCTGCACTTCGACGCCCACCTGGACACGTGGGACACCTACTTCGGCGCCGAGTACACCCACGGCACGCCGTTCCGCCGCGCCGTGGAGGAGGGGATCCTGGACACCGAGGCCATCTCGCATGTGGGCACCCGCGGTCCGCTCTACGGCAAGAAGGACCTGGACGACGACCACCGCATGGGCTTCGGCATCGTCACCTCCTCGGACGTGTTCCGTCAGGGCGTGGACGAGATCGTGGACCAGCTGCGCCAGCGCATCGGTGGCCGGCCGCTCTACATCTCAGTGGACATCGACGTCCTCGACCCCGCGCACGCGCCGGGCACCGGGACCCCCGAGGCCGGCGGCATCACGAGCCGCGAGCTGCTCGAGATCCTGCGTGGCCTGCGCGGGCTCGACATCGTGGGCGCGGACCTGGTGGAGGTGGCCCCGGCCTACGACCACGCCGAGCTGACCGGCGTCGCCGCCTCCCACGTGGCGTACGACCTCATCTCCCTGATGGCCGACCGCCGCGCCACCCGCGCGGCCGCCGGTGAGGAGCCGGGCCGATGACGGGCGAGCAGACGACGACGGCTCCTCGGCGCAACGGCGGCGACCTCGCCGTCGAGACGCTCCACGCCCTGGGTGCACGGACGGTCTTCGGCATCCCGGGCCAGCACGCCCTGGGCCTCTTCGACGCCCTGTCCCGCTCCCCGCTGGAGTTCGTCTCGAACCGCGTGGAGAACAACGCCGCCTTCGCCGCGGACGGGTACGCCCGGGCCACCGGCGAGGTCGGCGTGCTGTTCCTGTCCACCGGCCCGGGCGCGCTCACCTCGCTGGCCGGCCTGCAGGAGGCGTACGCCACGGGTGTGCCGATGCTCGTGATCGCCTCGCAGATCCCGCTGTCCGGGCTCGGCGCCCGGCGCAAGGGCATGCTGCACCAGCTGGACGACCAGAAGGCCTCGGCCCGCAACGTCACCAAGGCCCAGTTCACGGTCCACCACGCCTCGGGCATCCCGTCCGCCATCCAGGACGCGTGGGCCGAGGCCGTCACCGTGCCGCAGGGGCCGGTGTGGGTCGAGATCCCGCAGGACGTGCTGCTCGGCGAGGTCATGGTGCCCCCGGTCGAGGACGCCCTGGCCGTGCCCTACGACCACCCGCCGCGCGCCGAGCTCGTGGCCGAGTCCGTGCGCTGGCTGCGCGGGGCCGGGCGGGTGGCGATCGTGGCCGGCGGCGGTGTGCGCCGCTCCGGCCGGGCGGCGATGGAGAGCCTGCGGGAGGTCGCGGAGCTGCTCCAGGCACCCGTGGTCTGCTCGCCGGGCGGCAACACCGCCTTCCCGTGGGGGCACCCGCTCAGCCTCGGCGGCTGGGTGGAGGACCGCCTCGTCACGGACCTGCTCGAGGACGCGGAGGTGCTGCTCGTGGTGGGCTCCTCGCTCGGCGAGGTCACCTCCAACTACTTCACGCTCGAGCCGCGCGGCCGCCTCATCCAGGTGGACGCGGAGCCGCGCGTGCTGGAGACCAACCACCCCACGCTGGGTGTGCGCGCCGACGCCGGCCAGGCGCTCGAGGCCCTCGCCGCGGCGCTGCGCGAGTCGGGCTCGGTGGCGCGGGACGCCGCCGTCTGGCACGGCCGCACCCCGGCCGAGGTGGTCGCCGACGTCAACGCGCGGATCGGCGCCCGCCTCGACGCCCAGGACCTCGGCGTGGAGCGCCGGCTCCTGGCGGGCATCCGCGCCGCCGTCCCGTCGACCATGCAGACGTACTGGGACATGACCATCGCCGCCTACTGGGCGTGGAACTGCTGGGACGCGCAGGACGGCGAGTTCCACTCGGCGCAGGGCGCCGGGGGGCTCGGTTACGGGTTCCCGGCCGCGTTCGGCGGCGCGGTGGGCCTGGCCCACCGGGGTCGCACGGGGATCGACGGGCGCGTGCTCGCCGTCGCCGGCGACGGCTCGGCGATGTACTCCATCGCCGAGCTCGCGGCCGCCAGGCAGCACGGCGCGGCGGTGACGTGGCTGATCATCGACGACGGCGGGTACGGCATCCTGCGCGAGTACATGGAGGACGCGTTCGGCAAGGCCACGGCCACCGAGCTCGACCGGCCGGACTTCCAGGCCCTCGCCGCCTCCTTCGGCGTGCCCGCCGAGACGGTGGGAGTGGAGGACGTGCGCGGCGCGCTCGAGCGCGCGTTCCAGGCGGACGGGCCGAACGTCGTCGTGGTGCAGACCCGCCTGGCGATGTGGGCGCCGAGCCACCTGGGGGAGGCCCCGGAGGTCTGAGGCGGCCCGGCGCGGCTCAGCGGGGGTCGGTGGCCTCGAGCGGCTCGTAGTCCTGCCCCGCCCGGGTGGCCCGGCCGGGGACGAGGGCCCGGGCCACCGCCTTGGGGACGCGGGAGACGACGGTCTCCAGCGGACCCTGGGCGGACACCCGCCGCCACAGGGTCGCGAAGGACACCAACAGCACCAGCTGACCCACGAAGAACCACCCCCGCCACTCCTCCCACCCGGGCACGGTGAGGAGCAGCAGGTGCGAGACGTACACCGTCAGGGACATCGACCCGGCCGCGCGCAGGGGCTCCGTCCAGGCGGGCAGGGAGCCGTCGGGGCGCATCAGGCCCGACGTCAGCACCAGGACGAAGCCGACCACCGCCGCGGCCATGCCCACGGCGTGCAGGGTGGACAGCGGCGTGTCCAGGTGGGGTCCCCGGGCGGCCAGCCACCACGGGGTGGTCGAGAGCATCTCCGCGCTGAGGCCGCGGGAGGCCCGCAGCTCCACGAGGTCGGGCCGGATGCCGGTCACCTCGGCGATGCGCTCGCGGCCGTCCCAGACGTGCAGGGCGGCCCAGCTCAGGCCCGCGGACACCCCGGCGGCGGCGAGCCCGCCGACCGCCACGAAGGCCTGACGTTGGCGGTCGAAGAGGTTGAGGCGAGCCGCCGCCATGCCGGCGCACACATACGCCATCCAGGTGATCGCCGGGTAGGTGCCGGTCACGAAGAGCTGGACGAGGGTCGGGCCGGGCCGGGTGAAGAGGGAGATGAGGGTGGGGTCGAAGTCCGGCACCGGTGTGCCGGTGGAGACCAGCACCATGCGCAGCACCGGCCCGGTCAGCAGGGCGGCCACCGCGCACAGCGCCAGCGCCGCGGGACCGAGCCCCAGCAGCGGGATCGCCAGCAGGAACAGCATCGCGTAGTAGGGGAGGATGTCGTACGCCGGGAAGTCGATCAGGTTCAGCCCGAGGCCGATCACGAGCAGCATGACGGCGCGGACGGCGATCCCGACGCGCGCCCGCTGCAGGTCCCGTCCCCGGGCGCCGCGGCTCCCCCCGGAGAGGAAGATCAGGGTGATGCCGGCCAGGAAAGCGAAGACCGCGGCCGCGTTGCCGGCTACCACCGTGCCGATGAATCCGCCGAGGCCGCGGTCGTCGATGGCGTCCGCCCACACGTGCACGGCCATCATCCCGGCGAGGGCGAGGAACCGGGCCAGGTCCAGGCCGTGCAGGCGCCGGGCCGAGCGCAGCGCCTGGGTCCGCCAGCTGACCGGCGGGGCACCCCGATGGCCGACCCTGCCGGGTGGGGGCGGTGGCGGCGGGGGCGTCGCCGCATCCGGGGCCGCGTCCGCGCGTCGGCGGGAGATGTCCGTCCACGGGGTGCGCGCCGGACGCCGTCCGGGGGCGGGCCGTGCCTCGGTGAAGTCGCCCTCGGGCGGCTCGGCCAACGGGTCCTGACGATGCTTCGGTGTCACGACGTCGGCTCCTCTCGTGCGGGGGTGCTCGTGGCGACGACCGGGACCGGCCCGGTCTGCGGTCGCTCGTCCGCGTCCGGGTGATCGGCGCGGGCCCGGGCGCGGGTCGCGGTGTCACCGGTGGCCGCGGCAGCGGGGGCGTCCTGCACCGCCCGGATCGGGTTGCCGGACCAGTCCGAGTGCCCGGGGACCGCGTCCTCCCGCAGCACGAGCGAGCCCGGCCGCACGGTGGCACACGGGCCCAGGCTGGAGCCCGGGAGCATGAAGGAGTTGGGGCCGAGGGTCGCGCCCTCGTCCAGCCGGACCGGCTGCATCGTCATCACCCGGTCGTGGAACAGGTGGGTCTGCAGCACGGTCCCGCGGTTCACCGTCGCGTTGTCCGCGATCGAGACCAGGTCCGTCTCCGGCAGCCACCAGGACTCCACCCACGCGTTCCGGCCGATCTCCACGCCCATCCACCGCGCCCACATGGTCAGCACGGGGGAGCCCAGGCCGATGCGGATCAGTGAGGGGACCGCCAGCACCTCGACGAAGGCGTCCATCAGCTCGTTGCGCCAGACGAACGAGGAGAACAGGGGGCGGTCCTGGGGCACGAACTCGCCCACCAGCGCCCACTTGAACAGCACCGGCATCGCCGAGGCGATGAGCGCGGCGGCCACCGCCGCCGGCAGGGACGCCACGGTGGCGACGACGACGCCGCGCAGCGGGTCCGAGCCCTGGCCCGAGGCGCCCATGTACACGGTGGCGAGGAAGTAGACCACGGCGATGTCCAGCCAGCCCACGATGAAGGCGGGCACGAACCGGCACAGCTCCACCGCCCAGCGGGCGGCCTTGAGGCGCCGGGGCGGTGCGAAGGTGGCCGCGGCGTCGGCCGCCACCTTCACGCGGGGGATGGCCGTGGGGCTGCGGCCCAGCCAGGACGTGCCCGGTGCGGGCCGGTGGGGGGAGACGCCCAGGACCGCCACCAGGGCGTCGTCCGGCAGATCGCGGTCCGGCCCGACGATCGCCGAGTTGCCGACGAAGGAGCCGCGACCGATCACCGTGGAGCCGATGTGGACCCATCCGCGTCCGACGCGGGGCACGGCGGCCATGGAGTGGTCGGCCAGGAAGGCCCCGTCCTCCACGACCGTCAGGTGGGGGATCGTCTCCACCGTGGAGATCTCCACGTTCCTGCCGATCCGCGCGCCCATCAGCCGCATGAGCCAGGGGGTGGCCGAGGAGGCGTAGACGGGATAGGTGCCGATCAGGGTGCGGCGCATGACGTTCTGGATGCTCCACGCCGCCCACGCCTGGAGCGAGTGCACGGGATAGAAGCCCGGCTTGACGAGGGGGGCGAGCAGCCGGACGAAGGCCGAGACCAGCAGGAACCAGGTGGGCACGGCCAGGACCACCACCACCGGGACCCACAGCGCCATCACGGGGAGGATGTCCCGGAAGTCGGTCGCCCCGCGCAGCGGGCTCAGCACCAGCACCACCCAGGGCAGCAGGGCGAGGACGGCCAGCGTGAGCATCTGGCCCGCCGCGGCCAGGGCCACCGGCCAGGCGCGGACGCCCCGGGCCGCCCGCGGGTCCTCCGACGGCCACGTGACGCCGGCCTCGCCCAGCCGGCGCAGCGGGGAGCCGCCCCAGTACTCGTGGGCCGGGACCGAGGACGCCACCCGGGAACCGGCCTGGATCTCCGCCCAGGCGCCCACACGCACACCGGGCAGCACGATGCTGCGCGCACCGATGCGGGCGTGGTCGCCGACCACGATCTCACCCAGGATGAACGTGTCGGCCTCGACCCAGTGGCCGTGCAGGTCCGCCTCGGCGCCCACGCTGACGCCGTGGCCGATCCGGACCAGGCCGGTGGCCGAGGGCGTGTGATCCAGGTGGGCGCCGCTGCCGACCCGAGTGCCGAGCACGCGGTGGACGTGCGAGGCGGCCGGCCCCCCGAGCAGGTATTCCAGCCGGGCCGTGGCGATCGCCCGGTCCGCGGCCCACACCCGCAGGTGGGTGAGGCCGCCGCGGCGGTAGCGGCCCGGCCGCAGCCCGGCGTTCAGCGCTCGCACCACGAGCGCGGTGCCGTAGAGCCGCCCGGGGACGGAGAACAGCACGGCCCAGGCGATCAGCGTGGGCAGCACCGGCGGCGTGACCACCCAGCCGGCCCCGAAGAACTGGCCCAGCGCCCAGATCGCCACGGTGGCTCCGGCCACGTAGCGCAGACCGGCGACCCCGGTCAGGGCCGTCACCCAGGCGATCTGCGCGGGGCCGGTGAAGCGTGGCATCGCGGCGGGCTGTCGCCGTTCGACACGGGGCCCGGAGTCTGCCATGCCGGCCAGGAGGTCCGCCATCCCGGCCAGGGTGGGGTTGGCGTACACCTGCGGGAACTCGAGCTGCGGGTGGTGCTCGCGCAGTGCGGTGACGAGGTGGGCCACGGCCACGGAGCTGCCGCCGAGGGCGAAGAAGTCGGACTCGGGCGTGAAGGGAGCCGGGCCGAGCACGGCGGTCCACCGCTCTCCGAGCCAGCGCAGGTCCTCGGGCAGCGGCGGGGCCTCGCCGGCGTCGAACGGCAGCGGCCACGGCAGCGCCGTGCGGTCGACCTTGCCGGAGGACTTCAGCGGCAGCTCGTCCAGGACGGCGAGGGTGGGGACCACGCCGCCGGGCAACCGCTCGCCCATGAGCTCGCGGATGCGGGGCAGGTCCAGCTCGACGCCCTTCTCGGGCATCAGGTAGCCCACGAGCACCGCGGTCCCGGAATCCGTGAGCTGCACCGCGGCGGCCCCGGCCCGGACTCCGGGCATGGCGGTCAGGTGGGCGTCCACCTCCCCGAGCTCGATGCGCTTGCCGCTGATCTTCACCTGGTCGTCGATGCGGCCGGCGAACACCAGGCCCTCGGGTTCCGCGACCACCATGTCCCCGGTCCGGTAGCACCGGTCCCACCCCAGGGCCGCCAGCGGGGCGTATTTCTCGGCGTCCTTCTCCGGGTCCAGGTAGCGGCCCAGTCCGACCCCGCCAATCACGAGTTCACCCGCCTCGCCCCAGCGCACCGGCCTGCCCTCCGGGTCCACGACGGCCAGTTTCCAGCCCGGCACGGGCAGGCCGATCCGGACCTCCTGGCCGGGGCGCAGGATCGCGCCGGAGGCGATCACGGTGGCTTCGGTGGGGCCGTAGGTGTTCCAGAGCTCGCGGTCCTCCGTCGCCAGGCGCGCCACGAGCTCGGGCGGGCACGCCTCGCCGCCGAAGATGAGCAGGCGGATGCCGGTCAGCGAGTCGTCCGGCCAGAGGGCTGCGAGCGTCGGGACGGTGGAGATGGCGGTGAGCCGCTTCTGTGCGATCCACGCGCCGAGGTCCGGACCCGACCGGACGACCTCGCGCGGTGCCGCGATCAGGGCCGCGCCGTGCCGCCAGGCGAGCCACATCTCCTCACACGAGGCATCGAAGCTGACGGCGAGGCCGGCCATCACGCGGTCGCCCGGGCCGAGCGGGTCGTCCTGGAGGTACATCCGCGCCTCGGCGTCGACGAGCGCTGCCGCGTTGCGATGGGTGATGGCCACCCCCTTCGGCAGCCCCGTGGTGCCGGAGGTGAAGATGATCCAGGCGTCGTCCTCGAGGCCCGGCGCGCCCGTCCGGCGCAGCGGGGCGACGCCGTCCACGGGGGTGATCGCCATGCCCTCGCCCATGACGCACGCGACGGCGGCCTCGCCGAACACCGTCTCGGCGCGGGAGGCGGGGTCGTCCCAGTCGACGGGCACGTAGGCCGCACCGGACAGCAGGATCGCCACCAGGGCCACGTACAGGTCCGTGGTGCCCGAGGGCACGCGGAGGCCGACCCGGTCGCCGGGGCCGATCCCCGCCTCACGCAGCCGTGCGGCGACCTGCTCCGCGCGCGCCAGCAGCTGCGTGTAGTTCAGCGCCTCCGACCCGCCGGGGCCATGGCCCTCCAAGGCGACGGCGTCGGGGTGGGCCGCCGCCGTCGCCTTCAGAATGTCGACGAGGGTCCGGGGTGCCGGTGGCGGCTCCACCGGGTAGAGCGCGCGGTCCTCGGACTCCGCGTGACTCGTGGCCCCCGGCGCGTGGGCCGGGTCGAACTGCTGCGTCGTCATCCTGCTGTTCTCCTTCGACGAGCCGGAGGTCGGCCCGGCGCCGGAGCCGCTGACTCGGCCGTGAGGTTGTGCGCCACCTTTATAGCGCATATGTCGCAGCAATGAAACTGGGCTGGCGGGTAGGTTGACGCGTCGCCCGAGGCGCTGGGGAGGGCCGGGGGTCCTACCCGTGCCAGAAACCTCCCAGAAGACGTCCTGGAGCCATCCCGCCGATCTCACGGAAACGTCCGGTATTCGTTGCCATGCTGGCCTCTCGACGCGGCCCGCCACCCGGCGGGCGCCCCACGAGAGGAACTCCATGGCCCCCTGGCTCCCGACCCGCTCCCGCCGTCCCTTCCCCCAGGTCACCGAGGGAGGCGAGGCCCCCGCCGTCACGCCCACCTTCGAGGGCCGGGCCTTCCACCGCCCGGCCGAGGACGTCGAGGACCAGGGCGCCGCCTTCGACGTCGGCACGCTCGTCTCCCGCCGCAACGCGCTCGGCATCTTCGGCGCGGGAGCGGGGGCCCTCGTCCTCGCCGCGTGCGGCGTCCAGGAGGGCGCCTCGTCCTCCTCCAACTCGACGTCTGCGAGCGCCGGCTCCTCGTCGCCCGCGGCCTCCTCCTCGTCGGCGGCGAGCGCCTCGCCGTCCGCCACCCTGACCGAGATGGTCACTGAGACCGCAGGCCCGTACCCGGGCGACGGCTCCAACGGCCCGGACGTGCTCGATGCGTCCGGCATCGAGCGCTCCGACCTGACCACGAGCATCGACACGGGCACCGTCGCCGAGGGCGTCCCGCTGACGGTGACGATGAACGTGATCGACATGGCCAACGGCGACGCCGCCATGACCGGCGCCGCCGTGTACCTCTGGCACGCCGACGCGCAGGGCCGCTACTCGATGTACTCGGACGGCATCACGGAGGAGACCTACCTGCGCGGCGTCCAGGTGGTGGGCGACGACGGCACGGTCACCTTCACCACGGTGTGGCCCGGCTGCTACGCCGGCCGGTGGCCCCACCTGCACTTCGAGGTGTTCCCGGACAAGGCGTCCATCACGGACGCGACGAACAACGTCCTCACCTCCCAGATCGCCATGCCCGAGGAGCAGTCCGCGCAGGTCTACGCCACCTCGGCCTACGACGGGTCCACGGAGAACTTGGCCGACGTCAGCCTCGAGACGGACAACGTCTTCTCGGACGGCTACGAGACGCAGCTGCCGCAGATCACGGGCTCCGTGGAGAAGGGCTTCGCCATCACCATCGACGTCCCGATCGACACCACCACCGAGCAGGAGCAGGGCGGGATGGGCGGGCCCGGCGGCGGGCAGCCCCCGGCGCGCCCCTGAGCCTTCTCGGCCCGGTCACCGGCTCAGTCGGTCTGGGACTCGTTGCGCTCGGGGTGCGGGCCGAACACGAAGTGGCGGCCGGACACGCGCTGGACGTCCACGCGGACGTAGAAGTCCTTGAGCGTCGGCACCCACGGTTCGATGCCGAGGGACTCGGCCTCCGCGATCTCCGCCTCCGTGTCCAGGCGGCGCGCGGTCCCGTGCACGAGCACGGACCAGGCCTGGTCGGCCAGGATCCCGTCGGCCTGCACCACGACGCGCGGGTTCACCGTGAGCTCGGCGAGCTTCGAGCCGGGCGCGGTGCGGAAGTAGATGGCGCCGTCGTGGGCCCGCACGTTCACCGGCACGATGTCCGGCCGCCCGTCCACGGCCAGCCCGAGGCGCGCGTGGCGCACGCGGCGCAGCAGTCGCCAGACCTGGTCCTCGTCCAGCACCAGGACGGCCTCGCCGTCCGGGTGCTCGAACATCAGGTGGTCCCCGGGCTCCGCGACGGGATCGGGGCGCTGCATCGACGGGGCATCGGCGGTGTCGTGGTGCTGCGGGGTCATCGGGGCCTCCTGGCGTGCCGGGACGGGCGCTGTCGGGCGCGGCGCTGAGATCGGGCTCACACCCACTCTAGACATGGTCGGCCGCCCGCGAGGCGACGATGTCGCCCAGCACCGCTGCCGTCGTCGGCGCCTCGCGGCCCGGGGCGACGGCGAGCGCGAACGGGCACGTGTGGGCGCGCGGGCCGTCGTCGACGAGCCGGCCCGACGACGGTGCCGTCGGCTCCGGCGTGAGCCACCTGCCCCCGGCGCGGCGCAGGATCAGCTGCCCCGCCGCGACGTCCCAGGGCTTGGTGTCCACGTACAGCGCGGCGTCGGCCCAGCCCGCCGCCGTGAAGGCGAGCTCGAGGGCGCCGGAGACGGTGCGGCGCACGGTCGCGTGGGCGGTCACGAGCCGCCCGAACCGGTGCAGCGCCTCGTCGCCCTCGCGCGCGAGCGCCTCGCCCGCCGGATAGGAGGTCACGAGGTTCTGGGCGCGCTCGCCACCGGCCGGCGCCGGCCGGGCGACCTCGGCCAGCGGGCGCTCCGGCCCGTCGCCGCGGGTGAGGTAGGCGCCGTCCCCGTCGGCGGAGAACGCCAGCCCGCCCACGGGGTCCAGCACGACGCCGGCCACCACCTCCCCGTCGACCTCGGCGGCCAGGGACACCGAGAACATCGCGAAGCCGTGCGCGAAGTTGGAGGTGCCGTCGATGGGGTCGACGATCCAGGTCAGTCGGGCGGCCTCGCCGGTGCCGGCCTGCGCCCCCAGCTCCTCGCCGAGCACGCCGGAGCCGGGGACCGCCGTCGTGAGCGCGGCGACGAGCCGGGCCTCGGTGCGTCGGTCGTGGACGGTGACGAGGTCGTGGTGCGTGGTCTTGGCCTCGGGCCCGGTCGCGGCGGGGGAGCGGAAGGCGGCGGCGAGGTCGCCGACGACCGCGCGGGCGGCGTCGAGGGCGATCGCGCGGAGCTCGGCGGGGCAGGGCAGGGCGGGGCTCATGCCCCGAGCCTAGGCGGGGGTCCGGACACGCCGGACCACACGCGAGACAATGGGGCCGACCCCCCGACCAGAGGAGCCGCCATGACCGAGCACCCCCTCCCGACCCCCGACGACGACGCCACCCTCACCGGCCCGCAGACCCCCACGCCCCAGCGCGTGGCCGCCGTGCGTGCGCTGCGCGAGCTGCTCGCCGCCGGCTACGGCACCGAGGCCCGGCCGATCGCCTCCTACGGCGCCCCCGCGCCCGGCACCCTCGGCGGCGTCTACCCGGACTACGACGACCGCGTGTTCCCCGGCCTCGTGGCCGCGCAGGAGCTGGCGGGCATCGACGTCGACTACCTGCGGAACGTGGACCGGGTGAGCGAGGCCGGCATCGCCGAGGCGTCCCTGGCCGACCTCGGCACGCTGTTCACCTACCTGGTGCGCGGCGAGCGGTTCGCGGACGGGCACGTGGCCGCCGCGATCGAGAACGGCAAGGTCGGCCGCATGCTGGACCGCCTGGCCGCGCTGGTCCCCGAGATCCGCTGAGAGCGCGCGCGGTGCGGAATACTGGGCGCATGCCCGCAGCCTCCGACGCCCCCACGCCCGCGCCCCGGCGCGGCCGCCTGGCCCCTCCCGGTGACCCCACCCCCGTGGAGAACGTCGCCACGCACCTGCAGGAGGGGTGGAACCGCTGGCACCGCGCCCGCGCGCTGCGCGCCGGCCACGTGCCGACGGTCATGGCGTTCACGGGCTACGGCAGCACCAGCTGGGTGCGGATCCTCTCCCGTGTGGTGATCGCCTCCGACGAGGAGTTCATGAACGGCCGTCGGCTGTCGAAGGTGGTGGCGGACGGCGTGCGCGGCTGGCGCAACTTCGTGGCCCCGCCCATGGCCTACGCCGAGGTCGAGGTGCAGGTGGGGGACCTGCGCACCACGGTGCGCACGGACCGGATGGGCGTCGTCGACGTCGTGCTGGACGTCGAGCTGGAGCCCGGCTGGCAGACCGCCACCCTCCACGTCGGCGGCCAGGAGGAGCACGCCGTCATGGACCTGTACATCTGCGAACCGGGCGCGCGGATCGGCCTGGTCTCGGACATCGACGACACCGTGGTGGTCACCTCGCTGCCCCGCCCCCTGCTGGCGGCCTGGAACTCGTTCGTGATCGACGAGCACGCCCGCACGCCCACCCCGGGGATCGCCGTGCTGCTGCGCCGGATCGCCGAGCTCGAGCCGAAGGCCCCCGTGCTGTACCTGTCCACGGGCGCGTGGAACGTGGCGCAGACCCTCACCCGCTTCCTGGGCCGCAACCTCTACCCGCTCGGCGCCCTGCTGCTGACCAGCTGGGGGCCCACGAAGGACCGCTGGTTCCGCTCCGGTCAGGAGCACAAGAGGGTCCAGCTCGAGCGCCTCGCCGAGCAGTTCCCGGACATCCAGTGGATCCTGGTGGGCGACGACGGCCAGCACGACCCCGAGATCTACGCCGAGTTCGCGCAGCGCCACCCCGACCGGGTCAAGGCGATCGTCATCCGGCAGCTGACCCCCTCGCAGGCGCTGCTCGCGGGCGGTCGGGCGGAGGACACCCGCCGTTCCACCCCGGGCATCCCGTGGTGCTACGGCCCGGACGGGGCCACGCTGTCCAATCAGCTCGAGGACCTGGGCATCCTGCCCGTCGAGTTCGTGGACGTGCAGCCCGAGGCCTGGCGCGAGGACATCCTCGGCGACGACGAGGCGCCGGCGACCCTCGACGCCGCGGCGCAGCGCGACGGTCGGTCCACGGACGAGGAGGCCGCCCGATGACCGCCTCGCGCTCCGTCGAGGTCCGCATCCCGCTGCGCTGGGCGGACATGGACGCCTACGGCCACGTGAACAACATCGCCGTGGTGCAGCTGCTGGAGGAGGCCCGCGTGGCGGCCTTCGGCGTGCCCGCGAACACCGGCGCCGGTGGCGGGCAGGCCCCGCCGATCGACCTGCTCGAGGGGGTGGCCCCCGGTGTGCGGACGTTCATCTCCGAGCACACCGTGAAGTACCGGGCCCAGATGCCCTACCGCCCCGTGCCGCTGCGCGTGGTGGTGAGCGTGGACGCCGTGAAGGCCGCCTCGGTGCACGTGGGCTACGCCCTGCACGACGGCGTCGACGACACCCTCTGCGCCACCGCGACGTCCGTCATGGTGTTCGTCGACGGGCAGACGGGCCGCCCCGTGCGCATCAGCCCCGAGCAGCGGGCGGCCCTGGCCGGGTGAGGTGGGCTGAGGTGGGCTGAGGCGGGCTGCTGACCGGCCGGCAGCCGCCCAGCGACATCACCGCCGTGCAGCACGGCTGCGATGTCGCAGAGCGGAGGTCGACCGCCCGGGCTCGCCGAGTCGAGACAGGGCCCGTGGGACGGCCGTGGATCAGACCGAGCGGGGGACACCCGCGGCGGTGAGGATCCGCGCCAGCCGGTCCGGCCGCAGGAGGTCTCCCCACGTCCAATGCGCACCCGCCCGGGTGACCAGCTGCAGGGCCACCTCCCGTTCCTTCTCCCGGCGGATGCTGGCGCGGCGGGCCGTGTCGTCACCGTCGAAGAACGACAGGTCGTACTTGCCCAGCCCGTCGAATTCCCCGTACACCCCCACCCGCTCCCACCAGAAGTCCGTGCGGGCCACCTCGCGTCCGTTCGCATCCCGGTGGCGATGCTGCAGCGCCGTGGGCGGGACGAAGCCGAGCTCGTGGATGACGGCCCGGCTGTAGGACTCGCCGGCGGATTCCGCCCGCGCGTCCGCGAAGTGCCAGGCCCGCTCGAATCGGCGGAGGGCGGCCGCCGATCCGAGTCGGCTCTCCGCCTGCCTCGCCCAGCGTGCGGCCTCCTCGGGCCGGGCTCGGACGAGCGCGTCCAGCGGGGCCACGGCGTCGCGGAACGGGGTGGCCGCCCCGAGGGCCAGCAGCACCGTGGGCAGCGGATCCGCCAGGACGGTCCCGAGGCTCTGCCCGTCGGACAGGACGGCCTCGACCGGCTGAGGCGCGGCCTGGGCCGCCTCCGGCAGCCCCCACCGGGGTCGGCGGCGTGGCAGACCGGGAAGCCGGCGGTCGTGGGCCACCACGGAGGGGGCGAAGGGACGGCGGGTCAGCGGACCAGCGCCGTGATGCCCGGGTGAGGGGGCGCGCAGCTCGAGCGCGGGCGGTTCGACGGCCGGCCCCAGCCCGTGCAACCGGGCCGCGGTCAGGCCCGTGAACACCGTCGCGGGGCGGGCGATCGAGAGGGCGACGGCGGACACGACCGTCCTGTCCCACGGAGGCAGCGCCGCCCAGTCGCCGGCGCTGATGTAGACGCGCGGGCAGAGCCGCACGAGGACCCCGCGGGTCCAGGCGCGTTCGAGACGGCGCCGCGCCGCCCCGTCGTGAGGGTCCGCCGCGCAGAGCAGGGGCCCGCGTCCCGGGAGCAGCGCACGCGAGTGGTCGGAGAGCAGGGTCATGCGGCCCAGTGTCGTGGGCCTGCCCGGGGCGAGACGGGTCCGCCGCGCGGACGGTGGAGGGCACCCGCCGTCGGGGGCCTGTGCAGGAGTCGGGCGCCCTCGAGCGACCGCCGCCCTGCGACATCACCGCGCGTCAGAACGGCGGTGATGTCGCAGGGCGGCGGAGGATCCCGTGAGGGGCGGGGTGGGGCCTAGCCTCAGACCACGCCCTGGGCGATCATCGCGTCGGCGACCTTGATGAACCCGGCGATGTTCGCCCCGGCCACGTAGTTGCCGGGCGTGCCGTACTCCTCGGCGGTCTCCACGCAGCGGTCGTGGATGTCGCGCATGATCTGCTCGAGCCGGTCGTGGGTGTAGTCGAAGTTCCACGAGTCCCGCGAGGCGTTCTGCTGCATCTCCAGCGCCGACGTCGCCACGCCGCCCGCGTTGGCGGCCTTGCCCGGGCCGAACAGCGTCCCGGAGTCGACGAACAGGTGGGAGGCCGCCTCGGTGCAGGGCATGTTCGCGCCCTCGGCCACGGCCTTCACCCCGTTCTTCA
This sequence comes from Micrococcus sp. 140720015-1, assembly GCF_053627595.1. NCBI lineage: Bacteria > Bacillati > Actinomycetota > Actinomycetes > Micrococcales > Micrococcaceae > Micrococcus > Micrococcus sp. 140720015-1. The sequence continues at coordinate 61,589 of NZ_JBSEYC010000005.1, forward strand.
ACAGGGTCCGCGCGGCGGACTCGTCGAGCTCGTTCTGGGTGGCACACGGCAGGGCCACGGTCCCCTCGACGTCCCAGACGCTGCCGCCGGTCACGTAGCGGGACCGCCCGCCGCGGCGCTCGGCGTACTCGGAGATACGGGCACGCTCGACCTCCTTGATCTGCTTGAGCAGGTCCAGGTCGAGGCCGTCCGGGTCCACGATGTAGCCCGAGGAATCGGACGCGGTGAGCACGGTGGCCCCGAGCGCGGCGGCCTTCTCCGCGGCGTAGATGGCCACGTTGCCGGAGCCGGAGATCAGCACCTGCTGGCCGTCCATGGATTCGCCGCGCGTGCGCAGCATGGAGTCGACGAACATCACGGCGCCGTAGCCGGTGGCCTCGGTGCGGACCAGCGAGCCGCCCCACGTCAGGCCCTTGCCGGTGAGGGCGCCGGCCTCGAAGCGGTTGGTCAGTCGCTTGTACTGGCCGAACATGTAGCCGATCTCGCGGGCGCCCACGCCGATGTCGCCGGCCGGCACGTCCGTGTGCTCACCGATGTGGCGATGCAGCTCCGTCATGAAGGACTGGCAGAACCGCATGATCTCGCGGTCGGACTTGCCGGCGGGGTCGAAGTCCGAGCCGCCCTTGCCGCCACCGATCGGCATGCCGGTGAGCGAGTTCTTGAAGATCTGCTCGAAGCCCAGGAACTTGACGATCCCGAGGTACACGGAGGGGTGGAAGCGCAGCCCGCCCTTGTACGGGCCGAGCGCCGAGTTGAACTCCACGCGGAACCCGCGGTTGACCTGCACGACGCCGGCGTCGTCGATCCACGGCACGCGGAAGATGATCTGGCGCTCCGGCTCGCAGAGGCGGTGCATGACCCCGGCCTCGACGTACTGGGGGTGGCGCTGCACCACCGGCCCCAGCGCCTCGAACACCTCGGACACCGCCTGGTGGAACTCGGCCTCGCCGGGGTTGCGCGCGAACACTTCGTCGCGCAGGGTCTCCAGAGACTCATTCATGGTGTCCTCCTCGGACGTCGGGATAAAGACGCCCCGCGGTGCCCCCGCCGTGGCGCGCCGCGGTCGAAGGAGGCCGCGGTGCCTGACGCCCATCCTGACAGGGAGTGCGCTCTGTTACCGAAATGAGACGCGGGCCACCCCGGGCCCCGCGTTCGGCTCAGCGCGGCGGCGCCGCCTCGGTGTCGATGCTGGCCTGCTGGCTCTCGCTGTAGCGCGGGCCCGCCACGGTCGCCTCGTTGACGAGGTCGTCCAGCCGGGCGACGTCGGCCGGGGTCAGCCGCACCTCGTGCGCGCCCCGGTCCTCGAGCCAGTGCTCCCACGAGGTGGTGCCCGGGATCGCCAGGACGTCCTCGCCCTGGGCCAGGACCCAGGCGACGGCGAGTCCCGCCGTGCTCGTCCCGAGCCGGACGGCCTCGGCCGAGAGCGCCTCGCGCAGCGTCAGGTTGGCCTCGTAGTGGCCCTCGGCGAAGCGGGGCAGCCGGTGCCGCAGGTCTCCCGCGTCCAACCCGCCCAGCCGCGGCGGTGCGTCCGTGAGCAGGCCGCGGCTGACGGGGGAGAAGGCCACGAAGGCGGTCCCATGGCGGCGGCACGCCGCGAGCACGCCCCACTCGGGGTTGCGGGTGGCCAGGGAGTACTCGGACTGCACGGCCGCGATCGGGTGGACGGCCACGGCCCGGGTCAGGGTGGCTGCCGAGACCTCGGACAGGCCGATCGCCCCGATCTTGCCGTCCGCGACGGCCTCCGCGAGCGCCCCCACGGACTCCTCGACGGGAACCTCCGGGTCCAGCCGGTGCAGGTAGTACAGGTCGATCCGGTCCTGACCGAGCCGGCGCAGCGAGGCGTCCACGTGCGCGCGCAGCGTCTCCGGGCGGCCGTCGATCCGCCGCTGCCCGTCCCGCACGAGCCCGCCCTTGGAGGCGAGCAGGACGCGCTCGCGGACATCCGACCCCGCCCGGGCGAGCGCCCGCCCCACGAGCTCCTCGCTGCGGCCGCCGCCGTAGAGGGTGGCGGTGTCCAGGTGGTCGGTGCCGTCGTCGAGCACGCGGGTGAGCAGGTCGACGGCGGCGTCGTCGTCGAGGAATCCGGAGTAGCCGTGCACGACGTTCATGCACCCGAGGCCGACGGGGTGCACGTCCTTGCCGGCGAGGCGGCGGGGCGCGGCGGGATCGGGCAGGGGGCCGGGCTCGGCGGGTCGGGGGTGCGGGGTGGCGTCCATGCCCGCCACCCTAGCCACGGCTCCGGACACGAGACCCGGACCGCCGGGCGCCCGCCCGTCGTCCGCCCCGGCGCTCAGCCGAACACGCGCGCGGCCAGCAGCGCCGGCGCCGTCAGCAACCGGCGGGCCAGCTCCACGCGGCGGCGCTCCTGCACCGCGATCGCCTTCTCGTAGTAGCCCACGAGCTGCTCGCACAGCACCGGCCAGGTCCGGCCCTGCACCGACGCCCACGCCGCGTCGGCGAACGCGGCCCGCTTGACGTCGTCGTACACGAGGTCCGCGACGTGGCGGCGCAGCTCGTCCAGCTCGCCGGGCGGGTAGAGCCAGCCGGTGCGGGAGGCGTCCACGATGTCGAGGGGGCCGCCGCGGCCGACGGCGACGACGGGCACGCCCGAGGCCATCGCCTCCTGCAGCGTCTGGCCGAAGGTGTCGGACTCGCCGGGGTGCACGAACAGGTCCAGGCTCGCCACGTGGCGCGCGAGGTCCTCGCCCCCCTGGAAGCCGGCGAAGTGGGCGCCGGGCAGCTCCCGCTCGAGCTGTTCGCGCAGCGGCCCGGAGCCGATGACCACGAGGCGGGTGCCCGGCAGGTCCGAGAGCACCCGCAGGTCCCCGACCTGCTTCTCGTGCGCCAGCCGCCCCACGAAGCCCACGAGCTTCTCGCCGTTCGGGGCGAGCTCGGCGCGCAGCGCCTCGTCCCGCTGGGCGGGATGGAATCGGCGGGAGTCGACGCCGCGGCCCCACAGGTGCACGCGTCGCACCCCCTGGCGGTGCAGCTGCCGGACGGTGAACGACGACGGCGCGAGCGTCAGCGTGGCCATGTTGTGCAGGCGCGCCACGTGGCTCCACAGCACGTCCTCCAACCACGGGGCGCCGTACCGGGCCGCGTAGCCGGGGACCTCGGTCTGATAGACGGCCACGGAGGGGATGCCGAGCTCCTCGGCCGCCTGCACCGCGCGCCAGCCCAGCACGAAGGGGGAGGCGATGTGCACCACGTCCGGGGCGAAGTCGGCGAGCATGCCGCGCAGCCGGCCCACCGTGCCGGCGGCCACCCGCACGGAGGCGTACCCGGTCAGGGGCACGGAGGGCAGGGTGCGCACGGGGAAGCCCTCGACCTCGCGGGGGGCCTCACCGGCGCCCGCGCGTTGGGTCCACCCGGCGGACCACGAGGCGGCCGGGGCGATCACCATCGCCTCGTCGCCCCGCTCCCGCAGGTGGCGCAGCACCTGGAGGATGGAGTTGGTGACCCCGTTCATGTGGGGCAGGAACGATTCGGCGACCACGACGACACGCACGTGGCCGACGCTAAGGACCCCGGACCACGGCCGGGACACCCGCCGACGACGGCCCGGTGACCCCGCGGTGAACTCTCGGGGCGCGTGACGGTCGTCGCACCGGCCCGCGCGGCCCGCCCCCGTCCAGGCGCCGCCCGGAGTCGGGTGGCACCATGGACGGGTGAGTTCCCGCCCCGCTGCGCCCCGCCTGCTGCGCCCCGTCCCCCTGCCGCTGTGGCTGCAGGGGGTGGTCGAGGCGCTCGTCACGGCGATGATCAGCCTGCTCGCGGTCACGGTCCCCACCCTCGCGGTGTGGGCCACGGGCGGGTTCGAGCGGCCGACCATCGAGGGCGCCGTCCAGGTGGGCGGCGTCCTGTGGCTGGCCCTGCACGCGGTGCCCGTCACCGTGGCCACGGCCATGCCCACCGCGCCGGATCACCTCATCACCGGCACGGCGTGGCTCGTGCCGTGGGGCCTGACCCTGGTCCCGCTCGCACTGTCCTGGCGGGCCGGCCGGCGCCTGGCCCGCGCGTCCTACCGGGACCAGGCGTGGCAGGCCTTCGTGGGCGCGGTGGGGGCCTACGCCCTGGTGGGGCTGGCCGTGGCGTTCCTGCCCGGCACCGACGAGCTGACGGCGCACCCCGCCCCGGCGGCGCTGCTGCCCGCCCTGCTCTTCGGCGTCGCCGCCCTCGCGGGGGCGCGGCGCGAGGCCGGCACCTGGGCGCACCTGATCGGCCTGGACCTCACGGAGCGGATCTCGCGGCGGTCGCAGTATGAACGCTGGGCCGGCTCGTACGCGTGGTCCGTGGTGCGCGCCGCGGTCGTCGCCGTGCTCGCTCTGACGGGCCTGAACGCGCTGCTCGTGGCGGGGCGGCTGGCCGTCGAGTGGGCCGCCGTCGTCACCGTGGCCGAGGCGATCGGGGGCGGCCCGCTGGGCGGCCTGCTGGTGGCGCTGCTGCAGATCGGCTGGCTGCCCACGTTCACCGCGTGGTCGATCGCGTGGACGGCGGGACCGGGGTTCTCCGTGGGCGCGGACAGCCTCTACTCCGTGTTCGGCGCGACGCCGGCCACCGCGCCCGCCCTCCCGGCGCTGGGTGCGCTGCCCGGGACGTGGTCGCCGTGGCAGCTGCTCCTGCTGGCAATGCCGATCGGCGCCGGCGCCGTGGCGGGCGTGTGGCTGCTGCGGGAGGGGGAGAACCACCTCGACGACTGGCTGCACACCCGCCACGGCAGCCGCGCGGTGTCCCTGACGCTGTCCACGCTGGCCCTGGCCGTGCTCACCGGACTGCTCACGGGGCTGCTGCTGCTCGTGCCGCTGGCCCTCACCTCCGGGACGCTCGGGCTCGGCACGCTGACGGACATCGGCTCCCACGTCTGGGCGGTGTGCGCCGCCGTCGCCGGGTGGGTCGCGCTGGGCTGCGCGGCCGGCTACCTCACGGCCCTGGCCGTGGCCGGCCACCGGGACGGGACGACGACGGTGCCGCGGTCCGGCGACCGCGTCTCGGGCCTGCGCGACCGGCCGTCCCCGCGCCGGGCGCGGGACTGACGCCCGCGGCTCAGGGCCGCAGCTGGGGCACCCCCGTGCGCTCCTCCACCTGACGGGTGAACTCGTCCGCGCACGCCTGCTGCGCCCGCACGGTGAGCGCGGAGGCGCCGCACTGCTCGAGCTGGACCGTCGCGTCCCACGCGAGCAGCGGCAGCGCCGCCGTCGTCATGCCCATCAGCGCCATCGCCATGCCGGCGGACGCCACCGCGCGGGGCAGCCCCGAGCGCTCGGCGCCGCGGCTCGTGACCCACACGCGCACGCCGAGCACGAGGGCGACCAGCCCCAGCGCGAGGGCGATCAGCTTCCACGGCAGCACGAGGGAGAAGGAGAGCACCATCCCCAGCAGCGCCACGGACTGCCACAGCAGGGCACGGCCGGTGCGGACGCGGCCGGGGTCCGGGGCGCCCTGCGGCGGGCGGGGCGGGGAGGAGGGAACGGGGGCGGACACCCCCTCACCCTACGATGGGCGCATGCGCATCGTTGCCCTCGTCTCCGGTTCCGGCACCAACCTGCAGGCCGTCCTCGACGCCGTCGCCTCCGGCGCCCTGGACGTGGAGATCGCCGCGGTGGGCGCCGACGTCGCCGACGCCGGAGGACTGGAGCGCGCCCGCGCCCACGGGATCGAGACGTTCGTGGTGTCCCCGAAGGACCACGCGGACCGGCGCGCGTGGGACGAGGCGCTCGCGGACGCCGTCGCCGCCTACGCGCCGGACTGGGTGGTGTGCTCCGGGTTCATGCGGATCCTGGGCGCCCCGCTGCTCGAGCGGTTCGACGGCCGCATCCTCAACACCCACCCGGCCCTGCTGCCCTCGTTCCCGGGGGCCCACGGCGTCCGGGACGCGCTGGCGCACGGGGTGAAGGTCACCGGCTGCACCGTGCACGTGGTGGACGCGGGCGTGGATACCGGCCCGATCCTCGCGCAGGCCGCGGTGCCCGTGCTGGACACGGACACCGAGGCCGAGCTGCACGAGCGCATCAAGGTCCAGGAGCGGGCCCTGCTGCTGCGCGTGCTCGGCGAGCTCAGTCGGCGCTGACCTCGAGGGCGCGGCCGCGGGTCTCCGGAGCCAGCGCCAGCATCGCCGCGCAGGCCAGGACCACGAGCCCGCCGGTGACGGCGAACGCCCCCGGCAGCCCGAGGGCGGGGACCAGCGTGCCCACGAAGAGCAGCGGGCCCAGGCCCGCGCCCACCCGCGAGGCCGCCGACGCCCAGCCGAAGCCGGAGGCGCGCAGCGTCGTCGGATACAGCTCGGAGACGTACGTGTAGAGCACCGGGATCGCGACCTGCACCACGAAGCCGAACGCCAGCACGAGCGGTAGCACCGCGGCGGGCACGTCCAGCACACTCGCCAGCCAGACGGTCAGGGCACTCGCGACGACGGCGCTGACGGCCAGCAGCCAGCGGCGGCCGGTGACCTCGATCAGCACGGTGGCCACGACCACGCCGAGCAGGCCGGCCGCGGCCATGCCGGAGGTCATGATGAAGGCGCGGCCCTCCGCGTAGCCGGCGTCGATGAGGAACGTCGGCAGCCACTGCAGCGCGATGTAGTAGACGAGCATGATGGCCACGAACAGGGCCCAGGCGACCGCGGTGATGCGCGGGGAGAACTGCCAGACCGCGGCGAGCTGTGCGCCGACGCCGCCGGAGCGGGCCGGCTCGGCCGGGGGCATCGCGTAGGGCCGGCGGGGCGCGCCGGTGGCCGTCACCATGCGGTCGATGACGGCGCGGGCCTGTGCCTCGCGGCCCCGGCTCATCAGGAACAGCGGGGACTCGGGGATGCCCAGGCGCACGACGAACACGAGCAGGGCCGGCAGGACCATGGCGAGCAGGGGCAGGCGCCAGTCGCCCCACGTGCCCACGAGCCAGGCGGAGACGAGGCCGCACAGCGCGGCGCCGACGGGCCACCAGCCGTCCATCGCGGCCAGGACGCGGCCGCGCAGCCGGCGCGGGGTGAACTCGCCCACGAGCGCGTAGTCCACGGGGATCGTGCCGCCCAGGCCCATGCCGGCCACGAAGCGGAACAGGGCGAACCACAGCAGGGAGTCCGTCAGCGCGCCCGCGATCGTGAATACGGAGAAGATCGCGAGCGTCCACGCGAACGCCGCCTTGCGGCCGATGCGGTCCGCGATGGTGCCCCACAGGAACGCGCCCACGGCCATGCCGATGAGGTTGGCGGTGCCGATCCACGCGGCGTCGGCCTTGTCCAGGGCCCACTCCTCGCGCAGCAGCGGGATCATCACGCCGTTGAGCGTGACGTCCCACGCGTCGAACATGAAGCCCAGGCCGCCGATCAGGAAGATCCGGCCCTGGACGGACCAGCGCCACGGCAGCTCCTGGACGACCGCCTCGCCGGTGGGCAGGGCGGCGTCGGGGGCGCCGCCGTCGGGCGCGGGCCCGGGGTGCGCGCCGTCGGCGCTGGGGTGGGGCGGGGTGGCGGAGGACATGGTCGGCTCCCGTTCGTCGGGTGGAGTGGGGGCGGTCCGTCACGCGGACGCCTGGGCCATTATGCGGCCCGGCCTATGCTGGGGGACGCACCCGGACCCCCTCGAAGGAGCGCCCCCTCGTGACCTCTGCCCAGCCCACCACCACCGTCCTGGACACGGTGCCCCTGAAGCGGGCCCTGATCTCCGTGTACGACAAGACCGGCCTCGAGGAGCTCGCCACCGGGCTCCACGCCGCGGGCGTGCAGATCGTCTCGACCGGCTCTACCGCCCAGCGCATCGCCGCCGCCGGCGTGCCCGTCACCGAGGTCGCCGAGGTCACCGGGTTCCAGGAGTGCCTGGACGGCCGCGTGAAGACGCTGCACCCGCGCGTGCATGCGGGCATCCTGGCGGACCGTCGTCGTGAGGACCACGTGACCCAGCTGCGCGAGCTCGAGGTGGAGCCGTTCGACCTCGTCGTCGTGAACCTCTACCCGTTCGTGGACACCGTGAACTCGGGCGCCGCGGAGGACGCCGTCGTCGAGCAGATCGACATCGGCGGGCCGTCCATGGTGCGCGCGGCCGCGAAGAACCACGCGTCCGTGGCGATCGTGGTGGACCCGGCCCGCTACGGCGAGGTGGTCCAGGCCGCGCAGTCCGGCGGCTTCGACCTGCGCGCCCGCCGGCGCCTGGCCGCCCTGGCCTTCGCCCACACCGCCGGGTACGACAACGCCGTGGCCGCCTGGACCGCCGCCCACTTCGGCGAGGACACGGACGCGGACGAGATCCCCGTGTTCCCGCCCTACGCCGGCTTCTCCCTCGAGCGAGCGCAGATCCTGCGCTACGGCGAGAACCCGCACCAGCCCGCGGCACTGTACCTGGACTCCTCGGCGGCCCCCGGCATCGCGCAGGCCGAGCTGCTGCACGGCAAGCCGATGAGCTACAACAACTACGTGGACGCCGACGCCGCGGTGCGCGCCGCCTTCGACCACCCGGTCCCGGCCGTGGCGATCGTCAAGCACGCCAACCCGTGCGGCGTGGCCGTCACGGGCGAGGGCACGGACATCGCGCAGGCGCACGCCAAGGCCCACGCGTGCGACCCGGTCTCCGCGTTCGGCGGCGTGATCGCGGCCAACCGCCCCGTCACCGCCGCCATGGCCGCCCAGGTGAAGGACGTGTTCACGGAGGTCGTCGTGGCCCCGGCGTTCGAGCCCGAGGCCCTGGAGATCCTCTCCGCCAAGAAGAACCTGCGTCTGCTGAGCCTGCCCGAGGGCTTCCTTCGGGACGCGGTGGAGGCCAAGCAGGTCTCGGGCGGCATGCTGCTGCAGATCGAGGACGCGGTGGACGCGGACGGCGACGACCCGGCCACCTGGACCCTCGCCGCCGGCCCGGCCGCCGACGAGGCCGTCCTGGCCGACCTGGCGTTCGCGTGGCGCGCCGTGCGCGCGGCCAAGTCCAACGCGGTGCTGCTGGCCCACGACGGCGCCACGGTCGGCGTGGGCATGGGCCAGGTCAACCGCCTGGACTCCTGCCGCCTGGCCGTCGAGCGCGCCAACACCCTGGGCGCCGCGCAGACCGGCGGGCAGGACGTGACCAGCGCCGGCGGCGCGGAGAACGTCTCCGGGGAGGGCGCCCCCGAGCGGGCCCGCGGGTCCGTGGCCGCCTCGGACGCGTTCTTCCCGTTCGCGGACGGGCTGCAGATCCTCATCGACGCCGGCGTGAAGGCCGTCGTCCAGCCGGGCGGCTCCGTCCGGGACGAGGAGGTCGTGGCCGCGGCCGAGGCCGCCGGCGTGACCCTGTACCTGACCGGGGCGCGCCACTTCTTCCACGGCTGAGCGCGGCGCGCCGTTGCCGGACGGGGGCCCGGACCGGGCCCCCGCGACCCCCAGGAGGTGACGAGGCGATGACCCGCCGCGAGGTCGGCCGGCTCCTGGGCTGCCCGGCGGACTCGGTGGGCCGCCGGCTGCGTATGGCGCCGGTGCGTCTGCGCGAGGACTGGACCGTGGCCGTGGGCCTGGAGAACCTCCGGGACCACGGCGGCCGGGAGCAGGCCGCCATCGTCTCCGTGCCGGTGGTGAGCCCGCAGGCGCGCCTGACTGGCGTCGGGGAGATCATGCGAGAACCGGTGTCCGCGGTCGTCGGCGGGAGGCCGAGCAGGTGGGGCACGCGGCCCGCCTCGGCGAGGGCACCGGCGACGGCCACGGACGCTGACGCTGAGCCACACACGGTGTGGCGCGTCCGAGGCGCCGGGTAGATTGGCGGGGAGTCACCCGTTCCCTGCCGACGAGGGCCGCGTCTCGAGTGCGGCCAGAAGGAGAGATCATCCGCATGTCGAAGATCATCTACACGCTCACGGACGAGGCGCCCATGCTGGCCACCGCGTCGCTGCTGCCGATCGTGCGCGCCTACGCCGGCACCGCCGGCGTGGAGCTGGAGACCCGTGACATCTCGCTGGCCGGCCGCATCCTCGCCGCGTTCAAGGACGTCCTGCCCGAGGACCAGCGCACCACGGACGCCCTCGCCGAGCTCGGCGAGCTCGTGAAGTCCCCCGAGGCGAACGTCATCAAGCTGCCGAACATCTCCGCGTCCGTGCCGCAGCTGCGCGCCGCGATCAAGGAGCTGCAGGCGGACGGCTACGCGCTGCCGGAGTACCCGGACGAGCCGAAGACCGATGAGGAGAAGGACGCGAAGGCGCGCTACGACTCGGTCAAGGGCTCCGCCGTGAACCCGGTGCTGCGCGAGGGCAACTCGGACCGCCGCGCCCCGAAGGCCGTGAAGGCGTACGCCAAGCGCTTCCCCCACTCGATGGGCGAGTGGACCCCGGACTCCAAGACCGCCGTCGCCACCATGGGCGCGGACGACTTCCGCGCCAACGAGCAGTCCGTGACCCTGCCGGCCGCCGACGTGCTGACGATCGAGTTCACCGGCGAGGACGGGAAGACCACCGTGCTCAAGGAGGGCCTGAAGGTCCTCAAGGGCGAGGTCGTGGACGGCACGTTCATGTCCGCCAAGGCCCTGGACGCATTCCTCGCCGAGCAGGTCAAGCGCGCCAAGGAGGAGGGCATCCTCTTCTCCGCGCACCTGAAGGCCACCATGATGAAGGTCTCCGACCCGGTGATCTTCGGCCACGTCGTGAAGGCCTACTTCTCCGAGCTGTTCGAGAAGTACGGCGAGCAGCTGGCCGCCGCCGGCCTGTCCGCGAACAACGGCCTCGCCGCGATCGAGGGCGGCCTGGACAAGCTCGACGCCGAGACCGCCGAGGGTGTGCGCGCCGCCATCGCCGCCGCCTACGAGAACGGCCCGGACGTGGCCATGGTGAACTCTGCGAAGGGCATCACCAACCTCCACGTGCCCTCCGACGTGATCGTGGACGCCTCCATGCCGGCCATGATCCGCACCTCCGGCCGCATGTGGAACAAGGACGACCAGACCCAGGACACCCTGGCCGTCATCCCGGACTCCTCCTACGCCGGCGTCTACCAGGCCGTGATCGACGACTGCAAGGCCAACGGCGCCTACGACCCCACCACCATGGGCACCGTCCCGAACGTGGGCCTCATGGCGCAGAAGGCCGAGGAGTACGGCTCGCACGACAAGACGTTCATCATGGACGCCGCGGGCACCGTGGCCGTGAAGAACTCCGCCGGGGAGACCCTGCTCTCCCACGACGTCGAGGCCGGCGACATCTGGCGCGCCTGCCAGACCAAGGACGTCCCGGTGCGCGACTGGGTGAAGCTGGCCGTGACCCGCGCCCGGGCGTCCCAGACCCCGGCCGTGTTCTGGCTGGACGAGACCCGCGCCCACGACCGTGAGCTCATCAAGAAGGTCGAGGAGTACCTCAAGGAGCACGACACCGAGGACCTGGACATCCGCATCCTCTCCCCGGTCGAGGCCGCCAAGCTCTCGGTGGAGCGCATCCGCCGCGGCGAGGACACCATCTCCGTGACCGGCAACGTGCTGCGTGACTACAACACGGATCTGTTCCCGATCCTCGAGCTGGGCACCTCCGCGAAGATGCTCTCGGTCGTCCCGCTGCTCAACGGCGGCGGCCTGTTCGAGACCGGTGCGGGCGGCTCCGCCCCGAAGCACGTGCAGCAGCTGGTGGAGGAGAACCACCTGCGCTGGGACTCCCTCGGCGAGTTCCTCGCGCTGGCCGTGTCCTTCGAGCACGAGGCGGTCGCGAACGAGAACCACCGCGCGCGGGTCCTGGCGGACACCCTGGACGCCGCCACCGGCACCCTGCTGATCGAGGGCAAGTCCCCGCAGCGCAAGGTCGGCGAGCTGGACAACCGCGGCAGCCACTTCTACCTGGCGCTGTACTGGGCCCGCGAGCTGGCGAAGCAGACCGAGGACGCCGAGCTGGCGGCCGCGGCGAAGCCGATCGCCGAGGAGCTGGAGGCCCAGGAGGAGACCATCCTGGCCGAGCTCAACGGCGTGCAGGGCTCCCCGGTGGACCTGGGCGGCTACTACTGGCCGGAGCTGGAGAAGGTCACCTCCGTGATGCGTCCGTCCGCGACGCTCAACGCGATCGTGGACAAGCTCTCCGTCTGAGCAGCTGAGCGCCGGGGGCCGGGTCGCGTGCGTGGAGCGCGCGGCCCGGCCCCTTCGCGTTCCCCGACGCCGGCCCCCGGCCACCGGCCACCCGAGACGGCTCCCCGCCCGCAACGCGGGTTGAGTTGTCACGGGTGTGCGTGCCCCGGACCCGTGACAACTCAACCGACGTTGCCGTGGCGAGGGGGTGGTCAGCCCGCGTGGGCCGCCTCGTGGGCCAGCAGGGCCTGTTTCGCGGCGGTGCCGTAGAGGTAGTGGCCGGCGGCGCCGTCGGCGCGCACCACGCGGTGGCAGGGCACGACGACGGCCACCAGGTTGGCGGCGCACGCCCCGCCGGCGGCGCGCACGGCCCGCGGGGTCCCGCACCGTTCGGCCAGGCCGCCGTAGGTGGCGGGGGAGCCGGGGGCGATGCCGCGCAGCTCCCGCCACGCCCGCTGCCGGAACGCGGTGCCCGGCTGGGTGACGTCGAGGGCGTCGAGCGCGGCCACGTCCCCCGCGGCGTAGGCGGCCAGGGCGTCGGCGACGGGCTGGGACACACCCGGGCGCGGCTCCACGGGGCGCGGGTTCATCTCGCGGTCGGCGGTCTCCGGGTCCAGGGCCACGAGCCGGTCCATGAGCGTCTCGAGGAGGCGCCCGATCGCGGCGGCGGGGGGCTCCGAGTCCTCCGGCACGGCCACGCCGGAGGCGCGCACCGTCTGGTCCTCGGGGGAGAAGACGGCCACGAGGGTCAGCTCGGTGGCGGGCAGGGCGGCGGCGGTCCAGCGCAGCTCGGGAAGCAGGTCCATCCCCTCATTGTCCTGCACGGCCCGGCCCGGACAGGTGTTCGCCCGTCCGCTCCCTGTGTCAGGCTGGCGTCCATGACCGAGATCCGCGTCTTCGAGCACCGCACCCTCCTGCGCCACCCGCGTGAGGTCGTCTTCCGCTGGCTGGAGAACCCCGGCGCGCTGGAGCGGCTCACCCCGCCCTTCGCCGGCGAGGTGGTCCAGGGACCGACGGACGGCCTCCGCGTGGGCTCCGAGTCGCGGCTGCGCATTCAGGCCCCCGGGGCTGCCGGCCTGTTCGCCGGGGCGGCGCACGGGATGCTCACCGGCCTGCTGCCGGACGCCGTCGCCTCCCGCCTTCCCGGTGGGGCCGTGCCTGCGGTGCCGTGGCGGGCCCGCCACACGGCCTACGAGGAGGGCCGCATGTTCCGGGACGAGATGGTCTCCGGCCCCCTCGCCTCCTGGAGGCACACCCACCTGCTCGACGACGCCGCGCCCGGTGAGGCGGATACGGCGGACGGCCGGCGCGGCACGGTCGTGACGGATCACATCGAGTACGCCCTGCCGGGGGAGTCCCTCGTGTCCCGCGTGCCCGGTCTCGGCACGGCGGCCTCGCACCGCACGCATGAGGCCTTCGAGGCGGAGCTGGGACGCCAGTTCGCCTACCGCGCCCGCGTGATGGCCGATGACCTGGACTTCCATGCCGCCCACCCCGGCCCCCTCGTCGGCGGACCGGCCCGCACGGTCGCGGTGACGGGGTCCGGCGGACTGATCGGCCGGCAGCTCTGTGCCCTGCTCACCACCGGCGGGCACCGCGTCGTCCGGCTCGTGCGGAGCCCGAAGAAGGCCGGTGCACTGGACGCGGCGCTGTGGGACCCCGGCCGGGAGACCGTGGATGAGGACGCCCTGGCCGAGGCCGACGTCGTCGTGAACCTGGCGGGCGAGCCCATCGCCGGCCGGTTCTCGGACGCACACAAGGAGGCCGTGCACGACTCGCGCGTGCGCGGCACGCGCACCCTTGTGGACGCGCTCGCCCGGATCACCGCACGGGAGGGGGACGACGCGCGGGCGCGGGCGCTCGTGAACGGCTCGGCGATCGGGTACTACGGGGCGGACGCGGGCACGGGCCCGTTCGGCAGCGGCCTCGTGGAGGATCTGGAGCCCGGGGACGACTTCCTCGCCGAGGTCGTGGCGGACTGGGAGGCCGAGGCCCGGCGTGCCGAGACGTCCGGCATCCGGGTCGCGATGCTGCGGACCGGCGTGGTCCTGAGCCCGGCCGGGGGCATGCTGCAGCAGGTGCTGCCGCTGTTCCTCGCGGGTCTCGGCGGCCCGGTCGCCACGTCGGGCGGGGAGAGCCACGACGGCAGCCCGTGGCTGAGCTGGATCGGCGCGGATGACATCGCGGGGGCCTTCGCCCACGCGGTGCTCGACGACGGCGTCACCGGCCCGGTGAACGCCGTGGCGCCGGAGCCGGTCACGGCAAAGGAGTTCGCCACCGTGCTCGGGCGGGTGCTGCGCCGGCCCGCGATCATCCCGGTGCCCGACGCCGGCCCGCGTCTGCTGCTGGGGGAGGAGGGCCGGGTGGAGACCGTCGCGGCCGACCAGAAGGTCGTGGCGGACCGGCTGCTCTCCTCCGGCTACGACATGCGCGACCCCGAGCTGGAGGGCGCGTTGCGCCACGCGCTCGGGCGGTGACGGGGGTGGGGGCGACGTCCCACCGGGACGCCGCCCCCACAGGTCGTCAATCCTGCAGTGCGCCGGTCTCGCGGATGAGCTGGCTCAGCGCGGTGAACGCGTCGCGGGCCAGCGCCTCCCACAGGGCCAGGGCCAGCTGGGGGAAGCCCTCCTGGAGCGCGACCATCACCTGGGCGGTGAGGACGCGCGCCGCGACCGGCCCGCGCGCGCGGACGGTGGAGGGCTGGCGGCCGGGCTGGCCGAGGGCCATCTCGCCGAACGTCATCCCCGGGGTGAGCAGGGTGCGGCGCACGCGACGGCTGCCCGTGCCCTGGCCCGAGAGCTCCACGGTGCCGGAGACGATCACGTAGATGCCGCCGAACGGCTGGCCGGCACGACGGATGATCTGGCCGTCCGAGTAGACCCGCTCGTCCATCATGGACTCGAGCAGGCGCGCGTCGTCCGCGGAGAGGTGCTGCAGCAGGGGTGCCACGGCCGCCTCCTGGGCGTCCCGCGGCAGCAGGTGTGGGGCGTGCCGGGAGAGCAGCCGCTGCTCGGCCCACTGGGCGGCACGCGAGCGGGAGTCGAAGAACACGAACTGCGCGCCCTCGGCGGCGGGGTCCACCCCCTCGGCCTCATCCTGCAGCGGCTCCGGCAGATCCACCTCCACGGACTCCTCGACGGCCGCCATCAGCTCCTTCATCTCCGCGGCGTCCCGGTCCACGACGACGACGTCGAGCCCGTTGCCCAGCGCGCGGGCGAACCACTGGGCCACCAGCAGGCGGGCCGGACGGGAGATGGAGCTGACCGAGCGCATGTCCACCACGAGCGTCTCGAGGGCCTCCGGCAGACCGCGGCTGACGCGTGCGATCGCGTCCACCTGGCTGAAGCCGAGGTGACCGCCCAGCTCCATCACGTGCACGGTGTCCGCGAACCGCCCGAGCGCCTCCAGGACGACGGCGCTGCGCACCGTGCCCGAGGGCGCCTGGTCGATCCGGTAGTGGGTGCGCAGGGCCGCGCGCGGGGAGCCGGTGACCACCGACGGATGCAGCTCGAAGTCCTCGACGATCGTGCGCAGGGCAGCCATCGCCGCGGCGCCGAGCCCGTTCTCGTCCGTCGTGTCCGACTGCAGCGCCAGACCGAGATGGCCCGGCACCACCACGAGCACCGTGCCGCCGCGTGTGGACGCCCACCCGGGCTGACCGACGTCGTACGCCCATCGGGAGTCCCGGGTGTCCATGCCGCAGGAGTCCATCACGGAGAGCACACCGCGGACCGTCTCCTCGCTCAGCACACGGTCCCCGGTGACGGGGTGGACACCGCCGTGCGCGAGGGTGCCGGCGAGCAGGGCGAGGTCCTCCACGGTCACGGCGGCGGCACGCACCGTGGCGATGTCCTCGAGCAGCGTCTCGGGGTCGGCGTCCAGGGTGTCGAGGGACTTCATCAGCCAGGCCGCGGACCGGGTGTGGTGCTGGGCGCGGTTCTCCGCGCGGGCGGCCGACTCCGTGACGGTGACCTCGCGGTCGAACAGGGCGGAGAGCAGCTGCATCATGCGTGCGGTGCGGTCGCGGCCGCCGCGGCCCTTCACCAAGGAGGCCGTGGCCACCGCGCCCGCGTTCTGCAGCGGGTTGTGGGGCAGACCCGTCACGGCGTCCACCTCGACCCGGTGGTCTAGGTCGCGCACGGGGGCGGCGCCGACGCGCTCGCCCACCCGCACCGCGCCGAGGTCCTCGAGGGCCTGCGCATGGAACAGGGGAGAGGCGAGCGTGGCCAGGGGCACGGACGTCATGGATCCGGAGACGTAGCGGTGCCCGTCCACCATGAGCATCGCGACGCCCAGCCCGTCCGGGACTTCCCCCTCGCCCGCGTGGGCCGACGTGAGGCGATCGAGGTGCTCCTGGACGGGTGTGGTCATGGGTCACAGCCTAGTCAGTGGGGCAGGTCCGGGACAGCGTGGCGGAGGCGGTGTGGAGCACCATTGCGTGTCCGGGGAGTGGGGTTCGCCCTCCGTCACGTATGTTGAGTCATGGTGCCCGCGGGCGGCACCATCCACTCGCCAGAAAACTCATGGAAAGCAGGGTCGATGATCCTTCTAGAGCACGCCGAAGGGCCGGGAGAATCCCTGCCCGACGTCTCCGATCTCGCGCACCACGTTCCAGTGGCTCCTGGCGAGCTCCTCAGCATCGCGATCCAGCACGTCAATGACGCAGATGCGCGAGGGGCGGCGCTGGTACAGCTGAGGTTCGAAGACGCAGCAGGGGAACGGGTCGAGGTCGAGGGGTGGACCCACGTCTCGCCGAGCCTGGGAGAGTACCGGTACCTCTCCGCCGGTGAAGGCCAGCGCGTCACCGCCTTCGATGTCACGGTGCCGGACTCGGCGGCCCATCTTGTGCTGCAGGGCCACGCGTGGAAACCGGAGTTCCCCGTGCGCGTGAACGGCGCCCCGATTGTCCTGCGCCACGTCCATCCGCTGGACACGCCAGCGGCCCCGTTCAGCCCGGACACGCGCGTCCGGGTATGGGACTTCGTCCAGCACCTGCCGGTGAGCCCGGGCACCGCCTCCATGGAAGGGGTCATCCATGCGAGCCTGCCGACCGAGAAGAGCACGGCGCTCCTCACCGTCGGCTTCCTGGATGAAGCGGGACGTCCCCTTCCCGGGCCGTCGGACCTCCCCCAGAATCCGACGTTCGGACCTTTCGTCCAGCTGCGGGGATCCGCAGAAGGCCCCCTTGAGACGCGGTTCGAGATTGCGGTCCCGTCGCAGGCTCGGTGGGTCCGGATCCAGGGCCGACGCGGGTGGGGAAACTCTGAGGTCATGATGCGGGCCGAGATCGAAGTGACGGAGGTCCGTTCCTCGGCTTCCGAGATCGACGCCTTCCTCGCGGAGATCCCGGAGGGCGACACCCTGCTCGTCATCGACACCACCGCACCTCCGCTCGGACACGAGACGCTGTCCCTGCGGCCCAACAACCTGGCACGCGCTTTTGAGAGAGCCGGGATGTGGGTCGTGTTCCTGCCGTTCTCCTCACTCCAGGAGTTCCCGGCGCGGGTGTCCGATCGGGTCCTCCAGGTCGCGCGCAAGGACTTCGGCCGGTTGGTGCGCGGCTTGACCACCCGACGGCGGTCCATGGGCGACACCTACATCTGCAGCTCCTTTCCGTCGATTGCGGCCGTCGCCCTTGGCACGCAGTTGAAGACCCTTGGCTGGCAGGTCGTCTACGAGTGCCGTGACGACATGGAGGAGTTCAATCGCGTGGGCTACTCCAAGTGGTATTCGCCCGCATTGGAGCGGCAGATGCTGATCGTGGCCGACAAGGTCGTCAGCGTCAGTACCGCGCTCGACGCCAAGCTCGTGTCGATGTGGCCGGCCCTGCGCGACCACGCGGTCATTCCGAACGCGGTCAACCGTCACGTCATCGACCAGTCGGAGGGCCTGAGGACTGAGGAGAGTTTCGACCGACGTGAACACCTGCGGGTGGCCGGGTACGTCGGGCACCTGACGCCCTCCTGGTTCGATTGGCCGCTGATCGCTGAAGCAGCCCGGCGTATGCCGGAGACCGTCTTCGAGATCATCGGTCACGGTGCGCCCCAGGGCATGTCACTGCCTTCCAATGTCCACCTTCTGGGCCCCCGCTCCCACGAGCAGCTGGCGGACATCGTCACCGGCTGGAAGGTCGGGCTCATCCCGTTCCTGGACATCCCCCTCACCCGATCGGTCGACCCGAACAAGATCTACGAGTACTTCGCATGGGGTCTGCGTTGTGTCACCGCGCCCATGGGGAGTGTGGAGACGTATCCGTCGACCTGGGTCCATCGGGGAGTGGACGAGTTCGTGGAAAAACTCGACGAGGCACTGAGCACGCCATGGGCACCTGGCGAAAGGGAGGCCATGGAGTCCTTCGTCCAGTCGAGCGACTGGGATGACCGGGCCGAACGCCTGCTGTCCTACTACGGGATCACGACGGAGGGACGCGACTGATGCGCAAGCTGATCTTCTACCCCAATCTGTCCAAGGGCGGCGTCTCCGCCGTAATCCGGGGCCGAGCCCAGGCTGAGCCGGACGTCCAGTTCGACGCGGTGTTCCTTCACGACCGAGGGGGCTCGGACGCGTTCTCCGACATGGACAACGTCCACGTGCGCCTGATCCAGGAGAGTCGGTCGGGGTCCTATCTGACGCACCTGGCCCATCAGTTCGACTATGAGTCCGTGTCTGTCCTCAGCCACCCGGCCTCGGCCAACGTGCTGTCGGCACTGGACCATGTCGCCGTGACGTATGAGTTCCATTCGTCCAGCATCCCCGTCATCGAGAAGGAACTCGGAGCGCTGGAACTGGACCGGCTGGCCGCCGTCGTCGTGCCCTCCCAGATCATGGCACGGGAGATTCAGCCGCTGCTTCCGCGTCGACTCCGGTTCCGCCTGGCGGTGGAACCCAACCTCGTGGATGTCGAGACCTTCGCGGGGCAGGGGTCGGCGCAGTTCCTCGCCGACTCCGGATTCGGCGATGGGCCGGACACGATTCCGCTGCTGTGGGTCGGGCGGTTCGACCAGGGGAAGGCGTACGCGCACTTCCTGAGGGTCATAGCGGCTCTTCCCCAGGAGTACGTGGGGCATGTCGTGGTGAGCCTGGAGGACGACCCCCATCGTGCGGAGCGATTCTTCGCCGAGGCTGCGGGTCTGGGCGTCCTGGAGCGTGTGCGTCTCTACCTGAACCTCACTCCACAGGCGCTGGGGGAGTTCTGCCGCTCGGTCAGGGACGCGGACGGCTGGTTGGTGTCCACGTCGCTCAAGGAGTCCTTCGGCTACGCCGTGGCGGAGGCGACGAACGCGGGGCTGCGGGTGGCTGCCTCGGACCTTCCGGTCTGGGACCTCTTCGCGGGCTCCGGCCTGGTGCATCGTGTTCCCAGCGGGTCCATCGCGGACCTGGTGCGAGTCATCCGAGAAGGGGCCCCGGTTTCCGCGGGCGCCGCGACGGCCTGGTGAGGGCGTCAGACGGCGCGCTTGGCGCGCCGTCTGGAGCGTCCCCGTCCTCCGCCTGGTCTGCGGGCCAAGCGGAGGGCCGGGGGCTATGGCCGTATTTCTTGTTCCCGCCCGATCAATTGCGCTTCGGCGCATCGACGAGAAGCGAGCCAGCGAGTCGCTTCTCTGCCGCGTCCCACATCTTTCCCAGCCGGGCGGCCTCTTCCGGAGCCATGACTTTCCGGTTCTTATAGAAGAAGGTGCCTGGGTAGAACGTGATCTCACCGAGCACCGGGCCAGCGGGGGTGTCGTAGAGATCCACGCGGCAGAACGCCGAAGGCACCGCTGTGCTCACGCGGCGAGCCACGGCCAAGAGTTCCTCGGCTCCTGCCGGGGGTTCTGCCGCGTCGACGATGGACTCCAGATGAGTGACTCCAGGGTGCACACCGAATCGGTCATGGACGTCCGTCATCGGTGAGAAGTCACCGTTGAAGTATGACGCCGCGGCGGGCCCCGCGATGTGGTCTTCCACCAGTACGAAACCGCACTCGCCCTGGAACATGTAGCATCGGACATCGGCCGGCGGAGTCACTCCACGACGGTCACTCAGCAGCTCCTCGACGAGGAACTCGCCGGCATCGGGGCTCAGGTCGTACCTGCCCTCGATCTCGCGCAGCGTCTCGATGAGCCCCGAAACTGTCACAGGCTCGTCCTTCACAAGATCCCACAGCTCGGCCCCGCGGCGTTCGAGCAGATGCACACCGATGGACGTGGAGGCGAAGCCAGGCTTGACGATGCACCGCTCGGGGAAATCGAACCGCTCGAGATCGGACAGCGGCCCCTTGAAGAGTTGTTCAGGAGTCCTGATCCCGATCTGCGCAGCGAACTGACGGGTCGCGTTCTTCGCCCCCAGCCATCCAGGGACGCCAGCTTCCCGTCCCTCCAGGCGATTCTGCATCCTGTCGAAGTAATCCATGGCCTGCGGCCCGTCTGCACTCTGCGTCACATCGATAGTCAAGCACACGTGCCCGCGACTCCAGTCACGTGGCGGAGAAACAGCCGGGCGTTCTTCGCGACAATGGACCCGATGCCCACCCCCGCCGATCCCGTCGCCGTCCCCTCCGCCCTCGCCGCCGCCCTCGACCGTCTCGGCGCCGGGCTGACGTTCACCGCCGCCCTGCCCGACCTCGAGGCGGCGCTGGACGCGCGCGGGGTGGCCGTCGTCGAGGCGCCCCCGGGCACGGGCAAGACCACCGTGGTCCCGCCCGCGCTCGCAGTCCGGCGCGCGGACCACGGCGGTGGGCGCGTCCTGGTCACGCAGCCGCGGCGGGTCGCGGTGCGCGCCGCCTGGCGGCGGCTGCGCACGGCGGTGCTGGCCGTCGCGGCCGACGCGCAGCCCGGCGCCGACTCCGACGCGCGGGCTCGGCTCGCGGACGCCGCCGTCGGCTACGCCGTGCGCGGCGACGCGGCGGGCGGCGGGGCCTCGGCCGTCGAGTTCGTGACCCCGGGCCTGCTGCTGCGCCGCCTCCTGGCTGACCCCGGGCTCGACGGCGTGGGCGCGGTGGTCCTGGACGAGGTCCACGAGCGGGACCTGGACACGGACGTGCTCTTCGCGCTCCTCGCCGACCTGCGGCAGCTGCGCCCCGAACTCATGCTCGTGGCCATGTCCGCCACCGTGGACGCGGCGGCCCTGGCCACCCGCTGGGCCCGCGGCATGGGGGAGGAGGCGCCCCTGCCCGTGGTCTCCACCCCGGCCGTGCTGCATCCGCTGCGCGAGGAGCACGCCCCCTTCCGCGGCCACCGCCTCACCGCCGAGGGCCGCGTGGACCGGGCCTTCCTCGACCACGTCGCGGCCACGGCCGCGCGCGCCCACGCCGAGGCACTCGACGCCGACCCGACCGTGGACGCCCTCGTCTTCCTGCCCGGCGTGGCCGAGGTGGAGGCGGTCGCGGGGCGCGTCGCCGCGCTCGCCCCGGGCACCGAGGTCCGGGTCCTGCACGGCCGCCAGGAACCCGCCGACCAGGACGCCGCGCTCGCCGGCCGCGCCGATCCCGCCGTGCCGCGCGTCGTCGTCGCGACGGCGGTCGCCGAGTCCTCGCTGACCGTGCCGGGGGTGCGCCTCGTCATCGACTCGGGCCTGGCCCGCGAGCCGCGCCGGGACCGGGGGCGGGGCATGGCCGGGCTCGTCACCGTCCAGGCCTCGCGCGCGGCCGCCGGCCAGCGGGCGGGCCGCGCCGCCCGCCTCGGCCCCGGCACCGTGGTCCGCTGCCACACCGCCGCGGCCCTGGGCACCGCGCCCGCAGCCCCGACGCCGGCCCTCGCCGTCGTCGACCTCGCACCGGTGGCCCTGGCGTTCGCGGCGTGGGGCGCCCCGGGCGGCCGAGGGCTGACCCTGCCCGAGGGCCCGCCGGCCGACGCGATGACCGCCGCCGAGCGCACGCTCGCCTCCCTCGGCGCGGTGGACGCGGACGGGCGCATCACCCCGCACGGCGCCGTCCTGGCCGAGCTGCCCCTGGACCCGCCGCTCGGCCACGCCCTCCTGCGGGCGGCACCGCTGACGGGGCCCCGCCCCGCGGCCGAGGCGACGGCGGCCCTCGCCCTGGACCTGCGCGCCTCCGGCGCCGACCTCGAGGCGCTGGTCGCGGCCCTGCGGGACGGCCGGCACCCGGAGGCCGGGCGCTGGCGCCGGGAGGCGGACCGGCTGGAACGACTCGCCCGTCGGCGCGCGCACCGCGCCCCGGAGACGCGGGAGCCGGACGGGCCCGGGCCCGAGGCGGCCACCGCGCGGCGGCACCCCGCCGGCCTCGTGGCCGCCCTGGCCTCCCCCGCGTGGATCGCCCGACGCGCGGGGGAGGAGGGGGCATACCTGCTCGCTTCCGGCACCCGCGCGGCCCTGCCCCGCGACGCCGTCGGCGGCGGCCTGGCGGGGCAGGAGTGGCTGGCCGTGGCCGAGGTCGCCCGCGTGGCCGGGGACGCGGCCGGCACGGGTGCCGCGATCCGCGCGGCCGCGCCGATCGACCGGCCGCTCGCCGAACTCGCCGGCGCGGGCCTGCGGCGCACCGAGGACACCGGCGACTGGCGCGGGGACCGGCTCACCGGCCGCCGCGTGGACCGGCTGGGCGCGCTCGTGCTGGCGGAGACGCCGGCACCCGTCGCCCCCGACGCCGCCGCGCAGGCCGTGCGCGACGCGCTCGCCGCCGACGGCCTCGCCCGGTTCGACCCGCGCGGCCGGGCCGAACACCTGCGCCGCCGGGTGCACCTGCTCCACCGCGTCCTCGGCGCCCCGTGGCCGGACCTCTCGGACACGGCGCTGCCCGGCCTGGACGCGCTGGTCGACGGGCTCGCGGCCGACCTGGCCGCGGGGCGGTCCCTCACGCGCTTGGACGCCGAGGCGCTGCTGCGCGGCGCCCTGCCCTGGCCGGAGGCGGGCCGGCTGGACGAGCTCGCCCCCGAGCGCCTGCCCGTGCCGAGCGGGCGCGCCGTCGTCGTGGACTATCCGGCCGTCCACGAGGACACCCCGCCCGTGGTCGCCGCCAAGCTGCAGGAGTTCTTCGGGGCGCGTGTCACCCCCGCTGTCACGGACGGTCGTGAGCCGGTGGTCCTGCACCTGCTCTCCCCGGCAGGCCGCCCACTCGCCGTGACCGCCGACCTGCCGTCCTTCTGGGCCGGCCCCTATGCGCAGGTCCGCGCCGAGAACCGCGGGCGGTACCCCAAGCACCCCTGGCCCGAGGATCCCGCCGCCGCGGAGCCGACCGCCCGGACGAACCGCCGCGCCCGTTGAGAAAGGGGCGCGCGAAACGTGCAGGAATCGCTCCGATGCGTGATGATGGCCGTCACATCCGACTCGCATCGATTGAGGTTCCACTTGTGAGACACGACACGCGGGCACGTCAACGGCGCCGGGCCACGCTGGCCGGCGCCGTCGCTGCGGGCGCGCTCATCCTGGCCGGGTGTGCCCCGGCCGAGCAGACGCCCACCCTGACCTGGTACACCAACCCCGATGACGGCGGGCAGGCGAAGATCGCCGCCCAGTGCACCGACGCCGCGAACGGGCGGTACCGGATCGAGACGTCCATGCTCCCGACGGACGCCGCCTCCCAGCGCGAGCAGCTGACCCGCCGCCTCGCCGCGGGCGACACGTCGATGGACATCATGTCCCTCGACCCGCCGTTCGTCCCCGAGCTCGCCGAGCCCGGCTTCCTGGCCCCCGTGCCGGAGGAGATGCAGGCCTACGCGAAGGACAACGCCCTGGAGGGCGCCCTCGCGGCCGCCAGCTGGAAGGACGAGCTCGTCACGGTCCCGTTCTGGGCCAACACGCAGCTGCTCTGGTACCGCAAGTCGGTCGCCGAGGCTGCGGGGCTGGACATGTCCCAGCCCGTCACGTGGGACCAGCTGATCGAGGCCGCCCGCAGCCAGGACAAGGACCTGGGCGTCCAGGGCGCCCGTGCCGAGTCCATGACCGTGTGGCTCAACGCGCTCATCGAGGGCGGCGGGGAGCAGATCATCCCCAACGCCGAGGCGCCCACGGACGAGGTCACCACGAACCTCGACTCCGAGGCCGGCCGCACGGCCGCGCGGATCATCTCCACGATCGGCAAGGAGGGCCTCGGAAGCGCCGGCCTGCCGACCCAGGACGAGAACGCCTCCATGCTGCTCTTCCAGGGCAAGAACGGCTCGTTCATGGTCAACTGGCCGTTCGTCTGGCCGGCCACCCTCGGCTCCGTGGAGGAGGGTTCGCTGCCGAAGGACCTGCCCGAGGACATCGGCTGGGCCGTCTACCCCCGCACCGTCGAGGACAAGGACGCCGCGCCGCCCGTGGGCGGCATCAACCTGGGCGTGGGCGCGAAGTCCGAGCACCAGGACCTCGCGTGGGACGCGATCTCCTGCATCACCACCACCGAGCATCAGAGCCAGTACTTCGTCGAGAACGGCAACCCGCCCGCCGACCCGGCGGCCTACGACGCCCCCGAGGTCGCCGAGAAGTTCCCCATGGCGGACACCATCCGGGAGTCCCTCGAGCTCGGCGCCCCGCGTCCGCAGACCCCGTACTACAACGAGGTCTCCACCGCGATCCAGCAGCGCTACGCGCCGCCGTCGGGCGTCTCCGAGTCCACCCCGGCCGAGACCGACGACTTCATCCAGGAAGTCCTGAGAGGGGAGCGTCTGCTGTGAGCCACGTCGACACCGCACCCGCCGCATCCACCCCGCGCACCGCCGAGGGCCGCCGCCCCCGCCGGGTGAAGTCCCAGCGCGCGAAGTCCGAGGCGCGTCTCGGCTGGCTCCTGGCCGGCCCCGCGTTCTTCGTGATGCTGTTCGTGGTCCTGTACCCGATCCTGCAGGCCCTCTACGACTCGCTGTTCAAGTACCGGCTCACCGCGCCGGGCGACCGCGAGTTCGTGGGCCTGGGCAACTACGGCGTGATCCTCACGGACCCCGTGTTCTGGAAGGACCTCGGGGTGACCCTGCTGATCACCGTGGTGACCGTGGTGGTCGAGCTCATCCTCGGCTTCCTGCTGGCCCTGGCCATGCACCACGCCATCAAGCAGACCCGCGGCCTGATCCGCACGATCATCCTGGTGCCGTACGGCATCATCACCGTGGTCTCCGCGTTCGCGTGGTTCTACATGTTCTCGATCGACTCGGGCTACATCAACGCCTGGTTCGAGTGGCTGCCGGGCGTCGACGCGGACCTGAACTGGTTCGCGCAGGGCAGCACCGCGCTGTTCGTGATCATGCTCTCCGAGATCTGGAAGACCACGCCGTTCATCTCCCTGCTCCTGCTGGCCGGCCTGGCCCAGGTGCCGGGTGACCTCACGGAGGCCGCCGCCGTCGACGGCGCCTCGTGGTGGCAGCGGATGAAGCTGGTCATCCTGCCGAACATGAAGGCCTCGATCATGGTGGCCGTCCTGTTCCGCGCGATGGACGCGTTCCGCATCTTCGACTCCATCTACATCATGACCAACGGCGCCTACGGCACCGAGGTCCTCTCGCTGCTGGCCTACCGCACGTCCATCGGCCGGCTCGAGATCGGCATGGGTTCGGCGGTCTCCGTGATCCTGTTCCTGTGCGTGGCACTCATGGCGGTCATCGCCGTCAAGGGTTTCAAGGTGGACCTGGCCGACCGAGGAGGTTCCAAGTGAGCACCGCCGCATCCGCTCCCGCCCCCGAGGGCCGCGCGCCTGAGGGCCGCGCGCCCCGCCGTCGCGGCAACGGGAAGGCCACCGCGCTGTGGTGGATCCTCACCGTCGTGATCGGCGTGTGGTGCCTCTTCCCGCTGTTCTCGATCTTCGCAACCAGCTTCAAGACGCCCGCCGACCTCTCCAACGGCAAGCTGCTGCCCACCCAGTGGTCCACCGTGAACTACGAGGAGATCTTCGTGGGCGGCTCGCGCGAGCTGTTCCTCACGGCGCTGCGCAACTCGATCGGCATCACCGTGATCGCCACGATCATCGCCGTCATCCTGGCCACGCTGTGCGCCTACGCGATCGCCCGCCTGGACTTCCCGGGCAAGCGGATCGTGCTCACGGTGTCCCTGATGGTCTCGATGTTCCCCGTCATCTCCCTGGTGACGCCGCTGTTCAACATGTGGCGCACCCTCGGGCTGTACGACACGTGGGTCGGCCTGATCATCCCCTACCTGTCCCTGACCCTGCCGATCTCCATCTGGACCCTGGCCGCGTTCTTCCGCCAGATCCCGTGGGAGCTCGACCAGGCCGCGCAGGTGGACGGCGCCACCCCGCTCGAGGCGTTCCGCAAGGTGATCGTCCCGCTGGCCGCCCCCGGCGTCTTCACGACGGCGATCATCGCCTTCTTCATCGCCTGGAACGACTTCGTGTTCGGCATCTCCCTGACCTCCACCGAGACCGCGCGCACCGTGCCCGCCGCCCTGGCCTTCTTCACCGGCGCCTCGCAGTTCGAGTCGCCGACCGGGGCCATCTCGGCGGCCGCGATCATCGTGACCATCCCGATCGTGATCCTGGTGCTGGCGTTCCAGCGTCAGATCGTGGCCGGCCTGACCAACGGCGCGGTGAAGGGCTGAGGCCCGCACACGAGACCTCCTGAAAGGATCCCCCGATGGCCTCCATCACCCTGAACCACATCGACAAGACCTACGACGACGGCTTCCACGCCATCAAGGACGTGAACCTGGAGATCGAGGACGGCGAGTTCGTCATCCTCGTGGGCCCCTCCGGCTCCGGCAAGTCCACGCTGCTGCGCATGATCGTGGGCCTCGAGGACATCACCGACGGCGAGATGCTGATCGACGGCCGCCGCGTGAACGAGGCGGCCCCCAAGGACCGCAACCTCGCGATGGTGTTCCAGAACTACGCGCTGTACCCGCACCTGACGGTGTACGAGAACATCGCCTTCCCGCTGCGGCTGATCAAGGAGAACAAGCCCTCCGAGGAGGAGATCGACCGCAAGGTGCGTGACGCCGCCCGCGTGCTCGAGCTCGAGGACCACCTCGAGCGCAAGCCCGGCAACCTCTCCGGCGGCCAGCGTCAGCGTGTGGCCATGGGCCGGGCGATCGTGCGCGAGGCGGACGCGTTCCTCTTCGACGAGCCGCTGTCCAACCTGGACGCCAAGCTGCGCGGGCAGATGCGCGCGGAGATCTCGCAGCTGCAGCGCCGCCTGGCCACCACCTCCGTCTACGTGACGCACGACCAGACCGAGGCCATGACCCTGGGCGACCGGGTGGCCGTGCTCAAGAAGGGCGAGCTGCAGCAGGTGGCCAGCCCGCGCGAGCTCTACGAGCAGCCGCTCAACCTGTTCGTGGCCGGCTTCATCGGCTCGCCGTCGATGAACTTCCTGCCCGCCTCGCTGAAGCAGAAGGAGGGCGGCCACGTGCTGTCCTCGCCGATCGGTGACATCCCGGTGCCGCCCGAGAAGGCCCGCGCCGCCGAGGGGCGGGACATCGTCTTCCTCGGCCTGCGGCCGGAGTTCTTCGAGGACGCCGAGCTCGTGGAGGACAGCCGCCGCGACCAGGGCTCCACCTTCGACGCGACGCTCACGCACCTGGAGTGGCTGGGCCACGAGCAGTACGGCTACATCGAGTTCGATCCGGACCCGGCCGTGGCCGAGATGCTCTCCTCGCTGGCCAAGGACCTGGACGCGGACGAGCTGCGCCCCGTCGTCGTGGCCACCCTCTCCGGCGAGTCCCGCGCCCGGCCGGGCACGCCGACCCGCCTGTGGGTGGACACCACGCGGGTGCACCTGTTCGACCCGACCACCGGTGAGAACCTCACCCGCGACCCCGAGGTCGGCGCCGAGCTGACCCGCCGGGCCGCCGAGGAGCGCCGCCGCCAGATCGAGATGGCGGCCGAGCGTGACGCCGCCGAGCACGAGGCGGACGCGCCGCGCCGCTGAGCCGGCGCCGCGGACGCTGGGGGCGGGTCAGTACCCGCCCTCGGCGTCCACCAGGCCCTCCAGCTCCGTCCCGGCCGCGCGGGCCCGCAGGTTCCGCTCGACCCGCGCGTGGAGCAGCGGGACGCACATCTCCGGGGTGTCCGCCGTGTGCGGCGTGATGAGGGCCCGTTCCTCGGTCCAGAGCGGGTGGCCCTCCGGCAGCGGTTCGGGGTCGGTGACGTCCGTGCCGTAGCCGTGCAGCCGACCCGCCGCGAGGGCGTGGACGACGGCGTCCGTGTCCACCAGCGTCCCGCGGGCGATGTTCACGAGCACGGCGTCCTCGTCCAGGAGGGCGAGGCGGTCGGCGTCGAACATGCCGCGGGTCTCCTCGGTGGCCGCCGCGGCGATCATCACGACCTGCGCACTGGGCAGGACCTCGTCAAGGCGGCCGGTCGTGACCGTGCAGTCCGCGCCGGGCACGTCGCCCGCGCGTCGGCGGACCGCGGTGACGCGCACGTCCCAGGTCTTGAGCAGGCGGATGTACTCCTGTGCGATCCCGCCGCCGCCCACGACGACGGCGTTCAGGCCGTTCAGGGTACGCCCGGAGGACGGGCCCCACGCGGTGGCGCGGACGCGCGCGGGCAGGTCCCGCAGCAGGGCCAGGGTGAGCAGCAGCGCATGCTCGGCCACCGGCGGCGCGTACGTGCCCTTGGCGGACGTCCACACGATGTCCGGGCGGCTGCGCACGAGCGGGACGAACGGCTCGATCCCGGCGAACGGGAGCTGCACCCAGCTCACGTGGGGGTGGGCGGCCAGGGCCGCGGCGAGCGCGTCGACCGGGATCGGGCGGACCATCAGCAGGGCCGTGGCGGAGGTGTCGCCCTCGGCCACGGCGGTGCCGCCGACGTGGCCACGGCCTGCTCGGCCAGCCGCCGGGCGTGGGCGTAGGGGGTGTCGGCGACGTCCTGCGCCGCGGGGAGGATGAGCAGGCGCTCGGGGACGTCGTCGGGTCGGGTGCGGGGGAGAGTGGAAGTGGTGGGCATGGTGCCCACCGTCCCACATCCTCCGGGCCCGGTTCAGCCGGCGACGGCGTCCCGGTGCGCGGCGGACAGCCGCAGGTAGGTGGCCGCGTTCTTCTTGAGGCCCTCCCGCTCCTCGTCCGTGAGGGGGCGGCGGACCTTCGCGGGGACGCCCGCCACGAGCGAGCCGGCCGGGACCTGCGTCCCCTCGAGCACCAGGGCGCCGGCGGCCACGAGCGAACCGGCGCCGATGACCGCGCCGTTCATCACCGTGGCGGACATGCCGATCAGGCAGCCGTCCTCCACGGTGGCCCCGTGCACCACGGCGGAGTGGCCCACGGAGACGCCGGCGCCCAGGGTGCATGGGAAGCCCTCGTCCGCGTGCAGGACCACGTTGTCCTGCAGGTTGGTGCCCGCCCCGACGCGGATGGGGGCGGAGTCACCGCGGGCGGAGACGCCGTAGAAGGCCGAGGAGCGCTCGGCCATCTCGACGTCGCCGGTGATCGCGGCGGTCGGGGCGAGGAAGACGGACTCGTGGATGCGCGGGGTGGCACCCGCGACGGTGATGATGTGGGCCATGCCACCAGCCTAGGCGGGCCGGACGACGGCGCCGCGTGGCGCCGTCGTCCCGGGATCAGCTGAAGACGACGGTCCGCCGGCCGTCCGCGAGGACGCGGTGCTGGGCGTGCCAGCGCACGGCCTGCGCGAGCGTGGAGCCCTCGACGTCGCGGCCGCGGGCCACGAAGTCGGCGGCGGTCTGGGCGTGGGTCACCGGCTGCACGGACTGCGCGATGATCGGGCCCTCGTCCAGGTCGGCGGTCACGTAGTGGGCGGTGGCGCCGATGAGCTTCACGCCGCGTTCGTGCGCCTGGTGGTAGGGGCGGGCGCCCTTGAAGGAGGGCAGGAACGAGTGGTGGATGTTGATGGCCATCCCGGCCAGGTCCCGGCACAGCTCGTCCGAGAGGATCTGCATGTAGCGGGCCAGCACCACCAGCTCGATGTCGAACTGGGCGATCAGGTCGCGCAGCCGGTCCTCCGCGGCCTCCTTGGAGTCCCGGCTCGAGGGGTCCTTGGAGACGGGCACGTGGATGAAGGGCACGCCGTAGAAGGAGGCGAGCGGCTGCAGGTCCAGGTGGTTCGAGACCACCACGGGGATCTCGATGGGCAGGGTGCCGGCGCGCTGCTGGAAGAGCAGGTCGTTGAGGGTGTGCCCGTCCTTGGAGCACATCACGAGGGTGCGCATGCGCTGCGCCGCGTCCCACAGGCCCATGCGCATGCCGAACTCCTCGCGCACCGGCGCGAGCGCCTGCTCGATGTCCTCCCGCGTGGCCGGGGTCACGAACTCCACGCGCATGAAGAAGTCGCCGGTGTCCGGGGAGTCGTACTGCTGCGACTCGGTGATGTCCGCCTCCACGCCCAGCAGGGCGCCCGTCACGGCGTGCACGATGCCCTTGCGGTTCGTGCAGGCCAGCGTGAGCACGCGGGCGTGCTCCGCGCCGGAGGCGGGGGAGGGACTGGGGGAGAGGGCTGCCGTGTCCATGGCGTCGATGGTAGGCGGTGCCGGCCGCGCGGAACCGCGGGATGACGGGGCTGATCCCTGGTCGGGGGGCCGGGCCCCGTGTCATCCTCAAGACCAGGTTCCCCGCCGCGCGGCGGCGGGGAAGGCACGACGCGGCGCCCGGCCCGGCCGGCCGCCCCAGACGACCGAGGAGCACCCCATGCCACAGTCCACCCTCTACTGGATCATCGCGGCGATCATCGTCGTGCTGCTGATCCTGATCATCCTCTCGGTGATCGCCTCCCGCCGTCGTCGTGAGGCCGAGGCCGAGGCCGCCGAGACCCGGCTCGAGCGCCGGGGCGTCAGCGCGGACACCGCGGGTGAGCGGGCGGCCGCCCCCGCGGCCCCGACCCGCCTCTCCCGCCTGGACGAGGTGGCGGCCGAGGAGGACGCGCGCCCCGCGGCCGCGGTGAAGCCCGCCGGGGCTCCGGCTGCGTCCGAGACCGCCGCGGCGGACCGCGAGACCGACGAGTCCGTGGCCGGTGTGGCCGGCGGTGCGGGGGTGACCGTGGACCAGCAGGACGCCCCGCGCACCGACGCCACCGCTGGGACCTCTCGCCCCACCGCGACTCCGGCCACCCGGGGCACTCTGCGCCCCGCCGCGGCGCCGCCGAGCACGGCGCGCGAGGCGGACACCGTGGGCCTGGGCGCGGCAGGTGTGGCCGGCGGCTCCGGCGTCACCCTGGATGAGCAGACGCCCGCGGCCGACGTCCCGGCGACCCCGGCCTCCCCGTCCCCGGTGACCGAGACCCCCGCCCCGGCGGCACCGGCCGCCGCGGCACCGGATCAGCAGAGCCACCTCACCCCGGCTCCCGAGCACGTGCCCGGGACCGTCCCCGCCGACCAGGTCGCCGCCGAGCACACCCCCACCAAGGAGTTCGCCACGGACGCGATCCCCGCTCCGCAGGGCGAGCACCTCGAGACGCACACGGTCGCCACGACCGCGCACGGCTCGGTCACCGTCGTGGCCACCGAGTCGGACCAGGCCCAGCAGAACGGCGCCGACGGGACGGAGCGCTCGGCCGCCGGGTCCCTGCGCATCGACGGCACGCCCGGCGTGCCCGGTCGCGTGGCCGAGGCGGGCCGCGAGCCGGCGCGCACCGACGACCACCGCGCGGACGCCGCGCAGCCGGCGGCGGTCGAGCCCGCAGTCGAGCGCCCTTCCCTCGAGGCCGCCCCGGCCACCCGTCGGGCCGAGGCCCCGGAGACCCACGCCGGCACCACGCCGGCCACGCCCCTGGGCGGCGCCCCGGAGCTGGATCCGACCGCGGCCTCGTCCGGCCGCGCGGAGGACGCCACCCCGGCGACCCGCCGGGAGGCCCGCGCCGCCCAGTCGGCGGCGGCCGCCGGGACTGCTGGGACCGCTGAGACCACCGCGCCGACGTCGTCGACGCCCTCGACGGTGGCCCCGGACACCTCCACCTCCTCCGCCCCCACGGATGAGGAGCCCGCCGAGGACGACACCGAGGGCGCCGCCCTCCCGGATCTGCGGGCGGACCGCGACGAGACCCGGGGATCGGACGCCGGGGGCGAGTCGAAGCTGGCCCAGGCCGGCGCCGTGGCGGCCTCCGCGTTCGAGACCGTGCGTGACAAGGTCGCCATCCCGCTGCGGGACAACGTGGCCGTGCCCGCCAAGGACAAGGCCGTGAAGGTGGTCAAGGACAAGCTGGCCCAGGCGCAGGAGCGCCGCTGGGGCAAGCACTGACCGAGGCATTCGCCCCACAACGACGGCGGCCGCCCCCTCGTGTGAGGGAGCGGCCGCCGTGCGTTCAGCGGAGCGCGCGCGGGCGTCCGCCGGGGGAGGGAGCCGTCAGATGCGGGCCTCGCCGCCGGCCTCGACGCCCGGGATGCCGTCGCCCTCGTGGCGCTTGACCTCGTCCTCGATGCGCTGGCCGATCGTGGCGTCCACGTTCTTCCAGTACTCGAAGGCGCGGGCCTGGACGTCCTGGCGGACACCCTTCAGCGCGCCGGCCACGGTCTCCACGAAGTCGTCACGCTCCTGGTCCGAGAAGACCTCGCGGACGAGGGTGCCGGCCTGGCCGAAGTCGTCGTCGTCCGCGCGCAGCGCCTGGGCCTCGCGGGTCAGGGTGCCGTCGGCCTCCCAGCCGTCGTCCACCGGGCCGGTCTCGTCCGACCAGGAGTCACCGTTGGAGTTCGGCACGTAGGTGGAGCGGTCGCCGGTGTGGTCGTACCACATCTGGCCGTCGAAGGCGTAGTTGTGCACCGCGTTCTTCGGGCGGTTCACCGGCAGCTGGTTCACGTGGGCGCCCACGCGGTACAGCTGGGCGTCGTGGTACGCGAAGGCGCGGCCCAGGAGCATGCGGTCCGGGGAGAGGCCGATGCCCGGCACGGTGTTGCTCGGGCTGAACGCGGCGGACTCGATCTGCGCGAAGTGGTTCTCCGGGTTGCGGTTCAGGGTCAGCGTGCCGACCTTGATGCGCGGGTAGTCCTTCTGGGAGATCGTCTTCGTCAGGTCGAAGGGATTGAACCGGTAGGTCTTGCCCTCCTCGTAGGGGATCGCCTGGATGTAGAGGTCCCACTTGGGGTGGTCGCCCTTGGCGATGGACTCGAACAGGTCCTGGCGGTGGAAGTCGGCGTTCTCGCCGGCCATCTTGGTGGCCTCGTCGTTCGAGAAGTTGTGCACGCCCTGCTGGGAGATGAAGTGGTACTTCACCCAGTGCTTCTCGCCCTGGGCGTTGACCCACAGGTAGGTGTGGGAGCCGTAGCCGTTCATCTCACGCCAGGTGCGGGGCAGGCCGCGCGGGCCCATCAGGTAGGTCACCTGGTGCGCGGACTCGGGGTTGTTGGTCCAGAAGTCCCACTGCATGGTGGCGTCGCGCAGGCCGGAGTCCGGAAGGCGCTTCTGCGAGCGGATGAAGTGGGTGAACTTCATCGGGTCGCGCAGGAAGAAGACCGGGGTGTTGTTGCCGACGAGGTCGTAGTTGCCCTCTTCGGTGTAGAAGCGCAGCGCGAAGCCGCGCACGTCGCGCCAGGTGTCCGGGGAGCCGAGCTCGCCGGCCACGGTGGAGAAGCGCAGGAGGGTCTCGGTCTTCGTGCCGGGCTGGAACACGAGGGCCTTGGTGTACTTCGACACGTCCTCGGTCACCTCGAACTCGCCGAACGCGCCGGAGCCCTTGGCGTGCGGGCGGCGCTCCGGGATGTTCATGCGGTTGAAGTGCTGGTGGGTCTCCAGCAGGTGGGTGTCGTGCAGGACGATGGGCCCCTCGCTGCCCACGGTCAGGGACTGGCGGTCGCTGACGGCCGGGGCGCCGTTCTGGCGGGTGGAACCGGTCGCGTGCGGGGTCGTCTTCTGGTACTCCGTCATGGAACTCTCCTTCGTCGATCGACGTCGGCCGCGCACCGATCGGCGCGGTGGGCGGCGTCACCCCCGATCTTGGCATATTTCTGAATCAGTCAAAAGAACCGTGTGCCGGGGTCGGCCGCCGGGGCCGTGGGCCGCCGTCGCGCAGGCCCGACGACGGCGCCCGGTCACTAGGATGGAGGGCACCGGAGCCTTCCGGCCGCACAGACCCCCGTTCGAAGGGAACCCCCGTGACGCAGACGCCCGACATCAACACTCAGCCCCTCGCCGAGGTGGACCCGGAGATCGCCGCGGCGCTCGCGGACGAGCTCGGCCGCCAGCGGGGCACGCTCGAGATGATCGCCTCGGAGAACTTCGTGCCGCGCGCCATCCTCGAGACGCAGGGCTCGGTGCTGACCAACAAGTACGCGGAGGGCTACCCGGGCCGCCGCTACTACGGCGGCTGCGAGTTCGTGGACGTGGCCGAGAACCTGGCCATCCAGCGCGCCAAGGAGCTGTTCGGCGCCGAGCACGCCAACGTCCAGCCGCACGCGGGCGCCCAGGCCAACGTGGCCGTGATGACCTCGCTGCTGGACCACGGGGACACGATGATGGGCCTGTCCCTGGCGCACGGCGGCCACCTGACACACGGCATGAAGCTGAACTTCTCCGGCAAGAACTACAGCATCGCCGCGTACGAGGTGGAGCCCGACACCCACCGCATCGACATGGACAAGGTGCGCGAGAAGGCCCTCGAGGCCCGGCCGAAGGTGATCGTGGCCGGCTGGTCTGCCTACCCCCGTCAGCTCGACTTCGCCGCCTTCCGCTCGATCGCGGACGAGGTCGGCGCCCGGCTCTGGGTGGACATGGCCCACTTCGCCGGCCTCGTGGCCGCCGGCCTGCACCCGAACCCGGTGCCGCACGCCGACGTCGTCTCCTCCACCGTGCACAAGACCCTCGCCGGCCCCCGTTCGGGCTTCATCCTCTCCACCGAGGAGCTGAAGAAGAAGATCGACTCCGCCGTGTTCCCGGGCCAGCAGGGCGGCCCGCTGATGCACGCGATCGCGGGCAAGGCCGTGGCCTTCAAGATCGCGGGCTCCGAGGACTTCAAGGAGAAGCAGGAGCGCACCCTGGCCGGCGCGCAGATCCTGGCCGAGCGCCTGACCGCCCCGGACATGGCTGAGCACGGCATCTCGGTGCTCACCGGCGGCACGGACGTGCACCTGGTCCTGGTGGACCTGCGCGAGTCCCAGCTGGACGGCAGGCAGGGCGAGGACATCCTGCACGAGGTCGGCATCACGGTGAACCGCAACTCGGTGCCGTGGGACCCGCGTCCGCCGATGACGACCTCCGGCCTGCGCATCGGCACCCCCGCGCTGGCCTCCCGCGGCTTCGGCGAGGCCGAGTTCCGCGAGGTGTCCGACGTCATCGCCGAGGCGCTGAAGCCGAGCCCGGACGTGGAGGCGCTGCGCGCCCGCGTCGTGAAGCTCACCGAGGACTTCCCGCTGTACGACGGCCTCGAGGGCTGGTGAGCCGCCGATGACCGCGAAGGTCCTGGACGGCAAGGCCACCGCCGCCGCGATCAAGGAGGAGCTGCGCGGCCGCGTGGCCGCCCTCGCCGAGCGCGGGCACACCCCGGGCCTCGGCACCCTGCTCGTCGGCGAGGACGCCGGCTCGCAGAAGTACGTGGCGGGCAAGCACCGCGACTGCGCCGAGGTGGGCATCGAGTCCATCCAGCGTGAGCTGCCCGCGGACGCGACGGAGGAGCAGATCCTCGACGTCGTGCGCGAGCTGAACGAGGACCCGGCCTGCACGGGCTACATCGTCCAGCTGCCGCTGCCGAAGCACGTGGACACCCAGAAGGTGCTCGAGGCCATCGACCCGGACAAGGACGCGGACGGCCTGCACCCCATGAACCTGGGGCGGCTCGTGGCCTCGGTCGGCGGCGAGCTGGACTCGCCGCTGCCGTGCACCCCGGCCGGCTGCGTCGAGCTGCTGCGCCACCACGGTGTGGAGCTGGCCGGCAAGCACGTGCTCGTGATCGGCCGCGGCGTGACCATCGGCCGGCCCGCCGGCCTCGTGCTCACCCGCCGCGAGGTCAACGCCACCGTGACCTTGGCCCACACCGGCACCACGAACCTCGACGAGCTGCTGGCGAGCGCCGACGTCGTGATCGCCGCCGCCGGCTCCGCCCACATGGTGAAGCCGGAACAGGTCAAGGAGGGCGTGATCGTCCTGGACGTGGGCGTCTCCCGCGTGACCGGGGAGGACGGGAAGTCCCGCGTCCTGGGCGACGTGGACCCGGCCGTGAAGGAGAAGGCGGCCTGGATGGCGCCGAACCCGGGCGGCGTCGGGCCGATGACCCGCGTCATGCTGCTGGCGAACGTCGTCGAGGCCGCCGAGCGCGCCGCCGACGGCGAGGACTGGGCGGGGGAGCGGGCCGGAGCCTGACCTCTCCCCGCCCCGCGACGAACCCTGCGATATGGCCCCCATCCACCCCGGATAGGGGCCATATCGCAGGGTTCGCCGCCGAGGGGCGGCACGCGTCCGGGCGGGCGGTGCGCCTATGCTGTCGCCTTGTGAGTCACACCACTCTGCCCGCCTCCCCGGCCCCCGCCTCCGTCATCCGTGCCCGTGGGCTGCGCAAGCAGTACGGCGACTTCCACGCCGTGAAGGGCATCGACCTGGACGTGCGCCCCGGCGAGTGCTTCGGCCTGCTCGGCCCCAACGGCGCGGGCAAGTCCACCACCATGCGCATGCTCGCGGGCACCTCGCAGCGCACCGCGGGCGAGCTGACCATCCTGGGCATCGACCCGGAGGAGGACGGGCCGGCCGTCCGTGCGCGCCTGGGCGTGGTGCCGCAGCAGGACAACCTGGACGAGGAGCTCACCGCCCGGGAGAACATCCTGATCTACGGCCGCTACTTCGGCCTGCCCTACTCGTACCTGCGGCCCAAGGCCGAGGAGCTGCTGGCCTTCGCCCAGCTCACCGAGAAGGCGGACGCCAAGGTCACCGACCTCTCCGGCGGCATGAAGCGCCGGCTCGTGATCGCCCGCGCCCTGGTCAACGAGCCGGCCCTCTTCCTCCTCGACGAGCCCACCACGGGCCTGGACCCGCAGGCCCGCCACATCCTGTGGGACCGCCTCTACCGGCTCAAGGAACGCGGCACCACGCTGCTGCTGACCACGCACCACATGGACGAGGCCGAGCAGCTGTGCGACCGGCTCGTCGTGGTCGACGGCGGCGAGATCATGGCCGCCGGCACCCCCGCCGAGCTCATCCGCGAACACGCCTCCCGCGAGGTCCTCGAGGCGCGCTTCGGCGCGGACCGCAACGAGGCCGCGGCCCGCACCGTCCAGGCCCACGTGGGTGACGGCGTCGTGCACCGCGTCGAGGTCCTCCCGGACCGCGTCCTCGTCTACGCCCGACGCGCGGACGACCTGCACGACGTCGTGCAGCGCCTCGTCGACGAGGGCGCCCTGGCCGCCCCCGTCACCACGCTGACCCGCCGCGCGAGCCTCGAGGACGTGTTCCTCATCCTCACCGGCCGCACCCTGGTGGACTGACCCGTGCCGTCCCCCACCACGCCCGCCGGGCCGCTGCGCCCGCCGCACACCGCCGCCGAGTCCGCGGAGCGCGTGAAGCGCCGCGGCGCCCTGTACTTCGCCGAGCACCAGCTGCGGAACATGCGTCGCTACGGCGCGGTGCTGCTCGTCGGGGCGCTCGGCGAGCCCGTGCTCTACCTGCTGGCCATGGGCCTGGGCCTGGCCCAGCTCATGGGCGGCGGGATGCCGCAGGACGCCCTGGGCGGCGTCTCCTACGTCGCGTTCATCGCCCCGGCGCTGCTGGCCTCGGGCGCGTTGATGACCGCGTCCGTCGAGTTCTCCTACCCGGTGATGGGCGGGTTCCAGTGGCAGCGCACGTACTACGCGGCGCAGGCCACGCCGCTGTCTCCGGCGCAGATCGCCCTGGGCCACCTCGCGGCGGTGAGCCTGCGGTTCGTGTTCCAGGCCGCCGTGTTCCTGCTGGTGATGCTGGCGTTCGGCGTGGTCTCGAGCCCGTGGGCGTGGGTGCAGGTCCTCACCGCCACGCTCGGCGGGCTCGCCGTCGGCGCGCCGATCATGGCGTTCGCCGCCTCCCTGAAGGAGGACAAGGGCCAGTTCGCCACCCTGCAGCGGCTCGTGGTCATGCCCCTGTTCCTGTTCTCCGCCACCTTCTACCCGCTCGAGGCGCTGCCGGTGTGGCTGCGCTGGATCGGCTGGCTCTCCCCGCAGTGGCATGCCGCCCAGCTCGGCCGCGTGCTCTCCTACGGGATGGCCGAGCCGGTCTGGCTCACCGTGGTGCACGTGGCGTTCCTGCTGGCCCTCGCGCTCGGCGGGGCCTGGCTCGCGGTGCGGATCTACACGCGCCGCCTCGGCTGGATCCGAGGCACCCCGGACCGCGACGCCGTCACGGCCGCCCGCCGGGACCGTGCCCCGCGCCTGGGCCGCCGTGCCGCGCACACCGGGGCCGCCCGCGCCGACGTCGCACCCGCCGCCGCGCAGGCAAAGCCGGCCGCGCCGTCGTCCTCGGTGGTGCGGGAACACGCCGTCGCCGTGCCGCCCATGCCCGAGATCCCCGTGCGCCGCGGCCCGCTGGCCGGCGCCTACTCGGGCAACGTGCGCGCGGTGATGGAGCGGGCGTTCCTCTCCCTGAAGTCCAACAACTGGGTGGTGTTCTTCTCCGGCTTCTTCGAGCCCGTGCTCTACCTGGCCTCCATGGGCCTGGGGCTCGGCGCGCTGGTCGGCGACGTGGCCGGCCCGGACGGCACCCCCGTCCCGTACGGCATGTACCTTGCCCCCGCACTGCTGGCGGTCTCGGCGATGAACGGCGCCATCTACGACTCCACGTGGAACGTGTTCTTCAAGCTGCGCTACGCGAAGACGTACCAGACCATGCTCTCCACCCGGCTGGGCCCACTGGACGTGGCCCTCGGGGAGATCGCGATGGCGCTGCTGCGCGGGCTGATCTACGCGGTCGGCTTCCTGATCGTCATGACCGTGGCCGGGCTCGTCACCTCGTGGACGGCGCTGCTCATGATCCCCGGCGCCCTGCTCGTGGCGCTGGGCTTCGCCTCCCTCGGCATGGCGGTGACGAGCTGGATGAAGACGTTCCAGCACATGGACTGGATCCAGATCGTGCTGATGCCCATGTTCCTGTTCTCGGCCACGTTCTTCCCGCTCGCGGTCTACCCGGAGCCGATCCAGTGGGTGATCCGCGTGTTCCCGCTGTGGCACGCGGTGGAGCTGATGCGTGCGCTCGCGGTGGGCGTGCTGAGCTGGGCGACCGCCGGCCACGTCCTCTACTTCGTGGTGATGGCCGGCGTCGGGGTGTGGCTCGCCGCCCGTCGGCTCGGCGCGCTGTTCCTGCGCTGAGGGCCCCGCGGGCCGGTCAGGCCGCGCGCGCCGCGCGGCGCCGCCGGACCACGTCCAGGGCCGCGACCGCGGCGGTGAGCGCCCAGCACACGGCCACCATGCCCATGGCGGTCGAGGCCGCGTGTGCGTACGCCGCGGCCGACGGCGGCCCGGCGCTCTCGGCTGCGGCGCCGGACAGGGCCGCGAAGAACGCGCCCGTCACCACGGACAGGCCCAGGGCGGTGCCGAGGCGCTGCGCCGTCTGGGCGACGCCGCCGGCCGCCCCCGCCTCGTGGCCGGCGACGTCGTCCATCATCAGCACCTGCGTGCTGGTGAGCAGCAGGGCCTGCGAGGCCGACTGCACGATCAGCCCCACCCCCACGATCCACGGCGACCACGCGCCGGCCGCGCTGCGCTCGAACGCGAGCGCGAGCACCCCCAGCGACACGAGGCCCACGAGGGCGCCGAGCAGCACGAGCACGGGCCCGCGCCGCTGCACCATCGAGCCCACCCACGGGGACAGGGACGCGACGACGACGGCGCCGGGCAGGCCCACGAGGCCGGCCTCGAGCGGCGTGAACCCCATGCCGCGCTGCAGGAAGATCGCCACGATCGCGAACACCGCCGGCATGGTGGCCAGGTAGATGGTGGACTCCAACGCGCCGATCGTGAAGGACGGCCGCCGGAACAGGGCCGGGTCCACCATGGGCTGCACGCCGGTGGCCGACGCCCGGGCCTTCACGCGCTTCTCCCACAGCCACCACGCCGTCACGAGCGCGGCGGCGAGCACCAGCAGCCAGGCGGTGCCCGGGACGATGAACGGCACCATGAGGCTCACCCCGCCGACGCCGAGCAGCAGGGCGCCCACCGGGTCGAGCGCGGCGATCCCGCGTGGTCCGGGGGCGGGGGGCAGGCCGTGCACGCGGGTGGGCGGCGGCAGCCAGAGGGCGCCCATCGCGACGGCGGCCAGGCCCACGGGCACGTTCATGAGGAACGTGGAGCGCCAGCCCCACTCGGGGCCGAACGCGCCGAGGAACAGCCCGCCGAGCAGGGGCCCCACGGCCACGCCGAGGCCCACCACGGTGCCGAAGAGCCCGTAGGCCCGCCCGCGGGCGCGGCCGTGGAAGTTCGACTGGATGAACCCGATGACCTGGGGGTTGAACACGCCCGCGCCCAGGCCCGTGAGCAGGCGTCCCGCGTTGAGCAGCAGGGTGTCCCCGGCCAGGCCGGAGAGCAGGGAGCCGAGCATGTACAGTGTGATGCCCGCCAGGAACAGGCTCTTGCGGCCCCACAGGTCGCCGGCGCGGCCCGCGGCCACGAGCACGGTTCCGAACGTCAGCGTGTACCCCGCCAGCACCCACTGCAGATCCGCGCTCGTGGCGTCCAGGCCCGACTCGATGGCCGGCAGCGCCACGTTCACCACGGACACGCTCATCAGCGCGAGGAAGAGCGGCATGAGCAGTGCGGTGAGGATGCGGCGCTGGTCGGGGGTGAAGGCCCCGGACGCGGGGTCGGCGGGGCGCGGGGGGCGGGGGGTCATCGCCTCAGGATAGGCGCCGACGCGGGCCGCCCGATTCGGAGCGCACCCCGCGATGCGGGATGATGGAGGGCAGACCCCACGAGCCCC
Organism: Micrococcus sp. 140720015-1; assembly: GCF_053627595.1. NCBI lineage: Bacteria > Bacillati > Actinomycetota > Actinomycetes > Micrococcales > Micrococcaceae > Micrococcus > Micrococcus sp. 140720015-1. Next base: position 102,226 of record NZ_JBSEYC010000005.1, read on the forward strand.
TCCGGAGGAGCACCCATGTCCCAGTCCCTGACCCCCGGTCCCGACGGCGCGCGCCGCGGCCCCCGCGCCGGCCTGCGCGTGGGATCGCTCGGCTTCGTCGCGATGATCGTCATCCTGATCGTGGCGATCATCTTCGCCGCGAACCAGAACGACGTGATCGGGTGGCTCGTGGTCGCCGTCGCCGCGGGCTGGCTCGTGTTCGCGGTGGTCGTGTACCTGCAGATGCGCCGCGGCGTCCAGGCCGCGGGCCGCAAGGTGGACACCGCCATGCAGAACGCCCGCGCCGACGTCGCCGCCCTGCGTGGCCGCGAGGCCGACGCCGCCGCCCCCGCGGTGGTCCCGCCGGCGCCGGCCGCGGACCCCCTGCGGGACACCAAGCTGGACCACTCGTTCAAGATCGCCCAGGTGCAGGTGCGCGTGGTGCGCGAGCAGCTCGCCGCCGGCGAGGGCATGGACCGGGAGATGGTGGACCGCGCCCTGGAGACCATCGACATCACGGCCTCCAACGCCCGCGACATGATCAAGGAGTCCCGGGCCGGTGGCGCCGAGGGCCCGGTGAGCGGGACGGTGATCGGCTGATGACCGCGCTGCCCGAGAAGGACCCCGTCACCGGGAAGTACCCCGAGCCCGCCGAGGGCGAGCCCGTGGTGCACGCCAACGCCGGGGCGCCCAAGGCCGACGGCGCCGTGCGCGTGGCCACCGTGAACGTCAACGGCATCCGCGCCTCGCACCGCAAGGGCATGCGGGAGTGGTTCGCCGGCCGCGGGGTGGACGTGCTCACCCTCCAGGAGGTGCGCGCCCCCGCGGACGTCACGGCGCAGCTGGTCCGCGAGATCGTGGGCGAGGACTGGGACGAGGTGCACCTGGCGGACGCCGTGGCCGCCGCCAAGGGGCGGGCCGGCGTCGCGATCGCCTCGCGGTTCCCGCTCAGCGAGGTCCGCACGGGCATCGCCGACGCCGACGGGTACTTCGACGACGCCGGCCGCTGGATCGAGGCCGACCTGCGCCTGCCGGACGGCTCGCCGCTGACCGTGGTCTCCGCCTACGTGCACTCGGGCGAGGTCGACACCCCGAAGCAGGTGGACAAGTACCGCTTCCTCGACGAGATGGTCCGCCGCCTCTCCGAGCTGGCCGCGGGGGAGGGGCATGCCCTCGTCACGGGCGACCTCAACGTGGGCCACACCGAGCTGGACATCAAGAACTGGAAGGGCAACGTGAAGAAGGCCGGCTTCCTGCCCGAGGAGCGCGCCTACTTCGACCGGTTCTTCGGTGAGCTCCGCTTCACGGACGTGCACCGCGCCCTCGCCGGGCCGGTGCCGGGCCCGTACACGTGGTGGTCCATGCGCGGCAAGGCCTTCGACAACGACGCCGGGTGGCGCATCGACTACCACATGGCGACCGCGGGCCTGGCCGAGCGGGCGACGACCGCCGTCGTGGACCGTGCCCCCAGCTGGGGGACCCGCTTCTCCGACCACGCCCCGCTCGTGGTCGACTACCAGTTCTGACCGTGCAGGAGAGACCCGAGGCTGAGATGACCATGAAGAAGAACTCCGTGCAGGACGTCCTGGCCCAGGACGCCGACGCCACCGCCCACCTGGCCGGCGCGTCCGCCCGGCACCGCGTGCTCTCCGGCATGCAGCCCTCGGCGGACTCCCTCCACCTGGGCAACTACCTCGGCGCCCTCGTGAACTGGGAGCGCACCCAGGCCGACTTCGAGGCGTTCTTCTTCATCCCCGACCTGCACGCCATCACCGTGCCGCAGGACCCGGCAGCCCTGGCAGAGCGCACGCGGGTGGCCGCCGCGCAGTTCATCGCCGGCGGCATCGACCCCGAGCGCTCCACGCTGTTCGTCCAGTCCCAGGTCCCCGAGCACGCGCAGCTGGCCTGGGTGCTGACCTGCATGACGGGCATGGGCGAGGCCATGCGCATGACCCAGTTCAAGGACAAGTCCGCCAAGCAGGGCGCGGACGCGGCCGGCGTCGGCCTGCTCGCGTACCCCATGCTCATGGCCGCGGACATCCTGCTCTACCAGCCGCACGGCGTGCCCGTGGGCGACGACCAGCGCCAGCACGTGGAGCTCACCCGCGACCTCGCCCAGCGCTTCAACCACCGCTACGGCGAGACGTTCGTGGTGCCCACCGGCTTCTACCCGGAGACCGGCGCGCGCATCTACGACCTGCAGGATCCCACGTCGAAGATGTCCAAGTCCGCGGCGTCCCCGAACGGGCTCATCAACATCCTCGAGGAGCCGAAGAAGACCGCCAAGAAGATCAAGTCCGCGGTCACCGACGACGGCACCGAGGTGCGCTTCGACCGCGAGGCCAAGCCCGGCGTCTCCAACCTGCTGACCATCCTCTCCGCGGTGTCCGGCACGCCGATCGCGCAGCTCGAGGAGGAGTTCGTCGGCAAGATGTACGGCCACCTCAAGGTCGCGGTGGCGGACGCCGTCGTCGAGCGCCTGGCCCCCGTGCGCGAGCGCGCCCTCGCGCTGCTGGACGACCCCGCCGAGCTGGACCGCATCCTCGCCGCCGGCGCCGAGAAGGCCCGCGCCGTGGCCACGCCCGTGCTCGAGGACGTCTACGCCAAGGTCGGCTTCCTGCCGCCGCTGCGCTGAGCCGGGCCGCACCGGCCTCCCGACGACGGCCCGCGCCCCCGACCTGCGGGGGACGCGGGCCGTCGTGTTTCTCCGACTCGAGGTGGAGGCGGTGGCACGTGCGCGGCTGACAGGATGGAGGCACTGCCTCCGCTCCTGCCGCAGCGGGGGCGAGCCCCACCGACAGAGGAGTGCCGGAGCCATGTCCACCGCAGTCGCGACCCCCGGGGTCGCCGAGGTCCCGCCCGGGGCCGAGCCCGTCCTGGAGACGGAGAACCTCGTCAAGGTCTACGGCCGCGGGGCGTCCCGCTTCGACGCGCTGAAGGGCATCACCCTGCAGATCCAGCGCGGCGAGTCCCTGGCTGTCGTCGGCAAGTCCGGCTCCGGCAAGTCCACCCTGATGCACCTGCTGGCGCTGCTGGACCAGCCCTCCGCCGGCGTCGTCGCGATGGACGGCCGTCCCGTCTCCCAGCTCAAGGCCGCGGAGATCTCCCAGCTGCGCAACGAGCGGTTCGGCTTCGTGTTCCAGCAGTTCTTCCTGAACCCGAACCAGACGGTCCTGGAGAACACCGTGCTGCCGCTGAAGATCGCCGGCGTGGGCCGGTCCGAGCGCACCCGCCGCGGCATGGCGGTGCTCGAGCGGCTCGAGCTCGCGGACAAGGCGAAGAACAAGGCCACGGACCTCTCCGGCGGACAGAAGCAGCGCGTGTGCATCGCCCGCGCGCTCGTGAACAACCCGACGGTGCTGTTCGCGGACGAGCCCACGGGCAACCTGGACTCCGCCACCTCGGCGGCCGTGGAGGACATCCTCTTCGGCCTGCACCGCGACGAGGGCATCACCCTCGTGGTGGTCACGCACGACGACGACCTGGCCGCGAAGTGCGACCGTCGCGTCGAGCTGCAGGACGGCGTGGTCATCGCCGACGAGCGCGTCGGCACCGAGCGGGACGGAGCACGGGCATGAAGGCCACCGACGTCGCGGGCACGGCGCTCGCCAACACGATGCGCTCCAAGCTGCGCACCTTCCTCACCGTCGTCGCGATCGTGATCGGCGCATTCACGCTGACCCTCACCACGGGGCTCGGCGCGGGCATCAACAAGTACGTGGACAACGTGGTCGAGGGCTTCGGCAAGCCCGGCGAGCTGACCGTGATGAAGCAGCAGGACATGTCCTCGGCCGGTGCGGCGAGCGGCTCGCCCCAGGAGTACACGGAGCAGGACGCCGCCGGCGGCGAGATGTTCGGCATGCCGCTGCTCACGCAGGAGGACCTCGCCGCGATCGAGGACACCGAGCACGTCACCGAGGTGAAGACCTATCGGGTGGCCGAGCCGGAGTACATCCAGGGCCCGGACGACCGCAAGTGGCAGACCGGCTTCATGGGCAGCTCCGGTGAGATCGACATGCTCACCTTCTCCGCCGGCCGTGCCCCCGAGGCCGGCGCCGCGGAGATCGTCATGCCCGAGTCGTGGGTGGAGGACCTGGGCGCCGGCGACGCCGAGGACCTGGTCGGCACAGAGCTGACCGTCGTGGCGGCGACCCCGCTGCAGGAGCAGCAGTCCGTGAAGGCCACCGTGGTCGGTGTGACGAAGGCGGCCGCGTCCGGTGCGGGCACCGCCCCGACGCCGTCGGAGTCGCTCGAGCAGGCGATCTACGACATCACGACGGAGGGCCTGCCGGAGTCCCAGCGGGACACCTACTTCCAGGCCACGGCGATCGTGGAGGACCCGGAGGCGAACGAGGACGCCGTGAAGCAGGCGCTGGCCGACCAGGGCCTGCTGGCGCAGACCCTCGAGGAGCAGCTCGGCGTGATCCGCGGCATCATCGACGCCGTCACGTGGGTGCTCACCGGCTTCGCGCTCATCGCACTGCTCGCCGCCAGCTTCGGCATCATCAACACCCTGCTCATGGCGGTGCAGGAGCGCACCCGGGAGATCGGCCTCATGAAGGCCCTCGGCATGACCGGCGGGAAGATCTTCGGCCTGTTCACCATGGAGGCCGTCGTGATCGGCCTGCTCGGCTCGCTGATCGGCATCGGCCTGGGCGTCGCCGTCGGACTCATCGCGAACCAGGTGTTGACCACCGGCCCCCTCAGCGGCGTCACCGGCCTGGTCCTGTTCGCGGTCAACCCCCTCGCCCTGCTGCTGATCCTGCTGCTGATCGTGGCCATCGCGTTCATCGCCGGCACCTTGCCCGCCCTGCGTGCGGCCCGGAAGGATCCCATCGAGGCACTGCGGCACGAGTGATCCTGCCGCCGCGCCCGTCACCGCCACCACCGTCACCCACGACACCGAGGAGCTCACCATGACCACCGATCGACCGCACCAGGACCCGAACCCGGAGCAGCATCCCGCCGCGGGCTCCCGCTACGGCACGCAGCCCTACGTGGCCCCGGGCTACGGCGCCCAGCCGGGCAGCCCGTACGGGGTCGTCCCGGAGCCGGCCACGTTCCCCGCCCTCCTGACGCTGACGCTCACGTCGCTCGCGCTGTACGTGCTGTCGTCCCTGCCGGCCCTGTTCGGCGGCGAGGAGAGCGTCGAGAGCATGCGGGACTTCCTGCGCCAGAGCGGCCTCACCCCCGAGCAGGTGGAGGAGATCGCACCCGTCGTGGGCGCCTCCGTGACGGTGGGCATGATCATCGTCCTGCTCATCGGCGTGGCCCTGTACGCCCTGGTGTACTTCAACCTCCGCGGGGCCAAGAACTGGGCCCGCATCCTCGGCATCGTCTTCGCGATCCTGGGCACCCTCAGCGCCGTCGGCGGCATCTTCTCCTTCGTGACCTACCCCGGCGTCGGCGGCGTCCTGGCCTCCGTGCTGAGCCTGGCGCTGGTGGTCGTGAACATCCTGTGGCTGGTCAAGGCCTTCAACCCGCAGGTCGCGGCCTACACCCGTCAGGGCCGCCGCGCCTGATCCCGACGCCGTTCGCCGGCGGCGAGTCCGGGGTCGCCAGCCCTCGCCCCGGCGTCGGCCAGCGGAGACCATGGCGACATGGCCTCCGATCATCGACCCCCGCATCCCGTGTCCCCCGACCCCGACGACCTGGACGGCGGCGGGCGGCCCGTGGTGGGTCCGGACGAGGCGCGGCGGCGCATCGCCGGGCACTCCGGTCCGGACGCCCGCCCGCTGATCCGCCCCGATGCCCGCACCCCCGGCGTGTTCCGGGCGCTGCTCGGACTGACGGTCGCGTCCGCGGTCCTCTACGCCGCGTCGATCCTGCGCAACCTCCTCCCGGGCACGGCCCAGGACATCGCGGACTCGCTGCCGGAGGGCAGCCCGCAGTCGCCCGCGATGACCGCCGAGGCGATCGAGGGCGCCCTCACCGGCAGCGTCTGGTTCGCGACGCTGCTGGGCCTGGCGGTCTACGCGATCGTCCTCGTCGGGCTGACCCGGCACAGCAACACGGCGCGCATCATGGGCGCCCTGTTCGCCTCGATCGCCATCTTCGTGACCCTGCTGGGGACCATCCGCCTGTTCGTCTTCCCCGCCGGGGACGTGGTGCTGCCCCTGGTCCTGGGCGGGCTGTTCGCGCTCGTGAACGCGGCCTGGCTCGTGTGCGCCTTCAATCCCGGCCTCGCGACGACCTTCCTGCGCCGCCGGGCATGATGGGGGCATGCACCCCCTCGACGACGACCCCCATGACGCCACGGGCCTCGACCCCGCCCCCGATCTCGCGGCGCTGCGTCCCCTGCGCCTGTTCCAGACCGTCACGGCCGTCACGGGCGCACTGAGCGCGGCCGGTGTGGGGGGCGTGCTCGCGTTGCAGTCGACGCCCGGCTACGTTCGCGCCGTGCTCGAGGCGCGCTCCTGGGGCGCGAGCGAGGTCACCGACGCCGACGTCGCCGCGTTCCTCACCCCGGCGGGGACGTGGCCGGTGGCCGCTGCGGCGGTGGTCGTCCTGACCCTGGTGCTGCTGGCCGGCATCACCCGCCGGATCCGGGCCGTGCGCGCCGTGGGGAGCGTGCTCGTGGTGCTGGGGATGCTCACGGCGGCCTTCTGGATGGTCGACGGCGGGCGGATGGTGCAGGCCGGGGGAGGGGGGCCGGTCGTGCTGGGCGCCGTCGTCGGGATGCTCGTGTCCAGCGCGGTGTGGCTGCGTGTGGCGCACCGGCGGGAGACGCGCGCCGCCTTCGACGCCTGAGCTCGGACCGCCTCAGCCTCCGCCCCCGTCCCCGCGCCGAGGCCCGCAGACACGCCGCTACACCGGGCCGGTGACGGCGTGTCTGCGGGCCTCGGCGGGAGGGGCGCCACCCACGACGACGGCGGCCCGCCTCCTCGAGAGAGGAGACGGGCCGCCGTCGTGGTGCGGGGGATCAGAACTGGCGGGCCAGGATGGCCTGCTTCACCTCGGCGATCGCCTTGGTCACCTGGATGCCGCGGGGGCACGCGTCGGTGCAGTTGAAGGTCGTGCGGCAGCGCCACACGCCCTCCTTGTCGTTCAGGATCTCCAGGCGCATGTCGCCGGCCTCGTCACGCGAGTCGAAGATGAACCGGTGCGCGTTGACGATGGCGGCCGGGCCGAAGTACTGGCCGTCCGTCCAGAACACCGGGCAGGACGAGGTGCACGCGGCGCACAGGATGCACTTCGTGGTGTCGTCGTAGATCGCCCGGTCGGCCTGGGACTGGTAGCGCTCCTTGGTGGGCGCGTGGCCCTCGGCGACCAGGAACGGCATGATCTCGCGGTAGGACTGGAAGAACGGGTCCATGTCCACGATCAGGTCCTTCTCCACCGGCAGGCCCTTGATGGGCTCCACCAGGATGGGCTTGGACAGGTCGAGGTCCTTCAGGAGCGTCTTGCAGGCCAGGCGGTTGCGGCCGTTGATGCGCATGGCGTCGGAGCCGCACACGCCGTGGGCGCAGGAGCGGCGGAACGACAGGGTGCCGTCGTGGTCCCACTTGACCTTGTGCAGGGCGTCCAGCACGCGGTCGGTGCCGTACATGGTCAGGCGCCACTCGTCCCAGTAGGACTCCTCGGAGGACTCCGGGAGGTAGCGGCGGACCTTGAGCACGATGTCGAAGCTCTCGACCTCGCCTGCGCCGCCGCCGGCGGACTGGGTCTGCGCCTGGGCCACGGGGGCCTCGGTCTCGGTTGCTGAGTGGCTCATCAGTACTTACGCTCCATCGGCTGGTAACGGGTCACGACGACGGGCTTGGTCTCGAAGCGGATGCCCTTGACGCCCTCCATCTCCGCGGTCTCGTCACGGTAGATCATGGTGTGCGCCATGAAGTTCTCGTCGTCGCGATCGGGGTAGTCCTCGCGGTAGTGGCCGCCGCGGGACTCCTTGCGGCCCAGGGCCGCGAGGGTCATCGCCTCGGCGATGTCCAGGAGGTAGCCCAGCTCCATGCCCTCGAGCAGGTCGAGGTTGAAGCGGTGGCCCTTGTCCTGGACGGACACGTTCTCGTAGCGGCCGCGCAGCTCCTCGATCTTGGCCAGTGCGCGGCGGATCGAGTCCTCGTCGCGGAAGACCTGCATGTCCGCGTCCATGGACTCCTGGAGCTCGGCGCGGATGTCCGCGACGCGCTCGGAGCCGGTGGCGGAGCGCAGGTTCTCGATGTGCTCCACGGTCGGCAGCTCGCCGCCCTCGGGCAGCTCCACCCAGTCCGCCTGCGCGGCGTACTCGGCGGCGTAGATGCCGGCGCGGCGGCCGAACACGTTGATGTCCAGCAGCGAGTTGGTGCCCAGGCGGTTGGACCCGTGCACGGACACGCAGGCCACCTCACCGGCGGCGTACAGGCCCGGCACGACGGTGTCGTTGTCCTGGAGGACCTCGGCCTTGATGTTCGTGGGGATGCCGCCCATGAAGTAGTGGCAGGTGGGGAACACCGGCACCGGCTCCGTGTAGGGCTCGACGCCCAGGTACGTGCGGGCGAACTCGGTGATGTCCGGGAGCTTCTCGTCGATGTGCGAGGGCTCCAGGTGCGTCAGGTCGAGCAGCACGTAGTCCTTGTTGGGGCCGGCGCCGCGGCCCTGACGGACCTCCTCGGCCATGGACCGGGCCACGATGTCGCGCGGGGCGAGGTCCTTGATGGTGGGGGCGTAGCGCTCCATGAAGCGCTCGCCGTCCGCGTTGCGGAGGATGCCGCCCTCGCCGCGTGCGGCCTCGGAGAGCAGGATGCCCAGGCCGGCCAGGCCGGTCGGGTGGAACTGCACGAACTCCATGTCCTCGAGCGGCAGGCCCGCGCGGTAGGCGATGGCCATGCCGTCGCCGGTGAGGGTGTGGGCGTTCGAGGTGGTCTTGTACACCTTGCCGGCGCCGCCGGTGGCGAAGACGACCGACTTGGCCTGGAAGACGTGGATCTCGCCGGTGGCCAGCTCGTAGGAGACGACGCCGGCGGTGCGCTTCTGCTTGTAGGCGGTGCCGTCCTCGCGCACGGCGTCCTCCTCCACCAGCAGCAGGTCGAGCACGTAGAACTCGTTGTAGAACTCCACGTTGTGCTTGACGCAGTTCTGGTACAGCGTCTGGAGGATCATGTGGCCGGTGCGGTCCGCGGCGTAGCAGGCGCGGCGCACGGGCGCCTTGCCGTGGTCACGGGTGTGGCCGCCGAAGCGGCGCTGGTCGATCTTGCCCTCGGGGGTGCGGTTGAAGGGCAGGCCCATCTTCTCGAGGTCGAGCACCGCGTCGATGGCCTCCTTGGCCATGACCTCCGCGGCGTCCTGGTCCACCAGGTAGTCGCCGCCCTTGACGGTGTCGAACGTGTGCCACTCCCAGTTGTCCTCCTCGACGTTGGCGAGGGCCGCGCACATGCCGCCCTGGGCCGCGCCGGTGTGGGAACGCGTGGGGTAGATCTTGGTGAGGACGGCGGTGTGCGCGCGCTGACCGGCCTCGATGGCCGCGCGCATGCCCGCGCCGCCGGCGCCGACGATCACCACGTCGTACTTGTGCACCTGCATTCAGGTCTCTCTTTCTGGGTGTCTGTGACGCGGCGGCCGCTCGGGCCGGCCGCACCGCAGGGTGAGCGTTTCCGGGGTCAGCCGCAGAAGGCCGGGGAGCCCTCGAGCAGGGCGCCGGAGGCGTCCACCATGCAGGGATCGAAGGTGAAGATCACCAGGGTGCCGAGGATGATGATCACGGCCGTGGCGATGTACAGGATCATCGTCAGCCAGAACCGGCCGGTGCCGCGACGGGTGTAGTCGTTGATGATCGTGCGCACGCCGTTGGCGCCGTGCAGCATGGCCAACCACAGGAGGGCCAGGTCCCAGAACTGCCACAGCGGGTGCGCCCACTTGCCGGCCACGAAGCCGAAGTCGACGGCGTGGATGCCGTCGCCCACCAGCAGGTTGGTGGTCAGGTGCACGGCGATCAGCACGACGAGGAAGACGCCCGAGATGCGCATGAACAGCCAGGCGAGCATCTCGAAGTTGCCGCGGCCGCCGCCGTCGCGCGTGTACTTGGGGTCCAGACGGCGGCTGCGGGGCGCCGCGATGGTGGTCTCAGCGGTGGTGCTCATGGCTCAGTGACCTCCGAGTGCGAGGCTGAAGTGACGGATGGCGAAGCCCAGGGTCAGGACGACCCACAGCCCCAGCACGATCCACAGCAGGGTCTTGTGGTGCTGGGTGCCGCCCTTCCAGAAGTCGACCAGGATGATGCGCAGGCCGTTCAGGGCGTGGAAGATGATCGCCGCGACGAGGCCGGCCTCGCCGAGCGCGAAGTACCACGTCTTGTACGAGCCGATCACGGCGTCGTAGGCCTCGGGGGAGACCCGGACCAGGGCCGTGTCCAGCACGTGGACGAGCAGGTAGAAGAAGATGACGACGCCGGTGACGCGGTGGCCCACCCAGGACCACATGCCGCCGTGGCCCCGGTACAGGGTTCCGCGGCCGTTCTTGGCCGGGGCCTGCGCAGTGGCGCTAGACACGGTTGATACCTCCAGGGGGAATGCACGATCCCGGTCCTCCGCCGTGGGACGACGACGGGCAGGGGCGTGTGCGAGTGGATTCCTCCGCCTAGGGTAGACCCTTCCCGCGCCTCCGTGCCCGATCGGGGACCGGGGCGGCCACTGTGACGCGCGCGGCGCCCCGCCGCCGTCCTGCTCGGTCTGGGCTGTGCCCCACCTGGGACGCGTCGAGTGGTCCCCCGTCCGGACGGTTCCGTAGTCTGGCCCGGTGAGCACCGATCCGAACCTGACCGATGCCCCGCGCGAGGCCGCGCCGGGCACGGCCCTGTCCCGCTTCCACGCCGTGATCCCCGCCGGGGGCGTGGGCACCCGCCTGTGGCCCCTCTCTCGGGCCGCCGCGCCGAAGTTCCTCCACGACCTCACCGGCTCGGGCCAGACCCTGATCCGTGCCACGTGGGACCGTCTGGCGCCCCTGGCCGCGGGCATGCTCGTGGTGACCGGGGAGGCCCACCGGGAGGCGGTGTGCACGCAGCTGCCGGCCCTGGCGGAGACGGATCTGGTGCTCGAGCCCTCGCCGAAGGACTCCGCGGCCGCCATCGGCCTGGCCGCGGCGATCCTCTCCCTGCGCGACCCGGACACGATCATGGGCTCGTTCGCGGCGGATCAGGTGATCTCCCCGGTGGAGGTCTTCCAGGACGCGGTGCGGCAGGCCGTCGAGACGGCGGCCACGGGCCGGATCGTGACCATCGGCATCGAGCCCACGCACGCGGCCACGGGCTTCGGCTACATCCGCCGGGGCCGCCGCCTCCGCGTGGCCGGCGCCCCGGACGCGCACGACGTCGCCGCGTTCGTGGAGAAGCCGGACCTGAAGGTCGCCCAGCAGTACGTGAAGTCCGGCCGCTACCTCTGGAACGCGGGCATGTTCGTGGCGCCCGTGGGCCTCATGCTGGCCCACCTCGAGGAGAACGAGCCCGCGCTGCACGCCGGCCTGATGGAGATCGCCCGCGCGTGGGAGACGCCGGAGCGGGACGAGGTCATGGCCCGGGTGTGGCCCGAGCTGACGAAGACCGCCATCGACTACGCCGTGGCCGAGCCCGCCGCCGCCGTCGGCGACGTGGCCGTGATCCCCGGCTCCTTCACGTGGGACGACGTGGGGGACTTCGCGGCGATCGCCCGCCTGAACCCGGTCAAGGACGCCTCCGGCATCACGGTGATCGGCGACACGCCGCGCGTGTACTCGGACGACGCGTCCGGCGTCGTGGTGACGGACACGAAGCGCGTCATCGCGCTGATCGGCATCGAGGACGTCGTCGTGGTGGACACCGAGGACGCGCTGCTGGTCACCACCACGGAGCACGCCCAGGAGGTCAAGAAGGCCGTCGAGGCGCTCAAGGCGGAGGGCGTGGACGAGGTCCTCTGACCGCGTCCTGCGCCGGGTCCGGCCCGCACCGACCGGCACCCCCGGAGTAGGGTGCTGGGCCATGACCACCTCCGACTCCGTGCTGACCGGGCCCCGTCCGACCTCCGTCCCCTCGGTGGGCCCCGTGGTGGCCGAGCTCGAGGACGAGATCGTGTCCTTCCGCCGGGACCTGCACCGGCATCCCGAGCTCTCCTATGAGGAGTACCGCACCACCGACCGCATCGTGGAGCTGCTCTCCGGCTATGGGCTCTCGCCCGTGCGGATGGAGTCCACGGGCGCCTACGTGGACGTCGGGGAGGGGCCGGTGGTGCTGGCCCTGCGCGCGGACATCGACGCGCTGCCGGTCGAGGAGGAGACCGGCCTGCCCTACGTGTCCGTCAATGACGGCGTCGCGCACGCGTGCGGCCACGACATGCACACCGCCGTCATGGCGGGCGTGGCCGTCGCCCTCGGCCGCATCCTCCGCGGGGCCACCGCCGACGCCGACCTGCGCGCGGCCGGCGAGCGGGTCCACGGCACGGTCCGCGTCATCTTCCAGCCCGCGGAGGAGCGGCTGCCCGGCGGCTCCCTGGCCGTGCTGCGCCAGGGGATCCTCGACGACGTGCCCCGCATCCTGGCGGCGCACTGCGACCCCCAGGTCGATGTCGGCTCGATCGGCACCCGCATCGGCGCCATCACCTCGGCGGCGGACACGATCCGGATCACCCTCACCGGACGCGGGGGGCACACCTCGCGGCCCCACCTCACCGAGGACATGGTCTTCGCCCTGTCCCAGATCGCCGTGAACGTGCCCGCCGTGCTCTCCCGGCGGATCGACGTGCGCTCGGCCGTCTCCGTGGTGTGGGGGCAGATCGCCGCCGGCAGCGCGCCCAACGCGATCGACAACACCGGCTACCTGGCCGGGACCATGCGCTGCCTCGACGCGGACGTGTGGGAGGAGGCCGGTGCGCTGCTCGACGAGGTGGTCCGGCAGGTTGCCGCGCCGTACGGCGTGCACGTGCAGCTCGAGCACGTGCGCGGCGTCCCGCCGGTGCACAACACCGAGGGCGAGACGGCGCTGATCGAGACCGCGGCGCGGCGGGAGCTCGGCTCGCGGGCGATCGTCCTGACCCCGCAGTCGATGGGCGGCGAGGACTTCGCCTGGATGACCCAGAAGGTGCCCGGCTCCATGCTGCGCCTCGGCACCCGGTCCCCGGGTGGCCCCATCTACGATCTGCACCGCGGGGACTACGCGCCGGACGAGCGGGCCATCGGCGTGGGCATGCGGGTCTTCACCGCCGCCGCGCTGCAGGTGCTCACGGGCGAGGACCACCACTGATCCCGCCGCCCGCCCCCGCCGGAGGGGACGGGCCAACCGTTCGGTAGACTCGCGCTCATCCGGACGGGGCCACCCGCACGGGCCCCGTCTTTCCGCGGCCAGCGGCCGCGGACCTCGCACCGTGCCTTCCGAAATGAGGACCCCCATGGGCATCGCCACCCCGTCGGCCGCGCGCCGTCGTCGTCTCCTGCTCCCCGCCGCCGCGCTCGGCGTCTCCGGCCTGCTGCTGACCGCGTGCGGCGCCCCGCCGGAGCAGTCGGAGGCCTCGGGCTCCGGCGCCGCCGAGAGCGAGGCCATCGCCACCGTGGACGGCGTCGGCTCGGACAACAAGGACTACAAGGCCTGCATCGTCTCGGACGAGGGCGGCTTCGACGACCGCTCCTTCAACCAGTCCTCCTACGAGGGCCTCAAGGCCGCCGAGAAGTCCTACGGCATCACCACCAGCGAGGCCGAGTCGAACGAGCCCAGCGAGTACACCCCGAACGTGACCGCCATGGTCAACGCCGACTGCGACGCCGTCATCGGGGTGGGCTTCCTCCTCGGCGACACCATGAAGCCGATCGCCGCGCAGCACACCGACACCCACTTCTTCGGCGTGGACGTCGTCGACGGCGACTTCACCGACAACGTGCAGAAGCTCACCTACGACACGGCGCAGGCGGCGTTCCTGGCCGGCTACCTGGCCGCGGGCACCACCGAGACCGGCACCGTGGCCACCTACGGAGGGGCCGAGTTGCCCACCGTCACCATCTTCATGGACGGCTTCGCCCGCGGCGTGGAGCACTACAACGAGGTCAAGGACAAGGACGTCAAGGTCCTGGGCTGGGACAAGGACGCGAAGACCGGCTCCTTCACGGGCGACTTCGAGAACGTGGCCAGCGGCAAGACGAACACCGCCAACTTCATCAACGAGGGTGCGGACATCGTGATGCCGGTGGCCGGCCCCGTGGGCCTGGGCACCCTGGACGCCGTCCGCGAGGCGAACCAGGGCGGCAAGGACGTCAAGGTCATCTGGCCGGACTCGGACGGCTACGAGTCCACCAAGGACGGCAACCTGATCCTCACCTCGGTGAAGAAGAACATGGGCCAGTCCGTCTCCGACGTGATCGCCGCGGACCTGAAGGACGAGTTCTCGGCCGAGCCCTACGTGGGCACGCTGGAGAACAAGGGTGTCGAGCTGGCCCCGTTCCACGACTTCGAGGACACGGTGCCGCAGGAGCTCAAGGACGAGCTCAAGGACCTCGAGGCCAAGATCGTCTCGGGCGAGCTGAACGTCGGCTCGGAGTACTCCCCGGAGGCCTGACCCGCCTCGCCACCGCCGCAGGGCCGGCCCGGACCCCTCCGGACCGGCCCCGCGGCGCGCGGGCGCCAGGCCCGCCCCCGCCGCCGAGCGCGGCACCACGAGCATCGACCAGACGGAAGGCCCTCGATGAGGCTCGAACTGCGCGGGATCACCAAGCGCTTCGGCTCGTTCGCCGCGAACGAGGACGTGAACCTGACCGTGGAGTCGGGGCGGGTGCACACCCTCCTCGGCGAGAACGGCGCCGGCAAGTCCACCCTGATGAACGTCCTCTTCGGGCTCTACGAGCCCACCGAGGGGGAGATCCTGCTCGACGGCGAGCCCGTCCGGTTCTCCGGTCCCGGCGAGGCCATGCGCGCGGGCATCGGCATGGTGCACCAGCACTTCATGCTCGTGCCCGTCTTCACGGTGGCCGAGAACGTGGCCCTCGGCGACGAGCACACCCGCGCCCTGGGCGTGCTCGACCTCGAGGCCACCCGCCGGCGCATCCGGGAGATCTCCGCCCAGTACGGCTTCGACGTGGACCCGGACGCCGTCGTCGAGGACCTGCCCGTGGGCGTGCAGCAGCGCGTCGAGATCATCAAGGCCCTCGTCCGCGACGCGCGCATCCTCATCCTG
This sequence comes from Micrococcus sp. 140720015-1, assembly GCF_053627595.1. Taxonomy (NCBI): domain Bacteria; kingdom Bacillati; phylum Actinomycetota; class Actinomycetes; order Micrococcales; family Micrococcaceae; genus Micrococcus; species Micrococcus sp. 140720015-1. The sequence continues at coordinate 117,306 of NZ_JBSEYC010000005.1, forward strand.
GACGAGCCGACCGCCGTGCTCACCCCCCAGGAGACCGACGAGCTGCTCGGCATCATCCGGCAGCTGCGGGCGGACGGCACGGCGATCGTGTTCATCTCCCACAAGCTGCGCGAGGTCAAGGCCGTCTCGGACGACATCACCGTGCTGCGCCGCGGCCGCGTGGCCGGCACGGCGGACCCCTCCGCCGAGGCCGCCGAGCTGGCCGCCCTCATGGTGGGCCGGAACGTCGTCCTCGAGCGGCGCAAGACGGCCCCGACCCTGGGGGAGGAGACGTTCCGCGTCGAGGACCTCTCCGTCGTCTCGCCCACGGGCCAGGTGCTGCTGGACGCCGTGTCCTTCGCCGTCCGCCAGGGCGAGGTCCTCGCCGTGGCCGGTGTGCAGGGCAACGGGCAGACCGAGCTGACCGAGGCCATCATGGGCCTGGTCAAGGCCACCGGCTCCGTCACCCTGGACGGCCGGGAGCTGATCGGCCGGTCCACCCGCCAGATCATCCGCGCCGGCGTCGGCTTCGTGCCCGAGGACCGCTCCACGGACGGGCTGGTCGGCCCGTTCTCCGTGGCGGAGAACATGGTGCTCAACCGGTACGACGTCGCCCCGGCCGGCAATGCCGTGCAGATGCGCCCCGCCGCGGTGCGGGCGCTCGCCGAGCGCCGCGTGGCCGAGTTCGACGTCCGCACCCAGGGCGTGGACCTGCCGGTCTCCTCCCTCTCGGGAGGCAACCAGCAGAAGGTCGTCATGGCCCGCGAGCTCGTGGACGGGCTGCGCCTGTTCATCGCCTCGCAGCCCACGCGCGGCGTGGACGTCGGCTCGATCGAGTTCCTGCACGACCGGATCATCGCCGAGCGCAACGCCGGCACCCCCGTGCTGATCGTCTCCACCGAGCTGGACGAGGTCCTCGAGCTGGCCGACCGGATCGCCGTGATGTACCACGGGCGGATCGTCGGCATCGTGCCGGGGGACACCTCGCGCGAGACGCTCGGCCTCATGATGGCCGGCCAGACCCCCGACGACGCGGCCCTCGCCTCCGGCACGGACGTCGCCGCGGGCACGCCCGGCACCGCCGGCGCGGCGCCCGCCGCCCACCCCACCACGGAAGGAGAGCGCCCGTGAGCACCGCCGCCCCGCAGCGCCCGGCCCCCGCGTCCGACCCCCGCGCCCGGCCCGCCCCCGCCGACTCCGCCCTGCGCCGGATCCTCTCGGGCAACGGCACGGTCACCGTCCTGGCGATCCTGCTGTCCCTGCTGATCTCCGGCCTGCTGATCATCGCCGCGGACGAGGACGTCCGCGACGCCGCCGGCTACTTCTTCGCCCGCCCGGGCGACCTGCTTGCCGCCGCCTGGGCCGCGTTCGCCGGCGCCTTCGCGGCCCTGTTCCGCGGGGCCGTCTTCAACTACCGGGCCTCGGACGCGACGGGCATGCTCTACCCGCTCACCGAGACCCTCACCGTGGCCACCCCGCTGATCATCATCTCGCTGGGCATCGCCATCGCCTTCCGGGCGGGCCTGTTCAACATCGGCGGCCAGGGCCAGTTCATCTTCGGCGCCATGTTCGCCACGTGGTTCGGCGTGCACCTGCACCTGCCGGCCGGCGTGCACCTGCTGCTCGTCGTCGTGATGGGCGTGCTCGGCGGCGTGCTGTGGGGCTCCGTCGTCGGCGTGCTCAAGGCCTGGACGGGCGCGCACGAGGTGATCCTCACGATCATGCTCAACTACGTGGCGGTGAACCTGCTCGCGTACCTGCTGAACACCCCCGTCCTGCGGGCGCCCGGCACCACGAACCCCGTCTCCGCGCCGCTGGACCGCTCCGCCATGTTCCCGCGGCTGCTGGGGACCGACTTCCGGCTGCACTGGGGCTTCTTCGTCGCCCTGCTGGCCGTGCTCTTCACGTGGTGGCTCATGCAGCGCTCCACCCTCGGCTTCCGCCTGCGGGCCGTGGGCGCCAACCCGGACGCCGCCCGCACGGCCGGCATCTCCGTCAAGGGCTCCTACCTGGCTGCCATGGCGATCTCCGGCGGCCTCGCCGGCCTGGCCGGCGCCACCCACGTGGCCGGCACGGAGAGCACGCTGAACACCTCCGTGGCCGGGTCCTTCGGCTTCGACGCGATCACGGTGGCCCTGCTCGGCCGGTCCCACCCGGTGGGCGTGCTGTTCGCGGGCCTGCTCTTCGGCGCCCTGCGCGCCGGCGGCGTGACCATGCAGACCGAGACCGGGGTGCCGGTCGACATCGTCCTCGTGGTGCAGTCCGTGATCGTGCTGCTCATCGCGGCCCCGCCGCTGGTCCGCGCCATCTTCCGACTGCCCGCCCCGGGCGCCGCCCGTGCCCGCCGCGCCGCCGACCCCGTGACCCAGCCCGCCGTGGCCGGCGCCGCGGTGACCGGCGCCGGCGGCCACGCCGCCGCCCCGTCCACGGGCGTCCAGGCGGCCGCGGCCACCGCCGTCGCGGACCCGCAGGCCCCGCCCACCCAGCCCACGGACACGGCCCCGACCCACCGCCCGCACGAGCAGAAGGGGGACGCCCGATGAGCGCGACCGCCGCCCGGCCCCACGCCGACGTCGTCCGCCCCGAGGCCGCCGAGCCCGCCCGGGTCGTGGTCCGGCACTGGACCACCCCGATCGCCCTGACGATCCTGACCCTGCTGGCCCTGGCCGTCTTCGCCCTCGGCGCCCCCGAAGCGACAGCGACCTTCCGGCTCTCCCACGCGTCCGACACCGTCGTGCTCCCGGACCTGACCGCCGACCCCGTGCTGGGGGGCTGGCTGCTCGTCGGGCTCATGGCGGTGCTGACCGCGGTGGCCTGGCTGGCGACCCTGCGCTCGGGGCGCACCCCCGGCTGGGCCGCGGCCCTGTTCGCCGTCGCCTTCGTGGCCGCGTTCCTCATCTGGGTGATCGGCTCGGCGGACAACACCACCGTGTTCCTCACCGGCCTGATCGCCGGCTCGTTCGCGCTGGCCGTCCCGCTGATCTTCGGCTCGATGGCCGGCATCCTGGCCGAGCGCTCGGGCGTGGTGAACATCGCGATCGAGGGTCAGCTGCTGGCGGGCGCGTTCACGGCCGCCGTCGTCGGCACCGCCACCGGCTCGCCCTGGGCGGGCTTGGCCGCCGCGATCGTGGCCGGCGTCCTCGTGTCCTGGCTGCTCGCCGTGTTCTCGATCAAGTACCTGGTCAACCAGGTGATCGTCGGCGTCGTGCTCAACGTGCTCGTGGCCGGCCTGACGAGCTTCCTGTACTCCACCGTCCTCACGGGCGGGGACACCGAGCTCAACGCGCCGCCGCACTTCCCGAACCTGCGGATCCCGGGCCTGGCGGACATCCCCGTGCTCGGGCCCATCCTGTTCGACCAGACGATCCTGGGCTACGCGATGTACCTGCTCGTGATCGCGCTGTGGTTCGCCCTGTTCCGCACCCGCTGGGGCCTGCGCGTGCGCGCCGTGGGTGAGCATCCCAAGGCCGCGGACACCGTGGGCATCGACGTGAACCGCACGCGGTACGCCGCCGTCCTGCTCGGCGGTGCGGTGGCCGGCATGGGCGGGGCGTTCTTCACGCTCGTCTCCGCGTCGTCCTTCTCCAAGGAGATGACGGCGGGCCAGGGCTTCATCGCGCTCGCGGCCGTGATCTTCGGCCGGTGGAACCCGATCGGCGCGTTCTTCGCGGCGCTGCTGTTCGGCTTCGCCACCAACATGCAGTACGTCCTGGCGATCCTCGGCACCCCGGTGCCGAGCCAGTTCATGGCGATGCTCCCGTACCTCGTCACGGTGTTCGCCGTGGCCGGTCTCGTAGGTCGCTCGCGCGGCCCGGCCGCCTCGGGCGTGCCGTACGTGAAGGAGTAGCCGTGGCGGACGGGCTGCACACGACGACGACGCCGCGCGTGGACTGGGACCGGCTGCGGGCCGCGGCCCTGGCCGCCACGGAGCACGCCTACGTGCCCTACTCGGGGTTCCGGGTGGGCGCCGCCGCGCTCACCGACGACGGCCGCCTCGTCTCGGGCTGCAACATCGAGAACGCGTCCTACGGGCTGACGCTGTGCGCCGAGTGCGCGCTGCTGGCCGACCTGCGCATGGGCGGGGGCGGCCGACTGGCGGCGTTCGTGTGCGTGGACGGCGCGGGCGTGCTGACCATGCCCTGCGGGCGGTGCCGCCAGCTGCTGTACGAGTTCCGCGCCCCCGGGCTCGTGCTGCTCACCCCGGCGGGGGAGCGGGGGATCGACGCGGTGCTGCCGGACGCCTTCGGCCCGGCCGACCTGGAGCGGGCGGACCGTCCCTGACCTGCGGCGCGCTCCCGGGCCCGCTCGCTAGAGTCGGAGGCTGACCGTCGCAGCCGCCCCCCGAGGAGAACCCCATGACCGCGCAGCCGCAGGCCGAGCCCTTCGACGCCGTCGAGGTGATCCGCACCAAGCGGGACCGGGGGACGCTGTCCCCCGAGCAGATCGACTGGGTGGTGGACGCGTACACCCGCGGCGTGGTGGCGGACGAGCAGATGTCCGCCCTGGCCATGGCGATCCTGCTCAACGGCATGGACCGCGCCGAGATCGCCCGCTGGACGGACGCGATGATCGCCTCGGGCGAGCGCATGGACTTCGGCGGGCTCACCACCCCGGACGGCCGCCCCCTGGCCACCGCGGACAAGCACTCCACCGGCGGTGTGGGGGACAAGATCACCCTGCCGCTGGCCCCCCTCGTGGCCTCCTTCGGAGTGGCGGTGCCGCAGCTGTCCGGCCGCGGCCTCGGCCACACCGGCGGCACCCTGGACAAGCTCGAGGCGATCCCCGGGTGGCGGGCCGACCTCAGCAACGAGGCGATGCTGCGCCAGCTCTCCGAGGTGGGCGCCGTGATCTGCGCCGCCGGCTCCGGCCTGGCCCCGGCGGACAAGCGCCTGTACGCCCTGCGCGACGTCACGGGCACGGTGGAGGCCATCCCGCTGATCGCCTCCTCGATCATGTCCAAGAAGATCGCCGAGGGCACCGGCGCCCTCGTGCTGGACGTCAAGTGCGGCTCGGGCGCGTTCATGAAGGACGAGGCGTCCGCCCGCGAGCTGGCCCGGACCATGGTGGACCTCGGCCGGGACGCCGGGGTGGACACCTCGGCGTTGCTCACGGACATGTCCGTGCCCCTGGGCCGGACGGCCGGCAACGCCCTCGAGGTCCGCGAGTCGGTGGAGGTGCTCGCCGGCGGCGGCCCGGCCGACGTCGTGGAGCTCACCGTGGCGCTCGCCGCCGCGATGCTCGCCGGCGCCGGGGTCACGGACGTGGACCCGGCCGAGCACCTGGCCAACGGCCGGGCGATGGACGTGTGGAACCGGATGATCGAGGCCCAGGGCGGCGACCCGCGCGCGGCCCTCCCGACGGCGGCCCATACCGAGGACGTCGTCGCGGAGACGGACGGCGTCCTGACCGAGCTGGACGCGATGGCCGTGGGCCTGGCCGCGTGGCGCCTCGGCGCCGGGCGGGAGCGGCAGGGCCAGGCCGTCCAGGCCGCGGCCGGCGTCGAGGTGCACGTGCGCCCCGGCGAGCGCGTGGCTCGGGGCCAGAAGGTGCTGACCCTGCACACGGACACGCCGGAGCGCTTCGAGCGGGCGAGGGCCGCGCTCGCCGGCGGCTGGACCGTCGACGAGCTCGACGACGTCGCCGCCCGGACCCTGCGCGAGCGTTCCGTGATCCTGGACCGGATCGGCTGACCGGATGCTCGCGTGGCTCGAGGGGGCGATCCTCCACGCCTCCGCGCAGTGGTGGGTCCTGCCGCTGACGCTGCTGCTGTGCCTGCTCGACGGCATCGTGCCGATCTTCCCGTCGGAGTCGGTGCTGGTGGCCCTCGGTGCGATCGTCCGCGACGGGCATCCGTTCTCCCTGTGGGCGCTGTGGGGGGTCGGCTTCGCGGGCGCGTTCCTGGGGGACGTGGCCGCGTACGCGATCGGCCGTGCCGTGGGCGTGGAGCGGTTCCGGTGGATGCGGCTGCGGCGGGTGCGGGCCACGGTCGAGGTCGCCCGCCACCACCTGCACAGTCACGGCGCGCTGCTGCTGTTCACCGCCCGGTTCATCCCCGGCGGCCGCGTGGCCCTGAACCTCACGGCCGGCGCCACCCGCTATCCGCCGGTGCGGTTCGTGGCGCTGGACCTGCTCTCCACGGCCAGTTGGGCCGCGTACTCGATCATGATCGCGCGCCTGACCGCGGGCTGGCTGGAGAACCCGGTGCTGCAGATCGCCGTCTCCGTGACGGGTGCCGCGCTCGTGGGCCTGCTGCTGGACCGTCTGCTCAAGGCCCTGCTGCGCCGCCGGCTGGGCGCCGGGGTGAAGGGCCTCACCCTGGCCGAGCAGGAGGCCCTGCGCTGAGCGCCCTGCCGTAGAGTGACGCCCGTGACGACGACGCAGCTTCCGGACACCGCATCCCCCTCCCCGCTCGAGGTCGACCTGGCCGTCCTGCCCAAGGTCTCCCTCCACGACCACCTCGACGGCGGCCTGCGCGTGGGCACCGTCCTCGACCTGGCCCGCGAGGCAGGCGTCGAGGTCCCCGCGGACACCGTCGAGGGCCTGGCCGAGTGGATCGCCGAGCACGCCAACGGCGAGTCCCTCGAGAAGTACCTGCAGGTCTTCGCCCTGACCACCGCCGTGATGCAGACCCGCGAGCAGCTGCGCCGCGTGGCCCGCGAGTTCGTCGAGGACCTGGTCGCCGACGGCGTCGTCTACGGCGAGATCCGCTGGGCCCCCGAGCAGCACCTGGCCGGCGGGCTGAGCCTGGACGAGGCCGTCGAGGCCGTGCAGGCCGGCCTGGACGAGGCGGTCGAGGCCGCCGACGCCGCGGGCCACGTGATCCGCGTGGGCCAGCTGGTCACCGCGATGCGGCACGCCGACCGGGCCCAGGAGATCGCCGAGCTGGCCGTGCGCCACCGCGAGGCCGGCGTCGTGGGCTTCGACATCGCGGGCGCCGAGGCCGGGTTCCCGCCCTCCCGCTTCGCCGACACCTTCACGTGGCTGGCCGCCCACCACCTGCCCGTCACCGTGCACGCGGGCGAGGGTGACGGCCTGGACTCCGTCCGCTCGGCCCTCGTGGACGGCCGCGCCCTGCGTCTGGGCCACGGCGTGCGCCTGGCCGAGGACATCTCGGTGGAGTACGGCGGCGTAGACGAGGACGGCGAGCAGCTGGACGAGCTGACCGGCCTCGTGGACCTGGGCGAGACCGCCGCGTGGGTGCGGGACCGGCAGATCGCCCTCGAGGTCTGCCCGTCCTCGAACCTGCAGACCGGCGCGGTGGACGCCGCGGCGGGCATCGCGGGCCATCCCATCGACCTGCTCGTGCAGCTCGGCTTCCGCGTCACCGTGAACACGGACAACCGGCTCGTCTCGGACGTGTCCCTGACCGACGAGCTCTACCTGCTCGCCGAGACCTTCGGCTACTCGCTCTCCGAGCTGCTGGACCTGCAGCTCAACGCCGCCGAGGCCGCCTTCCTGTCCGTGGACGAGCGCGAGGACCTCGCCGAGATCCTCGTGGCCGGCTGGGGCGAGGTCATCTCCGGCGACGCCGTCGGCCCGGTCCTCGAGGAGCTGGACGACGAGGACGAGGACGACTGATCCGCCCGTGAGCGCGAGTGTGGACCGTCTGGTGGCGGTGGTCGAGGCCCTGCGCGACCACTGCCCGTGGACGGCCGCGCTCACCCACGCCGACCTCGCCGAGTACCTCGTGGAGGAGGCGTACGAGGCGGTGGCGGAGATCGAGTCCCGCGACGACGCCGCATGGGCCGACGTGCCCACGCGTCGGGCCGACGGCGCGTACCCCGCCCTGGCCGCCGAGCTCGGGGACGTCCTGTTCCAGGTGGTCCTGCACGCCGCCGTCTCCCGGGCACCGGGCGCCCCGGCGGAGACGGCCGGGTTCCGCCTGGACGACGCCGCCGACGCCCTCACCGCCAAGATGATCCGGCGCAACCCGCTCGTGCTCACCCCCGAGGGGGGCCTGCGCCCGGCCGAGGAGCTCGCCGCCGTCACGCCCGAGGCCGTCGAGCTGGCCTGGGAGCGGGTCAAGGCGCAGGAGCGGGCCGCCGCGGGGCTCTCGTCCGCCGCCCGGGCCCACGACGACGGCGGCACCGGCCCGGGCCTCGACGTCGGCGACATCCCGGCCCGGCTGCCGGCGCTGGCCGCCGCCGCGAAGGTGGTCGACCGCGCGGCCCGGCAGGAGCCGGACCCGCTCGCCGCGCACGTCCCGGCGCCGGTCGCGGAGGCGGGGGAGCGTCCGGTGGCGGTGTGGCCGGACGAGACCGCGCTCGGGGCGGAGCTGTTCGCGCTGGTGCGCCGGGCCCGGGCGGCGGGGCTGGACCCCGAACGGGCCCTGCGCACCACGGTGGCGCGGGTGCGTGCGGGGGACTGGTCGGCGCTGCATCCGTCCGGCTGACGCGGGGCGGCTGCGGCCCGGCCGCAGCCCCGACCGCGCCCCAGCGACATCGCAGCAGGGGGGAACGGCGGTCTTGTCGCCGGCGCGCGGCCGACCGGAACCTGAGGTCCCCGCTAGGCTGAGGCCGTGTCCACGCCGCGGGCACGACTTCCGACTTCGATTGAAGGAGACCCGTCCATGGCCCTGATCGACGCCATCCACGCTCGCGAGATCCTCGACTCGCGCGGCAACCCCACCGTCGAGGTGGAGGTGCTGCTGACCGACGGCTCCCTGGGCCGCGCGGCCGTGCCCTCGGGCGCGTCCACCGGCGAGTTCGAGGCGGTCGAGCGCCGTGACGGGGACAAGAAGCGCTACGGCGGCAAGGGCGTGCTGGACGCCGTCGCCGCCGTCGAGGGCATCGCCGAGGAGCTCGAGGGCGAGTTCGCCGCGGACCAGCGCGCCGTGGACCGCACGATGCGGGACCTGGACGGCACCCCCAACAAGGGCAAGCTGGGCGCGAACGCGATCCTGGGCGTGTCCATGGCCGTCGCCGCGGCCGCCGCGCAGGCCTCCGACCTCATGCTCTACAAGTACCTGGGCGGCCCGAACGCCCACGTGCTGCCCGTGCCGATGATGAACATCCTCAACGGCGGCGCCCACGCGGACTCCAACGTGGACATCCAGGAGTTCATGATCGCTCCGATCGGCGCCCCGTCCTTCCGCGAGGCCCTGCGCTGGGGCACCGAGGTCTACCACGCCCTGAAGACCGTGCTGCAGGAAAAGGGCCTGTCCACCGGCCTGGGCGACGAGGGCGGGTTCGCCCCGTCCCTGGAGTCCAACCGCGCCGCCCTGGACCTCATCGCCGAGGCCGTGACGAAGGCCGGCTACCGCCTGGGCGAGGACATCGCGCTGGCGCTGGACGTCGCCTCCTCCGAGTTCTTCGACAAGGGCTCCTACGCCTTCGAGGGCCAGCAGCGCTCCGCCGAGGAGATGGCCGCCTACTACACCGAGCTGGTGGACAACTACCCGATCGTCTCCATCGAGGACCCGCTCGACGAGGACGACTGGGACGGCTGGCAGCACCTGACCGCGCAGCTGGGCGATCGCGTCCAGCTGGTGGGCGACGACCTGTTCGTCACCAACGTGGAGCGGCTGCAGCGCGGCATCGACGAGAAGGCCGGCAACGCCCTGCTCGTGAAGGTCAACCAGATCGGCTCCCTGACCGAGACCTTCGACGCGATCGCCCTGGCCCAGCGCCACATGTTCCACTGCATGATCTCGCACCGCTCGGGCGAGACCGAGGACACGTTCATCGCGGACCTCGCGGTGGCCACCAACGCCGGCCAGATCAAGACCGGCGCCCCGGCTCGCTCGGACCGCGTGGCCAAGTACAACCAGCTGCTGCGCATCGAGGAGGACCTGGACGACGCCGCCGTCTACGCGGGCCGCTCCGCCTTCCCGCGCTTCCGCGGCTGACCGTCCCCGACGACGACGCGCGGGCCCGCCCGGATCCCTCCGGGCGGGCCCGCGTCCGTCCCGGGGGGCCAGGATCCTGCCAGGGGCGGGCAGTAGGCTGTGAGGGTCCCCACCACGCGTCCGAAGGAGTCCGCGATGAGTCCGCGCCGCCCCCGCGTGCCCCGTGTCGACCCGACGACGGGCGCCCCGCGCCGGACCGCCGTCGCGGCCCCGGCGGCCCCGACGACGGCCTCCCCGGAGGCGGGCGCGCCCACGCCGACCCCTGCGGCCCCCACCCCGGTGCCCGCGGCGACGGATGCGGAGGTCATCGACCTGCAGAGCGTCCAGGAGCGCCGCCAGTTCGGTCACCCCGGACACCTGGACGGGCACCCGGACGCAGACCGGGCCGACACGGCCCCCGCCGAGGACACCGCCGCCCCCGCGTCCCCGTCGGCACCCCCGCGCCGGACGGCACCGGCCCGCCCGGCCGGGCGTCGGCCCCGGCCCGCCCCCCGCCGCGCCGCATCCGCCGCCGCCACGGCCGCCCGCCGTCGGGCCCCGCTGCCGGAGCCGGTGCCGGCCCGGCAGATCACGGGCCGCTCGCTCATCGTCGTCGCCGTGCTGCTGGTGGCCGCCGTCCTGGTGGCGCCCACGCTGCGCGCGTTCCTGAACCAGCAGCTGGAGATCTCGGCTGCGCGCGAGGAGATCGCCACCATGCAGGCCCAGCGCGAGGACTACGAGCGGCGGATCCAGCTGTGGGACGATCCCGCCTACGTGACCCAGCAGGCGCGCGAGCGCCTCGAGCTGGTCATGCCGGGGGAGACCCTGTACTCCGTGACGGGACGACCTTCCGAGACCGAGACCGACACCGAGGCCGAGGACACGCCCGCCGCCGGCGCGGACGAGGTCGTCAACACCCGCCTGCCGTGGGCCGAGGGCCTGTGGGACTCGGCCGTCCGCGCCGGGCTCGAGTGAACCCCGCGTCCCGCCCCCGCCCGCATCACCCCCGCACCCCCGAGGACACCATGACCGTCAGCCCCCGCCCCGCCCAGGACCGCACCGTCACCGAGCAGGACCTGGACACCCTGTCCCGCCAGCTCGGCCGCCCGGTCCGGGACGTCGTGGAGATCGGCGCCCGCTGCGTGTGCGGCAACCCCCTCGTGGCGACCACCGCGCCGCGCCTCTCCAACGGCATCCCGTTCCCCACGACCTTCTACCTGACGCACCCCGTGCTGACGGCGGCGGTCTCGCGGGTGGAGGCGGACGGGGAGATGGCGCGCATGAACGACCGCCTCGCCCAGGACCCCGCGCTCGCGGCCGCGCACCGCGCCGCGCATGAGGCCTACATCGCCGAGCGGGACCGGGTCGGGGTCGAGGCCGGCACGGGGCCCGTCCCGGAGACCGCCGGGGTCTCGGCCGGCGGCATGCCCGAGCGTGTGAAGTGCCTGCACGCCCTCGTGGGCCACGCGCTCGCGGCCGGGCCGGGGGTGAACCCGCTCGGTGACGAGGCGATCGCCCTGGTGGCCCCGTGGTGGACGCCCGAGGTCTGCGCGTGCGAGGGCGCGTGGGACGAGGCCGCGGCGGTGCCCACGAAGGACCTGTCCCGGCACGTGAAGCACCTCGAGCGCGTCGCCGCGCTCAAGGAGGTCACGGTGGCCGGCGTGGACTGCGGCACGAACTCCATCCGCCTGCTGATCTCCCGGCCGGCCGGGACGGACGAGACCACCGGCGCCGGGGCCGACCCGGCGGCGCCGCTGGCCGACGTCGTGCGCGAGATGCGCGTGGTGCGCCTGGGCGAGGGCGTGGACGCCACCGGCGCGTTCTCCGACGCCGCGCTGGAGCGCACCTTCGCGGCGGTGGACGAGTACGCCCGCCTGGTCCAGCGCCACCACGCCGGCCGGGTCCGGTTCGTGGCCACCTCCGCCAGCCGGGACGTCTCCAACCGGGCCGCGTTCGTCGACGGCGTCCGGGAGCGGCTCGGCGTCGAGCCGGAGGTCGTCTCGGGCGCCGAGGAGGCCGCCCTGTCCTTCACGGGCGCCGTCTCCGCCGTCGAGACCGCGGACCTGGGCCCGGAGGACCTCGTGCTCGTCGTGGACCTCGGCGGCGGCTCCACCGAGCTGGTGGTTGGCACGCCCGCGGGCAAGGTCGTGGGCGCGGTCAGCCTGGACATGGGCTGCGTGCGGTTCACCGAGCGTCATCTGCGCTCCGACCCCCCGACGTCGGACGAGGTCGCCGCGGCCCGCGCGGACGCCCGCCGCCTCCTCGACGACGCCGCCGCCCGCCTGCCGCTGGAACGCGTGGCGCGCGTGGTCGGCGTGGCCGGCTCGGTGACCACCGTGACCGCCGAGGCCCTCGGGCTCAGCACGTACGAGCCCGAGGCCATCCACGGTGCGCGCCTGCCGATCGCGGAGTTCCGCGCGGCGGCGGAGGGCCTCGTGGCGGCGACCCGGGCCGAACGCGCCGAGCGGGGGTTCATGCACCCCGGACGGGTGGACGTGATCGGTGCGGGCGCGCTGCTGTGGAGCACCGTCCTGGAGCGGGTGGCCGAGGTCGCGGGCGTCACCGAGGCCTGGGCGAGCGAGCACGACATCCTGGACGGGATCGTGCTCTCGCTGCGGTCCTGACCACGACGGCAGAAGATGGAGGGGCCGGGCCCGCGCGTGCGTAGACTGGCGGTATGTCTCTCACTCCTGAACTGTCTCCCAAGCCGCGCCTGCTGATCGTCGGCGGCGGCTACGCCGGTTTCCAGCTCGCGAAGGAGCTGCAGACCAAGGTCAAGGACCGCGGCGGCGTCGTGACCGTCGTGGACCCGCTGCCGTACATGACGTACCAGCCGTTCCTGCCCGAGGTCGTCGGCGGCCACATCGAGGGGCGCAACGTCGTCGTGGACCACGCCACCCATCTCAAGGACGCCGAGGTCCTGCGCGGCACCGTCGTGAAGGTGGAGCACGCCCGCCGCGTGGCCACCGTGCGCGGCGAGGACGGCCACGAGTTCGAGCTGCCCTACCAGGACATCGCCATGACCGCCGGCGCCACCACCCGCGTCTTCCCGATCAAGGGCCTGGGCGAGCACGGCATCGGTCTGAAGACCGTGGAGGAGGCCGTGGCGCTGCGCAACCAGATCCTGGAGCGCCTGGACGCCGCCTCCCTCATGGTGGACGCCGAGGCCCGTCGCCGCGCCCTGACCTTCGTGGTGGTCGGCGGCGGCTTCGCCGGCATCGAGACCGTGGGCGAGATGGAGCACCTCATCCGCACCGCCGTCGCCCGTGAGCCGCGCCTGTCCCAGTCCGAGGTCCGCATCGTGCTCGTCGAGGCGATGGGCCGCATCATGCCCGAGGTCGGCGAGGACCAGGCCGTCGGCGTGGTGGAGCACCTGAAGGACCGCGGCATCGAGGTCCTGCTCAACACCTCGCTGGGCGACGCCACGGACGGGATCATGACCCTCGTGGACATGAAGGACAAGTCCGAGAAGGAGAAGTTCGGGGCCGACACCCTCGTGTGGACCGCGGGCGTGGCTGCCAACGCCGTCGCCAAGCAGACCGACTTCCCGGTCGAGGAGCGTGGCCGCATCGAGGTCACCCCCACCCTCCAGGTCAAGGACGGGGAGAACGGCGTGCTCGAGGGCGCCTGGGGCTGCGGCGACGTCTGCGCCGTCCCGGACCTGACCGGCGCGGGCCCCGGCGGGTTCTGCGTCCCGAACGCCCAGCACGCCGGCCGTCAGGCCAAGCAGCTGGCCGCCAACTACATGGCCGTCCGCCACGGTGAGGGCGAGGTGCAGGAGTACGTGCACAAGTCGCTCGGCGCCGTCGCCGGCCTGGGCTTCTTCAAGGGTGTCGGCAACCCGCTCGGCGTGAAGATCGCCGGCCCCGCCGCCTTCCTGGCGCACCGCGGCTACCACGCCTACGCGATGCCCACCCTGGACCGTCGCTTCCGCATCCTGTCCGGCTGGGTCGCCGAGACCCTGTTCGGCCGCGACTCCACCTCGGTGGAGGGCCTGGACACCCCGTTCAACCCGTTCCGCCGCGCCGCCGGCGTCGAGCTCGAGCCCGGCCGCTTCGAGCGGCAGCAGGCCCTCGAGTCCTCGAAGGGCTGATCCTGCAGCCAGCGGGCCGCCGGCCCCGTCCGAGCGCATCGGACGGGGCCGGCGTCGTCCGCACCCGGGCCCGCGTCCACGGGCCCGCCACGCCCCCGTGGCCCAACTGGCAGAGGCGGCCGACTTAAAATCGGCGTGTTGCGGGTTCGACTCCCGCCGGGGGCACCACGCGTCTCCCCGCGCGCCTGGCTTCTGCGCCCACCGTGAACAGCCGGTGAACCGGCGCGGATCCACGCTCCGGCCCCGCGCGCGGATGCACGCGTCCCGATAGGATGGTGCGGGAACCCCGGGGCACGAGCGCGGCTCACTGCGGCGGCGTGCGACCGGGCCGACTCGACCCGAAGGAGCGAGCCGTGGCGAATCCGGTCATGAACTCTCAGAACTTCCAGCAGCAGATGCAGGGCGGCGGACAGGCGCAGCCCGGCTGGTACCAGGGCGGGACGCAGTCCGCGCAGTCCCCCTACGGCCAGCAGGACCCCTCCGGCCGGGCCCAGGCGTTCGGCGCCGGCCAGGCCGCGCAGGACTACGCCCACCAGCAGTCCATGGAGGACGCCTTCCGCGCCCCCGCCGCCGGCCCGGAGCACACCGGCCGGATGACCTACAACGACGTCGTCGGCAAGACCGGCCTCATGCTCGTGCTGGTCGTCGTGGCCGGTGCCGTCGGCTGGTTCTCGCCGGGCCTGATGATCGTCGGCGCGATCGCCGGCCTCGTCCTCGGCCTGGTCAACTCGTTCAAGCGCGAGCCCTCGCCCGTGCTGATCATGCTCTACGCCCTGGCCGAGGGCCTGTTCCTCGGCGGCATCTCCGCCGTGTTCGAGGCGTCCTACCCGGGCATCGTGGTGCAGGCCGTGCTCGGCACCTTCTCCGTGTTCGCGGTGATGTTGGCCCTGTACACCTCGGGCAAGTTCCGCCCCACCCCGCGCATGACCAAGATCGTCATGACGGCCATGCTGGGCTACCTCGTGTTCATGCTCGTCAACCTGGTCCTGACCTGGACGGGCATCGCGAACCTGCGCACCGGCGGCCTCGGCCTGATCATCGGCGCGATCGCCGTGCTGCTCGCCGCGTACTCGCTGACCATGGACTTCGAGATGGCCGCCGTGGGCGTGAAGAACGGCGCCCCGCAGAAGTACTCCTGGTCCGTCGCGTTCGGCCTGACCGTGACCCTGGTCTGGCTGTACATCGAGATCCTGCGCATCGTCGCCATCCTGCGCAGCGACGACTGACCCGTCCGTCCCGTCCCCGCACGGAGACCCCGCACCGCCGCCCCGGTCCTGCACAGGCCGGGGCGGTCTGCGTCCGCGAGGGCGTAGATTGAGGGGGTCCCTCGCCGCCACCCAGGAGGTCCCGTGACCGAGACCAGCGACCTGCCCGCCTTCGGGGCCCCGGACGCCACCGGCACCCAGCACCGCCTGCACCGCGGGTCCGCGGAGGCCGTCGTCGTCGGCCTGGCCGGTGCCCTGCGCCGGTACCGCGTGGCCGGCGTGGACCTCACCGAGCCGTACGGCCCGGACGTGGTCCCGCCCGCCGCCAACGGCATCCAGATGAGCCCGTGGCCGAACCGTGTCGCCGGTGCCCGCTGGATCCTGGACGGCGTCGAGCAGCGCCTGGACGTCACCGAACCCGCGCGCGGCCACGCCAGCCACGGCCTGCTGCGCAACACCCACTTCGTCACCGAGACGCGCTCCGCCCACGCGGTGACCCTGCGCGGTGAGATCCACCCCCAGCACGGCTGGCCGTTCCGGCTCACCCACCGCGTCACCTACGAGCTCGAGGCGGACGGCGGCCTCACCGTCACCGCCGAGGTGCAGAACCACACGGACGCCACCGTGCCCGTGGCGGTCGGCGCCCACCCGTTCCTGCGGATCGGGGACGTCCCGACGGCGGAGCTGAGCCTGCGCGTGCCCGCGGACGCCTGGATCCGCACGGGGGAGGACCTCATCCCCGTGGAGACCCTGCCGGTGGACGGCACGGACCTGGACTTCCGCCGCGGCCGGGCCGTGGGCGAGGACGCCCTGGACGTGTGCCTCACCGGCCTGACCCCGGACGCCGACGGCCGGCACCGCCAGACCCTGCTCGCCGGGGACGGCCGGGCCGTGACCCTGTGGTCCGACCACGCGTTCGCCTACACTCACGTCTTCGTCACGGACCGGCTGCCCGGCCGTGACACGGCGCTCGCGGTGGAGCCGCTCACCGCTCCCGCGGACGCCCTGAACTCGGGGGAGGGCCTGCACCGGCTCGCCCCGCACGCCCGCTGGAGCGCCCAGTGGGGTCTGACCCCCCATGTCCCCGACCACCCACACGAGGAGGATCGCGCGTGAGCTCGACCCTGGCGGCCCAGACCAAGATCAACAAGGACGTGCCCTACGGGCTGACGGTGGCCGCGGCCTGGTCCTGGCGGCTGGTGGCCGTCGTCATCGGCATCGGCGTCGTGGTGTACCTGCTGGGCTTCGTGAGCCTCGTGGTGATCCCGATCCTCGTGGCCGCGCTGCTGGCCACCCTGCTGGCCCCGGTGTTCCAGGCGATGCGGCGCATCCGGGTGCCGGGCGTCGCGGCCGCCTTGCTGTGCGTGCTGCTGCTGGTCGTCGTCGTGGTGGGCCTCATGGGGCTCGCCGGTCAGCAGATCGTCCAGGGCTTCGCCCAACTGGGCGATCAGCTGGGCCAGGCCGTCGACGACGCGATCGCCTGGCTGGCCGGCGTGGGCGTGGAGATCCCCCGTTCCGGTGCCGGGCTGGAGGGCCTGTGGCAGACGCTGCGGGACAACTCCGCCACGCTCATGAACAGCGCCGTCTCGTTCGGCTCCACGGCCGTCAACATCGGCGCGGGCTTGTTCATCGCCCTGTTCTCCCTGATCTTCTTCCTCTACGACGGCGACCGCATCTGGCGCTTCCTCCTGATCTTCGTGCCGAAGGCGCACCGGGCCACCGTGGGCCGCGCGGGCCGCTCGGGCTGGCACTCGCTCGGCTCCTACGTGCGGGTCCAGATCTTCGTGGCGTTCATCGACGCCGTCGGCATCGGCATCGGCGCCCTGATCCTGGGCGTGCCGCTGGCCATCCCGCTGGCCGTGCTCGTGTTCCTGGCCTCGTTCATCCCGATGATCGGCGCCACCCTGACCGGCGCGATGGCGGTGCTCCTGGCGCTGATGTCCAACGGCCTGGTCAACGCGCTGCTCATGCTGGGCGTGGTGCTGCTCGTGCAGCAGATCGAGTCGAACGTCCTGCAGCCGCTCGTGATGGGCAAGGCCGTCGCGCTGCACCCGCTGGCCGTGTTCCTGGCCGTCGCCGCCGGCTCCACCGTCCTCGGTCTGGCGGGCGCCGTGTTCGCCGTGCCGGTGCTGGCCTTCGTGAACAGCTTCGTCCGCGCCCTCACCGCCGACACCCCCGAGGAGCTCACGGAGCGGACGGACCACGCCCTCGAACCGGGCGGCGCGGAGGACGAGACGGCCGGCTCCCACCGGGACCGCCCCTCGACGCACGACGACGCCGCCCTCGCCTCCGAGGCCGACGCGGGCACCCGGCACGGGGACGACGCCTGATGGGCGCGGCGCAGGCCACGGACACCCCGGACCGGACCGTCCCGACGCCGTCGCCCCGGTGGGTGCGGCCCGCCGGCGGCCCACCGGCCCCGACGGCGCTGCCCGTCACCCTCGAGGAGATCGAGCGGGCGCGCGAGACGCTGCGCGGGATCGCCGAGCTCTCCCCGCTGCAGCACTCCCGGGCGCTCTCCCGGGCCGTGGGCACGGACGTGCACCTGAAGTGCGAGAACCTGCAGCGGGCCGGCTCGTTCAAGGTCCGCGGCGCCTACGTGCGGATGGCGCAGCTGAGCGAGGAGGAGCGCGGCCGCGGCGTCGTGGCCGCCTCGGCCGGCAACCACGCCCAGGGCGTCGCCCTCGCCGCCGCCAAGCTCGGCATCCGCGCCCGCATCTTCATGCCCCACGGCGTGGCCCTGCCCAAGCTGCAGGCCACCCGGGACCACGGCGCCGAGGTCGTCCTGCACGGCTCCACCGTGGACGAGTCCCTCGCCGAGGCGCAGCGGTGGGCCACGGAGACCGGTGCCGTGTTCATCCCGCCGTTCGACGACCCGGCCGTCATCGCGGGCCAGGGCACCGTCGGCCTCGAGATCCTCGACGTGCTGCCGGACGTGGACACCGTGATCATGGGCATCGGCGGCGGGGGGCTCATCGCCGGCACGGCCGTGGCCCTCAAGGAGGCCGCCCGGCGTCGTGGGCGCACGGTGCGCGTCATCGGCGTGCAGGCGGCCACCGCCGCCGCGTTCCCCGGCTCCCTCGAGGAGGGCCGCGTCCAGGTGCTGGAGAGCGTGTCCACCATCGCGGACGGCATCGCCGTCGGCAAGCCCGGGGCCCTGCCGCTGCGGATCGCCGCCGAGCTGGTGGACGCCGTCGTGACCGTCACGGACGACGAGATCGCGGCGGCCCTCGTGCACCTCCTCGAGCGCTCCAAGCTCGTGGTGGAGCCGGCGGGCGCCGTCGGGGTGGCCGCCCTGCTGGCGGGCCGCACGGCGGACCTAGGCTTCGAGCTCGGCACCACCGCCGTGATCCTCTCCGGCGGGAACATCGATCCCATGCTCATGCTGAAGTCCATCCAGGCCGGACTGTCGGCCGCGGGGCGCTACATGACTGTGCGCATCCCGCTGCGGGACCGCCCGGGCGAGCTGGCCACGATCTCACGGATCATCGCGGACACGGACGCCAACGTGGTGCGCGTGGACCACACCCGCGTCGGCCCGGAGCTGTCCATGGGCGGCGTGCACATCACGATCGACATGGAGACCCGCGGCGCCGAGCACTCCGCCCAGGTCCTGGAGGCGCTGCGCGCGGCCGGCTACAGCCCGGCCCCGCTGCCCTGACCGGGCCGGCTCAGGCCGCGGAGCCGGCGGCGGCCGCGGTGACGGTGCCGGAGGTCCCGCCCACCGCGCGGCGCACGGCCTGGACCAGGAGGTCCTCGCGCGTGAGCGTCTCGATGCGGCGGACCATCTCGCGGCGGTCGTAGCGCTCGTGGGCGCCCGGCAGGAGGCGTCGGGCGAGGTTGAGGTGCTGCAGCACGCCGAGCAGGAGCACGTCCTCGTCGGAGGGCTCGGCCTCGTCGAGGACCACGGCGGCCAGGTGCGCGAGCAGCTCGGCGCGCTCGGTGCCGCGGGGGACGTGCCGGGTGGCCAGGAAGGCCTTGCGCTCGGTGAGGCGACCGGTTTCGGTCAGATGGGCGACGACGGCCTTGCGCAGGTCCGGCTTCCCGGCCGCCACAGTGGACACGAGCGGTCGGCCGGCCAGGGCGTCGACCTGTCCGAGGGAGGAGTCCAGGACGGGGTCGCCGGTGGTGCCGGCCGCGGTCACGAGCACGCGGGCCCGGTCCACGGGGACGTCCTCGAGGGTCACGATCCCGGCGGAGCGGTGGTCGGCCAGCGCGGCGGCCGCGAGGGCCACGCGGTGGTGGGAGGGGCTCTCGGAGCGCCCGTCCTCGCGGGTGAGCAGCAGGTGCGCCTTCTCGACGGTCAGCATGGGGCCAGAGTAGCAACGGGGGCGCGGTGGGACCCGGGACGGACGACGGCCGCGGCCCCTCGAGGGGACCGCGGCCGTCGTCGGGGCCGGGGAGGGTCAGCCGGAGTAGGGCTGGACGTCCTTGATCTCGACCTTGATGTCCTTGCCGTTCGGGGCGGTGTAGGAGACCTTGTCGCCCTTCTTGGCGCCGTTGATGGCCTCACCGAGCGGGGAGCGCTCGGAGTAGACCTCGAGCGACTCGTCGTCCGCGGCGATCTCGCGGTTGCCGAAGAGGAAGGTCATCTCGTCGCCGGCGACGACGGCGGTCACCACGGCGCCCGGGTGCACGGCGCCGTCGTTCTCGGCGGCCTCGCCCACGCGGGCGGTCTCGAGCAGGTGCTTCAGCTCGGCGATGCGGCCCTCGTTCTTGGACTGCTCCTCGCGGGCGGCGTGGTAGCCGCCGTTCTCCTTGAGGTCGCCCTCATCGCGGGCGGCCTCGATGCGCTCGATGATCTCCTGGCGGCCGGGGCCGGAGATGTGCTCGAGCTCCTTGGAGAGGCGGTCGTACGCCTCCTGGGTCAGCCACGGGGCGTCGGACTGGCTGGTGGTCATGCTCTGTTCCGCCTTTCTGTCTCGGGTGATGCGGAGTCCGGGGCGCGGCGCACCGGGTCCGGTGCGCGATCCGCGTCCGGCGGACGCGCCCGCATGCGAAAGACCCCGCCGATCAGGAGGACGCGCGTGACCCGAGGGCTCCGTGCGACGCCTGCCTGACTCACCGGCGGGGCGGGAATGCTCCGACGAGTCTATCCGGGCGGTGTGCGTCACACCAAAGGCGGCCGCTACGCCCAGGGCGGAGCGGGCCGGGAGGGCTCAGACCTTGCGGCAGGTCTCGACGACGCCGGAGTCGCCCCGCACCACGGTGCGCACGTCCACGGTGTAGCGCTGCTGCGCGTCCGAGGGGGAGTCCCGCCGGTCGGCCGGCAGAGTCTCCAGGCGGACGGTGCGGAACCCGACGGGGGCGGCGTGGGAGTCGGTGACGAGCACATCGCACTCGGCCTGCACGCCCTCCGGGACGGAGGCCTGGAAGGTGACGGTCGCGTGGCCGTCGTCCTCGATGGTGAAGCCGACGTCCTTGTACTCGATGGCGCCCACGGACATGTTCAGGCCGATCCACACGGACAGCAGCACGGCCGCGACCAGCCCGAGACCGCCGAGGCCCGCCCACAGCCGACGACGGCCCGGACGCGTGTGGTCCGTGCCGTACCGGTTGGCTAATGTGGGGTCCTGCGCGCGGACCGCGGGGGCGTGGTGAGACATCCCCTCCACCCTAGCCGCTGCCCGCCGCCGGAGGCCGATGACGACGTCGGCCTCGACCCCCCCCACGCCGCCGCCCCCGCGGCGGCTCCGCCATCCGGACAGGAGTGTGCGATCCCCGTGACCGATCAGACCCCCCAGGCCCAGCCGGCCGCAGGCACCGCCCTGCCGCCCTCCACCGGGCTGCGTCTCATGGCGGTGCACGCCCACCCGGACGACGAGTCCTCGAAGGGGGCCGGCACGATGGCCGCCTACGCGGCGGCCGGGGCCGAGGTCATGGTCGTCACGTGCACGGGCGGCGAGGCCGGCACCCTGCTCAACCCGTCGTTCGGGGACACCACCCGGGCCGACCGGGACATCGCGGCCGTGCGCCGCGAGGAGATGGCCGAGGCCGCGGGCATCCTCGGCATCCGGCACGCCTGGCTCGGCTTCCTCGACTCGGGACTGCCCGAGGGGGATCCGCTGCCCGCCCTCCCGGCGAACTGCTTCGCCGAGGTCCCGCTCCAGGATGCGGCGACCCCGCTGATCTCGCTCGTGCGCCGGTTCCGCCCGCACGTGCTCATCTCCTACGATGAGGTCGGCGGCTACCCGCACCCGGACCACCTGCAGGCCCACGCCGTGACGATGGAGGCCTACCGGGCCGCGGGCCTCGCGGACGAGTACCCCGAGGCCGGGCCCGCGTGGGAGGTCTCGAAGGTCTACTACGACTGCGGGTTCAACCCGCGCAAGTTCCGCACGATGGCCGCGGTGGCCGAGGCCGACGGCGAGGACGTGCCGTTCGCCCGACGCCTGATGATGTTCGACGCGATGGACGCGATGCGCGAGGTGCTGCGCCGCCGCGAAGCCGGGGAGGACGTGCCCGACCCGGAGGTCATCCCGCCGTGGGTCACCGCGGACCACGACGTCACCACCCAGGTGGACGTCACCGGCTTCCTCGACGAGCGCGACGCCGCCCTGCGGGCGCACCGCACGCAGATCGACCCCGACGGCATGTTCTTCGACGCCCCCCACGACCTGCAGCGGCGCGCCTGGCCGTGGGAGGACTTCGCGCTGATCGACTCGCGCGTGCCCTCCGAGCTGCCGGAGCACGACCTCTTCGCCGGCCTGCGCTGAGTCGTCCCGGCTCGGGCCGTGCGGCCGGGGCCGGTAGAGTGGGGCGGCGTGACACCCCTGTCTGGCCTTCCCCTCGTCCTCACCGCGCTCGCGGCCGCGAGCCCCGCGCCGGTGCCCGCCGTCCCGGAGCCGACGCTGCGCCCCGGGCTCGAGGAGGCGGAGGTCACCCCCGGCATCGAGGGGTTCCTGTTCACCGCGCTCATGGTGGTCATGGCGATCATCGTCTTCCGCGTCATGGTCCGCTCGGTGCGCCGCGTCCAGCAGCGTTCCCCGGAGGCCGAGGCCATGCTCGTGGAGCGCCATCAGCAGCACCTGCCGGACGAGGTCCGCGCGGGCGGCGAGCACCTGGACGCGGACTCCGAGGACCGGCTGCGCCGCCTGCAGGAGAAGTACCCCGGCTACCTCCAGGAGCCGGCCCCGGAGCCCCAGGCCCCGGACACCGGACGCGACTGACCGTCGTCGGGCCCGTGCACGCTCAGGCGCCGCCCGAGACTCCACGCCCGAACCCTTGAGGCCCGCAGACGCGCCGCGACGGGATGGACGTAGCGGCGCGTCTGCGGGCCTCGGCGCTGCCCGGCGGGCGGCAGACCCCCGTCCCTGCCACGATCAGGCGACGACGAGCACCGCCCGGTAGATGGCGACGGCGTGGCACACGAAGCCGGCCACCGTGAAGGCGTGGAACAGCTCGTGGAAGCCGAACCACTCGCGGTGGATCGTGGGGGCCTGCAGCGCGTAGCAGACCGCGCCCGTGATGTACGCGATGCCGCCGGCCACGATCAGCCACCCCGCCGCCGCATCCGCGGCGAAGAAGTCGCCCAGGTACAGCAGCGCCGCCAGCCCGAGCACCACGTACACCGGCGTGTAGAGCCAGCGCGGGGCATCCGTCCACAGCACCCGGAACGCGACGCCGGCCACGGCCCCCACCCACACCAGGGTGAGCAGCACACGCGCCCGGTCCGGAGCCAGCAGGGCCAGGGAGAGCGGCGTGTAGGTGCCGGCGATGACCAGCATGATGTTCGTGTGGTCCAGCCGCTTGAGGACACGGGAGACCACCTCGTTCCACTGCACCAGGTGGTACGTCGCCGAGACCGCGAACAGCAGCAGGCCCGTCACGGCGTAGACCGCGCTGGCCCACCGCAGCGTCGCGGTCGGCGCGAGCACGATGAGCACGATGCCGGCCGCGAGCGTCAGCGGCGCCATGACCGCGTGGGTCCAGCCGCGCAGTCGGGGCTTGTACAGCGGATGGTCGGGGTCGCGGATGCGCTCGATGCGCCAGCGCAGGCGGCGGGCGGCGTCGGCGTCGCGGAGGGGTGTCACAGGGTCCATGCGTCCATTGTCGCCGGTCGGGCCGGGACCGGGGCACGGGATGGTCGCTGTGTGCCGCGCGCGTATCCTGGAGGCTCGCAGGACCGTCCGAGAGGGGAGCGCGCCGTGGGTCGACCCGAGGCCTTCTACCGCCTGTACGAGCGGCGGCTGACGCGCGGCCTGGACCCGGAGCGCCTGCCCAGGCACATCGGCGTGCTGGTGGACGGCAACCGTCGCTGGGCCCGCGCGTTCGGGGCGTCCACGCAGCAGGGCCACCAGGCCGGCGCCGAGCGCATCCTCGACTTCATCGGCTGGTGCGACGAGGCCGGCATCCCCGTGGTCACGCTCTACATGCTCTCCACCGAGAACCTCCGGCGCCCGGCGGAGGAGCTCGCCCCGCTCCTGGAGATCATCCAGACGACGGCGGAGCGCCTCGCCCAGCCGGCCGAGGGCCGCGCCCCCGTGTGCGTGCAGCCGGTCGGCGCGGTGGACCTGCTCCCCGAGCCCATGGCGCGACGGCTCGCCGAGGTGGCCGAGCAGACCAAGGGCCACGACGGCGTGCACGTGAACGTGGCCGTGGGCTACGGGGGCCGCCAGGAGATCCTCGACGCCGTGCGCGAGCTGCTGCGGGACGAGCACGCCCTGGGCCACAGCGCGGCGGAGGTGGCCGAGTCCGTCACCGTCGAGCAGATCGCGGACCGGCTCTACACGCGCGGCCAGCCGGACCCGGACCTGGTCATCCGCACGTCCGGGGAGCAGCGGCTCTCCGGGTTCCTGCTCTGGCAGTCCGCGTACTCGGAGTTCTACTTCTGCGAGGCCATGTGGCCCGCGTTCCGCAAGGTCGACTTCCTGCGCGCCCTGCGCGACTACGGCAGCCGTCAGCGCCGGTTCGGCACCTGACGGTCGGCGCGGCCCCACCACAGGCCCAGCAGCACCCCGACGACGGCCCCGGCCAGGTGGCCGGTCCACGAGATGCCGGGGGCCGGCAGCAGGCCGATCAGGCTCGAGCCCAGGTGCGTGAGCGCGACGAGCACGGAGACGACGACTGCCCCGAATCGGCGCACCGCGATCCCGTAGACGATCAGGAACGCGATCAGCACGTACACGATCCCGGAGGCGCCGATGTGCACGCCCGGGGTGCCGATCAGCCAGGTCAACAGGCCCGAGCTCAGCCAGGCGCAGACGAGCAGGGCCACCGGCCGGCGCGAGACCAGGGCGGCCAGCGGACCGAGGACGAGCAGCGCCGTCGTGTTGCCGATCAGGTGGGCCCAGCCAGCGTGCAGCACGGGGGAGAACAGGACCCCGTCCAGGCCGTCGAGGCGTCGCGGGATCAGGCCCACGCCGGGGATGATCACCCGGCCGAGGAAGATCAGCACGAACTGCGCGATCCACATGGTCGCGATCAGCACGGCGGTGGGCGCGACGGCGCCCAGCAGGCGGCCGCCGGCGCGCTCGGCCAGGGTCGGGGCGGGGGCCGGGCCGACCGGCAGATCGGGCAGGCCGGGGGACGGGCGGTGCATGCTCAAGGGCCCTCCTGGGGACGGGGAGCGGGCGGCCGCCGGGACGTCGGCGGCGCGTCTCCAGTGTAGGGAGCGCGGGACGTCGGGGGCCGTGGCGGGGCCCGGACGGACCGTCACCGCGACTTCATCCCGGGTTCACCGTGCCGGGCCCCGGCGGACGACGCCGCTTCCTAGCGTGGCCCGTGGGCGGACCCCCGCCCGCATGGTTCACCGGCACAGGAGGCAGACATGGTGGCAGAGCTCGTGGAGCACGCGCAGACCCGGCAGGAGCCGCCGAGCCGGCCGGGCCAGACGCGCGCCGAGGCGGGGCCGGCGGAGGCGACCGGCCTGCGGACCTACGTGGTGGACACGTCCGTGCTGCTCTCGGACCCGCGCGCCCTGCTGCACTTCGCCGAGCACGAGGTGGTCCTGCCGCTCGTGGTGGTCTCGGAGCTCGAGGCCAAGCGCGCCGACCCCGACCTCGGCTACTACGCACGCACGGCCCTGCGCCTGCTCGACGACCTGCGCGGCCGCCACGGCGCGCTGGACCAGCCCGTGCCGATCACCCCCGAGGGCGGCACGCTGCGGATCGAACTGAACCACGTGTCCGTGGACGTGCTGCCCCTGGGCATCCGCGGCACGGACAACGACTCCCGCATCCTCGCCGTCGCGAAGGCGCTCGCGGACGAGGGCGCCACGGTCACGGTCGTGTCCAAGGACCTGCCGATGCGTGTGAAGGCGGCGGCCATGGGCCTCGCCGCGGACGAGTACCGCCACGAGCTCGTGCGTGACTCGGGCTGGCGCGGCACCGTCTCCCTCAGCGTGGCGCAGGAGCGGCTGGACGCCCTCTACGACGACGGCGAGGTCGACCTGGCCGGCGTCCCGCTGGGGACCCTGACCGGCACGGGCGTCGAGGCCGGGCCGGAGGAGGCCCCGGCCGAGGCGGACCGCCTGCCGGTCAACACGGGGCTGGTGCTCACCGCGCCCCGGGGCTCCGCTCTGGCCCGGGTCGGCGAGGGCGGCCGAGCCTGCCTGGTGCGCGGGGACCGCGACGTATTCGGCCTGCACGGCCGCTCCGCCGAGCAGCGGCTGGCCATCGAGCTGCTGACGGATCCGAGCGTGGGCATCGTCTCCCTCGGCGGCCGCGCGGGCACCGGCAAGTCCGCGCTGGCGCTGTGCGCGGGCCTCGACGCCGTCATGGAGCGCCGCGAGCACCGCAGGGTGGTCGTGTTCCGTCCGCTGTACGCCGTCGGCGGCCAGGACCTGGGCTACCTGCCCGGCTCCGAGGGCGACAAGATGGGCCCGTGGGCGCAGGCCGTCTTCGACACCCTGGGCGCGCTCGTCTCCCCGTCCGTGGTGGACGAGGTGGTGGACCGCGGGATGCTGGAGATCCTGCCGCTGACGCACATCCGCGGCCGCTCGCTGCACGATGCGTGGGTGATCGTGGACGAGGCGCAGTCGCTCGAGCGGAACGTGCTGCTCACGGTGCTGAGCCGGATGGGCCGCAACTCGAAGGTGGTGCTGACCCACGACGTCGCCCAGCGGGACAACCTGCGCGTGGGTCGGCACGACGGCATCGCGGCCGTGGTGGAGCGCCTCAAGGGCCACCCGCTGTTCGGGCACGTGACGCTGACCCGTTCCGAGCGCTCGCCGATCGCCGCGCTGGTCACAGACCTGCTGGAGGAGGGCCAGGCCTGAGCCGGGCGGCGGGGTCGGGCATGAAAAAGGGGCCGCTGCCGAAGCAGCGGCCCCCGGCGGGGGTGCTCGGCCCCGCGGAGGGGGGATGGGGGACCGAGGAAGCCCGCCACCATGGCCCCTTGAAACGGGATTGAGGCCATGGGGTCTGTGTGAGCCCCGTACGTCCATGAGACGGCTGGAAGCTCGTGACTTCAGAGTAGACCCGTGCCAGGGGTCGTCGCAATGGGCGGCCCCGGTTGCGCTGTCGGCAGAACACCGGGTGGCCGGACCGTGAACGCGAGGTGGCCTGATCGCCTGTGGACGACGGCCCGGCGGGCGCGCCGCCCGGCCTAGGCTGGGCGCATGAGCGGGGTGGGATGGGCGTGGACGCACGGTGCGCCGGCGACGGCGGTGCTGTGGACCCTGGGGCTGGCGTGGTTCGCGGTGTGCTCGGGCGTGCTCGTGCGCACGGACCTGCGGGACCATCGGCTGCCGAACCGATGGACGCTGCGGCTGGCGCTGGGCGGGCTGGTGGTGATGACCGGGGGAGCGCTGCTGGCGGGCCGGGGTGACCTGGCCCTCTGCAGCCTGCTGGGCGGTCTCGGCTACACCGTGGCCATGCTCGCGCTGCACGTGCTCAGCCGCGGCGGCCTCGGGATGGGGGACGTGAAGCTCGCCGGCGGGCTGGGCGTGTACACGGGGGTCCTCGGCCCGACGGCGGTGCTCGCCGCCGGGGTGGGCGCGATCCTGCTCGGCGGAGTGGCGGCGGGTGTGCTGGTGCTCGCGGGCCGGGAGACGGGGCGGACGGCGCTGCCGTTCGGACCGGCGATGGTGGCGGCGGCCGCCGGGGTGCTGGTGCTGGCGTGAACGACGAGCGGCCGCCCTCCGCACGGGAGGACGGCCGCTCGACGTCGTGGCCCAGGAGGCGGCGTCGCACCGCTCACCCGGTCCGCCGGATCACTCCGGGTGGGTCATGGACATGGTGTCCAGGGCCTTGTCCAGCTGCTCCTCGGTGACCTCGCCGCGCTCGACGTAGCCGAGGTCCACGACGGCCTCGCGCACGGTCATCTTGTTCGCGACGGAGTGCTTGGCGATCTTGGCGGCGGCCTCGTAGCCGATCACCTTGTTCAGCGGGGTCACGATGGACGGGGAGGCGCCGGCGAGGAAGGCGCAGCGCTCCTCGTTGGCCTCGATGCCGTCGATCATCTTGTCCGCCATGACGCGCGTCGTGTTGGCCAGCAGGCGGATGGACTCGAGCAGGTTGGCGGCCATCACGGGGATGCCCACGTTGAGCTCGAACGCGCCGTTGGTGGAGGACAGGGCGACGGTGGTGTCGTTGCCGATCACCTGGGCGCACACCATGATCGCGGCCTCGCAGATCACGGGGTTGACCTTGCCTGGCATGATCGAGGAGCCCGGCTGCAGGTCCGGGAGGGCGATCTCGCCGAGGCCGGTGTTCGGGCCCGAGCCCATCCAGCGCAGGTCGTTGTTGATCTTCATGATCGAGTACGCGATGTTCCGCAGCTGGCCGGAGGCCTCCACGAGGCCGTCGCGGTTGGCCTGGGCCTCGAAGTGGTTGCGGGCCTCGGTCAGCGGCAGGCCGGTCTCCTCGGCGAGCAGCTCGATCACGCGGGCGGAGAAGCCCTGGGGCGTGTTGATGCCGGTGCCCACGGCGGTGCCGCCGAGCGGGACCTCGGCCACGCGCGGCAGCGCGGACTGGATGCGCTCGATGCCGTAGCGGACCTGCGCGGCGTAGCCGCCGAACTCCTGGCCCAGGGTCACCGGGGTGGCGTCCATGAGGTGGGTGCGGCCGGACTTCACGATGCCGGCGAAGTCCTCCGCCTTCTTCTCGAGGGAGACGGCCAGGTGGTCCAGCGCCGGGACGAGGTCGTTCACGAGGGCGGCGGTGACGGCCACGTGCACGGAGGTCGGGAACACGTCGTTCGAGGACTGGGAGGCGTTGACGTGGTCGTTGGGGTGCACCTCGTCCTCGGAGCCGGCCTCCTGGAGGGCGCGGGTGGCGAGGGTGGCGAGCACCTCGTTGGTGTTCATGTTCGAGGAGGTGCCGGAGCCGGTCTGGAACACGTCGATCGGGTACTGGTCGTCGTGGTCGCCTGCGATGACCTGGTCCGCGGCGGCGACGATGGCGTCCGCGCGCTCCTGCGAGAGGATGCCCAGCTCGGCGTTCGCCTTGGCCGCGGCCTTCTTGACCTGCGCGAGGGCGTGGATGTGGGCGGGCTCCAGGCCCTTGCCGGAGATCGGGAAGTTCTCCACGGCGCGCTGGGTCTGCGCACGGTAGAGGGCGTCCACCGGCACCTTCACCTCGCCCATGGTGTCGTGCTCGATGCGGAACTGCTGATCGGTGTTCTCTGCGGTCATGGTCACATCCTAGGACGGCGCGGGCGCCCGGTGCCGCACCGGACGCCCGTCGTCGTCAGACCGCCAGGTCGCCGTGCACGCGGCCCGGCCGCGCGGTGCCCTCGGACAGCGAGTAGGTGAGCCCGACGACGGCGGTGCGCCCGGACTCGACGGCCGCGCGGACGGACTGCGAGGTCTCCATGAGGTGGTCGCAGGTCTGGTCCACGTGCTCGGCCACGAACTCGTCGACCTCCTCCAGACCGCGGCGGCGCCCGGCCAGCACGGACGGGATGATGCGCTCCACGAGGGGGCGCACGAAGCCGCGCGGCATGGTGCCGGAGATGTAGGACTCGACCGTCGCCGTGACGGCGCCGCACGAGTTGTGGCCCAGGACGATGACGAGCGGGATCTCCAGCACGTCCACGCCGTACTCGATGGAGCCCAGCACGGCGTCGTCGATCACGTGGCCGGCCGTGCGCACCACGAACACGTCGCCGAGGCCCAGGTCGAAGATGATCTCGGCCGCCAGGCGCGAGTCGGCGCAGCCGAAGATGACGGCGACCGGGGCCTGGCCGGCCGTCAGCCCGCTGCGGCGCTCGGCATTCTGGTTCGGGTGGCTCGGCTCGCCCGCCACGAAGCGGCGGTTGCCCTCGACGAGGACCTCCCACGCCTCCGCGGGGGTCAGGTCGGAGGTGGGGACGACGACGTCGGGGGCCGGCGTCGTCTCGGGGCGGGTGTGGGGGGTCATCGGGTCTCCTTCGCGACGCCGTGCGCCAGGTCTTCGAGGACGGCGTGGTCGCCGGTGGTGGTCAGCACCACGGTGCTGCCGTCCACCTCCGCCACGAGCCGTCGCTCCGGTTTCTTCGGATCGGCGTGGAGGTCCCACGCGATCCCGTCGATCTCGATCGTCTCCGACGTCGGGACCTGGTCCACCCGCAGGCCCACCCAGGTGGGGTCGACGTCCTCGGCCTGCTGCAGGCCCGCGAACACCGTGTCCGTGACCACCCAGCCGACGTCCCACGTGGAGACGCCGTCCAGCTTCTGCAGGCGGGCGTAGTTGGCGTACCAGGACTCCGGCACCTCGGGCGCCAGGGCCGGCAGGTCGCCGTCGTCGTGGGGGACCGTGGCGGCCTCGGCGGCGACGTCGACGCGGTCCTCCCGGGGCCGCTGCGGCGGCTCCGGGTTGAGCAGGAGGACCACGGCCACGATCGCCAGCAGAGCCACCAGGGAGAGCACCATGGCCATCCACGGCTGCCGGGCCCGCTGCGCCTGCTTGGCGGTCAGGACGGGGCGGGGGGCGGGGGAGTGGGGGTCGGCGGAGCTCACGGACAGCATTGTGCCACCCGCGGGAGGCCGCCCCCGTAGGATGAGGACCGGGGCAGAGCCGCCCTCACGCCCCGTCCCGTGCGGACGGAGCGCCGCGAGCAAGGATCGGAGCAGCGATGACCAGCGCGTCCTCGGAGAAGACCGGCTACGAGAACCACGTCCCGGACCGCAACCTGGCCATGGAGCTGGTGCGGGTGACCGAGGCGGCGGCCATCGCCGCGAGCCCCTGGGTGGGCTACGGGGACAAGAACAAGGCGGACGGCGCCGCGGTGGACGCGATGCGCGCGTTCATGGACACCGTGGCCATGGACGGCACCGTGGTGATCGGCGAGGGCGAGAAGGACGAGGCGCCCATGCTGTTCAACGGCGAGCAGGTCGGCGACGGCTCCGGCGCCGCCGTGGACGTGGCCGTGGACCCGATCGACGGCACCCGCCTGACCGCCATGGGCTACAACAACGCGCTCTCCGTCTTCGCGGTGGCCGAGCGCGGCACCATGTTCGACCCGTCGGCCGTGTTCTACATGGACAAGCTCGTGGTGGGCCCCGAGGCCGCCGACTTCGTGGACATGCGCCTGCCGGTGAAGCAGAACGTGAACCTTGTGGCCAAGGCCCTGGACAAGCCCGTCTCCCAGGTGACCGTGTGCGTGCTGGACCGCCCCCGCCACGAGGGCCTAGTCAAGGAGATCCGTCAGGCCGGCGCCCGCGTGAAGTTCATCCTGGACGGCGACGTCGCCGGCGCCATCGCCGCCGCCCGCCCGGACACCGGCGTGGACATGATGATGGGCATCGGCGGCACCCCCGAGGGCATCGTCACCGCGTGCGCGATCAAGGCGACCGGCGGCATCATCCAGGGCCGCCTGGCCCCCACCGACGACGCCGAGAAGCAGAAGGCCCTCGACGCCGGCCTCGACCTCGACGCCGTGCTGACCACGAACGAGCTGGTCACCTCCGACCACTGCTACTTCGCGGCCACCGGCATCACCGACGGCGACCTGCTGCGCGGTGTGCGCTTCGGCGACGGCCGCGTGCACACACAGTCCATCGTGATGCGCTCGTGGTCCGGCACGGTCCGCACCGTGGACGCCGAGCACGACGTGAAGAAGTGGTCCAAGTGGCTGGAGGACCGCGACGCCCGCTGAGCCCGCGGGCCGGCCTGCCGGGCTCAGCCCCGCGGCAGGCCGGCCACGTGCACCGTCGCCGGGGCGCCGGCCGCGGCGCGGACGGCCAGCGGGCCGGACGCCGTCTCGGCGGCGGGCAGGAACACGGCCTCGCCCGGACCCAGCTCGATCTCCTGGCCGGCCAGGGCCAGGCGCGCCGTGCCGCGGGTGACCACCGCGATCCCGGGCCCGTGCACGTCGAGTCCGCGGACGGCGTCGTCCTCGAGCGTGGCCTGGAGCAGCTCGAACTCCTCGAACGGCGGGCGGAAGGCCACCACGGAGTCGGCCACGCGCTCGGGCTCGGTGGAGGGCACCGGCAGCGCCTCGAAGGTGACCACGCGGCGCAGCTCGGGCACGTCCACGTGCTTCGGGGTGAGCCCGCCGCGCAGCACGTTGTCCGAGGCCGCCATGACCTCCACGCCCAGCCCGTGCAGGTACGCGTGCACGTTGCCGGCGGGCAGATGGATGGCCTGACCCGGGGCCAGGTCCACGCGGTTGAGCAGGATGGCCACCACCACGCCGGGGTCGTCCGGGTGGTGCTGGGCGACCTCGAGGGCCGTGGCCAGCGAGGGGTCGCGCTCGGCCAGGTCCGGCGCGGCCCGCAGCACGTCCACGACCTGCGCGACGGCGCCGGGCGAGCCCCACACGGAGTCCGGGTCGAGGATCGAGGTGAACGCGTCCTCGAGGTCGCCGGCGGCGAGGGCCTGGCTGATCCGGGCGGCGGCGACGGCGACGGCGGACGTGTCCCCGTCCGCCCGCTCGGTGAGGGCGCGGGCCAGGGCCTCGAAGCTGTCCGAGGAGACCTCGGGGGAGCGGAAGCCGCACATCGCCGCGAAGGGGGTCAGCGCGAGCAGCATCTCCGGCTTGTGGTTCGCGTCCCTGTAGTTGCGCTGCGGGGCGTCGACCGGCACGCCGGCCGCCTCCTCCGCGGCGTGGCCCGCGCGGGCCTGCTCCAGGGTGGGGTGCGCCTGGATGGACAGCGGGGCGCCCGCGGCGAGCAGCTTCATCAGGAAGGGCAGACGGCCCTCCGGCGCGGCGGGTCCGAGGCAGTGCTCGGGGTCCGCGGCCACCACCTCGTCCAGGCCGACCTGGGCGCCGTCCGACACGACGGCGACGCACGGGGCGCCCGGATGGTCGCCCAGCCACAGCTCGGCCTCGGGGCGGCCGGTGGGCTCGCGTCCCTGCAGGTCGGCGAGGAGCGTGGGGGAGCCCCAGGCGTAGTCACGGATCACGGGCTTCAGGACGTGCATGCGCCCAGCCTAGGTCAGCCCGTCGGCCCGCGCGTCGCGCCTCACGGGGCGGGGACGCACAGCCCGTTCGTCGAGGACGCGTGGTTCAGCACGTCCTCCTGGCCCAGGTCCTCGGCCGTCATCAGGTCCTCGGCGGTGAAGGGCTCGCCGTCGGAGCGGGTCGGCGGGGCCGGCCACGTGGCCGGGTCGTCCTCGTCGACGTCGGGGGCCTCCGTCTCCTGCGCGACGACGGCCAGCACGGTGAGCAGCGGCGTCGCCGGGGCGCCGGTCGGCTCCGACCCGGCGGTCACGGACTCGTCGGCCAGCATCTCGTCCACGCGGCGGTGGACGAGGTCGTAGTCGGGGTAGGTGGTGAAGTGGGTGCCCGTGTCGCCGAAGTCGGGCGGGCCGATGGTCAGCCGCCGCATCTTCTGGCCGCGCGAGCGCTCGGCGAGGTCCACGAACGTGCCGAGCTGGGACTGCGGCAGGTCGGTGGTCACGATCTGCTGGCCTGCCGCGAGGATCCCCTCGAAGCGGGTGAGCACGGTGGCGGGGCTGAACTGCTCCAGCATCGCCGCCTGCATGCACTGCTGCCGGCGGATGCGGGCGTAGTCGGTGGACCAGTGCCGGGAGCGGGCGAAGGCGAGCGCGTCGTCGCCGTTGAAGTGGTGGGTGCCCGGCTCCCACCAGATGTTGCCCCAGACGCCGTCGGGCCGGACGCCGCGGTGCACCACGTAGCCGCCGCTGACGACGTCCACTCCGCCCATGGCGTCGATCAGCTGGGCGAAGCCGCCCATGTCCATGAGGGCGTAGCCGGAGACGTCCAGGCCGAGGATGCCGCCGGCGGCGTCCTTCATGGCCTCGGCGCCGGGGTGTTCGGCGTCCGGGTAGAGGTCTGCGTGATGCTCCTCCACGTCCGTGTAGAGGGCGTTGAGGATGCACTCGTCGCCGCAGTCGAAGCCGTTCGGGTACACGTCCCACAGCGGGGAGCCCTCGACGAACGGCGCGTTCTGCAGGTTGCGGGGCAGGGAGAACATCACGATGGCGCCGGTGCGGGCGTCCACGGAGACCACGTGCATGGAGTCCGGGCGCAGCCCCTGCCGGCCCTCGCCGGCGTCCGCGCCCAGGACCAGGATGTTGTAGCGGCCTTCAGCCTCCGGGACGGCCGGCCCCTCCTGGAAGACCTCGCCGAGCGCCCCGCGGCTCGTGTTCGCGGCCCAGCCGCCGTAGAGCAGGGCGCCGCTGGTGAGCACGAGCGCGAGCGCGGTGACCGCCGCCGTGATCTTCCGCGCGCCGGGGGCGAGCAGGTGCAGCCGGATCAGCCGGAACGTGTCCACCCACAGCACCGCCCAGCCCACCGCCAACGCCGCCAGGACCACCGCCAGTCCGAGCAGCACGCCGTCCCGGGCCATCAGCGAGATCAGGCTCGCGCGGGAGACCAGCCACCACAGCAGCCCGAGGAGCAGCACGGCCCACACGGTGACGGTGACCCCCAGCGCCACGCGGCCGAGCCGGCGGCTGCCGGCCACGAGCTGGGCGCCGCCGGGGACCAGCACGGTCAGGGCGGTGAGGATCAGCGCCCGGCGGGTGCGCTCGGTGGGGGAGGCGACGCGCGGGTCCCGGAGCGGGTCGGGCTGCGCGTGACCGGCGGGCACGGATCCGGTGGCGGGCGACATCAGCGGTCGGCGGCCATCCGCTCGCGCAGGCGGGCCCCCTTGGCCCGGGCCTGGGCGTTGAGCTCGTCGGCGTGCTCGGCGAGGGCGGCGCGCAGGCGGTCGCCCTCCGCGGTGTCGGCCGAGGCGAGGATGCGGGCGGCCAGCAGGCCGGCGTTGCGGGCACCGTCGATGGAGACGGTGGCCACCGGCACGCCGGCGGGCATCTGGACGATCGAGAGCAGGGAGTCCATCCCGTCCAGGCTCTTGAGCTTCACGGGCACGCCGATCACGGGCAGGGGGGTGACGGCGGCGAGCATCCCGGGCAGGTGCGCCGCGCCGCCCGCGCCGGCCACGATCACGCGGATGCCGCGCTCGTGCGCGCGGGCGCCGAACTCCACCATCTCGTGGGGCATGCGGTGCGCGGAGACCACGCCGACCTCGACGGGCACGTCAAGCTCGCGCAGGGCCTCGGCGGCCGCGCTCATCACGGGCCAGTCGGAGTCGGAGCCCATCACGACGGAGACGACCGGGGCGTCGTCCTGCAGGGGCTGGGCGGGGGTCTGGGGCGTGGCGGTCATGGGCGGGCCTCCGTCTTGGTGCCGGTGGTGGGGGCGTCGTCGCGCAGGAGTGCGGCGGCGGACTCGGCGGTCCGCACGGCCTCCTCGAGGCTGAGGCCGTGGTCCGCGACGACGTTGACGTGACCGACCTTGCGGCCCGGGCGCACGTCCTTGCCGTAGAGGTGGACCTTGGCCTGCGGGTGGGCGGCCAGGGCCACGACGCTGCCGGCGTGCAGGTCCTCGCGGGCGCCGCCGAGGACGTTCTTCATCACGACGCCGGCCCCGCGGGGGGCCGTCTCGCCCAGCGGCAGGTCGAGCACGGCGCGGACGTGCTGCTCGAACTGGCCGGTGACGGCGCCGTCCATGGACCAGTGTCCGGAGTTGTGGGGGCGCATGGCCAGCTCGTTCACCTGGAAGCCGGGGCCGACCCCCGGCGTCTCGAACAGCTCGACCGCGAGCATGCCGGTGACGTCCAGCTCCTCGGCGAGGCGGACGGCCGCGGCGGTCGCGGCCGCGGCGACGGCCGGGTCGAGGTCCTGGGCCGGGGCGACCACGAGGTCGCACACGCCGGCCACCTGGACCGAGTCGACGACGGGGTAGACGGCCACCTCACCGGAGGGGGTGCGCGCCACCTGCGCGGAGAGCTCACGGGCGAAGGGGACGAGGGCCTCGGCCAGCAGCGGGGTGATGCCGGCGCCGAGCCACGCGGCCAGGGTGCCCTCCGCGGCGGAGGCGCGGGCGTCGTCGGCGTCGTCGAGCTTGAGCACGCCCTTCCCGTCGTAGCCGCCGCGGGCGGTCTTGAGGATCATCGGCCAGCCATGCTCGTCGCCGAAGGCGAGGACGGCCTCGAGGTCGTCGACCGGCGCCCACGCCGGGTTCGGCAGGCCCAGCCGCTCGACGGCGGCGCGCATGACCAGCTTGTCCTGTGCGTGCTGCAGCGCCTCGGGGCCCGGGCGCACGGCGACGCCGGCCTCCTGCAGGGCCCGCAGGTGCTCGGTGGGCACGTGCTCGTGGTCGAAGGTGACCACGTCCACCGTGGCCGCGAACGCCCTCAGGTCCGCCAGGTCCGCGTGGTCACCGACCACGTGGGGGGCGACCTGGGCCGCTGACGCGTCCGGGGCCTCCGCGAGCACGCGGAAGGGCACGCCGAGCTCCGCGGCAGCGCCCGCCATCATGCGGGCCAGCTGCCCGCCACCGATCACACCGAGTCGAGGGGAAGTCACCCGGACAGGGTAGTCGGACCGGCTGAGAACTCCGTCACGGAGGGGCGGCCGATGCCGGATCCGAGGAGGTCGCGCGCCGGGGGCGCGGCTACAGTGTTCCCCAGCCCTGCGCGGGTCCGGCCCGTGTGCACACCCCCCCCCGTCCCGAACCGAGGAGTCCACGCCCATGCTGTCCGATCTCTGGGGCCGCCTGACCGGGATGGTCTCCCTGCTGTGGCGGGAGGTGGCCAAGTTCGGCACCGTCGGTGCGGCCGCGTTCGTGGTGGACTCGCTCGTCTTCTGGTGGATGATGACCGGCCCGCTCGAGGGGTCGAACGTCAAGGCCAAGATCGTGGGCGGCGTCGTCGCCACCCTGTTCAGCTGGGTCGCCAACCGCTACTGGACGTTCCGGGACAAGCGCTCCTCGAACAAGACGCGCGAGCTCGTGATGTTCCTGATCATGAACGCGATCGGGCTGGGCATCCAGGCCGGCTGCGTGGCGATCGCGCAGTACCTGATGGGCGTGACCGACCCGACCGGCCTGTTCATCGCCGGCAACGTGATCGGCCTTTTCTTCGGCACCGTGTTCCGCTACTTCGCCTATCGGTTCTGGGTGTTCAAGGAGAAGCTGGACGTGGAGCCCGGCTTCGCCAACGACCTCGCGATCATCACCGGTCAGATGCCCGTGCTGCGCGAGGACCAGCTGCCTCCGCACGGCCGGCACCGCGCCCCCGACGCCGGGGTCTGAGCGACCCGGCCTGACCCCGCCGCCCCGTCAGGGGCGCACGGTCACCGCCCGGCCCGCGTCCCACGCCTCCAGCGCGGCCCGCACTCCCGCCCACGTCAGGCGGGGGCGCGGGCCGTCGTCGTCCGGGGCGACGTCGGCCCCGGCCGGGATCGACGCGGGCCGCACGTGGCCCACGGGGCCGGGCAGGGCGTCCGGCTGGGCGCGGATCTCGGCGGCCACGTCCACGACGGCCGGATCGGCGGCCGGGCCGTCGAACTCGGGCTCGAGGCCGCGCGGCAGGGCCACGGCGAACACGGCCACGGACGGGTCCGGCCACGCCTCGGGCCGGTCCGTGAGGACGGCGGTGGGGGAGTCGCCCTCGAGGGCGGGCTCGGCCTCGGCGCAGAGCGCCCCGAGGGCGAGGGCGTGGGACAGCCAGTGGACGGGCAGGTCCAGGGCGACGGCGTCGCCCGCGCCGATGCCCTCGGCGCCGAGCAGGCCCGCGAACTTGGCGGCCCAGTTCACGGTCACGCGACCCGAGAGCTCGATGCGCTGGTCCACCGCACCGGGCTCGTCCGGGGCCCCCGGCTCCTGGACGAGCGCGGGCCGCGGGGAGGAGGCGAGGCGGAGCACGAGGGGGCCGGTGGACCGGGGTGCGGAGAGGGAGACCATGGGCCCAGTGTGGCACCCGTTCGGTTTGACTCGGCATGAATCACACCGATGTAATGAACCCGGGCCAACGGTCCCGCCAGGAGGTGCCCGCCGGCTTGCCCGGCACCCGCGCGGACCGCATGATCACACCGGCCCACACCCGCCACGTCGATCCCGGGAAGAGGCGTCACACATGGAGCAGACCCAGCGAGTCGAGGACACGCACCGGGCCGATCCCGCGCAGGCGCCGGCGCCTCGTCCGCGGAGCGTCCCCAGCGACTGGTTCCTCGACCCCGCCGACCCGCAGGTCGACGTCTCCGGCGTGAGCCTCGAGGACCAGGCGACCGCCTTCCTCACCGCCCACGACCTCGACGGCGAGACCGGCACCCCGGCCGCCACCGTCACCGCCCTCTTCCCCGGTGACGCGCGTCCGGTCGAGGCCGTGCCCGTCTCCCAGGACTGGGCCGCCATCCCGGGCGTGACCACCGAGCCCGTCGAGGGCGAGCTGGCCTGGCAGGCGGACGCCCTGTGCGCGCAGACGGACCCCGAGGCGTTCTTCCCGGAGAAGGGCGGCTCCACGCGGGACGCCAAGCGCGTGTGCGAGGCCTGCACCGTCAAGGACGCCTGCCTGGAGTACGCCATGGCGAACGACGAGCGCTTCGGCATCTGGGGCGGGCTCTCCGAGCGCGAGCGTCGCCGCCTGCGCCGCGCCCGCGCCTGACGCACCGCGCTCATCCGCCGGGCGCGGTGCCCGGCGCGGACCGCCCGGTCCGGGCTCAGCCGCGGCCCCAGCTGGGGTCGAGCACCTGCGGGTCCACGCCCAGCGCGTCGGCGCAACGGCTCAGCGCCACCCCGTAGACGGCCCCCTCGAGGTCGGCCGGGTCGGCCGCGTCCCGCAGCGGCCGCTCGAACAGGGTGATCAGCACCCCGTCCCGGCCCTGCCGCTCGGCCCGCGCGAACAGCGCCTCCTCATCCCGTTCCTGGCCGGCGTGCAGCTCGCGCAGCCGCTCGTCGAGCCGGTCCGGGATGCGCTCCACCCGCGCGGTCACGTGCCGCAGCCCGGGCGCGTCCAGGGAACCCAGCCGGTCCACCGCCTTCTCGACGGCGGTCAGCAGCGCCTCGCCCCGGCCCCGCTCCGAGCGCGCGCCGAACGGGCGCGGATGCCGCAGCCCTCGGCCACGGCGGTCCCGGACGCCGCGCCCCGCGGGGGAGGAGACGCCGGCCTCGGCCGGGCCGCCCTCGACGCCCGGCTCGGCCCCCGCGGCGTCGCCCGCCCGGAACGGCAGGGGGGCGAGGGGATCGGGGGAGTCGGACGCGGTCATGCGCGCCATGGTAGGCCACCGCCCCGGACCGTCCGCCGAGTAGGGTGGCGGGCGTGGGACCCATGCGACGCTGCAGCAAGACCGGATGCCAGAGCCCTGCCCTGGCCACGCTGACGTACAACTACGCGGACTCGCAGGTGGTCATCGGGCCCCTGTCGCGCCGGGCGGAGCCGCACACGTACGACCTCTGCGGCGAGCATGCTCGGCGCACCACGGCCCCGCGCGGCTGGGAGGTGCTGCGGCTGGAGCTGCCCGAGCACTACGAGGCCGTCGACGCGGACGGCGGCGTGCGCACGGTCCCCACCCGGCCCATGGCCGTCCCGCCGGCCCGCCCCGGGCTGCGCGTGGTGCGTGACGGGGACTGACGCGGCACGTGTCGTGCCGTCCGGGGCCTCGCTAGGCTGGAGGGCATGACTGAGACCTCCGCAGAGTTCCGCACCCCCGACGTCGACCCGGCCTTCGCCAACCGCACCACCGTGCCCGGTGCCTCGTTCGACTTCACGGTCCGGGACCTGTCCCTGGCCGAGGCGGGCCGCCACCAGATCCGCCTGGCCGAGCACGAGATGCCGGGGCTGATGTCCCTGCGCGAGGAGTACGGGGAGGCCCAGCCGCTGAAGGGCGCCCGCATCGCCGGCTCCCTGCACATGACCGTGCAGACCGCCGTGCTCATCGAGACCCTCATCGCGCTCGGCGCCGAGGTCCGGTGGGCCTCCTGCAACATCTTCTCCACGCAGGACGAGGCCGCCGCCGCCGTCGTCGTGGGCTCGGGCACCCCCGAGGACCCGCAGGGCGTGCCGGTGTTCGCCTGGAAGAACGAGTCCCTCGAGGACTACTGGTGGACCGCCTCGCAGATCCTCACCTGGCCGGGCGCGGACGAGGATCCGGAGCGCGGCCCCAACATGATCCTGGACGACGGCGGCGACGCCACCCTGCTGGTGCACAAGGGCGTCGAGTTCGAGGCCGCGGGCGCCGTGCCCAGCGCCACCGAGGACGACCCCGAGGAGTACCGGATCATCCTCGAGACGCTGCGCCGCTCGCTGGCCCGCGACCCGCAGCACTGGACCCGGACCGCCGGCACCCTGCGCGGCGTCTCCGAGGAGACCACCACGGGCGTGCTGCGCCTCTACCAGCTGGCGCAGGAGGGCCGCCTGCTCTTCCCGGCGATCAACGTGAACGACGCCGTGACCAAGTCCAAGTTCGACAACAAGTACGGCATCCGCCACTCCCTGCCGGACGGCATCATGCGCGCCACGGACGTGCTGATCGGCGGCAAGGTGGCCGTGGTCTGCGGCTACGGCGACGTCGGCAAGGGCGCCGCCGAGGCCCTGCGCGGCCAGGGCGCCCGCGTGATCGTCACGGAGATCGACCCGATCTGCGCGCTGCAGGCCGCGATGGACGGCTACCAGGTGGCCCGCCTCGAGGACGTGGTGGGCGAGGGCGACATCTTCGTCACCACCACCGGCGGCAAGGACATCATCATGGCCGAGCACATGGCCGCCATGAAGGACAAGGCCATCGTGGGCAACGTCGGCCACTTCGACAACGAGATCGACATGGCCGGCCTGGCCCGCATCCCCGGCGTCGTGAAGACGGAGATCAAGCCGCAGGTCCACGAGTGGACCCTGGACGGCGGCACGGAGGCCGAGCGCAGCATCATCGTGCTCTCCGAGGGTCGCCTGCTGAACCTCGGCAACGCCACCGGCCACCCCTCGTTCGTGATGAGCGCGTCCTTCACCAACCAGGTGATGGCGCAGATCGAGCTCTTCGGCGGCTCCACGGGCACCGGCGCCCTGACCGGCGAGCACTACGAGAAGCGCGTCTACACGCTGCCCAAGGTGCTGGACGAGAAGGTCGCCCGCCTGCACCTGGACGCCCTCGGCGTCGGGCTGACCGAGCTGACCAAGGCCCAGGCCGAGTACCTCGGCGTCGACGTGGCCGGCCCCTACAAGGCCGACCACTACCGCTACTGATCCCCGGCGCCCGCGGGCGGACGGACCCACTCGAGAGAGGCACGAGCATGGCTTCCCATCAGGCCGGCCGCGGGCGCGACGAGCGCGCCGGGGCGGAGGACTTCGAATCCGGGCTGGACTACGGCGCGTTCGTCGAGGACGACGCCGCCGACGATCCGAACCGCACCCAGGCGCTGCCCGCCCTGGGCCGGGACGACGACGGCGGCGCCCAGCACACCTCGGCGCTCAGTCCCGAGGACCTCGCCGCACTGCGCGGCGGGGACGCGGCGGCCGCGGACCGACGCGACACCGGCCGGCCGGCCCCGGAGGCTGACCGCGACATCGTCGCCTCCCGGGCCGTGCCCGAAGGCGACCGCCGGCCGCTGCCCGGCGCCGACGAGCTCGGCCCGTTGAGCGCCGCCGTCGGGGCCCGCCCGGCGGGGTCGAGCGCAGCCGCCCCGGTCGACCGCTACCCCGAGGACGGCACCGCCGCCCCCGTGGCGCAGGCGGGGGCCCTGCAGGGGCCCACGCCGGAGGAGCGCGCGCGCCTGCCCAAGGCGGGCCCGCGCCTGGCGCAGGTGCTGCTGGCGATCCTCGCCCCGCTCGCCCTGTTGCTGGCCGCCGTCCGCCTCGTGGCGAGCCCGGTGTTCCTGTGGCTGGAGTACCACCGGCCCGGGTTCCCCGCGGACCGGTTCGGCTTCACCCTCGCCGACCGCATGCACTACGGCTCCGCCGGGCTGGACTACGTGACCAACCTGGCCGGCCCGCGGTACCTCAGCAGCCTCACGCACCAGGGCGCGCCGCTGTTCACCGAGGTCGAGGTCGACCACATGACGGACGTGAAGACCGTGCTGTGGATCGCCACCGCGGCGCTCGTGGTGCTCGTGGTGGTGTGCGTCCTGCTCATCGCGTCCCTGCTGCGCACCAGCCCCGGCGGGGTGCGCCGCGCCCTGTTCGCCGGCGCCGTGTGGCTGCCGCTGGCGGTGATCGCGCTCGCGGTCATGGCGGTGCTGGGCTGGGAGACGTTCTTCGCCGGGTTCCACTCGCTGTTCTTCGCGGACGGCACGTGGACGTTCTCCGTGCGGGACGCCCTCATCCGCCTCTACCCCGAGCAGTTCTGGGTGGACGCGGCCGTGGTGGTCGGGCTGGTGACCCTGCTGGCGTCCCTCGTGACGCTCGTGGTCACGTGGCCCACGCGACGCCGTCGTGAGCTGAGCGCGGACCGCCGCGAGCAGCTGCTGCGCACCCGCCTGCGGTGGGCCCGGGAGGACGACGCCGTGGTGCGCTGACCGCCGCCGGACGGCACGGGGAACGGGCCGGGAGGACGAGGCGTCCTCCCGGCCCGTCGTCGTCCGGGGGCGGGGTCAGCGGCGGTAGAGGGCCTCGACGTCCTCGGCGTGGTCCTCGATCACCTGGGTCCGCTTGAGCTTCTGGGACTGGGTGACGTGCCCGGAGTCCTCGGTGAACGGGTGGTCCAGGACGCGGAAGCGGCGGATGGACTCGGCGCGGGAGACGCCCGCGTTGACCTGGTCCACCGCCTCCTGGATCGAGGCCAGCACGGTGGGGTCCGTCGCGGCCTCGGCCGGCGTGAGGCTGAGCTCGCGGTCCAGGGCCCACTGGGTGAGGGCCTCGGCGTCCAGGGTGATGAGGGCGCCCACGAACGGGCGGTTCTCCCCGACCACCACGACGTGCTCGATGAGCCGGTGCTGGCGCAGCGCCTCCTCCATGGGCGTGGGGTACACGTTCTTGCCGCCGGCGGTGATGATCACGTCCTTCTTGCGGCCGGTGATCCGCAGGAAGCCGTGCTCGTCCAGCGCGCCGATGTCCCCGGTGCGGAAGAAGTCGTCCTCCATGGCCTCCGCCGACGCCTTGGGCATGCCGTGGTAGCCGTCGAACACCACGGGGCCGCGGATGAGGATCTCGCCGTCCTCGGCGATCTTCACCGTCACCCCGGCCACGGGCAGGCCCACGGTGCCCACGCGGTGCGCGCCGGGGATGTTCACGGTGGCCGGCGCGGTGGTCTCCGTGAGGCCGTAGCCCTCCACGATCGGGATGCCGGCGCCGCGGAAGAAGTGCGCCAGCTCCGGGGAGAGGGCGGACGCGCCGGACACGCACGAGATCACCTCGCCGCCGAGGGCCTCTCGGATCTTGCGGTAGACCAGCCGGTCGAACAGCGCACGCCGGGCGCGCAGCAGGGCCGAGGGGCCGGGGCCGTCCTCGAACTCGGCCTCGTCCACGGCCGTGGACCACTCGATGGCGGTGCGCTTGGCGGCCGCGTAGATCGGCCCGGTGCCGCCCTTCTGGGCCTTGGCCTCGATGCCGGCCTCGACCTTCTCGAACACGCGCGGCACGGCCAGCAGCCACGTGGGGTGGAAGGAGGCGAGGTCGCCGAGCAGCGTGGCCGGGGAACCGGAGTGGGCCACCTGGATGCGGGCGTACAGGCAGATGACCTGGACGGCGTGGGCGAGCACGTGGGCCAGCGGGAGGAAGAGCAGGGTGCGCGACGTCGTCGTCTCCGGGGACCACTGGACCACCTCGCGCGCGAAGTGCAGCACGTTGATGGCCGCGCCCACGAAGTTGCCGTGCGTGATCACGGCGCCCTTCGGGCGGCCGGTGGTGCCGGAGGTGTAGACGATCGAGGCGGGGCTGGCGAGGGTCGCCAGGGAGCGGGCGTGCTCGACGGCGTCGTCCGACACGAACGCGCCGGCCTCGGCCAGCTCCGCCAGTCCGGCGTCCGTCAGCGGGAACGTCGCCACGTCCACGCCCGCGTGCCCGGCGGCCTCGGCGACACGCTCGCCGAGCTCCTCGCTGCCGACGGCGACCACCCGCAGCCCCGAGTCCGTGACGATGTGCTCCACCTGGTGGGCGGAGGAGGTCTCGTAGATCGGCACGGACACGGCGCCGGCGAACCACACGGCCTGGTCGAGGACGGCCCACGCGTAGGAGGTGGGGGAGAACAGGCCCACTCGGTCCCCGGGCTGGACGCCGCGGGCGATGAGGCCGGCCGCCACGACGCGCACCTGGGTGAGGAACGCGGTGAAGTGGACGTCCACCCAGCCGCCCGCGCCGTTGCGCACGGCGTACACGGGGGCGTCCGGCCGGTCGGCACAGGAGGCGACGATCAGGTCCGTGATGGTGGAGTCCGCCGGCGGCATGCCGACGAGCTCGGTGGCGGACTCATGGACGGGGCTCTGGTTCTGCACGGTCCGAGCGTATCCATTTCCGGGCGTGCGGCGCGCGGTCGGCACACCCGCGCCCGGGACGCGGCCGTCAGATCCAGCTGCTGAACCACATCCGCCAGCGCCACTGGTCGTACGGGATGACGTCGCCGATCCAGACGGGCAGGAAGAACAGGGACACGGCGACGGCGATCGTCACGTACGCCAGCACCAGGGCCGAGCCCCAGCGGGGCCCGGGCCGGCGGCCCGGCCGGAGCAGCAGCGAGAGCGCCAGGGCGATCATCATCACGAGGAAGGGCTCATAGGCGATCGTGTAGAAGAAGAACATGGTCCGCTCGGGCCACAGGAACCACACCAGCTGCCCGGCCGCGTAGGCGCCGAGCAGGGCGCCGGCCCGCCAGTCCCGGTGGTGCACCAGCAGCCACACGCACACGAGGACGGCGGCCAGGCCGGTCCACCACACGAACGGGTTGGCGATGTCCGTGATGGCCGACGAGCACGCGCCCGCGGCGTCCGCCGGGCAGATCCCCTCGCCGGGCTCTGCTCCTTCGTAGTAGTAGCTCACGGGCCGGCCCATGAACGGCCAGGTCCACGGGTTGGCGGCGTAGTCGTGGGGGCTGGTGAGGCCCTGGTGGAAGGTCGTGGACTCCACGTGGTAGTGCCACAGGGAGCGCAGCGGGCCGGGGACCAGCCCGGCGAGCAGGCCCTCCGGAGGGTTGTCCCGGTGCCAGTCCCGGTAGTAGCCGCCCTCCGTGACGAACCAGCCGGTCCACGAGGCCAGGTAGGCGACCAGGCCGCCGCCCACCACGGCCACGAACGCGTACAGGCCGTCCTTCTCGACGCCGGCCCACGCCCAACGCCGCACCCCGGCGGTCCGGCGCGCGGACATGTCCCACAGGACCGTGAGCAGGCCGAAGGCCGCCATGAACGCCAGCCCGGAGAGCTTCACGGCGCAGCCGGCGCCCAGCAGCACGCCCGCCAGCAGTCGCCATGGGCGCCAGCCGAGCCACGGCCCGCTGGCCAGGGCGTCGCGTCCCCGCCGGGCGACGTCGTGGGCGAGCCGCTCCGCGAGCAGCCGCCGCCCGTGCACGCGGTCCGCCAGCAGCGCGGCGAAGGCCGCGAGCACGAAGAACGAGAGGAAGATGTCCAGCAGCCCGATGCGGGACATCACCAG
Organism: Micrococcus sp. 140720015-1; assembly: GCF_053627595.1. Lineage (NCBI taxonomy): Bacteria > Bacillati > Actinomycetota > Actinomycetes > Micrococcales > Micrococcaceae > Micrococcus > Micrococcus sp. 140720015-1. Next base: position 162,092 of record NZ_JBSEYC010000005.1, read on the forward strand.
GTGGTGGCCCTCCACGGCCAGCAGCAGCCCGGCGACCGCGCCCAGGGACACCGAGCGCAGCAGGTGCTGCGTGGCGAGGGCGACCAGCAGGACGGACAGCGTGCCGGCCACCGCGGCGCTGAATCGCCAGCCCACCCCGTTGTCCGGGCCGAACGCGAGCATGCCCAGGCCGATCAGCCACTTGCCCAGCGGCGGGTGCACCACGTAGGCGGCCCCCTCGAGCGGCTCCGCCTCGCCGCGCGCGAACGCGTCGTTGACGTCCTCGGCCCACCGCCGCTCGTAGCCGGACTCCAGGAGGGAGTAGGCGTCCTTGGGGTAGTAGGTCTCGTCGAAGATCAGCTGGTCCGGGTGGGCCAGGTTCGTGAACCGCAGGACGCCGGCGATCACCGTGACCAGCAGCGGCAGGATCCAGTGCCACCGCGTCAGGGGTGCCGCGGCCACTCCGAGGCGGGCGCGCAGGGCGGCGACGCCGAAGGGGCCGTCGTCGACCGCGACGGCGGCGGGGTGGGGGGCGAGGGCGGTGGCGGGCACGGGCTCCATGCTAGGGGGCGGGTGGAGCAGGCCTCCTCGACGTGCGGTCTGCTCTCAGACGTGGCCGAGCGGCCACCGGCGGCGCACGGCGGGCGGGAGGAACCCTGCGACGTGCCGGATCCGGTCCTTGTGGGGGCGGAGCCGGAACTTGACCGCTGCCAGCGTGTCCACCGAGCGTTCCCGCCAGGCACGGCGGGCGCCGCTCAGGGGGCTGCGCACTCTGACGTGATACTTGTCCAGGAGCGGCTCAGGGACGATCTCCTGTCCGATGTCGAAGCGGTCGGCGAAGCGGGCGATGCCGAGTTCCTTGTCCGGATGACCCGTGAAGTGCATGACGAACGCGTCCGTCAGGGAGTCCTCGTAGTAGTGCCCGCGCGAGTTCAGCTCTCGGTGGCCGACGACCCGGACGCGCTCGGGGTGCCCGCCCGTCTGGATGGCCCACCACATCTGGTCCTGGTCGCCGTGGGTGAAGAGACCGTCGCGATCGTCGTCCCACCAGGCCCGGACCGTGGCCAGGTCCGCGGTCGAGGTCGACTCCACGATCGTGCGCGCCGTCTCGTCGTTCCGGAGCAGCATGACCCCGGTGTTGATGCGTGACCAGAACCCGTTCGGCTCTGTGGGCCCCTCGGCGATGACCAGGCTGATGTCGTCACGTTCGGCCTCGGAGATCAGGCGTCGGAGGTTGTCCGCCTCGAAGTCGGTGAAGAAGGCATCGTCGTCCATCCACACGAGCCAGTCATAACGCGGGAGCAGCCGGCGGAGGATGGCGACCTTGTAGTCGAACTTGGTGACGATATGCGGGTCGATGCCCGTCTCAAGCCGGTAGTCCAGCCCGTGCTCTCGAGCGTAGATCGCGTGATTGATGTAGGAGCGCAGGCGGATCTCGTCGCCACCGGACGTGATGCAGATGCGGGGCTCGACGGGCATGGTCCTGACCTTCCGGAGAGGCGTGGGCCCGGGCGGGCTCGGGGCGGTGCCTCTACGATCTTGACACATGACCCCGAGACCGACTGATCTGCCGTCCCCGTCCGGCCGCATCGTCCTGGCCGCCACCCCCATCGGCAACCTCGGGGACGCGTCCGCGCGCCTGCGCGAGCTGCTGGCGGAGGCGGACGTGATCGCCGCCGAGGACACCCGGACCGCGCGGCGCCTGTGCGCCGGTCTGGGCGTCACCCCGACGGGCAGGGTGGTGGCCCATCACGAGCACAACGAGGCGGCCTCCACCCAGGGGCTGCTGGACCAGGTGCGGGGCGGTGCCACGGTGGCGGTGGTCTCGGACGCGGGCATGCCCACGGTCTCGGACCCGGGCTATCGGCTCGTGGCGGCCGCGGTGTCCGCAGGGCTGCCCGTGACCTGCGCACCCGGCCCCTCCGCCGTGACCACCGCGCTCGCCCTGTCCGGCCTGCCGACGGACCGGTTCGCCTTCGACGGCTTCGTCCCCCGCAAGGACGGGGAACGACGGCGATGGCTCACCTCCCTGCTGACCGAGGCGCGGACCGTGGTCGCCTTCGAGTCGCCGCAGCGTCTGGCGGACGCGCTGGCCGTCGTCGTGGAGGTCCTGGGCGCGGAGCGGCCGGTGTGCGTGGCCCGCGAGCTCACCAAGCTGCACGAGGAGGTGGTGCGCGGCACCGCGGCCGAGGTGCATGCCTGGGCTGCCGAACGGCACGCCGGGGAGGGGATCCGCGGGGAGATCGTGCTGGTGATCGGGCCGGCCGCGCCCGGCGCCGAGGGCGAGGCGTCCGAGGCAGACGCCGTCGCCGAGGTGGCGGTGCTGGTGGAGTCCGGCACCCGGTTGAAGGAGGCCGTGGCGGCGGTGGCCGGAGCCCACGGGATGCGGAGCCGGGAGCTCTATCAGGCGGTGCTCGCGGCCCGGGGCTGACACGTCCCCGGCTACACAGATGCTCACGCGCGGAGGCGCGGCCCCGGGGCCTGGCTAGGATCAGCCGTGGAGCCGCTGCCGACCGCCGCCGGACGGCGTCGGAATACCCGTGGCCGTCCACCCGTTCCCCTGAGGGACGCGGGGCGTGCCGCCTCCGACCACCGACCCCGAAAGAGGTGCATCATGACCGTGACCGCTGAGCGCGAGAAGGCGCTGCTGGAGTCCGTCCCCACCGGCCTGCTGATCGACGGCGAGTGGCGCGATGCCTCCTCCGGCAAGACCTTCGACGTGAAGGACCCGGCCACCGGCAAGGTCATCGCGAGCCTGCAGGACGCGAACTCCGACGACGCCATGGCTGCCTTCGACGCCGCCTGCGCCGCGCAGGCCGACTGGGCCCGCACCCCGGCCAAGGAGCGCGCCGACATCCTGCGCCGCGCCTACGACCTGATCAACGAGCGCGCCGAGGACTTCGCGCTGTTGATGACCCTCGAGATGGGCAAGCCGCTCGCCGAGGCCCGCGGCGAGGTCACGTACGGCAACGGCTTCCTGCGCTGGTTCTCCGAGGAGGCCGGGCGCCACTACGGCCGCACCCTGACCGTGCCCGAGGGCACCCTGCGCATGCAGGTGCACCATCGCCCGGTGGGCCCGTGCCTGCTGATCACCCCGTGGAACTTCCCGCTGGCCATGGCCACCCGCAAGGTGGGCCCCGCCGTCGCCGCCGGCTGCACCATGGTCCTCAAGGCCGCCAAGCTGACCCCGCTGACCACCCAGCTGTTCGCGCAGGTGATGCAGGAGGCCGGCCTGCCCAAGGGCGTGCTCAACGTCGTGGCGGGCTCCTCCGCCTCGTCGATCTCCAGCCCGATCCTGCAGGACCGGCGGCTGCGCAAGGTGTCCTTCACCGGTTCCACGCCGGTCGGTGTGCGCCTCATGAAGGACGCGGCGGACAACGTGCTGCGCACCTCCATGGAGCTCGGCGGCAACGCCCCGCTCATCGTCTTCGAGGACGCGGACCTGGACGCCGCCGTCGAGGGCGCCTTCGCCGCGAAGATGCGCAACATGGGCGAGGCCTGCACCGCCGCCAACCGCTTCCTCGTGCACGAGGACGTGGCCGAGGAGTTCACGCAGAAGTTCGTGGCCAAGCTCGAGGCGCTCAAGCCCCTGCGCGGCACCGACCCGGAGTCCACCCTCGGCCCGATCGTGGACGAGGGCGCGCGCGACGACATCGACCAGCTCGTCCAGGACGCCGTGGCGGCCGGCGGCGAGGTGCTCACCGGCGGCCACAAGATCGAGGGCGACGGCTACTTCTACGCGCCCACCGCGATCAAGGTGGAGAAGGGCAACCCGATCCTCCAGCAGGAGATCTTCGGCCCGGTGGCCCCGATCGTGACCTTCTCCTCCGAGGAGGAGGCCATCGAGATGGCCAACGACACCGAGTACGGCCTCGCCTCCTACGTGTTCACGAAGGATCAGGCCCGCATGTACCGCGTGGCCGAGAGCATCGAGTTCGGTCTCATGGGCTACAACGTGGGCGTCATCTCCAACCCGGCCGCGCCGTTCGGCGGCGTGAAGCAGTCGGGCCTGGGCCGCGAGGGCGGCGCCGAGGGCATCGAGGAGTACACCTCGGTGCAGTACATCGGCATCGCCGACCCGTGGGCGGCCGCGAAGGCCTGACCTCTTCGCCGAGCCGTTCCCTCCGGGGGCGGTATCGGGTGGTATCCACGTCGGATACCACCCGATACCGCCCCCGAGGCGTGTCGGGGGGCCCGGGCTCGGCTCCCTAGAGTGGGGTGCATGGCCCACGCATCCGAGACCCCGCTCGCCTACCGCGCCCCCGCCCAGCAGCCGGACGACGACGGCGGCCCGCGCCGGGACGCCCGCGAGGAGAAGTCGGGCCGCAAGCGTCGTCTCGAGTACCCGCCCGCACCGGAGCCGCTGCCGGTGCCCGTCGTGGACAACCACACGCACCTCGACTTCCGCGACGGCCTGGTCCGCGTGGACGTCCACCAGGCGATGGACGCGGCGGAGGCCGTGGGCGTGGTCGGCGCGGTCCAGGTGGGCTGCGACGTCGCCTCGGCCCGGTTCACGATCGCGGCGATCGAGGCCGAGCCCCGCCTGCTCGGCGCCGTGGCGCTGCATCCCAACGACGCGGCCCGCCTGGCCGAGCGCGGCGAGTTCGAGGAGGCGTTCGCGCAGATCGCGGAGCTCGCCCGTCACCCCCGCGTGCGCGCGGTGGGCGAGACGGGCCTCGACTACTTCCGGACGCGGGACGAGGCCGGCCACGCGGCGCAGCAGGAGTCCTTCCGCCGGCACATCCGACTCGCCCGCGAACTCGGCACAGCCCTGCAGATCCACGACCGGGACGCGCACGACGACGTCGTCCGGATCCTGCTCGAGGAGGCGGCCGACGGCGGGCTGCCCCCGCACGTGGTGTTCCACTGCTTCTCCGGCGGGCCCGATCTGGCCCGCACGTGCACCGAGCACGGCTGGCACATGTCCTTCGCCGGTCCTGTCACCTTCAAGGCCAACGACGAGCTGCGCGAGGCGCTGCGGAGCGCCCCGGCCGAGCTGCTGCTCGTGGAGACGGACGCGCCCTTCCTCACACCGCATCCGCATCGGGGTCGCCCCAACGCGCCCTACCTGATCCCGCTGACCCTGCGGGGCATGGCGGAGACGCGCGGGGACGGCGTGGACGCCCTCGCCCGCGCGGTTAGTGAGAACACCGCCCGGGTGTACGGCTCGTTCTAAGCCGATCCAGACCCGGCCCCTAGGATGGGCGACGTGCTGACCCGACTCCTCAAAGCCCGGCTGCCCGAGGGAACGCAGTACCTGGTGGACCGCCCCATGCGGATCCGCCTCGTGTTCGTGGTCCTCGGGTCCGTCCTCGTGGCCGGCCTCGAGATGGTGGCGCTCGCCTCGATCCTCCCGCTGGTCAACCTGCTGACCTCGGGGGAGCTGGGCTCGCCGGCGCTCGAAGGGCTGCTGGCCCGGTTGGGGGCCGTGACGGTGCCGGAGCAGACGGTGGCCTTCGCCGTCGTGATCGTGCTGGCCTTCCTGCTCAAGGCGATCCTGGTGCTCGCGTTCCGCTGGTGGACCATGGGGTTCACCAACCAGAACCTCATCCGCACGTCCGCCACGCTGCTGCGCTACTACCTGCGGGCCGACTACGGCCTACACCTGACGCGCACGGTCGGCACCCTGGTCAACAACGTCACCGGCACCTCCAGCATGGCCTACACGGGCGTGGTGAACGCGTCCGTCACGTTCCTCACGGAGGCCGTGACGCTCGTCGCGGTGGCGGTCGTGGTAGGCGTCTCCATGCCGCTGACGGGGCTCGGGATGGCCCTGTACTTCCTCGCCGTCGCCTGGGTGATCAAGACCGTGATCCGCCGCCCGGCCTCCCGCCTGGGCTGGACCCTGGTGACCACGGGGGAGCGGGCCAACACGGCGGCGCTGCAGGGCCTGGAGAACTACAAGGACGTGAAGATCCGCGGCAACGACTCGGCCTTCATGGAGGAGTACCGCGCCGCCCGCATGGAGAGCGCCGAAGCCACGCGGCTCAAGATGATCCTCACGATGATGCCGCGCTACGTGCTCGAGGTCGCCTTCGTGGCCGCCATCGCGGCGCTCGTGGCCGTGGCCTTCCTCCAGGGCCGCGGCGGGGAGGCGTTCGGCTCGCTCGCCCTGCTCGCGATGGCCGGCTTCCGCGTGCTGCCGTCCATGGCGGCGCTCATGGCCACCACCAACGAGATCCGCACGTCCTGGCCGGCCTTCGAGCGCACGACGGCGGAGCTCGCCGCCGCGCAGCCGGTCCTGCACGCGGCGGACCGGCCCTACGAGCGCGTCACGTTCGAGGAGGCCATCGAGGTGCGGAACGCGTCCTTCACCTACCCCGGCAAGACCGAGCCGGTCCTGCGCGACATCGACCTGCGCATCCCCTTCGGCTCCTCGTACGCCTTCGTGGGCGGCAGCGGTGCCGGCAAGACCACCCTGGTGGACCTGGTCATCGGCTTCCACCACGCCCAGCGCGGTGGGGTCTACGTGGACGGGGTGGAGCTCGAGGCCAACCCGCGGGGGTGGTGGGACAACGTGGCGTTCGTCCCGCAGTCCGTCACCGTGGTCAACGGGACGGTGCTGCACAACGTGCTCCTGGACGTCGAGGCCGCCCAGACGGCGGACCGGGCCGAGGTGGAGCGCGTGCTGCGCGAAGCCCAGCTGGGCCAGTGGCTGGACGAGCTCCCCGACGGCCTGGACACCGTGATCGGCGAAGGGGCCGTGGGCGTCTCCGGCGGCCAGCGCCAGCGCCTGGGCATCGCGCGCGCGCTCTTCCGGCGCCCCCGCCTCCTCGTGCTCGACGAGGCGACGTCGGCCCTCGACAACCTCACGGAACGCCGGGTCACCGAGGTGATCGAGTCGCTGCGCGGCCGGATCACGGTCATCGTGGTCGCCCACCGTCTCTCCACGGTCAAGCGCTGCGATCAGATCGTGCTGATGGACCAGGGGCGGATCATCGGCCAGGGCACGTTCGCCGGGCTGCAGGAGACGAGCCCCGAGTTCCGCGAGCTCGTCCGGCTCGGTGACCTCTCCACCTGAGCGGAGCCCGCGCCCCTGCGCCCCGGTTACCCTGTCCGGCGCCCCGATAGACTCGCGGGCATGGTCCAGCCCTCCCCGAACCCCGCCCCCGCCCCGCTGCTGAGCGCCGCGGACGTGCGGCGCATCGCCGCCGAGCTGGACCTGCGTCCCACCAAGCAGTGGGGCCAGAACTTCGTGATCGACCCGAACACGATCCGGCGCATCGTGCAGGCCGCGGGCGTGACCGCGGACGAGCACGTGCTCGAGATCGGCCCCGGTCTGGGCTCGCTCACCCTCGGCCTGCTGGACGCGGCCGCCGCCGTCACCGCCGTCGAGATCGACCCGGTCACCGCCGCCCGCCTGCCGCGCACCGCCGCCGAGTTCCGCCCCGGGGCGGAGGACGCCCTCGCCGTGCTGCACGCGGACGCCATGACGCTGAGCGAGCAGGCCCTGGCTGAGGTCCGGCCCGCCGCCGCCGCAGGCGGCCCCACCGCGCTCGTGGCGAACCTGCCCTACAACGTGGCCGTGCCCGTGCTGCTGCACGCGCTCGCGGTCCTGCCGGGGCTGCGGCACGGCCTGGTGATGGTGCAGGAGGAGGTCGCGGACCGTCTCGCGGCCGGGCCCGGCTCCAAGGTCTACGGCGTGCCGTCCGCCAAGGCGGCGTGGTACGCGGACGTGCGCAAGGCGGGCACCATCGGCACCCAGGTGTTCTGGCCGGCTCCGCGCATCCACTCCGGGCTGGTCGCCTTCACCCGGCGTGAGCCGCCGGCGGGCGGCGCGCCCCGCCGGGAGGTCTTCGCCGTGGTGGACGCCGCCTTCGCCCAGCGCCGCAAGACCCTGCGCGCCGCGCTCGCCTCCTGGGCGGGGTCGCCGCAGGCGGCGGAGGACGCCCTGGTGGCCGCCGGCGTGGACCCGCGCGCCCGCGGCGAGGCCCTGGACATCGCGGCCTTCGCGCGGATCGCCGAGCACGGCCCGCGGCGTGCGGCGGAGGAGGTGAGCGCATGACGACGGAGGACCTCGGCCTCGACCCCACGGCCCGGCACGTCACGGTCAGCGCCCCCGGCAAGGTGAACCTGTCCCTGCGGGTGGGACCACCCGGGGCGGACGGCTACCACCCCGTGGCCACCGTGTACCTCGCCGTCAGCCTGCGGGAGACCGTCACGGCGATCACGCGCACGGACGGGAGGATCACCGTCGGCCCGTCGGGCCGCCACATCAGTCTGGTGGACACCCAGGACGTGCCCTGGGACGAGCGCAACCTCGCGCACCGCGCCGCCGCACACCTGCGGCGCACCCTCGCGCTGGATCCTGACACCCACGGCGTCCACCTCGAGGTCGCCAAGCAGGTCCCGGTCGCGGGCGGCATGGGCGGCGGCTCCGCCGACGCGGCCGCCGCACTGCTCGCGTGCAGCGCCCTGTGGGAGACCGGACACACCCGCGCCGAGCTCGCCGAGCTGGCCGCCCCGCTGGGCGCGGACGTGCCCTTCAGCGTGCTGGGCGGCGCCGCCGTCGGGCTCGGGACCGGGGCGGAGCTGACCCCCGTCGCGGCCCGCACTCCGGTGCACCTCGTCCTCGTCCCGGCGGACGCCGGGCTGTCCACCCCCGTGGTGTTCCAGACCCTGGACGAGCTGCGCCGGGAGGGCCACCTGTCCGACGGGCCGACGCGTCCGGAGGTGAACGAGGCCGTCCTGCGGGCCCTCACCGCGGCCGATCCGCTCGAACTCGCCACCGCCATGGACAACGACCTGCAGACCCCGGCCGTCGTCCTGTTCCCCGAGCTCTCGGACGTCCTCGACCTCGGTATGGACGAAGGCGCGCTGCGCGGCATGGTCTCCGGCTCCGGCCCCACCCTGCTCTTCGTGGCGCAGGACGAGGCCTCCGCGCTGCGGCTGGCCTCGGCCATCGAGGAGCGCACGGGCGTGCGCGCCCTCCCCGTCCACGGCCCCGTGCCCGGCGCCCACGTGCTGTGACACCCGGCGGGCACCCCCGCCGCACCCGACCACCCCTCCTCCGTCCGGAAAGGACCACCTCCTCCATGGCCCACCTGCTCGGCGCCGAGAACATCGGCATCGCCTTCGGCACCCGCACCGTCCTCGAGGGCCTCTCCCTCGGCGTGGATGAGGGGGACCGGATCGGACTCGTGGGCCGCAACGGCGACGGCAAGTCCACGCTCCTGCGCATCCTCGCCGGCCTCCAGGAACCCGACACGGGCCGCGTCACCCGCCGCGGCGGCGTCCGCGTGGGCGTGCTGGACCAGCAGGACCGGCTCGACCCGGAGCACACCGTGCGTCAGGCCGTGGTCGGGGACGTGGACGACCACGTGTGGGCCTCAGACCCCAAGGTCCGGGACGTCCTGGGCGGTCTCCTCGACGGCTTCGACCTCGAGCAGTCCGTGCGGGGCCTCTCCGGCGGCCAGCGCCGTCGCGTGGCCCTGGCCCGTCTGCTCGCCGGGGACGACGACGTCCTCTTCCTCGACGAGCCCACCAACCACCTGGACGTGGAGGGCGTCGCGTGGCTCGCACGCCACCTGAAGCAGCGCTGGCGCCCCACCGACGGCGGCCTCGTGGTGGTCACCCACGACCGGTGGTTCCTCGACGAGGTCTGCACGCGCACGTGGGAGGTGCACGACGCCACGGTGGACCCGTTCGACGGCGGCTACGCCGCGTGGATGCTCGCGCGCGCGGAGCGCTCCCGGCAGGCGGCGGTGACGGAGCAGAAGCGTCAGCAGCTGGTGAAGAAGGAGCTCGCCTGGCTGCGCCGTGGCGCCCCGGCGCGCACGTCCAAGCCGAAGTTCCGCATCGAGGCGGCCAACGCCATCATCGAGGACGTCCCCGCCCCGCGCGACTCGGTGTCCCTGGCGAAGATGGCCACGGCCCGGCTCGGCAAGGACGTCCTCGACCTCGAGCACGTGAGCCTGACGCTGGGGGAGAAGGCGATCCTCGACGACGTCACCCTGCGCCTGGCGCCCGGCGAGCGGCTCGGCGTGGTCGGCGTCAACGGTGCGGGCAAGTCGACCCTGCTGCGCCTGCTCGACGGCCGCATCGCCCCGGACTCGGGGCGGGTGAAGCGCGGCAAGACGGTGGTCTCGGCCACCCTCACCCAGGACGTGAAGGAGCTCGACGACGTCGCCCACCTGCGCGTCGCCGAAGTCATGGCCCGCGAAGGCTCGTCCTTCCAGGTCGGTGACCGCGAGATGTCCTCCGGCCAGCTGCTCGAGATGCTCGGCTTCGGCACCTCCCGGCAGTGGACTCAGGTCTCGGAGCTCTCGGGCGGCGAGCGCCGGCGCCTGCAGCTGCTGCGCCTGCTCGTGGGTGAGCCCAACGTCCTCATGCTCGACGAGCCGACCAACGACCTGGACACGGACACCCTGGCCGCCGTCGAGGACGTGCTGGACGGGTGGCCGGGGACCCTGGTGGTGGTCTCCCATGACCGTTACCTGCTCGAGCGCGTCACCGACCACCAGGTCGCCCTGCTCGGGGACGGCAAGGTCCGCGGTCTGCCCGGCGGGGTGGACCAGTACCTCGAGCTGCGCGCCGCGCTGGACGACGCCGGCGGCCCGGCCCGGGGACCCGGCGCGGCCCGAGGCCGCAACGACGTCGTCGGGACGTGCGCGGGCATGGGCGGACCGGAGGAGGACACCGGACCCACCGAGGCGGAGCGTCGGCTGGCCCGCAAGGAGATGGCCCGGCTCGAGAAGCAGATGACCCGGCTCCGGGACCGCAGGTCCGGCCTCGAAGCGCGGATGGCCGAGCTGGGGCAGGCGCAGGACTTCGACGCCCTCACCGCGGCCTCCGCCGACCTGAAGGACCTCGACGCGCAGCTGGGCGTCCTGGAGGAGGAGTGGCTGCAGGCCGCTGAACTCGCCGAAGGGGACTGACCGGCGGGCGCGCACAGGAGGGTGCGGCGGCCGTCACAGCAATTCACAATTTCCGTCCTATAATCGAGGGCCGGGGCACAGCAACGTGCTCGACCCCACATGACGTGGACCATCCCCCCGCGTCAGGACGGAGGAGCAGAGCGTGTTCGCGAGCCCCGGTGACGAGTCGACCACGCTTCGCATGGGCTCGACCGCCCGCGGTCGTGTCCTGGGCCGGCCCTGGGAGCGAGGCCTTCCGCTGCTCGTCCTGGTCGTGGACGTGGTCGCGGTCCTGCTCGCCACCTTCGTCTCGGCCCAGCTCCGCTTCGGCGGACCGCGGCGCATCACCCTCCCCGGCACCGGACTCGTCGACTACAGCGTCATCAGCCTCGCCCTGAGCGCGGCGTGGGTGCTCGCGCTGAGCATCCAGGGCTCGCGGGACATTCGGATCCTGGGGGTGGGCAGCGAGGAGTACAAGCGGGTCCTGCAGGGCACCCTCTACCTCTTCGGCACCGTCGCGATCCTCGCCTATGCGGCAGGTCTCGAAGTGGCGCGCGGCTACGTGGGCCTGGCTCTGCCGCTGGGCGTGCTCCTGCTCCTGCTGGGCCGGTTCCTCGTGCGCGGGTGGGTGGCGCGGCAGCGCCACCACGGCAGGTTCCGGCGGCGGCTCCTGCTCGTCGGCGGCCCGAAGGCGGTCCGGCACATCTTCCAGACCCTCGACTCCGAGGCCGGCGCCGGCTATGCCCCCGTGGCGGCGGCTCTCCCCGGATACAAGGCCCGGCAGGAGGACTACCTCCCGATACCGGTCTCCACGGACCTGGACACCGTGGAGGACGTGGTCGCCCTCGTGGAGGTGCGCGACGTCGAAGCCGTGGTGATCACCTCGGGCCACTCGTTCGTCCCCGGGGACGTCCGCCGCCTGGGCTGGGAGCTGCAGGAGCGCGGCGTCTCCCTGATCATGGCGCCCGCCCTCGTGGACGTCGCCGGACCCCGCCTCCACACGCAGCCCCTCGCGGGTCTGCCGCTCATCCACCTCTCCACCCCGCGCCTCTCCGAGGGCAAGGCGTTCGCCAAGCGGGCGTTCGACGTCGTCGCGTCGGGTCTGGGCCTGATCGCCATCTCGCCGCTGCTGATCGCCGTCGCGATCGCGGTCAAGGCCACGGACGGCGGGCCGGTGCTGTTCCGGCAGGAGCGGATCGGTCTCGGCGGCAGGCCGTTCACCATGCTCAAGTTCCGTTCGATGGTGGTGGACGCCGAGGAGATCCGGCAGCGGCTCGTCTCGGACGGCGGGGATGCGGACGTCCTGTTCAAGATGAAGGACGACCCGCGCATCACCCGGGTCGGCAAGCTCATCCGCCGCACCAGCATCGACGAGCTGCCCCAGCTCGTGAACGTGCTGCGGGGGGACATGTCCCTCGTGGGCCCGCGGCCCCACCTGCCGCACGAGGTCGAGGCCTACGAGCAGTACGTGCACCGCCGCTTCCTGGTGCAGCCCGGCATCACGGGCCTGTGGCAGGTCTCCGGCCGGTCCGACCTCCCGTGGGAGGAGGCGGTCCGCCTGGACCTCTACTACGTGGAGAACTGGTCCATCCTGGGCGACCTCGTGATCCTGGGGCGGACCGTCAAGGCCGTGATCGCCGCCGACGGCGCCTATTGACCCCGGATCCGCGCGACCTGTGTGGAAGAATGGGGCGTCGTCGCCGCCCCCTGGGGTCCGGCGCTCCGCCCTGGTGTAATGGCAGCACGCCGGCCTTTGGAGCCGTGCGGTCTAGGTTCGAATCCTAGGGGCGGAACCCCCGTCCTCTGACCCCCATCGGTGCAGGAGCCCCCATGTCCCAGCCGTCCGCCCGTCCCTCCGCCGTGATCGTCCTGGCCGCGGGCCAGGGCACTCGCATGAAGTCGACGACGCCGAAGATCATGCACGCGATCGGGGGGCGCTCCCTCGTGGGCCACGCGCTCGCGGCGGCCTGGTCACTCGCGCCGGAGCACCTCGTGGCCGTGGTCCGGCACGAGCGGGCCCGCGTGGCCGAGCACATCGAGACGGTGGCGGCCCAGCTGGGCATCGACGCGCTGGCGATCGCCGACCAGGACGACGTGCCGGGCACCGGCCGCGCCGTCGAGCTGGGCCTGGCCGCCCTGCCCGCGGACCTCGAGGGCACCGTCGTGGTGACCTACGGCGACGTCCCGCTGCTGACCCCGGAGACCCTCGCCCGCCTCGTCGCGGAGCATGAGGCGGACGGCAACGCCGTCACCGTGCTCACCGCCACCCTCGAGGACGCCACGGGCTACGGCCGCATCGTCCGCGACGCCGAGGGCCTCGTGGAGCGGATCATGGAGCACAAGGACGCCCTCGCCCACGCCGAGTCCACGGGGGATGACTCCTTCGTGGCGATCCGCGAGGTCAACTCCGGCATCTACGCCTTCGACGCCGCCCTGCTGCGCCGCACCCTGCCGGAGATCTCCACGGACAACGTGCAGGGTGAGAAGTACCTCACGGACGTGCTCGGCATGGCCCGCGCCGAGGGCGGCCGCGTCGCCTCGGTGGGCACGGACGACGTGTGGGAGGTCGAGGGCGCCAACGACCGCCGTCAGCTCTCCGACCTGGGCCGCCAGCTCAACGACCGCGTGCTGCGCGGCTGGATGAAGGAGGGCGTCACGGTCGTCGACCCGTCCTCCACGTGGGTGGACGTCACCGTCTCCCTCGACTCGGACGTCACGCTCAAGCCCGGCACCCAGCTGCACGGGGCGACGTCGGTGGCCACGGGCGCCGTCGTCGGTCCGGACTCCACGCTCACGGACACGCAGGTGGGGGAGGGCGCCGTGGTGAAGCGCACCGACGCCACGGAGGCCGTGATCGGCGCGGGCGCGACCGTCGGCCCGTTCACCTACCTGCGCCCGGGCACGGTGTTGGGAGAGGGTGGCAAGATCGGCGCGTTCTACGAGACCAAGAACGTGACCGTGGGCCGCGGCGCCAAGCTCTCCCACCTGGGCTACGCCGGGGACGCCGAGATCGGCGAGTACACCAACATCGGCTGCGGCAACATCACTGCCAACTACGACGGCGTCGCCAAGCACCGCACCGTGATCGGCGCGCACGTGCGCACCGGCTCGAACACGGTGTTCACGGCCCCGGTCTCGGTGGGCGACGGCGCCTACACCGGTGCCGGCGCGGTGGTCCGCGACGACGTCCCGGCCGGTGCCCTGGCGCTGAACGCCGTGGCGCAGCGCACCATCGAGGGCTGGGTGCCCGCCAAGCGCCCCGGCAGCACGTCCGCGCAGGCCGCGGAGGCGGCCGGGGCGGCCGTCGCGGACGCCGAGGGCTGATCCCTCGCGCCCTAGGATGGGTGCGAGGACCGGGCCGCCACGGGCGGCCGACGCCGATGCCGGGCGCCCACCGCTGTCGGTCCTGGAACGCGAGACGACGAAGGATGTTGAGGACGTCATGACGGAGCTGAGCCGCAGCGAGGACAAGCGACTGGTGCTGGCCACGGGCCGCGCCCACCCCGAGCTCGCGCAGGAGATCGCCGAGGAGCTGGGCACCGAGCTGCTCCCCATGAGCGCCTACGACTTCGCCAACGGCGAGATCTACGTGCGCTCGGGCGAGTCGGTGCGCGGCAAGGACGTGTTCATCATCCAGTCGCACCCGGCGCCGCTGAACAACCACCTCATGGAGCAGCTGATCATGGTGGACTCCATGAAACGCGCCTCCGCCCGCCGCATCACGGTGGTCTCGCCGTTCTACCCGTACGCCCGCCAGGACAAGAAGGGCCGCGGCCGCGAGCCGATCTCGGCCCGCCTCGTGGCGGACCTGTACAAGACCGCCGGCGCCTCCCGCGTGATGAGCGTGGACCTGCACACCGCCCAGATCCAGGGCTTCTTCGACGGCCCGGTGGACCACCTGTTCGCCATCCCGCTGCTGGCGGACCACATCCGCTCCAGCGTGGAGGGCGAGGAGGTCACGGTCGTCTCCCCGGACACCGGCCGCGTGCGCGTGGCGGAGCAGTGGGCGGACCGCCTGGGCGGCGTGCCGCTGGGCTTCGTGCACAAGAGCCGGGACCTCACCGTTCCGAACAAGGCCGAGTCCAAGACCGTGGTCGGGGACGTCGAGGGCCGCGTCTGCGTGCTGATCGACGACATGATCGACACCGGCGGCACGATCGCCGGCGCCGTGCAGATCCTCAAGGACGCCGGCGCGAAGGACGTCATCATCGCCGCCACGCACGCGGTGTTCTCGGACCCGGCCGCCCAGCGGCTCGGCGAGTGCGGTGCCCGCGAGGTCGTGGTGACCAACACCCTGCCCATCCCGGAGGAGAAGCGCTTCGAGACCCTCACCGTGCTCTCGATCGCCCCGCTGATCGCCCGCGCGATCCGCGAGGTCTTCGAGGACGGCTCGGTCACCAGCCTCTTCGACGGCGTCGCCTGACCATGGCCGAGCGCGTCGAGCCGGCCCACGGGGACGACGGCGACGGCGAGGCGGGCGCCGCGCCGCAGCCTCGCCGTCCGCGCCTGCCGTTCTGGGCCTCCCTGCTGGTGAACGTGGTGGTGGCCATCGCGGTCGTCGCCGTGGTGCAGGCCCTGTGGGTGAAGGTGTACTCGGTGCCGTCCGGCTCGATGGAGAACACCCTCGAGGTGGGGGACCGCATGCTGGTCAACCGCACCGCCTATCCGGACGGGATGGCCGACTCCCAGGACGTGGTGGTCTTCACGGCGAACGAGGACTGGGCGGCCCCCGCGTCGTCGGAGGGGGCCGTGGAGAACGCCGTCCGCACGTTCGGCGACCTCACCGGCATCGGCCGCTCGCACGAGCAGGCGCTGGTCAAGCGCGTGGTCGGCACCGCGGGGCAGACCGTGGAGTGCTGCACCGCCGAGGGTGCCGTGACGGTGGACGGGGAGCCCCTGGACGAGCCGTACATCCACAACGACCTGCCGTTCATCCGGGACGAGCTGGACTGCGAGTCCGAGGTGATGTCCGCGCGCTGCTTCGGCCCGGTCACCGTGCCGGAGGACTCGATGCTCGTGCTCGGCGACCACCGCTCGAACTCGGCCGACTCCGTGATCGCGTGCCGCGGCATCCCCGCCGACCAGGCCGGGGACTGCGCCCGCTTCGTCACCCGCGAGGACATCGTCGGCGAGGTCTTCGTGACCGTCTGGCCGCCCACGCACTGGGGCGGGCACTGATCTCCTGACGGCGGGCGGGGCGCCCTAGGCGCCGGCCGCCTCCGGGCCGGCTCAGCCGGTCGTGGCCAGCTGCGCGGTGATCAGTGCGTCCATCGCCTCCCGCACCCGGGCCTCGGCGTCCTCGGGCACGGGCCCTTCGGCGCGGAGATGGGCCACCACGTCGGCGGCCGTCCGCGGCTCGTCCAGCAGGAGCCAGACGGTCGGGCCCACACCATCGAGCACGACCAGCCGTTCGGAGACGAGCAGGACCAGGCGGCCGCTGTCGGTCAGGATGCCGTCGTCGACGGCGCAACGGGCCACCGCGCCCGGGCCCGCCGCACCGGCCGAGGCCCGCAGCTCCTCGCCGGTGAGCGCCTCCCAGGCGGGGGTGACGGACGCGGGCGGGGCCGCCAGCAGGTCGTCGACGACGCCCCGCAGGTCATCGGCTTCGGCGTAGACCAGGCGTTGGGCGCCGCCGACCGCGTCGAGGACGCGGCAGAGCGTCACGAGACCGCGGGGGAGCCGGGCGAGGGAGGACGTCTGGGGGACGAGCGCCTCGAGCGCCGCCACGAGTTCCATGGCCTCCGCCCGCGGCGTCACCGGGCCTGCCGGATCCCGCACGCGGTCGAGCACGGCGATCCGGGCCAGCCGGGCGTCGGGAAGGGTCGGACCGAGACCCAGGTCGTCCGGGCCTCGCTGGGTCTTCGGCCGCGCCCCCCGTGACCCCAGCACGGACAGCGGCTTGGGGTACGGGGTGACGGCCAGGCCGTCCGGGGCGATGATCGCCGTCTCGTCGGTGAGGTAGGCGAAATGGGGTCCCAGCCGGTGCGTGGCCGTCGTCTTGCCCGTCCCGGACGCCGCCACCAGGACCATCGCCGCCCCGGTGTCCGGTGCGGCGAGGCACGCGGCATGGAACAGCAGGTGGGTGCCGCGGGCGGACTCGATCGCCCGTGAGGTCGCCAGGAACACCAGGTCCTCGTGCCACTGGAGCCACGGACGCGCGGCGTCGGCGTCGCGGTGCGCATCCGCGCGGGCCGGCGGCTCCACGGCCTCCACACCGCATCGGGCCCAGGACTCGACGACCTCCGCCCGCTCGTCTCCCGTGAGGCCGCTGACCGTCACGGCATCGAGACCGGTGCCGATGCGCAGTGCGGTGGTCTCGCGCATGGCTTCGTCCTCCCCCTGGGTGCCGGGCATGGCTCACCCCTTCCATCCCGTGGCCGTCCGGTCAGTGTACTGAGCACCATGCCGACGCCACGGGGCCGCCCGCCGGCCTGCATGGGTCCTCGCCAGTCCTTCCCTATACTCGACACAGGCTTATCGGGCGCTGGGCGCGCTCTTCATCCGAGCTGAGGGAGGAACCCGCATGGCAGCGCAGTCGCCCACGACGGCCGTGACCGTGGTGATCCCGCACTACGGCGATCCGGCCCCCACCCTCGCGCTCGTCGCCCGCCTGCTGGCCGATCCCGGGGACGCGCTGGCCGCCGTCGTGATCTCGGACGACGCCTCGCCCACCCCGTACCCCGAGGCGCACGATCCGCGTCTGACCGTGGTGCGCCGCGAGCGCAACGGCGGGTTCGGGGCGAACGTGAACACCGGCCTGGCCGCGGTCACCACTGAGCTGGCCCTGGTCCTCAACTCGGACGCCGAGATCACGGGGGCGCAGATCGACGCGCTGGTGGCCGCGGCCGCTCCGTACCAGCCGGCCGTGGTCAGTCCGCAGGTCGTCAACGAGGACGGCACGCCGCAGTGGTCCGGTCGGCACTTCCCCACGGTCCTGCACCAGACCGTCGAGTGGCTGACCCCGCTGGCCCGCTTCCGTCACCTGGACGTGCTCCACGAGGCCGTGGGGCACGACATCGCGGCGGCCCGGTCCGCCTCGCCCGTGGCGGTCGACTGGGTGATGGGCGCCGTGCTGCTCCTGCCGATGGCGCAGGTCCGCGCCGTCGGCGGGTTCGACGAGGAGTACTTCATGAATTCCGAGGAGGTCGACCTGCAGCGCCGCCTACGGGAGCGCGGCGTGCCGTCGATCGTGGTGCCGGCCGTCCGTGTGCCGCACGGGCTGCACGGCTCCTCGGACCCGCTGCGCCGGCGCGGCTGGCTGGTGGACTCCCGCTACCGCTACGCCCGGAAGTTCGGTCACCCCCGGGTCCTCAAGGCCGCGCTCACCGCGGCCACCGGGGCGAACTTCGCCGTGAACGCGCTCCGGCAGGCCCGCGGTGTGGACGTGGACGCCCGCGCCGTGCTCCGGGACGAGCACGCGCTGGTCTGGAAGGGGCGGCGCCGATGAGCGCCACCGGCTACACCGTGCCCGCGCCGTCCGACGCGCGGGGCGGCCGCTCCCCAGAACGGCTGTTCCTCGTCTCGCCGGCGTTCCATGGCTACCACCGCTCCATCGCGGCGGCGTGGGCGGCCCAGGGCTTCGACGTCACGGTGCACTGTTACGACGCCTACGCCACGCTCGGCATGAAGCTGCGGAACAAGGGGCTGCTCGAGCTGCCGCAGAAGGCGGGCGTCGACCGCACGGCCGCGCGGGTCGCCTGGGACACGGGGCGGGCCGTGGCCGCGTTGCGCGAGGCCCGGCCGGATCGCGTGCTCGTGATCAAGGGGGACTCGCTGGGCGAGGACTTCTGGTCCGAGATCCTCGAGGCGGACCTGCCCCGCATGCTCTGGCTGTACGACGACCTCGCGCGGCACGACTACTCGATGGAGTTCCTGCGCTCCGTCGGGCCGGTGCTCAGCTACGCCCGCTCCGAGGCCGAGCTGCTGGCCGGCGAGGGCGTGGACGCCCACTACATGCCCAACGGTTTCGACCCGGCGATGGCGCTGCCCCAGGTGCCGCGGCGCGACGAGCTGGTCTTCGTGGGCTCGCGCTACCCGAACCGCGTGGAGCTGCTCTCGCGCCTGGCCGCGGCCGGGGTGCCGGTGCGCGCCTACGGGCGGCAGTGGAGCCACCACCCGGTGGACCGCCTGCGCACGTGGGAGCTGACCCGGCCGGACCTGCCGGCCGAACGGGACATCCCCCTCGAGGAGGCGTACGCCGTGCAGGCGGCCGCCGCGGGCGCCATCAACATCCACGGCCTGCAGGCCGGCCACGCGATGCGGACCTTCGAGGTGCCCGGCATGGGCGGTCTCCAGCTCGTCGATCGGGCCGACGTGGCCGAGTTCTACCTCCCGGACGAGGAGGTGCTCGTCTTCGAGGACGCGGACCACCTCATCGAGCTGGGCCGCCGGATCGTCGCGGACCCCGCCTGGGGTGCGCGCATCCGGGAGGCCGGCCGCCGCCGGTCGCACGCGGAGCACACGTTCGCGCACCGGGCGGCCATGGCCCAGGGGTGGTGGGCATGACCGACGCGCCCCTCTTCTGGCGCGCCGAGGACCTGCCGCGCTGGCAGGCGTGGCAGCGCGCCCAGTGGCCGCTGACCCGGCGGGCCGCGGACACCGCGCGCTCGACCGTGCGCGGCGTGGTCGGGGCCCTGACACGCCGCCGGCCCACCGGCGACGGCGCTCCCCGCCTGCTCCTGCCGGCGGGGGACGTGCACACCCTCGTCGCCCTCGAGTCCTTCGGCCCCACGCAGCTGGCCGCGCTGGCCTCGCCCGTGGCCGCCCTGGCGACCGCGCGGCCGGAGGTCGCCGCCGGGGTCGGCTGGGTGCTGCCCGCCGGTGACGCACCCGCCCTGCCCGGGGCCGCGGGCCACCGAGAGCACGCCGCCGCCGCCGACGTCCTGAGCGAGCGCCTGTCCGGGCTCCGCCGCGTCCTGGTGGCGGGGGAGTACCTGCCCTCGGGTCGCGCCGCCGTGCGCTGGGCCCGGCAGCGGGGGGCGCGGGTCGGCGTCGTCCAGCACGGGCTGCTGGCCGTGTCCACGCCGCCCGTCCCGCAGGACGCCACCCTGTACGCCTTCACGAGCGCGGACGCGCACTGGTGGACCCAGGGCCGCGCCGATGTGGAGGCCGTCCCGGTGGGCTCGGCACTGCTGGAGCAGGCCCGCCGGACCGCGCCCGCGCTCGCGGGCACCGGGGACGACGGCCCCGGGGTGTTCCTCGGTCAGCTGCACGGCGCCGAGCTGCCCCGCCGGGACTTCGCCGCGGCCGCCGAACAGTACGTGCGGGCCACCGGCGCCGCCTACCGCCCCCACCCGGCCGAACGGGACCGTCTCTCCCGCGGCCAGCACGCGGCCTGGCGCAGGGCCGGCCTGCGGATCGACGACGCCGGGGCGCCTCTCGTCGCCACCCGCGGGCCCGTGGCCGCCGTCTTCTCCACCGGGATCCTCGAGGCAGCCCAGGCCGGCCGGCCCGCGTGGGCCGTCCACCCGGACCCGCCCGCCTGGCTCGAGGGGTTCTGGCGGCGCTACGGCATGACCCGGTGGCGGCCCGGCCGCACCCCGGAGCCCACCCCGCCCCTGGCCTCGCCGACCGCGGACCCCGCGGCCGCGATCGCCGAGCACGTCTGGAAGGAGTCCGCGTGAGCATCCTGTGCGTCATCCCCGTGCGCGGCGGGTCCCGGGGGCTGCCCGGCAAGAACATCCGCCTCCTGGGCGGCCACCCGCTGGTGGCCTGGACCATCCAGGCCGCCCTCGAAGCGGAGGAGGACCTGCACGTGGTGGTCTCCACGGACTCGGCCGAGATCGCCGAGGTCGCCCTCCGCTACGGCGCGGACGTCCCGGGCCTGCGCCCGGCCCACCTGGCCCAGGACTCGACCCCCACCGAGCCCGTGATCGAGCACGTGCTCGCGGCCGAGCGCGCGGCCGGCGTCGAACCCGAGGGCGTGATGCTGCTCCAGGCCACCAGCCCGCTGCGCCTGCCCGGCACCCTGGACCGCGCCGTGCGGCAGTTCCGGGACACGGGGGTGGACTCGCTGGTCGGCGTCGTCCCGGTGTCCCCGTTCCTGTGGCGCCATCCCGAGGATCCCGACGGGGAGCCGATCCCGGACTTCGACGTCACGGCGCGCAAGCGCCGGCAGGACATGACGCGCACCGACCTGCGGTTCCGGGAGAACGGGTCCCTCTACGTGACGCGCCCCTGGGTCTACGACCGGCTGCACAACCGGCTCGGCGGCCGGATCGGCCTGCTGGAGCTCGACGACCTCGAGGGCGTGGACATCGACACCGAGCTCGACTTCGCCCTGGCCGAGCAGCAGATGGACCAGTACCTGGCCGTCCACAAGGTCCTCCAGCACCGCTCCGGCCTCGGTGCCCCGCACACCGCCGAGTCCCCCACCACCGGCCCGAACCGCATCCCCGGAGGCACGCTGTGATCATCGAACGCAGGCTTACCCCCTACCTCGTCTTCCCCGAGGACTCGCTCCTGGTCGCCCTGCAGAAGATGACCGACAACCGCGAGCGCACCGTGTTCGTGGTGGACTCCCACGGCTTCCTCGTCGGCTCCCTGACGGACGGGGACGTGCGCCGCTGGCTCGTGGCGCATCCGGAGGCGTCGCTGGACGTGGCCGCGGCCGACGTCGCCCATCGCGACCCGGCCACGGCGCCCCTGGGCGCCGCCCCGGCCGAGATGCGCGAGGCCCTGCCCACCGGGGCGCTGCACCTTCCGCTGCTGGACGAGCGCGGCCGCCTGACGGCCCTGGCGATCAACCGGGAGGCGGAGCTGCGGATCGGCGGGCACCGGATCGGGGAGGGCCACCCGGCGTTCCTGATCGCCGAGATCGGCAACAACCATCAGGGCGATGTGGACCTGGCCCGCCGTCTCGTGGACCTGGCCGTCGAGGCGGGCGCGGACGCCGTGAAGTTCCAACTGCGGGACATGGACGCCCTGTACCGGCAGTCCGGTGCGGCCACCGCCGGCGAGGACCTGGGCGCGCAGCGCACCCTGGACGAGCTGGCCAAGTTCTCGCTCTCCGCCGAGGACATGGTGCGGGTGTTCGACCACGTCCGGGAGGCCGGCGTCGCCCTGATGTGCACCCCGTGGGACGCCCCGTCCATGCGGGTGCTGCGCGAGTACCCGGTGGACGGCGTGAAGATCGCCTCCGCGGACCTGACGAACCACGGTCTGCTGCGGGACGCGGCCGCCTCCGGCCTGCCGATGGTGCTCTCCACCGGCATGTCCCGGGAGGAGGAGATCCGCGAGGCGGCGGCCCTGGTGCGCTCCTTCGGCGTCCCCTTCGCGATGCTGCACGCCCAGTCCACCTACCCCGCCCCCTACAAGGACGTGAACCTGGCCTACCTGGACCGGCTCGCGGAGATCGCCCAGACGCCGGTGGGCTACTCGGGGCACGAGCGTGGCTTCCACGTGGCCTTGGCCGCGGTGGCCCGGGGCGCCGCGATCATCGAGAAGCACTTCACCGTGGACCGCGGGCTCGAGGGCAACGACCACAAGGTCTCCCTGCTGCCGGAGGAGTTCGCGCAGCTGGTCCGCCAGACGCGGGACATCGAGGAGTCGATCGGCGTCGGGACCGAGCGCGTGGTCTCCACGGGCGAGGCGATGAACCGGATCAACCTGGCCAAGTCCCTGGTGGCGGCCCGTCCGCTGCAGGCCGGCGCCACGATCACCGCCGACGACGTGACCGTGAAGTCCCCGGGCCGCGGCCTGCAGCCCAATGAGCTGCCGCGCCTGGTCGGCCGCACCCTGCACCGCGAGATGGCCGAGGGCGACTTCTTCTTCGCCGGCGACCTCACGGACACGGTGCCCACCGGGCGCCAGTTCCAGTTCCGGCGCCCCTGGGGCCTGCCGGTGCGCTACCACGACGTCGCGGCGCTGACGAAGGACTGCACCCCGGACTTCCTGGAGTTCCACTTCTCCTACAAGGACCTCGAGATCGACATCGACTCGGTGTTCACCGAGCCCATGCCGATGGGCTTCACCACGCACCTGCCGGACATCTTCTCCGGTGACTTCCTCGTGGACCTGGCCAGCGACGACGACGCCGTATGGGAGCGCTCGATCGCCGAGGTGCAGCGCACGATCGACATCACCCGGGACCTGAAGCGCTGGTTCCCGAACGAGGAGGAGCCCATCATGGTCGTCACCATGGGCGGGTTCACCCTGGACCGGCACATCCGCCCGGAGGAGCGGCTGCCGAAGTACGAGCGCATCGCCGAGGCCGTGCAGCGCCTGGACACCTCCGGCATCCGGATCGCCGCGCAGACGCTGCCGCCGTTCCCGTGGCTGATGGGCGGTCAGCAGTACCACAACCTCTTCATGGACCCGGACGACACCGTGGCGTTCGTGGAGGCCACGGGGGTGCCCCTGTGCCTGGACATCTCCCACTCCAAGCTCTCGGCCACGTTCCTGGGGATCCCCTTCTCGGAGATGGTGGAGAAGCTGGCCCCGCACACCATCCACCTGCACCTCGTGGACGCCACCGGTGTGGACGGGGAGGGACCGCAGATCGGCGAGGGCGACGTGGATTGGCCCGTGCTGTGCGAGCAGCTGGACCGCCTGGCCCCCGGGGTGAGCTTCATCCCGGAGATCTGGCAGGGCCACATCAACAACGGCGAGGGCTTCTGGACGGCCCTGGACCGCCTGGAGCAGTGGCTGTGATCCCCGAGGCCGCGACGACCATCCCGGCCCCGCTGACGCTCTGGGTGGTGCCCGTCGCCGACCTCGGCGGCGTGGCGCGGCACGTCCTCGACGTCGCGCGCGTGGGCCTGCCCGGTCTGCGTCTGGCGGTGCTCTGCCCCGAGGGGCCGCTCGCCGAGCGCCTGCGCGAGCAGGGCGCGGCGGTGTTCACCGGGGACGTCGGCCCCGACGCCGGCCTGGCCGCCTCGGTGCGCACGCTCCGCACGGCGGTGCGCACCCTGCGCCCGGCCGCGGTCCACACGCACCTGGCCTACGCCGACCTCGCGGCCTTCACCGCACTGGGCGCGGAGCGGGCCCTGCGGCGGTCCGGTGCACCGGCGCTGCTGAGCACCGAGCACGGGATCGCCCCGGACGACGGGCTGTACAACCGCGCCGCCGCGGCCCGGGTGAAGAACACCGCGCACCGCGGCCGGCTGCGCGGCACGGACCTCGTGATCGCGGTGGCGCAGTCCACCGCGGGCGTGCTCCGACGCAAATGGGGTGCGGGGGCGCCCCTCACCGTGGTGCGCAACGGCGTGGACGTGCCCGCGGTGCGCGCCGCGGCCGCGGGGCAGCGGCGCGCACCGGGGGAGGGGCTGCGGATCCTGTCCCTGTCCCGGCTGGCCCCCGAGAAGAACCTCGACCGGCTGATCGCCGCGTTGCCCGCCCTGCTGGAGCGCGACCCCGGGACGCGGTTGACGATGGCCGGCACCGGGCCGCTCGCGGCAGCGCTGCGCGCCCAGGCCGAGGACCTCGGTGTCGCGGACGCGGTCGACCTGCCCGGCTTCGTGGAGCCGTGGGGCACCATGGCCGAGCATGACGTGCTGGTGCAGCTCTCCGCATGGGAGAACCTCAGCTACACCCTGCTCGACGCCGCGGCCGCCGGCCTGCCCGCCGTCGCCACGGACGTGGGCGGCAACGGGGAGATCCTGCCGCCCGAGCGCCTGGTCCGCGAGACCACTCCGGAGGCCATCGCCGACGCCGTCGTACGCGCCGCCGCCGAGGGCCCGGGCGAGGTGCGCGTGGGCGACGTGGAGACGATGGCCCGGGCGACCGCCGAGGCGACCCTCGAGGTGCTCGGGCGCCGGGTGGGGAAGACCTCGGGATGACCGGACGCATCTGGATCCTGGCGAACCAGGGTGAGGTGGGCGGCGGCGAGGTGATGCTGCACCACCTCGCCACGGCCCTGCGCGAGCTCGGGCGGGACGTGGGCGTCGTGGCCCCGGCGCACCCGGCCGAGACCGCCGATCGCCTCGCCGCGGACGGCTTCGACGTGGTCCGCATGGGTGGGCCCGGACGCGTCGGGTACCTGCGGGTTCTGCGGGCCTGGGACCGTGGCCGAGGCGGGGACGACGTCGCGTGGTGCAACGGGCTGCTGCCCGCCACCGCACTGGCCGGTCGGCGTCGCCGGATCGTGCACCTGCACCAGGTGCCCGAGAAGCCGCTTCTGCGCGTGTTCTCCGCCCTGGCGCGCCCCGGCGCGCTCGCGGTCCTCGTGCCCTCCCGATTCGCCGCGGCTCGCATCCGCGGGGCCCGCGTGCTCCACAACTGGGTCCCGGCCCCCACGGCACCGCAGACACGTCCGGCCCGCGGTGCCGATGAGCCGGTGACCGTGGGCTTCCTCGGACGGCTGTCCGAGGACAAGGGCATCGTCACCCTGCTGGAGGCCGCCGCGCTGCTGCGGAGAACCGACCCGGGGGCGTTCGTGTTCCGCATCGCGGGGGAGAGCCGATTCGTGGCGGAGGACGAGACCGAGCGACTCGCCACCGCCCTGACGGCAGCCGGTGAGGACGTCCAGGTGCTCGGCTGGCAGGACACCGGCGAGTTCCTGACCTCCGTGGACGTGCTGGCCGTGCCGTCGCAGTGGGCCGAGGTCTTCGGCCTGGTGACGGCCGAGGCGATGGCCGCGGGCGTTCCGGTGGTGGCCTCCGATGCGGGAGCTGTTCCCGAAGTGGTCGGCAGCGAGCACCCCTTCGTTTTTCCGCAGCGCGACGCCGCCGCGCTCGCGGACTGCTTGCGGGCCGCGCGCGCAGTCGATCGGGGCGCGGTGGCCCACTCCCAGCGGCGCCGCTGGGAGTCGCTGTTCTCACCCGAGGCCGGCCGCGCCGCCGTCGCCGAGCTCCTGGATGACCTGTCCCTATGACCCCCGCGGAGGACTCATGACCGAGACGCCCCTGACCCCCGAGGCCAGCGTGATCGTCCCCAGCCGGGGCGGCGCCCAGCGGCTGCCGCGCCTGATCGGCGCGCTCGCCGCGCAGCAGGACGCCCCGTCGTTCGAGGTCCACGTGGTCGTGGACGGGGATGTGGACGGGTCGGAGGCGGTGCTCGCGCAGTTGGCCGCGGAACACCCGGGCCTGGACCTGAGCTGGACCGTCTTCGGCGAGAACCGCGGACGGGTCGCCGCGCTCAACGCAGGTGCCGACGCGACGTCCGGCCGCATCCTCATCCGGGCCGACGACGACCTGGAGCCCGGGCCTCACTACATCCGGGACCACGTGGCCGCGCATGACGACGGACCCGGCGGGGCGATCGGACTCTATGTGAACGTGCTGGAGCCCACCCCGTATCAGCGTGCCTACGGTGACGCCCAGGACGTCCTGCACCGCGAACACGCGTATGCACTGCCAGCGGATCGGCAGTGGCGGCACTGGGCGGGCAACGTGTCCGTCCCCCGTGCCCTGCACGAGCAGATCGGCGGCTACGACCCGGACTACCGACAGTACGGGTGGGAGGACATCGACTACGGCTACCGGCTTCACGCGGCAGGCTATCCCGTGGTGATCCGCCCCGAGCTGGAGACGCGGCACCACGCTGCCGCCGTGACGACGCACTCGAAGGCGGTGCGGGCCCTGCACGGCACGGCCGCGCGGAACCTGTTCGTGAGCAAGCACGGGGCGGCACCGCTCGGCACCATCGGTGCTCCGCGAGGCGTGTGGGGTGCTGCCGTGCGCCTGATGGCGTTGGGCACCACCGAAGCCACGCTCATGCGCTCCAGTGCGTTGATCGACGCCGTCGCGGACCACCTGCCCCGGGGGCTCGCCCGTCGACTCATCGCCCTCCAGGTGGAGGGTGCCGCCGAGGCCGGACGTGCCCGCCCCCACCGCGCGCAGCGGGCCATCTGAGGGGACACGATGTTGGAACAGACTCCCGCAACGATCGCCATCGCCCACGACTATCTCACCCAGAAGGGCGGGGCGGAGCGGGTGGTGCTCGCCCTGCATCGGATGTGGCCAGATGCCCCCATTTACACGACGTTCTACGACCCCGAGGGGACCTTCCCGGAGTTCAAGGACGCACGCATCATCACCTCGCCCCTCAACCGGGTGGGAGTGCTGCGGAAGGACCCGCGGAGGGCGCTGCCGCTGTTGCCCCTGGCCTCCTCGCTGTTGCACGTGAAGGAGCCGATCGCCGTCGTCTCGACGTCCGGCTGGGCGCATGGATTCCGCTACGACGGCGCCACGCTCGTCTACTGCCACACCCCGGCGCGCTGGGTGTACCTGCTGGACGACTATCTGGGCGACGGCGGTCGGAACAGCATCAAGGGCCGAATCGCCCGCGTGTTGCGCCCGGGCCTGCGCAGGTGGGACCGCGCGGCCGTCCGGCGTCGATCGCGCTATGTGGCCAACTCCACGGTGGTGAAGGATCGGATCGAAGACGTCTACGGGCTCGAGGGCGTGGACCTCGTGTTCCCGCCGCACTCCGTGAGCACGGATGGCCCGCAGGAGCCGATCCCCGGTGCCGAGCGGCTGGCGGAGGACGGCTTCCTGCTGTCGGTCGCCCGTCTCATGCCGTACAAGCATGTGGACGTGGCGATCGAGGCAGCGGCCCGTGCGGGGCGGCCGCTCGTGGTGATCGGCAAGGGCCCGGAGGAGGCCCGGCTGCGGGCGATGGCGGGGGAGGACGTGGTGTTCGGCCAGGACCTCACCGACGCGCAGCTGCGGTGGGCGTACGCGCACGCGACGGCACTGATCGCTACGAGCCACGAGGACTTCGGCATCACGCCGCTCGAGGCGAGCGCGTGGGGCGTGCCCACCGTGGCGCTGCGCGCCGGCGGCTACCTGGACACCATCGTGGAAGGCGTCAACGGGGTGTTCGTCGAGGAGCCGACGGTGGAGGCGGTCGCCGAGGGGGTGGGACGTCTGCTGGCGCACGACTGGGACCGGGTGGCGATGCAGGCGCACGCCGAGCGGTTCTCCGAGGTGGAGTTCGGGCGGCGGATCCGTGGCCTGTTGGGCGAAGTAGCGCACCCGTGAGCCCGGGACAGCCCGGACCCGGGGCGGGTCGGACGAACGCGAAGTACGGGCCCGGGGTCTACCTGATGTTGGCCTCTGCGGTCCTCAACGGATTGCTGGTCGTGGCCCTCCTGTGGGTCGTGGGGCAAGTGGGCATTCGCACCTTGGCTCAGGAAGCAGGCATCGTCGAGCCTCACCGGCCGGCGTATGACACGTATGCGGCAGAGCAGTTCGATGGGCTTCCAGGCGCTGCAGTCGTGTTCGTCGGCGACTCCCATGCGCAGTACGGGCCATGGAGTGAGATCCTCGACCGGCCCGTCGCCGTGCGGGGGCAGGCCGGAGCGCTGACGGCGGAAGTTGAGCACTGGGTGGCCGGCACGGCAATGCCGGGGCAGGCGACGATTGTGCTGGCTGGCACGAATGACGTCCTGACCGGGACGCCACTGAGTCAGTTGCGCCAGGACGCTGAGCGACTCTATAGGGCGACCCCGGGGCGTGTCCTCGCCGTCGGTGTTCCTCCGCTCGTTGGTATGGAAGACGAAGCTGCGGCCGCGAATGCGGTACTGCAGGAGGCCGCAGACGCCGCCGGGGTCGAATGGTGGGATCCGACCGAGGCCCTCTCGTCGCCGGGCATGCTCCGTCGTGACGGAGTCCACCTCACCGGACGCGGCTACGAAGCGATGCGGGAGCGAATCGTCGCTCTCACAGATGTGTCCCGTTCGCTGGCCGCCGACCCCTGACGCAGACGGTCGTACCTCGACGCGGCGCATGCCGGGTGCGTTGGAGTGGGTGCCGCCCGTGCGCGGATGCGTACGTGGTAGTTGATACAGGTATCGCTCACGATGCCGCGGCCGCCGTGCGGGGGCGGGCGTGGGGGATGACGGCGATGTCCCGCGCGGCGAGAAGGTCGAGCCACATGTCCGCGACGATCGAAGGCTCGAAGTCCGAGCCGACGCGCCCGCAGGCCTCGACGAGCCCGGCGAGCCGGTCCGGGCTGTCCAGGAGGGCACGGAGGGTCTCCGCCATCTCGGCGGGCTCGGCGCCCGGCAGGGCGAGCCCGCACCGGTCCAGGAGCTCGGCAAGCCCGGCCGAGACGGGGCGCCCCGCCGTCGGGACGCCGCAACGCAGCGCCTCGACCGCCGACATCGAGAGACCCTCGAAGTCGGAGGCGACGAGGTGGAGCGTCGCGCCAGTGAACACGGCCGCCGGGTCGTCGGACCAGCCGCAGAAGCGGATACGGTCCCGGTGGGCCGACTCGTCGGCCAGGCGGGCCAGGGCCTCCTCCTGGTCCCCGGTGCCCCAGACCTCGAGCACGACGTCGGGCACGTCCGCCGCGAGGGCGTCGAACGCCCGGATAGTCAGGTCGACGCGCTTCTCGGCGGACAGACGTCCGAAGGAGACGATCCGCCTCCTGCCGTCTGCGTCCTCCCGCGGCGCGGCCGCGGGTACGGTGCCGCTCGGGTTCGGGATGGCGCCCACAGGAACGCCCTGCGTGTCAGCGATCGGCTGCATGTAGGACGGGTGGAGGGCCACCACGGCATCGACGACGTCGAGGGCCGGGAAGGGGACGTCCCAACCCATCCGCTCCAGGCCCTCCGGACTGGTGTGGACGTGGGCCACGAGGAACGGGGCGTCTGCCTCGGGCCGGACGTGGCCGGCCTCGCTGAGGCAGGTCAGCGTGTCGGGGTTCGCGAAGACGATCGCTGTGTCCCCGCCGAATCGCGCGAGGTGCCGGCGCAGGCGCCGGGCCCGCCACCGCCGCCAGAGCGGGGTGAGAGCCGTCTTGACCGCCAGCTTCGCCCCGAGCGGTCCCGGGTGGTCCGCTGCCAGGGGATGGTCCGCGGTCCAGTGCCGGAGCCGGTCGACCTCGAACACCGGCCCAGGGACGCGCGGCTCTCCGGCGGGCGGGTGGATCGACAGGTAGGAGACGGTCAGGCCTCGCCGCACGAACTCAGTCGCCAGCTCGTCGACGACCGTCGTGATGCCTCCGGCCAGGGCCGTGGAGCGGCACGCGAAAGCGACGTGCCGGACGCCCGCGCCGCTGGACGGCTCGGGAGCGGTCTCCGGCCGGCCCCGCCCGGCCCGGTTCTGCGCGCTCACCGCCCGGACTCGAGCATCTCCAGGAGGTACCGCCCATACCCCGACTTCACGAGCGGCTCAGCGCGCTGGCGCAGCTCGTCGTCGGTGAGCAGGCCCTGGCGCCAGGCGACCTCCTCGGGGGAGCCGACCTTGAGGCCCTGACGGGACTCGATGGTGCGGATGAAGTTGGACGCGTCGTTCAGGTCGTGGAACGTGCCGGTGTCCAGCCATGCGGTGCCCCGGGGAAGGACCTCCACGTTGAGGCTGCCGCGTTCCAGGTAGGTGCGGTTCACGTCGGTGATCTCCAGCTCGCCGCGCGCCGACGGCTTGAGGCCCTTCGCGATCTCGACGACGTCGTTGTCGTAGAAGTACAGCCCGGGCACCGCGTAGTTGCTCTTGGGCTCCTGAGGCTTCTCCTCCAGTGAGATGGCCTTGCCGGCGTCGTCGAACTCCACCACGCCGTAGGCGCTGGGGTCCGCCACCCAGTAGCCGAACACGGTGGCTCCGTCGACCTGGGTGTGACGGCGCAGCTGCTGGCCCATGCCGGGGCCGTAGAAGATGTTGTCCCCCAGGACGAGCGCGACATGCTCGTCGCCGATGTGGTCCTCCCCGAGGATGAACGCCTGTGCCAGGCCGTCGGGGGAGGGCTGCTGGACGTAGCTGAGCGAGATCCCGAACTGAGAGCCGTCGCCCAGGAGCCGCTGGAACTGCTGCGCGTCGTGCGGGGTGGTGATGACCAGGATGTCGCTGATGCCCGCCAAGATCAGCGTGGACAGCGGGTAGTAGATCATCGGCTTGTCATAGACGGGCACGAGCTGCTTCGAGATGCCATGGGTGATGGGGTGCAGCCGGGAGCCGGTGCCGCCGGCCAGGATGATGCCTTTCATGTTCGACTTCGACGTCCCTTCAGCGCTCGGTGAGTGCGTGTCTACCGGGCACCCTACCGGGATAGGATCGAGCTGTGAGCCAGACAAGCGCGCTGCCAGAAATCAGCGTGATCATCCCCGCGTTCAACGCAGAGCGCTTCCTCCCTCTGCAGCTGGAGGCCCTGGATGCCCAGAGCGGAGCTCCTTCTTACGAGGTCGTCGTCGTGGACAACGCCTCCACCGACGGAACTGCCTCCGTGGTCCGCCGGCTGGCTCGGGAGGTCTCATACCCATTGCGTCTTGTGAGCGCACCTGAGCACCAAGGCCCGGGATTCGCACGAAATGTGGGGGCGGCGCATGCTCACGCAGATTTCCTCATGTTCGCCGACGCGGACGATGTGGTGTCCCGGTGGTGGGTGCGCAACGGCGCGCGGGCCTTCTCTGTCACGCCCCTGTGGTCGGGTGGAGCCCAGCTCATGAGCGATGCCGACATGACCGGAGGACTGGAGGGCATCCGTGCGGCGATGGGCGATAGGGCTGACTGGACGGACATGATCCCCGGAGACCTCCGCGAGGCATTCCCCGTCCTGATGGGCGGGGACTTCGGTGCGACCCGGGACGTCTACACACGCCTCGGCGGCTTCGACATCTCTCTGGGCGGGGTCTACGAGGACAACGACTTCGGCGTCAGGGCGCACCGCCTGGGCATCGCGGTGGATGAAGCCCCCGCGGTGCGTATCGCCTTCCGTGGGAAATGGGACCTGCGCTTCCGCACCCGACTGGCCCGACGATCGGCCTACGCCCATGCTCTGGTTGCCGACCGTTATGGGCTGAACGCTCGCTCGCATTTCCCCAGCCCCTGGGGGGAGCTGGCGCGCGCAGCCGGTAGCGCTGCTCTCATGGCGGCCGGTCGCAAACCGCGTGACTGGCCCGGGGTGTGGATGCGCCTGAACACTGCGGCCGGCCACGCTTGGGGCAAGGCCGAGGTATACGTGCCGTGGAAGCGCCGGCCGGCCAGCGCCCTAGGAGTCGGCATGGCCATCACGAGGCAGGGGGAGGAGCGCGCATGAAAATCCCCGGAGGTGCCACCGCTCGCCGTCTCCTTCTTGTCGCGTCGCGTTCCGAAGTCCTCCCGAACCGCCTGCGTCCCGCCCTCCTCGCACGGCTCGGCCTGCAGGGCGCCCGGGAATCCTGGTTCTCCGCTGAGGTGAGGGTGCTGGACCCCTCGGCGCTGACCATGCAAGAGGGGTGCTATCTCAACCGTGAGGTCTTCATCGACAACGGCCCCGTTGCCCTGGGGCGGAACGTCTACATGGGTCCGCGGTCCATGATCATCACCGCGAAGCACTCGATCGGCGGGCCGGAGATGCGGGCCGGAAAAGGCGGGCCGGAGCCGGTGGTGGTCGGCGACGGCACGTGGATCGGGGCTGGCGCGATCATCCTTCCGGGACTGAAAGTCGGTGCAGGGTGCATCATCGCGGCCGGCGCCGTCGTCACCAAAGACTGCGAGCCGAATGGCCTGTACGCCGGTGTGCCCGCCCGACGAGTTCGCGATGTGGACGGGGAGGCCGGCACATGAACGAGTCGGCGGCTGCAGGTACACCGATCGTCAGTGTGATCGTCCCGGCGAAGGATGCTGCTCAGTGGATCCCCGAGCAGCTGCGCGCGCTGGCCTCCCAGGTGCATGCCCCCTCCTTTGAGGTGGTCATCGGGGACAACGGCAGCACCGACGGAACGCGCGAGGCGGCGTTGCAGGAGCCGGTTCCCTTCACCGTGCGGGTTGTCGACGCTTCGGGGCCGGCGAGCGCGTCCCACGGGCGCAACGTGGCGGTTCGGGCAGCGCGGGGGAGGATCCTGCTCTTCTGCGACGCTGATGACCTCGTGGGCCGCGCGTGGGTGCGATCCCTCACCGACGCCGTCGTGGACGATCCCTCTCGAATCGCCACCGGTGCACTCCACCACGGGCGCTTCAACTCGCCCGAGGTCCTCGCCGCCTACCGGATCGGACCGGACCCCAAGGTCGACGAGCTCGCCCGCCCGACGACGGTGAAAGAGAACCCCGGCGGCTTCGCCGGCCATCTTCAGACAGTGGCCGGGGGCAACTTCGCGATCCACCGATCGGCGTACCTCGCCCTCGGGGGGATGGACGCCTCGTATCCGGGTGGCGCGGAGGAGACGGACTTCGCCTGGCGGGCCCAGCAGGCCGGGATGCAGGTGGTGAGTGTGCCCCAGGCGGTTGTCCACTATCGGCTCAAGTCCGAACCACGAAGCCTGTTCCGGCAGCAGCGCATCCAGCAGCGCGGTCGCATCTACCTGTGGACCCGCTATCGTGACAGCCCGATGCAAGGGCCCAGTCTGAAGGGGTCCGCTTTGGAGGTGGTGCGAGGTGCGGCCGCCTTCCCGGCATCGCGGCGTGACGAGGGGGCACAGCTCGCCTGGTCCGCCCGTGTGGGTGCTCATGTCGGCGCCCTCGAGGGGATGGTGCGATACCGCTGGGCACCGTCGGGCCGGAGGACACGACTGCTCCGTCGGGGGCGCGGCCGGGGCACCACATGACCTGGGTGGTGACCGGCGGGGCCGGATATATCGGCGCCCACGTGGTGCGCGCCCTGCAGGGGGCGGGCATGGACGTGGCCGTCGTCGACGACCTCTCGACCGGGTTCGCGGACTTCGTGCCCGCCGACGTGCCCCTGCTCCGGGCCGACGTCGGCGACGTCGGGCAGGTGGCGGCGTTCCTGACGCGCGTGGGCGCCGCCGGCGTCGTGCACGTGGCCGGGTACAAGTTCGCGGGCGAGTCCGTCCGCGAGCCGCTGCACGCCTACCGCGTGAACGTGCGCGGCACCCTGGGCGTGCTCGAGGCGATGGAGCGGGCCGAGGTCCCCGCCGTCGTCTTCTCCTCCTCGGCGGCCGTGTACGGCACCCCGGACGTGGAACGCGTCACGGAGGCGACGGCGACCGCCCCGGAGTCCCCCTACGGGGAGAGCAAGCTGATCGGGGAGTGGCTGCTCGCGGACCAGGGCCGGGCCACGGGCCTCCGGCACACGAGCCTGCGCTACTTCAACGTGGTCGGCTCCGCGGATCCGGCGCTGTCCGACACGAGCCCCCACAACCTCTTCCCGCTCGTGTTCCGGGCCCTGGACCGCGGCGACCGCCCGCGCCTGTTCGGTGCCGACCACCCCACCCCGGATGGCACGTGCGTGCGGGACTACGTGCACGTGGCCGACGTCGCCCGGGCCCATGTGGCCGCCGCCCGGGCGCTCGCGGAGGGCCACGCCCTGGCCCCGGTCTACAACCTCGGCTCCGGGGCCGGCACGTCGGTCCGGCAGATCATGGAGGCCGTCGGTCGAGCCACCGGGCGCGACGTCGACCCGATCGTGGAGCCGCGCCGCCCCGGGGACCCCGCGCGCATCGTGGCGGACGGCTCCCTCGCCGCGCGTGACCTCGGGTGGGAGAACCGCCACACGGTCGAGGACATGGTCCGCTCCGCGTGGGAGGCTCGGCGGCCGCCCGAGACGCGCTGACGCTCAGACCTCGTCCCAGCGGGTCGGGGCGTCCGAGCGCAGCGGGCGCAGTGCCCCGCGCGGGTACCAGGCCGCATCCGTGAGCGGCTGCCCGGCCAGGAGGGCCTCCCACGCGGCGCGCAGGGCGTCGTCGTCGAGAGCCCCGAGCCGGCGCCAGTGGTACGCCTTGTCCTCGGGGGTGTCGGCGAGCGCGATCGCCTGCGCGCCGGTGCGGCTCTTGCGGGCGAACTGCTCGAAGGAGCGCCACGGCAGGTGCAGGATCCGCAGGCTCTCCGCGCGGACGCCCGGGCGCAGGACCTCGTGGTTGCCCATCTCGACGACGGCCCCAGAGCGCGGGCGGAACGCGACCTTGACGTTGAAGTGCGCGGTGGTGTCCAGCAGCGGGCCGGAGCCGTCCGCCGCCGGGAACGCGTTGTGCATGACGGCGTGCAGCACGGGTGCGTCGGTGGCGGCCAGGGCCTCGGCGAGCGTGCCCTC
This sequence comes from Micrococcus sp. 140720015-1, assembly GCF_053627595.1. Lineage (NCBI taxonomy): Bacteria > Bacillati > Actinomycetota > Actinomycetes > Micrococcales > Micrococcaceae > Micrococcus > Micrococcus sp. 140720015-1. The sequence goes on from NZ_JBSEYC010000005.1 coordinate 196,771, forward strand.
GGCGCCGAACCAGAGCTCGTCCGCATCGAACGGGACCACCCACGTGGCGCCGGCGGCGGAGGCCAGGTCGGCCAGCCGGGTCATCTTGGCGGACTGCACGTAGGCCGGCTCCCGGTCCGCGCCGACGACGAGCCCCGGGATCTCCTCGGTCAGTCGGCGCAGGATGTCCGGCGTCGCGTCTTTCGACCCGTTGTCCACGACGACGATGTGCGGGATCCCCTGGTCCGCGAGGTGGCGCACGGAGCGCTCGATCACGTCCGCCTCGTCGCGAACCATCGCGACGGCGCACGGGCCGGACATCGCCGGCAGCTCCGGCAGGTCGAACCCGGCCGAGGCGAGGGCGTACTCGCGGGCGAACCGCTCCGAGCCGCGGACGGCGGCGGCCTGCCGGACCACTTCCCGGGCCCGGCGGAGGAGGAACAGGCGGTGCTTGGCCTGGCGGGCGAGGTCGAGGGGGGAGGGCATCGGGTCTCCTGTCGGGTGCGGCGGGTCGGAGGGTCAGACGGGTGCGGTCCGGGTCGGAAGGCGGTCCGGGGGCGGACGGCGTTCAGTCCAGGGCGGCCAGCTCCGCGTCGAGGGCCGGGGGGAGGGGCCAGCCCATCGCGGTGCAGAGCCGCTGCAGGCGCAGCCGCCAGTCCAGCTCCCGGCGGGCCCGGCGCCGCTGCTCGGCGGCCCGCTCCGGCGTCCAGGCGGCGGCGGCCTCCGCGAGCACGGGCCAGGCCTCGGCGCGGGAGTCGGGTGAGACCTCGAGCGTGGCCTCCGGCCACAGGAGCGTGGCCGCGGACCGCGGGGCGACGCCGGCCACACGGCATCCCGCCGCGAGGGCGTCCGTCCACCGGCCCGTGAGGTAGTCGCGGGTCGGGTGCGTGTACGGCGCAGGGCTGACGAGGTTGGAGAACGCGAGCACGAGGCGCGCCTGCGCCAGCGCAGCGCGGACGGCCTCCTGGTTCTGCAGCGGATCCGGCGACGACGGCGGCCGGCCCCGGAACACGAGGCCGTGGTCCTGCGCCTCGCGGGCGGTACGGGCGTCGTCGTCCCAGGCCTCCGGCTGGCGGCCCAGGCGCAGCAGGTCGACCGGGCGGGGGCCGTCGTCGGCGGCGACGGCGAGGGTGTCCGAACCCCACGGCAGCGCGTCCACGGGGCGGCCGGTCAGCGCAGCCCACTCGTCGACGAGGTCCGGGTCCGTCACGAACAGTCGGTCGAAGTGGGGCCGGTGCCGGGCGATCCTGGCGATCCGGTCGGTCCAGAACGAGTCGACGATCCAGGCCGCCGTGGACTCGTGCCCGGGCCACCACAGGTCCCGGCGCGCGGCCAGGGCGAGGGCGGCGGGGTTGCCGACGAGCACCAGGAGGCGGCGCCCGCGGGCCCGCCGGCCGCGCGGCAGGAGCACGGACGCGCGCTGGGCCCAGGAGGCGGCGCCGCGGTCCTCGACCTCGACGAGGCGGCCCTCGAGCAGCCGGGCGGCCAGGCGCGCGAGGACATCGACGGGACCCCAGCCGCTGCCGCCGGGACGGACGTAGAGGACGTCGACGCTCATACGGCCAGCCTAGGCGTCGCACGATCCAGTCGGGGACGAGGGCCTGGCCAGTACGCTGAGATCGGGTACGTCTGTTGTGGCGGCGGAATTGAGGAGGCCACCGATGCGGAGCCTGATGAGGATGAGGACGCCCCGAGACATTGCTGCCGGCGTGCTGGCCACGGTGCGCCGCGCCGACCCTCCCGTGATCTGGGGAGCAGAGCCGATGAACGGCGGCAACTTCCTCTACCTGTGGGCCACGGCCTGGGTGCGCCGCCGGGAAACGGGACGTCCGTGGCTGGTGCGCTACAAGCCCAAGATGGAGCCGTGGTTGACAGAGTTCCCTGCCCTCAGGGATCTCACGGTGCGGGAAGAGGATGTGTCCTTCCGGCAAGAGCGAACGGTCGAGTGGGGCCAGCAGACCTACCAGGACTGGTTCTTTCGTGACCTCCTGGACTTCACGCGCGAGAGGCTGTTGGCGAGCAACGGATTTCAGGCGCGTCTGAAGCAGGTCGACCGCGGGGCAGTCGTGGTGAACGTGCGTCGGGGGGACTACTACTCCGATCCGGTCCACCGCGCCAACTTCGGGTTCGACATCGCCGGGTACGTCCGGGCCGCTGTGGCGAAGATTCCTCGAGACGAGGCAGGTCGAATCATTCTCGTCTCCGATGATGTCGACTGGTGCCGCGAGAACCTCGGCTTCCTCTCGACCTGGGGGGACGTGGGGACGATTCCGGGCGAACACGACATGTTCCGTGATCTGGCACAGCTCGCCGGCGGGCGGCACCTGATCCTGGCGAACTCGACGTTCTCCTACTGGGGTGGATACCTGGCGAGTGCAATGCCTCCCAGCGACCGCCCGCAGAGCGTCCAGGCACCCCTGCACTTCAACCGGCTGTACGCGCGAGGTGAGTCTCCCTTGCTGCTCCCGCAATGGCAGGCGATCCCCGATGACGCGTTCATCTGACGTCGTCCAGCACGGGCTCGGCGTTGCTGCCTGTCTGCGCCCATGGTGGAGCGAAACCGTAGCGGCGGTCAGGACTGTCCCCGCACCATGACTTAGATTGAACTCATGCATGCTATAGGTGCCGTAAAGGCGTCCATTCTCCGAACCGTTCGACGGGGGGCGCCCGTCTCGTGGGCTCCCGAGTGGATGGGGCTGGGGAATCTCCTCTATCAGGGGCTCTGGGCGTACGAGGGGGCCTCTCTGGGGGAGCCCCGGTTCGTCTTGCTTCCCGAAAACAGGGTGGGCGTGATCGAGTTGTTCCCACGTCTCCGCGAGAAGAGATTCCTGCGGCGGTCTCACGTGCCCTTCACTGCACAGCGGGTGCGCCCGTGGGAAAACGAGGAGCGATCAACCGGTCGCTTTGCGCCACCCCTACTTGGAGATTTCATCCGCCAGGACCTCCTTCCAGGATCTGCAGTCTCCCCGGCGACGGATTCCTACGACGATGCGATCGTCGTCAATGTTCGGCGAGGCGACTACTACAGCGTCGAAAGGCATCGGGCTCAATTCGGCATGGACCAGGAGAAGTACCTGCGTTCGGCTCTCGCAGAAGCCGTGCGCACGCAGGGGCCCGTGGGTCGCATCGTCGTCATCTCGGATGGCCTCGACTGGTGTCGCGACCACGTGAATGACCTTCTCTCCGAGTTCGCACCGGTGGAGTATGAAGACGGCGACATCGCGCATGACCTCAAGGCGATCATCCACGCGAAGCGCCTCGTCATCACCAATTCCACTTTCTCGTATTGGGGCGGATACATCGGCGACGTCCTCAATCCAGGACGACAGGTGATCGCTCCCTGGTTCTTCTCTCGGACCGAAAACGGCGGTCGCTCCCATCTTCTGGCCCCCAGCTGGACTGTCATCGAAGGCGACTTCTCGGCGATGCGTGAGGCCGCGGAAGAGCGACTTCCCCCGATACCCTGACCCCATGCACCTCCTCGTCACCGGCGGCGCCGGGTTCATCGGATCGAACTTCGTCCACCACGTCGTCCGCGAGACCGGGCACGACGTCGTCGTCCTGGACAAGCTGACCTACGCCGGCAACCGGGAGAACCTCGCCGGCTTGCCCGAGGACCGCGTCATTCTCGAGGTCGGGGACATCTGCGACGCGGCCCTGGTGGACCGCCTGGTCGCCGAGTCGGACGCCGTCGTGCACTACGCGGCGGAGTCCCACAATGACAATTCGCTGAACGATCCGTCCCCGTTCATCCAGACGAACATCGTCGGAACCTTCGTCCTCCTCGAGGCGGTCCGCAAGCACGGCAAGCGGTTCCACCACGTGTCCACGGACGAGGTCTACGGCGACCTCGAGCTCGGCGACCCGGCGAAGTTCACCGAGACCACCCCGTACCACCCCTCCAGTCCCTACTCGGCCTCGAAGGCCGGCTCGGACCACCTGGTGCGCGCGTGGGTCCGCTCCTTCGGCGTGCAGGCCACGCTGAGCAACTGCTCCAACAACTACGGCCCGTACCAGCACGTCGAGAAGTTCATCCCGCGCCAGATCACCAACCTGATCGACGGCGTCCGCCCCCGCCTCTACGGCCAGGGCGTCAACGTCCGGGACTGGATCCACACGGAGGACCACTCCTCGGCCGTGCTGCGCATCCTCGAACGCGGCGAGATCGGCCGCACGTACCTGATCGGTTCGGACGGCGAGAGGAACAACAGGGAGATCGTGGAGATCCTCCTCGAGCTCTTCGACCGCCCCGCGGACGACTACGACCTCGTCGCCGACCGCCCGGGCCACGACCTGCGCTACGCGATCGACAACACCGCCCTGCGCACCGAACTCGGCTGGGAGCCGCAGTTCACGGACCTCCGCGCCGGTCTGGCGGACACGGTCCGCTGGTACCGCGAGAACGAGGCCTGGTGGCGCCCGGCCAAGGACGCCGTCGAAGCGAAGTACCGCGCCAAGGGCCAGTGAGGAGGCACCGCTGATGCGCATCACCGAGACCGCCATCCCCGGTCTGCTCGTCCTCGACCTCGACGTCCACGGGGACAACCGCGGCTGGTTCAAGGAGAACTGGCAGCAGGAGAAGATCCGCGCCCTCGCCGCCGAGCACCCCCGCCTGGCCTCGCTCGCCCCGGTGCAGAACAACATCTCGTTCAACGACGCCGTCGGCACCACCCGCGGCATCCACGCCGAGCCGTGGGACAAGTACGTGGCCGTCGCCCACGGCCGGATCTTCGGTGCCTGGGTGGACCTGCGGGAGGGGCCGTCCTTCGGCGCCGTCGCCACCGTGGAGCTCGGCCCGGAGAAGGCCGTCTTCGTGCCGCGCGGGGTGGGCAACTCCTATCAGACACTCGAACCGGACACGGCTTACACCTACCTGGTGAACGACCACTGGTCCGCCGACGCGCAGGGCCAGTACACGTTCCTCAACCTCGCGGACCCGACGGCCGCCATCGCCTGGCCCATCCCGCTCGAGGACGCCGAGCTCTCGGACAAGGACCGCGCCCACCCGATGCTCGCGGACGTCACCCCCATGCCGCCCGCCCCGATCCTCGTGCTCGGCGCCGGCGGCCAGCTCGGCCGCGCCCTGGTGGCCCACGCCGAGGCTGCCGGGATCCCCGTGGAGGCCCACGGCCGGTACACGTGGGACATGACCGATCCGGCCTCGTGGCCGCGGGAGCACTTCCGCGGCCTGCGCGCCGTGGTCAACGCGTCCGCCATGACCGCGGTGGACGCCGCCGAGACGCCCGAGGGCCGGGCCCAGGCCTGGGCCGTCAATGCGACCGCCGTCGCCGAGCTCGCCCGCCGCTGCACCGAGGCCGGCGTGCCCCTGGCGCACGTCTCCACGGACTACGTGTTCGACGGCGCCCTCCCCGTGGGGCAGGAGCACCCGGTGGACCACCCGCTCGCGCCGCTGGGCGTCTACGGCCAGTCGAAGGCCGCCGGCGAGGCCGCGGTGCGCACCGCGCCGCGGCACTGGATCGTCCGCACCTCCTGGGTGATCGGGGAGGGGAAGAACTTCGTGGCCACGATGGCGTCCCTCGCCGAGCGCGGGATCGACCCGGCCGTCGTCGACGACCAGCACGGCCGCCTCACCTTCGCCGACGACCTCGCCGACGCCCTGCTGCACCTGGTCACCACGGACGCGCCCACGGGCACGTTCCACATGACCAACAGCGGTGACGTGGTCACCTGGCACGACGTCGCCCGGTGGGTCTTCGAGGACACCGGCCACGACGCCGCACGCGTCTCCGCCACGACCACCGCCGAGTACATGGCCGGCAAGGAGGGCGTGGCCCCGCGGCCGACGAACAGCGCGCTCGACCTCGGGCCCCTGGCCGCCGTCGGCTACACCGCCCCGGACCAGCGCGAACGCCTGCGAGACCATCTGACGGAGTTCAGGGCTGGCACCTGCTGATACTCTTCCCTCGGACGTGTCTGCACAGCAGAAATACATCAGGCACACGTAGTCCTCCTGAATCGGGCACACGTAGTCTCCCTGAAAGGCCCCGTCATGAACGCTCGCTCTGCTCACACCACCGCGTCAGGCCCGAGTCGGCGCGCCGTCGCCACCGGTCTGGCCTGGTCTGTCCCCGCCGTGGCCATGGTCTCGGCGGCGCCGTCCTTCGCCGCTTCGCTGCGCAAGGATCCCGGCATCAACGGCTGGGTGCAGGCCAGATCCAGTGGTACCTGGTGCACCTCTCGTTCCATTGAGGTGACTTCGGCGCCCTCCAACCCGGGCACCACTCCCGATGGTGCGCCCTTCGGGCTCTACCTCTACGACGTCTCCAAGGACGCCAGTTACAGCGGCGCCAAGCTCGTCTACTGGGTGCGCGGCACTCATACTGCGCTCCAGAACCCAATCACCTGGCGGACAGGCACCCAACATTCCGCGCAGTGGTCAGGCCCCGTGCGGGGTGCCGCGCAGACCAAGGCTGACGGTTTCATGTACACCCCCTACACCTGGACGTACACCGGCACCATCGACCCGAAGAACGTCAAGGATGACGGGCGGCTCTACCTCGAGAACTTCCATGTGTACACCAACAGCTTCTCTCAGATGGAGGGGGGCAGGTGCGTGCCCCTGGACTACTGGGCGTACCGGGAGATCGTCGTGGATCCGGACGGGCCCAACGGCCCGCAGTCGCCCCAGACCCTGCACTTCGAGCGCCGCGCAGGCGAGAGTCCCGCATATGTTCCCGGCGCCCAGGGGCGTTCGGCAGTCATGCCGGATGCCGAGGACGCGGCGAACGTGCAGAGCCACAGCCTCTGAGCCGACCCGCCCCCGTCGCTCAGGTGTTGTCCTGCCGGGTTGCCCAGGCGAGGGAGCGCGCGCCGTGATCGACGAGGCCGCCGCCAGCACTGGCCGGCGCGCACAGACGTAGTGGGGCCCCGCACCGGAAGGTGCGGGGCCCCAGCGCGTGGAGGGGACTGGCGTCAGCCCTTCTTCGCGCGTGCGGCCCGACGGGACCTCTTTCCTCCTTTGCCGGCCGCGCCGGTTCCCTTCAGGTACTTCTCGTGGGACTTGTGGTACGTGCTCTCGTACCCGTAGCCGTAGGAGTAGCCGCCGCCGCGCTGGGAGCGCGCGACGCCGTTCATGACGACGCCCAGCAGATGCGCGTCCACCGCGGCGAGATTCTCTACGGCCGCCTCGAGGTGGTCCTTGCGGGTCCGCCCCTGACGCACCACGAGCACAGTCCCGTCCACGGCCGTGGCCAGGAGGGAGCCGTCCGTGACGGGCAGCAGGGGAGGGGAGTCGACGATGACGAGGAAGTCCTCCGACGCCAGCTTCAGCAGGGCCCGCATGCGCTTCGAGCCCAGCAACTCTGACGGGTTCGGGGGCGTCCGGCCGGCGGGGAGCAGCGTGAGGTTCGGGATGCCGGTGGCCGCGAGGGCGTCGTCCGGCTGCACCTCACCGGCCAGCACCTCGGACAGGCCTACGTCGCCCGCCACCTGGAAGAGGTCGTGCTGCCGGGGCCGCCGCAGGTCGGCGTCCACCACGAGCACCCGTTCGCCGGCCAGGGCCAGGGCGCGGGCCAGGTTCGACGCGACGGTCGACTTGCCCTCGGAGGGGTCCGCGCTCGTGAACGAGACGACGCGCGGCGGCTCGTCGACGGAGACGAACTTGAGGTTGGTGCGCAGCGCCCGGATGGCCTCGCCGGCCCGGGGGTCGAGGTCCACGGCATCCTCGCCCGTGCGGGTCAGGGACGCGTTCTCCGGAACGGCTCCGATCACGCCGGCGCCGGTGATCTCCTTCACGTCGGCGCGGCTGCGCACCTTCACGTCGAGGAGGCGGCGGAGCACGGCGATGGCGAGTCCCGCACCCAGTCCGGCCACCGCGCCCAAGAGGACGTTGCGCCGGGTGTCAGGGCTCACGGGGGCAGAGGGCACACGGGCGTCGGACAGCGGCACGACCTCCAGCGGGCTGTTCTTGTCCACGTCCGCCGCCACGTCCGCCGTCGCCTGCAGGGCGCTGTTCGCGAGCTGCGCGGCGGTCTCGGGGTCCGTCGAGGTGGCGGTCACCTTGATCATGCTGGACTCGGGAACGAGCACTGCGGAGAGCGAGCCGTCGCCGTCCTGCCCCGTGCCCTGTGCCACGCGTTCACGCACGGCCTGGCTGTTGATCAGGGCGACGTAGGCCTGAGCCCGGCTCTCGGCGGGCAGGTTGCTGGTGATGAGGCTCTGATCTGCAGCCCGCGCGGCGAGGAACCCCTGAGATTCGGATGCGTAGATCCGGGGCTGCAGTGCGGAATAGCCCCAACCCAACAGACCTCCCACGAGGGCTGCTGCCAGGAGCAGCAGGAGGTTGGCGCGCAGAAGGCGGAAGAAGTCGACGATCGTCACGGAGCACCTCGGGGGTCATGGACGGGGATGCGCGGGCCGTTGTGGCCAGGAAACGCACAGGTCCACGGTACCAACACCCACCGTGCGCTCTGAGGGCCCCGAGGATGAGGCCCGCCACCGCGCTACGCTGAGCCGAGTATCGCCCGGCGTCCATGAAAGGTTCCGCACCATGCGCTCGAGCACGCCCCGTGACCGGACGGCTGCCCGCGCTGTGGGGGCCATTGTGCCACCCGAGGCCCGGCCGGCCAGGCATCACGCCTCGCTCGGTCTCGTCCCGGACGGTCAGGCCGCGTGGACCCGCTCCCCGTGGAACCCGCTGGTCACGTCGGCCTCGCCGCGGCTGTTCGAGGCCCTGCTGGCCATCGGCCTGGTGATGGAGGCGTTCACTGCTCCCGGCCTGCCGATCCCGTTCGCGGAGTTCTCCGCCATCCTGCTCATCCTCCTGGCTTCGTTCCGGCAACCCCGCCGGGACCTCTCCCACTACGGCGTGCTGGCTCTCGTCGCACTGGCCCTGGTGGCGTATCTCGTCGCGGTGACCGTGCACAACGACCTCGACCCCACCCGTCGCGCCACCAGGATCACGCTCCTGATCCTGCTGATCTACGCCATCGCCAGCGAGCGGATCGACATCAAGGGCGTCCTCTACGGGATGACGGCCGGCGCACTGATCAACGTGCCCCTCTTCTACACGGGACTGGCCCCGGACACCTACGGCGGCTACCTCACCGGGTTCCTGGGGGACAAGAACGTCTCCGGCCTCTTCTACGCGCTCCTGCCCGTGCTGCTGGTGGCCACCATGCAGCGCATGGGCCCGAAGCTCCTCGTGCTGGGTGCCGGTTCCGCCCTGACCTTCCTCACCGGCTCGCGGACCTCGATGGCCGCGCTGCTCTGCGCGGTCGTGTGGATCCTCGTGAGCCCGTACCTGGGGAGGGTCCTGCGTATCGCACTGGCGGTCGTCATGGGTTGGTTCGTCAGCTGGGCCGAGGAGAACCTGGCCGACCTCGGCATCTTCGGAGACCGCACGGGCACGGACTGGTTCCGTGCGCAGATCCAGGAGGCGTCCGCGGAGAAGGTCGCGGACACGTCCTTCTTCGGCCAGGGACTCTCCACGGCATTCGTGGACCTGGACGGCGTGACCATGTTCTTCCACAACTCCTACCTGGGGCTCCTCGTGGAGGGCGGCTGGCCGTTCCTGGTCGTCGTGGTCGGCGCCTACCTCTGGCTGTGCCTGCGACCCTTCGCCCGGACGCACCGCTCGCCGTCCCGCGTGGCTGTCGAGGGGGCCGCCCTCATCGTCCTGGTGACCTCCCTTCAGCTGGGCGAGGTATTCATCACGATCTTCGGCGCCGTCGTCCTCGGCTGCGGCCTGCTGCTGAGCGCCCAGGAGAGTGACGAATCCCATGGCGCACCCGCGAAGGACCGGGCCCACCGCCGCAAGCTGGACCGCATCGTGGAGCGGTCCCGACGAGCGGGCCGCTGAGCGCGACGAGCATCACCGGTGCTATCCTGTCCAGGTTGCCCAGGCGAGGGAGCGCGCGCTCCGTGATCGACGAGGCCGCCGCCGCGCGTCAGCACGCTGACTCGCTGCGGCACTGAAGCCCCCTCCTGGCCGCATCCCGCGCCGCCCCCGGCTGCGCGGCCGAGACCCCCACAGGAGGACGCATCATGTCTGACCAGCTCAAGATCAAGGTCACCCGCCGCACCGACTTCGGCAAGGGTGCCGCCCGCCAGGCCCGCCGCGCCGGCCTGATCCCCGCCGTCGTCTACGGCCACGGCCAGGAGCCCGTGCACCTGCTGCTGCCGGCCCAGGAGACCACCCTGGCCGTCCGGAACCCCAACGCCCTGCTCACCGTCGTGAACGAGGCCGGCGAGGAGCACCTGGTCCTGCCCAAGGACATCCAGCGCCACGCCATCAAGGACACCGTGGACCACCTGGACCTCATCGAGGTCCGCCGCGGCGAGAAGGTCATCGTCGAGGTCACCGTGCAGGTCGAGGGCGAGGTCGCCCCCGGCAACGAGTACGTGCTGGACTACGTCACCGTGCCGGTCGAGGCCGAGGCCACCGACCTGCCCGAGGCCGTCACCATCTCCATCGAGGGCCGCGAGGCCGGCGACCACGTGTACGCCACGGACGTGCAGGTCCCCGCCGGCACCACCCTGCAGCTCGAGGACGACATCGTCATCGCCACCGTCAGCGAGGTCGTCGAGCAGGACCTCGGCGACGAGTCCGTGCAGGAGGAGCAGGCCGCCGAGTCCGCTGAGGGCGAGCCCGCCGAGGGCGAGTCCGAGGGCTCCGAGGACTGATCACGCCATGACGACGGGGACCACGCTCATCGTCGGGCTCGGCAATCCCGGGCCCGAGTACGAGCGCACCCGTCACAACGTCGGCCAGATGGTGGCGGATGAGCTCGCCTCCCGCATGGGGGTCGGGTTCACCCGCCACCGGGCCGGCGCCGTGGTGGCCACGGGTCGCCTCGGCATCGGGGGGCCGCGGGTCGTGCTCGCGAAGTCCACCGGCTACATGAACGTCTCCGGACGCCCCGTCTCCGCGCTGGCGTCCTTCTACGGGATCGGCCACGAGGACCTCGTGGTGGTCCATGACGAGCTGGACATCCCGTTCGACACCCTGCGTCTCAAGCGCGGCGGGGGAGAGGGCGGCCACAACGGCCTGAAGTCCATCACCGCCTCGCTCGGCACGAAGGACTACGCCCGCGTGCGCGTCGGCATCGGCCGACCCCCGGGCCGCATGGACGTGGCCGACTTCGTGCTGCGCCCCTTCACCAAGCCCGAGCAGGACGTCCTGCCCCTGCACGTGGACCGCGCGGCGGACGCCGTCGAGAAGCTCGTCACGGACGGGCTCGAAGCCGCCCAGCAGACGTTCCACTGAGCCTCCCGCCCCGCGACGTGCTCGACGCGCGGGGCGCAACCCCACACTCAGTCCGCGAGGCTCACGGCGCGGGCCAGGGCGTCCGCGATGGTCTCCAGGGCGGGATCCATGATCTGGATCATCTCCGCGTACCCCTCCACCGGCCCGCGGAACGGGTCCATGACGTCGAGGGGCTGGGCGGTCGACCGCGCGAGGGCCCGGTGGCGGGCCGCCTCGGCGGCGAAGGCACGCACTCCGCGACCGGCGGGGATCCAGTCCCGCCCGTCCCGCTGGTCCATCGCGCGGACCAGCGCCGCGAGCTCCAGCACGGTGAACACCCGCGCGACGGCCTGCGGCACTTCTTGGAGTGCGAAGCGCATGTGCTCCTGAGCCGCGGCCAAGACGAGATCCGCCTCCGCCACCATGAACGGCTGCAACGCGGCGGGACGGTGGCCTTCCAGCCCGGTGACGCCGGCCTCGGCGCCGAGCCGCACGAGCGGCGGCGGCACCGTCAGGGCCTGGTTCGGCTGGGAGCCGGCGCTGCCGACCTCCACCCGGCCGGGGACCAGAGCCGCCAGCCGGCCCTGCAGGGCCCGGCTCGCATAGGCCGAGCGGCACACGTTGCCGGTGCACACGATGAGCACGGCGTCCGGCGCCGGCAGCGCCCGACGTCCCCGCCGGGCCGGCGGAGACGGGCTCGACAGCGCCGGGCGACGGGAGAACGAGATCAACCGCGCGTGGCTCCGCCGTCACGCTCGAGCCACGAGGACAGCGCCCGGGCCTGGTGATTGACGACCTTGCCCACCATCGGCTCGGCCTTCGCCGCGAGCTTCGAGCCCACCAGCGGGATCCGGCAGACGAGGGTGCCGTCCACGGAGAACTGGGAACCCTCACCGGCGGCGGTCAGGCGGAGGGCGCCGTCCGCCGTCGCCTTGGCGGAGGGCACGGTGATGGTGGTGGTGCCGGCGCGGGAGCCGTCCGCGGCGGGCGCGTCCCAGCGCTCCACCTGCTCCACCTGGAGGGCGGAGCCGATGAGCTTGCGGGCCATGTCCGGGACACGGTCCGGGATCCGGTCCGCGGGCAGGGAGCGCACGGCGGTGACGGTCATCGCGCCCTCCGGGGAGCCCTCCACGGAGAACGAGACCAGGGAGCCGCTGAAGGACTCGACCACGGAACGGTGGAAGTCCTCGGACGCCAGGGCGGCTGCCACGGCCGCCGGCGGGTGCGGGATGGACTGCTGAGCGGAAAAGGCCACGGTGTCTCCTCGGGGTCAAGTCGGGCCGCGCCCGGCGGGCCGCGAGAGGGCCGGCGCCGGTTCGCCGACGGCGATGGGCGTCCATCGCTCACCTTATATGCTGGCCTCCGCGACCCGGGTCCCGTGCACGGCGCCGGGACCGGCCGCGCGACCCCTCGTGAACCCCCCCTGGAAGGTGTGTCCGCCATGTCGGCACTCTGGGCCGTGGCCCTCATCCTGCTCCTGAGCGGGACGGCGAAGCTCCGTTCCGGCGAGGACGTGCAGGCCACGTTCACCCGACTCAGGGTGCCCCGCCCGTTCGCGGCCCCCGCCCTGGCGCGCGCGTTCCCCTGGCTCGAGCTGCTGCTCGCCGCCGCCCTCCTGCAGCCCTTCACCCTGCTGCGTCCCGTCGTCGGCCTGGTGGCCGTGGCCCTCTTCGCCGCCTTCCTCGCGCTCGTGGTCCGGGCCCAGGACGACGGCGTCTCGTGCGGCTGCTTCGGCGAGGCCTCGGCCGCCCCGATCTCCCGCACCACCGTGGTCCGCAACGTCGTCTTCCTGGCCCTCGCCGTCCTGGCCCTGGCCGAGGGGATCGTCTCGCTGGCGGTGCACGGCGCGGGCCTGGCCTGGCAGCCGCTCACCGCCTTCGGCGCCGGCGCGTGGGCGTGGGCCCTGCTCGTGTCCGTGCTGTTCGCGACCGCCGCGTTCCTGGCCGGGCGTGAGTCCGTCCCGGCCGCACCCGACGCCGCCGCGGCGACGCCCACGCCCGAGGTCCCGGCCGCCGTCGACCCGGCTGACGGCGTCGAGCCCGAACGCCACCCGTTCCCGGACGCCGTCGTGGTCGCGGACGGCGAGTACACCGGTCTGCACCGGCTGGTCGCGGACGGGGCCGTGGTGGCCCTGCGCCTGTCCACGGGGTGCGGCTCCTGTACGCGGGTGATCGACCGGCTGGACGAGTTCAAGGACGCGCTCGGGCCGGTCCGGCTGCGGGTCCTCATGCCCCAGCACGCCCCCGGCGCCGAGGGGGCGATCCACAGCGGCGCCGTCGACGCGTCGCTCGTGCTCGCCGACCCGGCCGGCGCCGCCTCGCAGGCCCTCGGTCTGCACTCGTTCCCCACCGCGGTGCTGCTCGGCACGGACCGGCTCACCGCCGGCGGCCCGGTGGGCGGCGCCAACGACGTCCTCGCCTTCCTCGAAGAGATCCGGGAGATCATGACCACCGAACTGCCCGCCGCCACGGACGGCTCCGCCGCCACCCCGGAGGTCCGCGCATGAGCGTCCCTGAGACCACCCCCGTCCTCGCCCCGCTGCTGCCGCGCCTGCGCGCCGAACGCGCGCTCGAGGCGGCCGCCGCCTCCGCCGCCCGGCCGCTCGAGGCCCGGGGCGTCGAACTGGAGATCGGCCTGCCCGACGGCGCTCGCGCGCCCCTGCTGACCGTCCTGGCCGAGGCGCTGGCCGAGGGCCACGGCGAGCGCGCCGCCGTCCTCGTGGTCACCGCGACCACCCGCGAGGCCGAGGACCTCGTGACCGACCTGGCCGCCTGGGCCCCCGCCGGTGCCGCCGCGCTGTTCCCGTCCTGGGAGACGCTGCCCCACGAGCGCCTGTCCCCGCGCTCGGACACCGTGGGCGCACGTCTGGCCGTGCTGCGCCGCCTCGCCCACCCCGAGGAGCACGCGGAGGGTCCGCTGCGCATCGTCGTCGCCCCCGTGCGCGCCGTGCTGCAGCCCCTCGTGGCCGGGCTCGGCGAGCTGAGCCCCGTGACCCTGCGGACGGGGGAGGAGCGGGACTTCGACGGCGTGGTGGCCGCGCTCGCGGACGCCGCCTACTCACGCGTGGACATGGTCAGCCGTCGCGGCGAGTTCGCCGTGCGCGGCGGGCTGATCGACGTGTTCCCGCCCACCGAGGACTACCCCGTGCGCATCGAGTTCTTCGGCGACGAGGTGGAGCAGATGCGCTGGTTCTCCGTGGCGGACCAGCGCTCCCTCGAGGACACCACGGAGGACGGCTCGGGCCACCCCTCCGAGCTGTACGCGCCCCCGTGCCGCGAGCTGCTGATCACGGACCACGTGCGCCGGCGCGCGAAGGAGCTGATCCCGGCCATGCCCGCCGCCGCGGACATGCTGGACCGCATCGCCGAGGGTGTGGCCGTGGAGGGCATGGAGTCCCTCTCCCCGCTGCTGGCCGAGGCCATGACGTCGCTGCCCCGCATGCTGCCCACCGGGTCGCTGACCGTCCTCGTGGAGCCCGAGCGCCTGCGCGGCCGCGCCGACGACCTGCTGGCCACCAACGAGGAGTTCCTCCAGGCCGCGTGGGCCGGCGCCGCACAGGGAGCGGTCGCCCCGGTGGACGTGGCCGGGGCGGACCAGTCCGCCGCGGGCGGCTTCCTCACGGTGGCCGAACTCCGCGCGGCCGCCCTCGAGCAGGACCAGGGGTTCTGGTCCGTCACCGCGCTGGTCTCGGACGCCGAGCTGCTGCCCGACGCCGCCACCCTGCGCGCCACCCTCGGCGTCCCGCAGACCTTCTCGGGCGACATCGAGGCCATGGTCGCGCACACCCGTGTCCGGCTTGCGGAGGGGTGGCATGCCGTGGTCCTCACCGACGGCCCCGGCTCCGCCCGCCGTCTCGCCGAGCTCAACGCGGAGGCCGGCCTCACGGCCTCCGTGGTGGACGGGCCCCTGCCCGCGGACCTCGCCCCGGGGCAGGTCTCCATCGCGACGGCGCCCGTCGGCTCCGGCTTCACGATCCCGGACGCGCAGATCGCCCTGATCACGGAGCACGACCTCTTCGGCCGGCACCGCACCGCGGGCACGCGCGCCCCCGGGGCGCGGCTGGCCCGGAAGCGGCGCAACGCCGTCGACCCGCTGACCCTGCAGCCCGGTGACCACGTGGTGCACTCCCAGCACGGCATCGCCCGCTTCGTGGAGCTGCAGCGCCGCAAGGTCACCGGCGGCCCGCGCACCGCCCCCGGCGCCGAGGAGTCCTACCGCGAGTACCTCGTGCTCGAGTACGCGCCCTCGAAGCGCGGCGCCCCCGGCGACCGGCTGTTCGTGCCCACCGACCAGCTCGACCTGATCTCCACCTACGTGGGCGGGGAGACGCCGTCGCTGTCCAAGATGGGCGGCTCGGACTGGGCGCAGACCAAGTCCAAGGCCAAGCGCGCCACCCGCGAGATCGCCGGCGAGCTCATCCGCCTGTACTCGGCCCGCATGGCCTCGCGCGGCCACGCGTTCGCCCCGGACACCCCGTGGCAGGGCGAGCTGGAGGAGGCGTTCCCGTTCATCGAGACGCCGGACCAGCTGACCACCATCGAGGACGTCAAGAAGGACATGGAGGCGGCCGTCCCCATGGACCGGCTCGTCTCCGGCGACGTCGGCTTCGGCAAGACCGAGGTGGCCGTGCGCGCCGCGTTCAAGGCGGTGCAGGACGGCAAGCAGGTGGCCGTGCTCGTCCCGACGACGCTGCTCGCCCGCCAGCACCACCAGACGTTCTCCGACCGGTTCGCCGGCTTCCCCGTGAAGGTGGCCGCACTCTCCCGGTTCCAGACCGCCAAGGAGTCCAAGGAGGTCGTCGAGGGGCTCGCCCACGGTGAGGTGGACGTGGTGATCGGCACCCACCGGCTACTCTCCGACCAGGTGCAGTTCAAGGACCTGGGCCTGGTGATCGTGGACGAGGAGCAGCGCTTCGGCGTCGAGCACAAGGAGGCGCTGAAGAAGATGCGCACCAACGTGGACGTGCTCGCCATGTCCGCCACGCCCATCCCGCGCACCCTGGAGATGTCCCTCACCGGCATCCGCGAGACCTCCACGCTGGCCACCGCCCCGGAGGAGCGCCACCCCGTGCTCACCTCGGTGGGCCCGTACTCCGACCAGCAGGTCACCGCCGCCATCCGCCGCGAGCTGATGCGCGAGGGCCAGGTGTTCTACGTGCACAACCGCGTCACCACCATCGACAAGGTGGCCAAGCGCATCGCCGAGCTGGTGCCGGAGGCGCGGATCGCCGTCGCCCACGGCAAGATGAGCGAGGCCCGGCTCGAGCAGATCATGGTGGACTTCTGGGAGCGGAAGTTCGACGTGCTCGTCTCCACCACGATCATCGAGACCGGCCTGGACATCGCCAACGCCAACACCCTGATCGTGGAGGACGCCCACCGCTACGGCCTCTCGCAGCTGCACCAGCTGCGCGGCCGCGTGGGCCGTGGCCGCGAGCGGGCGTACGCGTACTTCCTGTACGACCCGCAGAAGCCCCTGGGCGAGGTGGCCCTCGAACGGCTCAAGGCCGTGGCCACCCACAACGAGCTCGGCGCGGGCATGCAGCTGGCCATGAAGGACCTCGAGATCCGCGGCGCCGGCAACCTGCTGGGCGGGGAGCAGTCCGGGCACATCGCCGGCGTGGGCTTCGACCTCTACCTGCGGATGGTGGGCGAGGCCGTGGCCGACTTCAAGGGCGAGGAGGACACCGCGCCCGCCGAGGTGAAGGTGGAGCTGCCGGTCAACGCCCACCTGCCGCACGACTACGTGCCGGGGGAGCGGCTGCGCCTGGAGATGTACCGCAACCTCGCCCAGGCCGCGGACGACGCCGCCGTGGACGCCGTGGTGGAGGAGCTCAAGGACCGCTACGGCCCGCTGCCGGATCCGGTGAAGGCGCTCGTCGCCGTCGCCCGGTTCCGCAACCGGGCGCGGGCCGCGGGCGTCACCGAGGTCATGCTGCTGGGGCAGAACGTGAAGTTCGGCCCCGCCGCGGACCTGCCGGAGTCCCGTCAGATGCGCCTGACCCGCATGTACAAGGGCGCCCAGGTCAAGCCGGCCCTGAACGGCGTCCTCATCCCGCGGCCCAAGACCAAGCCGGTCATGGGTCAGGACCTCGTGGACGTCCCGCTGCTCGAGTGGGCGCAGCAGGTGGTCGACGCGGTCTTCGCGCCGGAAGGCTGAGACGGGTCAGGCCGTTCGCACGCGGACGAGGATGCCGTGCGCCTCGAGCATCTCGAGGAAGGCGTGGACGTCGGCCGCGACGTCGGCGGGGGCGAGGCCGAACGCCTCCGCGACCTGGACCGTCACGTCCGTCGTCGACAGCGGCACCGGCGGATCCGCGACCAGGTCGTCCTCCGGGGTGCGGCCGCCCACGAGGACGTCCCAGACCACGTCGCCCGAGGCGCCCAACAGCAGCGGCTGACCGGCCTCGAGCGTCATGACGGCGGCCTGGCCGCCGGCGATGCGGGCCCATGCGATGCCGGGGGCGAGCGCCCAGCCCTCGGTGGTCTCAACGGTCACGGCGCACCGCCCTCGTCCAGGCCCATGCGGCGAGTGCGCCGAGCCGGGCGCGCTGCTCGCGCCACAGGTCCGCACGGGTGACCGGCCGGCCCAGGCGCATCTGCAGATGGGGGCGGTTCACCGGGATCGTGCGGGCCACGAGGACGGCCCGCTCCCGCACCGTGGCGGCCGACCGCCACCGGGTGCGGAACAGCTCGAGACCGCTCTGGCTCTCGTGCAGCGCCGCGAAGAGGGCCAGCTGCCGGGTGTCGACGCCGTCGGCGGCCTCGCCCGTGGCGACGTGCCAGGCCGCGCCCGCGTCCAGCCGGTGGGCTTCCTCGCGCAGGGCGGCCCAGCTCTCGGCGGGGAGGGATTCCCGGATGTGCCGGACGTCGAGGCCACCGCGGAACGGGTCGCGGGCCGCGTGGACGATCACGACGAGCCGCTGGTGGCGCGGGCTCGGCACCGGGACGGGCCGGCCGGCGATCACGAGGTGGATGTGCTCGCTCCACAGGGTGTCGAAGGCCGCCTCGGGGGTCGCGCCGAGGCCGGGGAAGAGCCGATGCACGTCCACATACCCCAGCTGGTCGTGCCAGAGCGTGGCCGCGTGCTGGAAGATCGACCCCTCCGAGAAGGTGGCGACCGGTTCCCAGCCGTGGGAGCGCAGGAGCGCGGTGACGGCGGCGGCATCGGCCGGATGGACCAGCAGGTCCACGTCCGAACTGCGGCGGTGATCGGGGTAGACGCCGGGCTCGGTGGCGTAGCCCTTGAGGTGCAGGCCGCGGATGCCGGCCCGGTCCAGCAGATGCGCGATGCGGGCGTGGGCGAGGCGGACGCGGACCTCGAGGTCCAAGGAAGGCGGGGCGGCCGGTCGCGGTCCCGTCGCTGGTTCCCCCATGGCCGCGAGCTTAGTCCACCGACAGGAGGGCCGCCGTCGACCGTGCTTGGTACACAGCTTGCCCTCAGTGGAGTTCGCGTGCATTCGCGAGTCGATGCACGGAATCCGCTTGTTTCCGGGGGTGGCATCTCGGGCGCCCCTCAGGCACATGCGAATGGACTGGCGCTAGGCTGTGCAGCCTGTTTAGAATCAACTGAGGAGCCCCACAGCTGATGCTCCCCGAGAAGGCCGCGGCGCTCCGTCCACTCGCGTGACTCCTGACCCGTTCGGCCGCGAAAGCCACACCTCGACTCGAAACGAGTGAAGCCATGCAGAAGAACTCCTCCACCCTCTCCCGCCGCAAGGTGACTGCCGGCATCGCGTGGTCGGTTCCGGCGGTCGCCGCCGTCGCCGCCGCCCCGTTCGCCGCCGCCTCCCCGACCGGCTGTGTCGACGTGACCTCGGGCACCGCCGAGAAGTTCCCGGGCGGTGGCCACCCCGATGGCATCAAGCAGGCCTACGGCTTCACCATCACCTTCACCAACACGTCGCCGACCGCCGTGTACGTCAACCCGGGCACGGTGACCGTGGTGTTCGGGGGCCACACCACCCGGAATGGCGAGGCGCGTCTCTACACCGCCAGCCCGTGCAGGGGAGGCAAGCGACTGGCCGCCATGGACCCCGAGCTGCTCCTGCAGCCGGGCGAGTCCAAGACCTATTACTACGTGGTGAACAACACCGGCAACTCGGCCCAGGAGTCCGGCTGCGTCAAGGGCAAGCTGCAGCTGGCCCTGCCGAAGGACGCCCCCGAGGGCGCGGATCTGTGCAACGGCGGCGTCGTCGATTTCAGCAACTGCTTCGAGACCACCCCGCCCACGGCGGGCTGCTGATCGTCGGAGCACCACCTCGAAGGGCCCCGCCTCGTCAGAGGCGGGGCCCTTCTGCATCCTCCGGGCCTGCGTCGTCGATGCGACAACCTGGCCACGGGGCGGCGCGTGGTCAACCGCGCGATGTGTCGCCCGTAGTCCCGGCCGCGGCGTCGGCGGCGTCCCGGGGCGCCTGGTAGTAGACGTCGTAGCTGCCGCCGTCCGCGCCGTAGCCCCCGCCGTAGAAGTCCGAGCCCACACCGGAGGCCGGGGTGCCGTTGAGCACGACGCCGAGCACGCGGGCGTTGACGCCCGCGAGCATGTCCCGGGCCACCTCGAGGTGCTCCTTGCGGGTCTTGCCGTGGCGGACCACCAGGACGGTGCCGTCCACCGCCGCGGCGAGCAGCGTGGAGTCCGTGACGGGCAGCACGGGCGGGGCGTCCACGAGCACCATGTGCGTCTCGGCGAGGGCGGTGAGTAGATCCCTCATCCGCTCGGAGCCGAGCTGCTCGGACGGGTTCGGGGGAGTGCGGCCGGCCGGCAGGAGGAGCAGCCCGTCCTCACCCACGGGGATCAGCACGTCCTGGAGGGCGACGTCCCCGTTGAGGACCTCGGACAGGCCCACACGGCCGTCGACGCCGAACTGCATTGCCTGACGGGGGCGACGCAGATCGGCGTCGATGAGGATCACCGGCTGGCCGGCGGCCGCCACGGTCAGGGCCAGGTTGCCGATCACCGTCGACTTGCCCTCGCCGGGGTTGGAGCTGGTGAACGCGATGGTGCGGGGCGGATCATCCACCGCCGCGAACCGCAGATTGGTCCGCAGCTGGCGCACCGCCTCCGACGCGCGGGGGGACAGGGGCGCCCTCGGTGCCGTGCGTTCCGCCTTCATGCTGGGATCCAGGGGGATGGCGCCGAGCAGACCCGCCCCGCCCGCCACCTGGGCGTCCGTCGTCGTCCGCACATTGACGTCCAGCAGCCGCCGCAGGAACGCGACGATCAGGCCGAGGACGAGGCCTGCGCCCAGGCCGTACAGCAGGTGGCGGACGTGGTCCGGGCTCGAGGGGGCGGCCGGCGCGAGGGCGTCCTCCAAGGCCGTGACCGTGACGTTGGACGTCGGATCGAGCTTGTTCGCCACGTCGGCGGTCGCCACGAGCGCCCCGTTGGCCAGCGCGGCGGCCTGCTGCGCATCGGGGGCCACGGCGGACACCGTGATGAGGTTCGAGTTCGGCACCAGGGCGGCGCTCATGGTCGCGCCGGCGGTGTCCAAGCCCTCGGCCGCGATCCGCTCACGGACCGTGCGGCTGTTGATCAGCGGGATGTAGGACTGGGCGCGGGTCTGGGCGGTCTCGGCGCCGGAGATGCTCGCCTCCCCCTCCACGGTGACGAACGCGGTCGAGGTCGCGGTGTACAGCGTGGGCTGCAGCAGCGAATAGAGGAGGCCCATCGCCAGGCCCAGGGCGGCGCACCCCAGGATCACCAGGCGGTTCGCGCGCAGCACACGGAGGAAATCGATGACGTTCATGGGGTCCCAGGATCGAAGGGCAGCGACTCAGCTCACTCTAACAAGCGGTACAGCCCATTCCATTGCACTCGTCTACGCTGAGCGTGGGGCGGAGATGCGTCCCGGCAGGTCGATGGAGGAGCGGTCATGACGGTGGGGCAGGACGCGCACGGGCCGCGGCACTCCGACCCCCGCTACGTGGCCCTGCAGGCGGAGCGGGAGAGGCGCGCCCGCGCCGCCGCCCGCGGTACGTCCGCGTGGTCGGCCGACCAGGACGCCGCGGTCCCCCGCGAGCCCCTGCGCATCCCCGAACTGCTGCTCGGTGCCCTGCTGGCCATGGAGGCGTTCGGCGTCCCCCTCGGCCCCGTGGCGCTCCCGCTGAACGAGGCGGGCATGCTCCTGCTGCTGGCCCTGGCGCTGTGCCGACGGTCCCGCCGCGATGTCTCCGCCCTCGGGCTGACCGCCGTGCTCGCCGCCGCCGTGCTGCTGTTCCTCGCGATCGTCTCCGTGTCCCAGGGCATCCCGGACCTGGAGTGGCTGCGCCGGTGGGTGCGGATGGCGGCCCTCGTCGGGCTCGTCGGCTGCATCGCCGGCGGCCGGCTCAGCCTGCGCTCGCTGGCCGTCGGGCTCGGCGCCGCCCTGGCCCTGAACGTGCCCCTCTTCTACGCCGGCCTCGTCCCCGCGCCCTACGGCAGTTTCCTGACCGGCGTCCTCGCGGACAAGAACGTGGCCGGCCTCTACTACGCGGCCCTGCCGGTCCTGGCGCTCGCCCTGGTGCGGACGCGGCGGTGGAAGCTGATCCTGCTCGTCGCCGCCGCGGTGTGCGTCGTCCTCACGGGCTCCCGCACCTCCATGGCGGGCTTCGCCTGCGCCGTCGTGTGGCTCTGGCTGACGCCGCGGCTGGCGGCGGGTCTGCGCCTGGTCCTGCTGGCGGTCCTCGCCTGGGCGGTCGCGTTCGCCGAGGAGAACCTGGCCCGCATCGCCGTCTTCGCGGACCGCACCGGCACGGACTGGCTGCGCTCGAACATCCAGGCCGAGACGGCCGTGCGCGTCGCGGAGACACCGTGGTACGGCCGGGGCCTCACCACGGCGTACGTGGACTTCGGCGGTGCCACGTGGCACTACCACAACTCCTATGCGGGCCTCTACACCGAGGGCGGCGTCGTGCTCCTCCTCGCCGTCCTCGGCGCCTACGCGTTCTTCGGACTGCGCCTGTTCAGCGCCCGGCTGCGCACCCCCTCGCGCGTGGCGGTGGAGGCGGCGGCCGTCGTCGTGTTCGTCACCGCGACGCAGCTGGGCGAGGTGTTCATCACGATCCCGGGCATGCTCGTCGTCGCCACCGGCGTGACCCTCTGGCTGGACGAGCGGGACGCCCCGCTCGAGAGCGAGGTGCTCGAGCGGCGCCGTCGTCGGGTGCTGGCCGCGGCGCGCCGGGGGCAGCGCGCCCCGTCCTCCGGCGGGCACGCCGTCCCCGATCTCTGAGGCCGGCCGGTCAGGCGCCCGTCGGCTCCTCGTCCTCCACGAGGTCTCCGTCCAGGGCCCGGGCGATCTCCCACGCCAGCAGCTCGACGATCGGCTGCGCGGTCTGCGCCATCGCGGCGTAGCCCTCGGCGGGGCCGCGGAACGGGTCCGGCAGATCCGCGTCCGGCCGCTCCCCGTGGACGATCAGGCGGGAGCGCAGCTCGGCCAGCGCGGTCACGAGCGCGGTGACGCCCGCGCCGGCAGGGACCGCATCGGCGAGCTCCTCGCCGTGGTCGCGCAGGAGGGTGCCGATGCCGAGGATCGTGAAGGTCCGGCGCACCGCCGCGGGGTCCTCGCGCAGCACCTCGTCCAGGTGGTCGTCCGTCGCGGTCAGGACGAGGTCCTGGCCCGCCAGCGAACGCCCGGTCAGCTGCTGCGGTCGATGGTGCGTCAACGCCGCGCGGACTCGGCGGCTCGGCGCGAGGTCGAGCAGCGGACCGGGGACGGTCAGCGCCTGGTTCGGTTCCGTGCCCGCGCTCGTGACCTCCGCGCGGGCTCGGTCGCCGAGCAGGACGTTGAGCTGCGCCTGCAGCGCGTACTCCACGTAGGAGGAGCGGCAGATGTTGCCCGTGCACACGACGAGGACGCGGGCGCTCGGCAGGGGGCCGGGGGCACGGTCGGCCGGTGAGGCAGGCGAGGCCGGCTCAGCGGCCGCGGCGGGCACGGGAGCCACCGCACGCTCGGCCGGCGTCGCACGCTGCCGCGGCGCGGCGGGGTCGGCCGGGTGGGGGCGGAATGCCGGGCCGAGCCGGAACTCGGCGAGGCGATCCTCCCGCGCCGTGGGGGCCGCCGGGGCGCCGGCGCCACCGCCGTCACCCGTCGGGTGGCCGCCGTCGCGGGCGGGCACCTCGGGCTCCTCCGGCGCCGGCGGCAGGAACGGATTGCGGATCGGGGGGCGATGATCCCTGCTCATGGGTGTGTCCTCTCCGAGGCGGTCGTGACGCGCGGCAGCGCGGACGTGACGGGGTGCGGGGGCTCCACGCGTCGCAGGCGGTGCACCGGGTGCCAACGGCGGCGCGCCCCCGTGAACGGCTTGGACAGGGGGGTGGCGAGCAGGGCGAGGCCTGCCAGCCAGCTGAGGGCGAGCGCGAGGGCGAACTTGGCGGCGTTGTCCTCCACGCCGTGGCGCATGATCCACATCAGCACCCAGCCGTGCAGCAGCACCACCACCGTGCCCGTCCGGACCAGGGCGGTGATGGCGCGGCGCAGGGCCTGACCCGTCCCGGTGCGTCGGGCGAAGGAGCGCAGCAGTCCCTCCACCGTGGAACCGAACACGAGCACCATCCCCGCGGACATCAGGACGCCCACGGCGGGGGTGAGCACCGGCGTGCCGAAGCCGCCGAACTTGATGTTGGGCGGCTCCAGTCCCAGCCGGACCGCGACCAGCCCGAGCAGCACCAGGCCGAGGCCGATGAGCGTCCGATGGCGCCGCACGTGCGGCTGGACGCGGCGCCGGAACGTCTCGCCGCTGAGGACGAACAGCAGGCACGGCAGGGCCAGCCCGACGCCCAGCGGCGTGCGGGCGATCGCGGAGTCCGGCACGAGGTGGGCCCACGCCAGCCCGGCCAGGCCCACGGCCCAGGCGACGGCGGACGGGAAGCGCTCGAGGAATCGGCGCAGCACCGTGGTGAAGAACAGGACGGAGATGAACCAGAACGCCCACCACGGGGGCTCCTGGTCCGCGCCCCCGTACCAGCCGGTGATCATCAGGCGCCGCAGGAGGTCGGGGTCGTCGGCGAACCACGCGAACGCGGCCACGGACATGAGCGCCGCCCACACCAGGTACGGCACCATCAGGCTCCGGAAGCGGCCCCGCACGTCCGTGGCCCAGGGGCGGCCACGCGTCCAGAAGTAGCCGGTGAGGAAGAAGAACAGCGGCATCCGCCAGATCTCCAGGTACCGGCTGAAGGTGAGGTCCGTCAGGTACGCGTGACCCAGCACCACCGCCGCGATGGAGACAAGCCGAAGGGCGTCCACCCCCGTGTTGCGGGTGGACGCCCTTCGGCGCGCGGCGGCCGGACGACCGGTGTCAGCGATCCTCGGCTCCGGGACGGCTCAGCGGTGCGCGGCGCCGGTCTCGACGGCGTGGGCGCCGGTGGCGGCGTGCTCGACGGCGGGACGGGTGTGGATGGCGGTGGTGTCCACGGTGTCGCTGCGACCCAGGAACGCCTTGGGGATCATGAAGGCCACGGTGGCCAGGGCCAGCGCGATCAGGCCGGGGACCCAGACCGACTCGAGCGACCAGAACCCCATGGCGTAGAGGCAGCCGAGGAACGCGCCGAAGGCGACGATGAAGGCGATCAGGGAACCCCAGACGCCGCCCACGTTGGAGTGGTCGATGGCCTTGCCGTTGCGGATCACGTGATGCTCCTTCGGTGCGGTCCCGGCCGGGGCGGACGCCCGGCCGAAGTGATGCGAGTCAGTCGGATCCCAGGATAGCAAGCGCGGAGCTGGCCCCGATCCGGGTGGCGCCGGCCTCGATCATCGCCAGGGCGTCTGCGCGGGTGCGCACCCCGCCGGAGGCCTTCACGCCGATGCCCTCGCCCACGGTGCGGCGCATCAGCGCGACGTGCTCGACGGTGGCGCCCGCGGTGGAGAAGCCCGTGGAGGTCTTCACGAAGTCCGCCCCGGCCTCGACCGCGGCCTCGCAGGCCAGGACGATCGCGTCGTCGTCCAGCAGGGCGGTCTCCACGATCACCTTGAGCAGCGCCCCGCCGTCGCCCGCGGGGCCGTCCGCGTGCGCGGCCTCGGCCACGGCGCGGACGTCCGAGACGAGTCGGGCGCGGTCCCCGGCACGGGCCGCGGCGACGTCGAGGACCATGTCCACCTCGTCCGCGCCGGCCTCGATCGCCTGCCGGGCCTCGAAGGCCTTGACCTCCGAGGCGTTGGCGCCGAGGGGGAAGCCGATCACGGTGCAGGTCAGCACGTCCGAGCCAGCGAGCTCGGCGGCCACCAGCGGCACCCACACGGGGTTGATGCACACGCTCTTGACCCCGGCCTCGCGGGACTCGGCCACGAGGCGGCGCACGTCCGCCTCCGAGGTGTCGGCCTTCAGGGCGGTCGCGTCGATGTACTTCGCCAGCTCGGCGGTGGTGAGGGAGACGGTCATGTCCGCCAGCCTACCGAGGCTCAGCCGCCCACGAGGGCCGTCACCTCGGCGCGCAGCACCTCGAGCCGCTCGGCGGCCGCGGCCGGGTCGGCGTCCCTGGTGCCGAGGTAGCACTTGAGCTTCGGCTCGGTGCCGGAGGGGCGCACGAGCACGCGGGTGCCGGAGTCGGTGGCGAACAGCAGCGCGTCCGTGGGCGGCAGCCCGTCCCCGCCGGCGGCCAGGTCCCGGCGCACGGTGACCGGCTCGCCCGCGAGCGTGGCCGGCGCCTGCTGACGCAGGGCCGTCATGGTGCGGGCGATCAGGGACAGGTCCGCCACGCGGACCGAGACCTGGGCGCTGGGCATGGCGCCGGTGACCGCGTCGACGTCGGCCAGGGCGTCCGTCAGGCCGCGTCCCTGCGCCGCGAGGGCGGCGGCCAGCTCCGCGGCCATGAGGGCGGCCGTGATGCCGTCCTTGTCCCGCACCATGTCCGGGTCCACGCAGTAGCCGAGGGCCTCCTCGTAGCCGAAGCCGAGGTCCGGGGCGCGGGAGATCCACTTGAAGCCGGTCAGCGTGACGTGGTGCGTCACCCCGTTCGCCTCCGCCAGGGCGGCCAGCTGCGGGGAGGAGACCACGGAGTTCGCGGCGCTGCGGCCCGCCGCGTGCAGGGCCGGCATCGCGTGCGCGCCCAGCAGCGTCCCGACGGCGTCGCCCGAGAGCATCCGCCACGTGCGGACGCCGTCCGCGTCGGTGACGGGCGCGGCCAGGGCCAGGCGGTCGGCGTCGGGGTCGTTGGCGATCACCAGGTCCGCGTCCACCTCGGCGGCCAGGGCGAGGGCGAGGTCCATCGCCCCCGGCTCCTCCGGGTTGGGGAACGTGACCGTGGGGAAGGCCGGGTCCGGGTCGGCCTGCTCGGCCACCACGTGGACGGGGCCGAAGCCGGCGTCCTCGAGCAGGCCCGGGACCACGGCGCCGCCCACCCCGTGCAGGGGCGTGTAGACCACGCGCAGGTCGCGGTGGCCGTGCCGGTCGTCGTCGAGCACGCCGAGGGCCGCCGCGCGGTAGGCCTCCAGCAGGTCCGGCCCGGCCACGGTCCAGCCGTCGTCGGCGAGCGGGATGTCCGCGGCCCACGCCGCGTGGTCGATGCGGGCGGCGATCTCCGCGTCCGCGGGGGAGACGATCTGCGCCCCCCGACCCGCCTCGTCCGTGAGCCGCCCGCCGAGGTAGACCTTGTAGCCGTTGTCCGCGGGCGGGTTGTGGCTGGCCGTGACCATCACGCCCGCGTCCGCGCTGAGATGGCGCACCGCGAAGGCGAGCACCGGCGTCGGCAGCGGGTCCGGCAGCAGGACGGTCTGCACGCCCGCGGCCGTCAGGACGGCGGCCGTGTCCGCGGCG
The DNA here is from genome assembly GCF_053627595.1 of Micrococcus sp. 140720015-1. Lineage (NCBI taxonomy): Bacteria > Bacillati > Actinomycetota > Actinomycetes > Micrococcales > Micrococcaceae > Micrococcus > Micrococcus sp. 140720015-1. The sequence goes on from NZ_JBSEYC010000005.1 coordinate 223,684, forward strand.
AAGGCGGCCGAGCCGCGCCGCGCGTCGTACCCGACGACGGCCAGCGGCGGGGCCGCGTCCCGTCCGACACCGTCCCACAGGTGGGCGGCCAGACCCGCCGCGGTGCGGCGCACCACGAGCCGGTTCATGCGGGACTCGCCCGGGCCCTCCTCGGCGCGCAGGCCGGCGGTGCCGAAGGCGAGCGGCCCGGCGAAGCGGGCGGCGAGCACCGCCCGGGCGGCCGCGGCCTCCGGGCCGACGCCGGCGGCCGCGTCGAGCTCGGCGCGCAGGGTGTCCCGGTGCGCGGGATCGGGGTCCTCCGCCGCCCACCGCTCAGCCCGGCCGAGGACGTCCTCCGGGAGCGCGGCGACGTCGTCATGCGGGGGATGCGCGGACATCAGAGCCGCCCCACGATGTCCGCGAGCAGGCGCGCGATACGCGGGCCGGCGGCCTGACCGGCCTCGACGACCTCGGCGTGGGACAGCGGCGTCTCCGAGATGCCGGCGCCGAGGTTGGTCACCAGCGAGATGCCGAACACCTCCAGCCCGGCGTGACGAGCCGCGATCGCGTCCAGCGCCGTGGACATGCCGACGAGATCGCCGCCGAGGGTGCGCGCCATCCGCACCTCGGCGGGGGTCTCGTACTGCGGGCCGGCGAACTGGACGTACACGCCCTCGCGCAGGGACGGGTCCACCTCGCGGGCGATCGCGCGCAGCCGCGGGGAGTAGAGGTCGGTCAGGTCCACGAACGTGGCGCCGGCGAGCGGGGTGGCGCCGGTGAGGTTGATGTGGTCCGCGATCAGGACGGGGGTGCCCGGGGCGATCTCCGGGTCCAGGCCGCCGCAGCCGTTGGTCAGCACCACGGTGCGCGCCCCGGCGGCAGCGGCGGTGCGGACGGTGTGCGCCACGGCCTGGGCGTCGCGGGACTCGTAGAAGTGCGTGCGCGAGCCGAAGACGAGGGCGTGCGTGCCGTCCGGCAGCCGGACCGAGCGGATCACCCCGTTGTGACCGGGCACCTTCGGGGCGTGGAAGCCGGGCACCTCGGCCAGCGGCACGGCGGCGACCTCGTCGCCGATCAGGCCGGCGGCCTCGCCCCAGCCGGAGCCGAGGACGACGGCGACGCGGTGCTCCGCCACACCCGTCGCCCGGGCGATGGTGTCGGCGGCCGCGCGGGCCTCGGCGAAGCCCGGATGGTCGCCGCTCAGGGGGGAGTCGGGGGAGGGGATGCTGGTCTGGTCGGTCACGTCGTGGAGTCTAGGCGGTGTCCCGTGGGCGCAGGCTAGGACTTTCCCGTCCGCGGCGGACACAATGGAGCCCGTGACCGAGGAAAACAGCACCTTCATCCCGTCCCTGACCATCATCGGCGGCGGCCCCGGCGGCTACGAGGCCGCCATGGTGGCCGCGAAGCTGGGCGCCCGCGTGACCCTGGTCGAGCGCCAGGGGTTGGGCGGCGCGGCCGTCCTCACGGATGTGGTCCCCTCCAAGACGCTGATCGCCGCCGCCGACTCGATGCGCCGCGTGGGCGCCTCCGTGGACCTGGACGTCGACCTCGGCGGGGCCGACGTCCACGCGGACATGGGCCAGGTCGGCCGCCGCATCCTGAACCTGGCCCACGAGCAGTCCTCGGACATCCGCGCGGGCCTCGAGCGGGTCGGCGTCCGGGTGATCGACGGCGTGGGCCGCGTCGTCGGCCCCCACGAGGTGTCCGTCCGCGCCCTCGACGACGCCGACGCCGGCGCCGAGCCCGAGATCATCACCTCGGACGCGATCCTCGTGGCCGTCGGCGCGAGCCCCCGCGAGCTGCCCACCGCCGTCCCGGACGGCGAGCGGATCTTCAACTGGAAGCAGGTCTACAACCTCAAGGAGCTTCCCGAGCACCTGATCGTCGTGGGCTCCGGCGTCACCGGCGCCGAGTTCGCCTCGGCCTACAACCGCCTCGGCGCCAAGGTCACCCTCGTCTCCTCGCGTGACCGCGTGCTCCCCGGGGAGGACGCCGACGCCGCCGAGCTGCTCGAGAAGGTCTTCGAGGACAACGGCCTCAGGGTGGTCTCCCGCTCCCGCGCCGAGGCCGTCGAGCGGACCGAGACCGGCGTGCGCGTGCACCTCTCCGGCGAGGGCGCCGAGGACACCCCGTCGATCGAGGGCTCCCACGCCCTCGTCGCCGTCGGCGGCGTGCCGAACACGGCGGGCCTCGGCCTCGACGACGTGGGCGTGAAGCTGGCCGACTCCGGCCACGTGATCGTGGACGGCGTCTCCCGCACGTCCGTGCCGAGCATCTACGCGGCGGGCGACTGCACGGGCAAGCTCGCCCTCGCCTCGGTGGCGGCCATGCAGGGGCGCATCGCCGTCGCCCACCTGCTCGGCGACGCCCTCAAGCCGCTGCGCCCGCACCTGCTGGCCTCGAACATCTTCACCTCGCCGGAGATCGCCACCGTGGGCGTCACGCAGGCGCAGGTGGACTCCGGCCAGTACCAGGCGGACGTGCTGCGCCTGGACTTCCACACCAACCCCCGCGCCAAGATGTCCGGCGCGGAGGAGGGGTTCGTGAAGATCTTCGCCCGTCAGGGCTCCGGCACCGTGATCGGCGGCGTGGTGGTCTCGCCGCGCGCCTCCGAGCTGATCTACGCGCTCGCGCTCGCGGTCACGCACAAGCTGCACGTGGACGACCTCGCGGACACCTTCACCGTGTACCCATCCATGTCCGGGTCGATCGCGGAGGCGGCACGCCGCCTGCACGTGCGCATCTGACCCAGAGACGACTTTCGGTCGTGAGACAGGGCCTATCTCACGACCGAAAGCGTCCATTCCCCCGATGTCACGTTCGACAGTGCGGGCGGGGGCGCGGGGGGAGCGCCGGGGGCCGGCCGGGGTCAGCGCGCGGCGCGGCGCTCCCGGGCCGAGGTGACGGTGTCGAGGTCCGCGTGCCGGGTCTCGGGGGAGAGCGCCAGCGCGATGACGGTGATCGCCGAGGCGGCGGCCAGGTAGTAGCCGACGTAGGAGACGTCGAACTTCTGCACCAGCCAGGCGGCGATGAACGGGGTCAGCGCCGCGCCGAGGATCGAGGACACGTTGTACGCGATGCCGGAGCCGGTGTAGCGCGTGTTCGTGGGGAACAGCTCAGGCAGCACCGCGGACATCGGCCCGAAGGTCAGGCCCATGAGCGTCATGCCCGTGGCCAGGAACGCCAGCATCAGCGGCACGTTCAGCTCCGCGCCCACGCCCATGTTCTCCGGCGAGAGCCACAGGCCGAACGAGAGGCCGAACAGCACCATGAGCACCGAGATCACGATCAGGGTGGGGCGGCGGCCGAAGCGGTCCGCCAGCAGGCCGGAGACCGGCACGAACGCCGCGAAGAACAGGATGCCGACCAGCTGCAGCACGAGGAACTCGGCGTAGGGGACACCCAGGAAGCCGTTGGCCGGCTTGCCGATCGCGTAGGAGAGGATCCACGTGGTCATCAGGTAGAAGAGCACGTAGGTGGCGTACATGACGAAGGTGCCCAGGATCAGCTCCCACCAGTTGCGGCGGAACACCTCGCCCAGCGGCGCCTTCACGCGCTGGTCGCGGTCGAGGGCGCGCTGGAAGACCGGGGTCTCCTCGAGCTTGACGCGGACGTAGAGGCCCACGGCCACCATCACGATCGAGAGCAGGAACGGCACGCGCCACACCCACGTGAGGAACGGGCCGTCGAGCACCGGGCTCGTGGAGTCGTGGTCGAAGCCGAGCACGAGCGCGAGGAACAGGCCGTTGGCCAGCAGGAAGCCGATCGGCGCGCCGAGCTGCGGCCACATGGCCGCCTGCGCGCGCTTGCCGTCCTTCGCGTACTCCGTGGCCAGCAGGGCGGCGCCGGACCACTCGCCGCCGAGCCCCAGACCCTGGAAGAAGCGCAGCAGCGTCAGCATGGCCGGCGCCCACAGGCCGATCTGGAAGTACGTGGGCAGCAGGCCGATGAGGAACGTGGCGATGCCCATGGTCAGCAGCGAGCCGATGAGCGTGGTCTTGCGGCCCACGCGATCGCCGAGGTGGCCGAAGACGACGGCGCCCAGCGGCCGGGCGACGAACGCCGCGCCGAAGGTGGCCATGGAGGCCAGCAGGGCCGTGTTGTCGTCGCCGCCCGCGAAGAAGATCAGCGGGAAGACCGAGACGGCGGCCGTGGCGTAGATGTAGAAGTCGTAGAACTCGATCGACGTGCCCACGAGGGAGGCGATGATGACCCGCGAGCGGGGCACCTCCTCCGCGGCGGCGACCGCGTCCGATGTGAGATCGGTGGTGGCGGTGGGGGCGTCCGGGTTCGCGGGCGGGGTGGAGTGGGACATGGTGTCTCCCTGGTATGACGGGCACAGGGGGTCGCGAGCGACCACGATGTGAGACGAAGATGCGTGTCAGGTTAAGCCTCGTCGCACCGATCCGCGAGAGTCATGTCCCCGTCGTCCACCATGTGGAACCAGCCCACGACGCCGGCGCTCCCCGCCGTCGTCGCCGGCGGCTCACTCCGCGTCGGCGATGGTGGCGATCACCGTGCCGGCCGTGACCGTCTGACCCGGCTCGACCTCGAGCCCGCTGACGACGCCCGCGCGGTGGGCCGCGAGCGGCTGCTCCATCTTCATGGCCTCCACGACCACGATCAGGTCGCCCTCGGCCACGGTCTGGCCGTTCTCGGCGGCGACCTTCACCACGGTGCCCTGCATCGGGGCGGTCAGCGCGTCCGTGCTGACGGCCGCGGCCACCGGTGCGCCGCGCTTGCCGCGGGGCCGGCGTCGTCCCGCACCGGCCCGCTGGGCGGCGCCGGAGATCGTGTGCAGGGCCTCGCCCCACGTGGGCAGGGTGACGTCCACGCGCTTGCCGTTGACCTCCACGGTCACGGTGTGGCGCGCCTCGCGGGGGGCCGGCTCGGCCGGGGTGAGGGCGCTCGGCTCGATGTGGTTCGCGAACTCCGTCTCGATCCACCGGGTGTGCACCGAGAACGGCTCCTCCGAGCCGGCGATCTCGGGCGCGAAGGCGGGGTCGCGCACCACGGCGCGGTGGAAGGGCAGCACCGAGGGCATGCCGACGATCTCGGCCTCGCGCAGGGCGCGGGCGGCACGCTGCAGGGCCTGGCGGCGGTCCGCGCCGGTGACGATCAGCTTGGCGGCCATGGAGTCGAAGGCCCCGGACACGGTCTCGCCCTCCACCACGCCGGAGTCCACGCGCACGCCCGGGCCGCTGGGCATGCGGAACGTGGTGAGCCGGCCGGGGGCGGGCAGGAAGTTGCGGCCCGGGTCCTCGCCGTTGAGGCGGAACTCGATCGAGTGGCCGCGGGGCTGCGGGTCCGTGTAGCCGAGGGCCTCGCCGCGGGCCAGGCGGAACTGCTCGCGCACGAGGTCGATGCCGGTGATCTCCTCGGAGACCGGGTGCTCCACCTGCAGGCGCGTGTTCACCTCGAGGAAGGAGATGGTGCCGTCCTGGCCCACGAGGAACTCGCACGTGCCCGCGCCGACGTAGCCGGCCTCCTGCAGGATCGCCTTGGAGGACTCCACGAGGCGGGCGTTCTGCTCGTCCGTGAGGAACGGCGCCGGGGCCTCCTCCACGAGCTTCTGGTTGCGGCGCTGCAACGAGCAGTCGCGGGTGGAGATCACGACGACGTCGCCGTGCACGTCCGCCAGGCACTGCGTCTCCACGTGGCGCGGCTTGTCCAGGAAGCGCTCCACGAAGCACTCGCCCCGGCCGAACGCGGCCACGGCCTCACGGACCGCGGACTCGTAGAACTCGGGGATCTCCTCGCGCGTGCGGGCCACCTTGATGCCGCGGCCGCCGCCGCCGTAGGCCGCCTTGATGGCCACCGGCAGGCCGAACTCGTCCGCGAACGCGACGACCTCCTCCGTGCCGGTCACGGGGGAGGTGGTGCCCGGCGCCAGCGGGGCGCCGACCTTGGTGGCCAGCTGGCGGGCCGAGACCTTGTCGCCCAGCCGGTCGATCGCCTCGGCGGGCGGGCCGATCCACACGAGGCCGGCGTCGGCCACGGCGCGCGCGAAGTCCGCGTTCTCGGAGAGGAAGCCGTAGCCGGGGTGCACGGCGTCCGCGCCCGCGCGCTCGGCGGCGTCGAGGATCTTGCCGATCACCAGATAGGAGTCGGCAGCGGTCTCCCCGCCGAGGGCCACGGCCTCGTCCGCGAGCGTCACGTGCAGGGCGTCCCGGTCCGGCTCGGCGTAGACGGCCACGGAGGTCAGCCCCTCGTCCTGGCAGGCCCGGATGATGCGCACGGCGATCTCGCCGCGGTTGGCGATCAGCACCCGGGAGAACCGGCGCTCCGCCGCGGGGTCGACGGGCGGGACGACCGAGGCCTGCGGTGCGTCGGCGATGCTCATGGGCGATGGACTCCTCGGACGATCATGACTGGGGGTGCGGGCGCCACGTCCGGGGTCGTGCCCCTCACCCAGTGGGGCGAAGGGCGCGGGACGGCGCCGACTCTGACCAGCACCCTACTCGTTGTGGCGGAACCCTCCGAGGCACGCGGCCCTGTCGCGCCGGATCAGCGCTGCGCGTTGGAGGGTTCCCACAATCGGGTGAACTCCTGGCCCAGGGCCGCCGCGGCCCGCCGCAGCCACCCCACGGACAGCCCGATCACCGCGTTGGGATCCCCGTCCACGCCGTCCACGAGGGCCGCGCCCGCGCCGTCCACCGTGAACGCGCCCGCGCAGTGCAGCGGTTCGCCCGTGGCCACGTAGGCCTGGATCTCAGCCTCGGTGACGGCGCCGAAGCGCACGACGGCGGACACCACACCCGCCTCCGCGGCCATCCCGGACCCGGCCCCGGGCTCCGGCAGCACCAGGCCCAGCCAGTGGCCCGAATGCAGCACACCCTCCCGGCCGGCCTGGGCGCGCCAGCGCTCGACGGCGACCTCGGGCTCGTAGGGCTTGCCGTGGGCGCGGCCCTCGAACTCGAACACGGAGTCGCAGCCGAGCACGAGCGTGGGCGTCTCGACGCCGGCGGCCGCCACACGGGCGGCCACGTCGCGTCCCTTGGCCTCCGCCAGCAGGCCCGCCAGCTCCGCCGGCGACGAGTCGCCCGCCGCCGCGCCCACGGCCGCCTCGTCCACCCCCGAGACGACGACGCGGAACGGCACCCGCGCCCGGGTCAGGACCTCCGCCCGGCCGGGGGAGGCCGAGCCGAGCACCAGCCGCAGGCCCGTGCCGGGGCCGGCCGCGCCGTCGTCGTGCGGGATCACGCGAGCGCCTCCCGCAGGGTGTCCAAGCCCATGCCACCCAGGCGCAGGGCCCGGGTGTGGAAGGCCTTGAGGTCGAAGTCGGCGCCCTCGGCCTGCTCGTGCTCGGCGCGGATCTGCTCCCAGATGCGCTGGCCCACCTTGTACGCCGGCGCCTGCCCCGGCCAGCCGAGGTACCGCGTGAACTCGAAGCGGCGCTGGCCCTCGGAGATCATCAGGTGCTTGGCCAGGAACGCGTAGCCCTTCTCCGGCGTCCACGCGCCGCCGCCCTCGGACTCGGGGGCGTCGAAGCCGCAGTGGTAGCCGATGTCGAACACGACGCGGGCCGCGCGCATGCGCTGCATGTCCAGCATGCCGAGGTGGTCGCCCGGGTCGTCGAGGAAGCCGAGCTCCTCCATGAGCTTCTCCGCGTACAGCGCCCAGCCCTCGCCGTGGCCGGACGTCCAGCAGAAGCTGCGGCGCCACAGGTTGAGGTTCTCCCGGTTCATCATGGCGGTGGCGATCTGCAGGTGATGGCCCGGCACGCCCTCGTGGTAGACCGTGGTGGTCTCCGCCCACGTGGTGAACTCGTCCTCGCCCGGGGGCACGGACCACCACATGCGGCCGGGCCGGGAGAAGTCGTCCGAGGGGCCGGTGTAGTAGATGCCGCCCTCCTGGGTGGGGGCGATCATGCACTCGAGCCGGTCCATCGGGGCCGGGATCTCGAAGTGCTCCTTCATGGCCTCGACCGCGTCGTCGGACAGCCGCTGCATCCACGTGCGCAGGGCCTCGGTGCCCTTCAGGGTGCGCTCCGGGTCCGCATCCAGGATCGCGCGCGCCTCCTCGATCGTGGCGCCCGGCCGGATGCGCTCGGCGTCCGCCTGCTGCGCGGCGATGATGCGGGCCAGCTCCTCCTGGCCCCAGCGGTACGTCTCCTCGAGGTCGATCTCGGCGCCGAGGAAGACGCGCGAGGCCAACCGGTAGTAGTCGATCCCGACGCCGTCCGCCTCCGGGGCGTGCGGGCGCAGCTCGGCCTCGAGCGTGTCCGCGAAGTCGCGGTAGGCCTGCGCGGCGGTGTCCGCGCCGGAGCGGATGCGGGCGGCCAGGGCGTCGTCCACGACGTCGGCTGCCTCGGCCCGCTCGACCAGGCCCGGGAAGAACCCGCCCGCGGCGCCGTGGGCGCGGGCCTGCTCCACCACGATGTCCACCTGGCGCACCGCGGCCACGTGGCCGGCGTCGCGGGAGGCGAGCAGGGACTCGGTGTAGCCGCGCAGGGCGGCCGGCAGGTTCTCGAGGCGGCCGGCGATGTGGCCCCACTGCTCCGCGGTGTCCGTGGGCATGAGGTCGAAGACCGCGCGGATGCCCTGGGCGGGGGAGGCGATGTTGTTCAGTTCGGTGCGGCCGGTCGCGTGGATCTCACGCTCGAGGCCGATGCGCTCCTGCATGGCCGCCTTCGTGACGCGGTCCGTCTCATCCTGCGGCTCGAGCGCGGCCAGGTCCTCGAGCAGGCGGGCGTTGAGCTCGTCGTCGGCGCGGGCGCCGGCGGGGGAGAAGTCCGTGTACTCGGTCTCCCGGCCCGGGAAGCCGAGCTCGGTGGCGGTGTCCGGATGCAGGGCGAGGAGGTCGGTCACGTAGCGCTCGGCGAGCGCGTCGATGGCGGACGGGGTGCGGGCGCCGTCGGCGGCCTGGGAGGTGTGCTGGGTCATACCGGCACTCTAGGCGCTGGCGCCCGCCCGTCGGGTCACTGCGGGCCCGCGCCCTGACGCCACTGGCCGCGGCCGGGCCGGGCCCACAGGCCCAGGTCACCGCGACGGCGGAGCGTGCGGTCCAGGGGACGGGGATCGGCGGCCTCGGCGGCGAGCCGGGCGGCTTCGGCCCGAGCCGCGGCGGCCGCCTCGAGGACGGCGGCCAGCGCGGCCATCTCCTCCGGCTCCAACTCGGGGCCGCTGAGCTGCAGCGGGTCGGCCGACGCCGGCGTGGCCTGCGTGGACTCGTCGTTCTCGTCCGGGGCGCCCGGACCCAGCGGGGCGCTCACAGCGGCATGTTCCCGTGCTTCTTGGCGGGGCGGGCCTCGCGCTTGTGCAGGGTGGCGCGCAGGGCGCGGATGAGCTGGCCGCGGGTGGCGTGCGGGGGCACCACGGCGTCCACGTAGCCCAGCTCGGCGGCCTGGTACGGGTTGAGCAGCTCGGCCTCGTAGTCGGCCACGATCTCGGCCCGGCGCGCGTCGACGTCGCCGCCCGCCTCCGCCGTCGCCTTCAGGTCGCGCCGGTACAGGATGTTCACGGCGCCCTGGGCGCCCATCACGCCGATCTGCGCGCTCGGCCAGGCCAGGTTCAGGTCCGCGCCGAGCTTCTTGGAGCCCATCACGATGTACGCGCCGCCGAAGGCCTTGCGCGTGATCACGGTCAGCTTCGGCACGGTGGCCTCGGCGTAGGCGTAGATCAGCTTGGCGCCGCGGCGGATGATGCCGTTGAACTCCTGGTCCGTGCCGGGCAGGAACCCGGGCACGTCCACGAGGGTGATGATCGGGATGTTGAACGCGTCGCAGAAGCGCACGAACCGCGCGGCCTTCTCCGAGGCGGCGATGTCCAGGGTGCCGGCGAACTGCAGCGGCTGGTTCGCGACGACGCCCACGCTCATGCCGTCCAGGCGGGCCAGGCCGGTGATCACGTTGGGCGCGTACAGCTCCTGCAGCTGCAGCAGGTGGCCCTCGTCCACGATCGAGGCGATGACCTCGAGCATGTCGTAGGGCTGGTTGGCGGAGTCCGGGACGATCCCGTCCAGGGCGAGGTCCTCGTCCGTGGGCTCCGGGTCCGCGGCCTCGAAGGTCGGGGCCTCCGCGAGGTTGTTGGAGGGCAGCAGCTCGAGCAGCTCCTGGACGTAGGCGATCGCGTCCTCCTCCGAGGAGGCCATGTAGTGGGCGGTGCCGGAGGTGGCGTTGTGCGAGCGGGCGCCGCCGAGGGTCTCCATGTCCACGTCCTCGCCTGTGACGGTCTTGATCACGTCCGGGCCGGTGATGAACATGTGCGAGGTCTGGTCCACCATCACCACGACGTCCGTCAGGGCCGGCGAATAGGCCGCGCCGCCGGCGGAGGGGCCCATGATCAGCGAGATCTGCGGGATCATGCCCGAGGCGAGGACGTTGTTCCGGAAGATGTCCGCGAACTGGGCGAGGGAGGCCACGCCCTCCTGGATGCGTGCGCCGCCGCCGTCGAGGATGCCGATCACGGGGCAGCCGTTGCGCGCGGCGAACTCCTGGACCTTCACGATCTTCTGTCCGTTGCGCTCGGAGAGCGAGCCGCCGAACACGGTGAAGTCTTGGGAGTAGACGGCCACCTGGCGCCCGTCCACGGTGCCGAAGCCGGACACCAGGCCGTCGCCGGCCGGGTGTTTGGCGTCCATGCCGAACGCGGTGGTGCGATGCACGGCCAGCGCGTCCAGCTCCACGAAGGAGCCCTCGTCCAGGAGGAGGTCGATCCGCTCGCGCGCGGTGTGCTTGCCGCGAGCGTGCTGGCGCTCGACGGCGTCCGGGCCGCCGGGCGCGGCCGTCGCCTCGAGCCGCCGATGCAGGTCGGCCAGCCGGCCGGCCGTGGTGGTCAGATCGGGATCGGTCACACGTCCTCCTTGTGGTGGTCCGCCAGATGCGGAGGCTCAGTCGGCCAGTGTACGGGCCGCTGCGGATGCCCTCGGTTGGAGGAAGCCCACAAACGGCGAGGACGTCGGCCCGGGTCGCTCCTCCGCGCGCCCCGGCGGCGGATCAGCCCGCCCAGCCCGCCCCCGGGAACGCCGTGTATATCTAGGGGCATGCACCCCGACGACGCCCCCACACCGGATCTGACCTGGCTGGACTCCGCCGGCTCCACGCAGGATGAGCTCCTCGCACGGCTGGACCGCGAGGGGCACCGGCACGGTGCGGCCGTGGCCACCGCGGACCAGCGGGCCGGCCGGGGACGGCACTCCCGGGTGTGGAGCGCCGCGCCGGGGGCGGCGCTCGCCCTGTCCGTGTACCTGCGTCCCGAGTCCCGCGGGGTGCCGGTCTCCCCGGCCCACCTGAGCTGGCTCTCGCTCGTCGCCTCCGCCACAGTCGCCGAGCGCCTCGCGGCCCGGGGCGTCCCGACGCACGTGAAGTGGCCGAACGACGTGCTCGCCACCGACGGGCGCAAGCTGTGCGGCGTGCTGGCCACGGTGGCGCTGTCCTCGGACGGCAAGGGGCCCGGCGTCGTCGTCGGGATGGGCGTGAACCTGGACCACCGCGGGGCCGCCCCGGTGGACACCGCCACGGACCTGGGGGAGTGGATCGGCGCGGACGCCGTGCCCGCGCCCCGGGACCTCGCGGTCGAGCTGCGCGACGCCGTCGTGGCGGCCGTGGACCGCTTCGCGGCGGGCGTGGCGGGGCAGACGGCGGCCGTCGACGGGCGTCACCCGGCCGTGGCGGCCGTGGCGGACCGGCTCTCCACGCTGGGCCGCGCGGTGCGCGCCGAGCTGCCCGGCGGCGGCGTGCTGGAGGGCACGGCCGTGGGCCTCGGCCCCGGCGGCACCCTGCGCGTGAGGCACGTCACACCGGACCGTGGCACAATCGAGACCGAGGTCAGTGCGGGGGATGTGGCCCACCTGCGCGGAGACGTCCATCGCGGCGCATGACACACCCGTCCCGGTCAGGAGGTGACCGCCGTGCGACTCGAGCCCGGTGAGCAGGTGATGGTCCGCACCCGCACCCACCCGCGCGCGCTGCTGCGCCCCGCCGCGGTCCTCGTGGCCGTCGCGTTCCTGCTCGGCCTCGCCGCCGGCGTGCTCGCACGCCCCGACCTGCCCGGGATCGTCGCCGCGAACCGCGCCGTGCTCGAGGCGGCCGCGTGGGTGGTCGCGGCGCTCGTCCTGCTCCCCGGCACCGTCCGCCCGCTGTGGCGCTGGGTCTTCCGGCGCACCGTGGTCACCGACCGCCGCATCCTCCAGCGCGCCGGCGTCGGCGGCTCCGGGGCCGCCATGCCGCTCGTGTCCATCGCGGACGTGCAGCGGCGCCGCCGCGGCTCGGGCGCCGGAGACCTGCACATCCTCTTCCAGGAGCCCGCCCGCCAGGTCCACTGGCGGCTGCGCGACGTCCCCGAGGCCGCGCGCTTCGAGGAGGCCCTGGCCCACCTCACCCGCCAGGCCCGCACCAGGACCTGGCCCGCCCCCGTCCCGACAGGAGACCTCCGATGAGCCGTCCGGAGACACCGGACACCGCACCGCTGCCGATCGTCCCGCCGGCCGAGGACGAGACCGCCCGCGACGCCGAGGAGCGGTCCGCCGAGCCCGCCGGCTGGACGAGCGCGATGCGCACGCTCGACGCCGGCCTGGTGGTGGGCCCGCGCGCCTACACCTCGCGGGAGGTGGCGCGGCGCCTCGGCGTCTCGATGGTCTCCGCCCGGAAGATCTGGCGTGCGCTGGGCTATCCGACGTCGCCGGAGGGGCACAAGGCCTTCACCGAGGCGGACATCGAGGCGTTCGAGTCCGTGCTCACGCTCGTGCGCTCGGGGACGCTGAACGAGGACACCGCCATCTCGCTGGCCCGGTCGATCGGGCAGATGACGGACCGCATGGTGGTGTGGCAGATCGAGGCGCTCGTGGAGGACAAGATCGCCTCCGAGGACCTGACGGACCCGGAGGCGCGGCGGGCCGTCGTGGACATGCTCCCGGACATGGTCGGACCGCTCGAGAAGGCCATGCGGATCGTCTACCGGCGTCAGCTCAACCGCGCCGTACAGCGCCTGACCGTGCGCGTGGAGGCCGGGCTGGCGGCCAGCGCCCGGGGCCGCGACGGCTCCGAGTCGGACGCGCCGCTGCCGCTGGCCCGCGCCGTCGGCTTCGCGGACATGGTCTCCTACACGACGCTCTCCCGGACCATGGACGACCGGACGCTGGCCCGCATGGTGCTGCGCTTCGAGTCCCTCGCCGCGGAGACCATCTCCGCCGGCGGCGGCTGGCTCGTGAAGACCATCGGCGACGAGGTCATGTTCAACGCCGAGACCCCCGAGGCCGGTGCCGCGATCGCGCTCTCCCTGGCCGAGACCATCGCCGCGGACGAGGAGCTGCCCTCGGCGCGCGTCGCCCTGACGTGGGGACGGGTGCTCTCGCGCATGGGGGACATCTACGGGCCCACCGTGAACCTCGCCGCGCGGCTGACGTCCCTGGCCGATCCGGGTACCGTGCTCGTGGACGCCATGACCGCTGCGGCCCTGTCCCGGGACGAGCGCTTCGTGCTCGTCCCGCAGCCGCCCAGGATCGTCCGCGGGTTCGGAGAGGTCCGCCCCTCCCTGCTCATGGACGGGTCGGCCCAGACCCTGCTCGCCGACTGATCGAGGACCCCGTGGACCCCCGCCCCGAGACCCCGTCCGCGCCGCGACCCCAGGCCGCCGGCGCCACCCACGTGGGCGCCGTCCGCGACCTGAACGAGGACGCGTGGACCCTCGTCGGGGAGCCGCTGGTGCTCGCCGCCGTGGCCGACGGCATGGGCGGGCACGAGGCCGGCGAGGTGGCCTCGGCCGCCGCGATCGAGACCCTGCGACGCCGCGCCCCCGAGGTGCTCGCCCCGGGCACGGCCCACACGCCCGAGGAGCTCGGCCACCTGATCCACGAGGCGGACGCCGCCGTCGTCGAGGCCGGGCTGGGGCGCTCCGGCACCACCCTGACCGTGCTGGCCTGCCTGGACACGGAACGTGGCCGCTGGGCCGTCGCGAACGTCGGCGACTCCCGGGTGTACCTGCGGCCCGTCGGCTCGCCGGTGCTCCAGCAGCTCACGGTGGACCACTCCGCGGTCCAGATGCTCGTCGACGCGGGGGAGCTCACCCCCGCCGAGGCCCGCGTCCATCCCCGCCGCAACGTCATCACCCGTGCGCTCGGCTCGCGCGAGGCGCTCACGGTGGACGTGGCCGAGATCCCCCTCGCCTCCGGGGACCTCGTCCTGCTGTGCAGCGACGGCCTGACCGGCGAGCTGCTGGACGAGGAGATCCGCGCACTGATCGACGACGCCGGCACCCTCGAGGACGCCCTCGAGAAGCTCATCGGCGCCGCTCTGTGGCGCGGCGGCCGGGACAACGTCACGGCGGTGCTCGTGCGCATCCCCTGACCCGGGTGCGCCGTCCGGGACGCCGACTACGCTGGGCCGGGTGAGCACCCCCAAGGAATCCGCCGCCCAGCCCGATCCGCAGGACATCCCCGCCGCGGACCTGCGGGAGGAGTACGAGGACCTCGTGGAGCGGGTCCGCGCCGCCCGGACCGCCTACTACCAGCGGGACGCCCCGGAGATCTCGGACGCCGAGTACGACGTGCTGTACCGCCGCCTCGAGGACCTCGAGGCCCTGCACCCCGAGCTCGTGGCCAACGACTCGCCCACGCAGGAGGTCGGCGGCGAGGTCTCGGAGGCGTTCGCCCCCGTTCGGCACGGGGCCCGCATGTACTCGCTCGAGGACCTGTTCTCCGTCGAGGAGCTCGAGGTCTGGTTCCGCCGCGCGGCGCAGGCCCTGACGCAGGTGCGGCCGGGCGTGGCGCCCCGCTGGCTCGTGGAGGTGAAGATCGACGGGCTCGCCGTCGCCCTGCGCTACCGGGACGGGCGGCTCGTGCAGGCCGCCACCCGCGGCGACGGCGTCACGGGCGAGGACGTCACCGCCAACGTGCGCACCATCGGGGACATCCCGCACGAGCTCTCCGGCGAGGGCTGGCCCGCCGAGTTCGAGGTGCGCGGCGAGGTGTTCATGTCCTCCGCCGCCTTCGCCGAGCTCAACGCGCGTCGTGCGGAGGAGGGCCAGCCGCCGTTCGCGAACCCGCGCAACGCCGCCGCCGGTGCCCTGCGTCAGAAGGACCCGGCGGTCACCGCGCAGCGCCCGCTGGCCATGTTCGTGCACGGCGTCGGCTCGGTCGAGGCGTTCGGGCTGGAGTCCCAGCACGAGGTGTACGACGCGCTCGCGGGCTGGGGCCTGCCCGTGAGCCCCTACACCCGCCGGGTGGAGGGCGCGGACGAGGAGGCGTTGGCCGCCGTCGTCGCGGTGATCGAGGAGTACGGCCGGCGCCGGCACGAGCTGATCCACGAGATCGACGGCATCGTGCTGAAGGCGGACGCGTTCGCGGACCAGCGCTACCTCGGCCACACCTCCCGCGTGCCCCGCTGGGCCGCGGCGTACAAGTACCCGCCGGAGGAGGTGCACACGCTGCTGCGGGACATCGCGGTCTCGGTGGGCCGCACCGGGCGGGTGACCCCGTTCGCGGTGATGGAGCCGGTCACCGTGGCCGGGTCCACCGTCTCCCTGGCCACCCTGCACAACCAGGACGTGGTCAAGGCCAAGGGCGTGTTGATCGGGGACACCGTGGTGGTGCGCAAGGCCGGGGACGTGATCCCCGAGGTCGTGGGCCCCGTGCTGCCGCTGCGCGAGAAGGCGATCGAGGCGGGCCGGGAGCTGCGCGAGTTCGTCATGCCCGCGCACTGCCCCTCGTGCGGCACGGCGCTGGCCCCGGCCAAGGAGGGGGACGTGGACCTGCGCTGTCCCAACGCCCGCTCCTGTCCGGCCCAGCTGGCCGGCCGCGTCGAGCACCTGGCCAGCCGCGGCGCGTTCGACGTGGAGGCGCTCGGCGAGGAGGCCGCCCGCTGGCTCGTCCAGGGCCCCGGCGAGGACCCGGCCGAGCACGAGGGACACGTGCGGCCCGAGGGTCCCGGCCCCATCACGGCGGAGGCGCAGATCTTCGACCTCGCCTCCGGCACGCCGGAGGAGATCACGGGCCCGCGCGGCGAGGACGGGCTGACGGACCTGCAGCGCTCCCTCGGCGCGGTGCGGGTGTGGCGCGAGGGCCGCACGAAGGTGGACGGCCGCATGGTGCCCTCGGGCGTGTTCACGCTCAAGCCGTACTTCTTCACCGCCGGCACCGCGAAGAGACCGTCCGCGCCCACGGCCAACACGCTGCGCCTGTTCGACGAGCTCGAGAAGGCCAAGTCCCAGCCGCTGTGGCGCACCCTCGTGGCGCTGTCCATCCGACACGTGGGCCCGACGGCGGCCCGCTCGCTGGCCACGGCGTTCGGCTCGATGGCGGCGCTGCGCGCGGCGGCCGAGGCCGGCGACCGGGACCGGCTGGCCGAGATCGACGGCGTCGGCCCGATCATCGCGGACGCGCTCATCGAGTGGTTCGCCGAGGACTGGCACCGGGAGATCGTGGACCGGTGGGCCGCGGCGGGCGTGGTCATGGAGGACGAGCAGGACGAGTCCACCCCGCGCACGCTCGAGGGCCTGACCGTGGTGGTCACCGGCTCGCTCGAGGGCTTCTCCCGCGACTCCGCGAAGGAGGCGATCCTCGTGCGCGGCGGCAAGGCCTCCGGGTCCGTGTCCAAGAAGACCGACTTCCTGGTGGCCGGCGACGCCGCCGGCTCCAAACTGGACAAGGCGCAGTCCCTCGGCGTGCCCGTGCTGGACGAGGCCGGGTTCACGGCGCTGCTGGCCGGCGGCCCGGACGCCGTGCGCCCGGCGGACACGGACGACGCCACCGACGACGCCGCAGACGGGGAGGCCTCGGCATGAGCGCGCGCACCACGGTCCCGGGCCTGCTCGTGGTCGCCAAGGCCGCCGCGCGCGCCGGCGCGGACGTCCTGGCCCGGCGCTGGACCGGTCACCACCCGGCCGTCCCGCTGGGCATCGAGGAGATCGGCGCGCAGACGAAGTCCTCCGGCTCCGACTGGGTCACCGACTACGACCGCCGCGCCGAGCAGGCCGTCCGGCAGGTCATCGCCGGCTACCGCCCCTCGGACGAGATCACCGGAGAGGAGTACGGCGCCACCCTTCCGGCCGAGCCGTCCGGGTACCGCTGGTCCATCGACCCGCTGGACGGCACCACCAACTTCGTGCGCGGCCTCCCGCAGTTCTGCACCTCGGTGGCCGTCACCGGCCCGGCGGACACCGAGACCGCCGACCTGCTGGGGGTGGCCGAGGGCAGCGAACGCTGGCTGGCCGGCGTCGTGGCGGCGCCCGCGCTGGGGCGCACCTGGTTCGCGAGCGCGGGCCGGGGCGCCTTCAGCACCGCGGACGCGACGACGGCGGGCGTGGACGTGCCCGACCGGGACGCCGCCCCCGTGCGGCTCACCGGTCCCGTGCCCGGCCGCTCGGGGCGGCTGCTCGCCACCGGCTTCGGGTACCAGCCCCAGCGCCGCCGGCTCCAGCTGGCCGCGCTCGAGGCACTGCTGCCGACCTTCGGGGACGTGCGGCGGATCGGCTCGGCGGCACTGGACCTGTGCATGGTGGCCGACGGCACCCTGGACGCCTACGCCGAGTACGGCACGCAGGAGTACGACTGGGCGGCCGGCGCGCTGATCGCCGAGGAGGCCGGCGTGCCCGTCACCCGCCCCGCCTCCGGCGACGGCGCCGCCCACCCGGACTGGATGGTGGCCGGTGACGTGGACCCCGCGGCCCTGGCCCGCGCGAGGGAGGCGGTGGCGTGAGGCGGCTGCTCGGCCACCCGTGGGCCTACCCGGCGGTCTTCATCGGCGCGGGGATCGCGTTCGCGGCCTGGGGCACGGCACGGCAGAACGTCGCCGTGATCGTGTCCGCGGTGCTGATGGTCCTGCTGATGCTCCCGTACCTGCGCGCCACCCGCGTGCGCTCGCGGCCCTTCGCGCAGGCGCAGGGCACGCTGGACGCGGGCGGCGTGGTGGTGTTCTGGCGGCCGGGCTGCCAGTACTGCATGACGCTGCTCAAGGTCCTCACCGCCGAGGAGCGGGACCGCGTGCATTGGGTGAACATCTGGCAGGAGCCGGAGGCGGCGGCCGCCCTCGAGGGGCTGCACGAGGCGCGCGACGGCCACCCCCACCAGGCCGTGCCCACCGCCTGGCTGCGCCGGCGCGACTACGTCGTGGCCACGGACGCGACCCGCGCCCGCCTGAAGGACACGCTGCGCCAGCACGCCGGAGGCGACGCATGAGCCCCCTCGTCCGCCCGCTGCGCCCCGAGGACCACGAGGCGGTCGCCGAGCTCACCCTGGCGTCCTATGTCGACGGCGGCCACATCGCCCCCGACGACGCCTACGTGAAGACCCTCATGGACGTGGCCGACCGGGCCGGCCGCGCGGAGGTGCTCGTGGCCGAGGTCGACGGCGAGGTGGCCGGGTCCGTGGTGCTCACCCCGCCCGGCTCGCCCCTGGCCGAGACCTCCGGCGACGGGGAGTACGAGTTCCGCATGCTCGCCGTGCACCCGCGGTTCCACCGCCGCGGGGTGGGCGGCGCCCTGCTGGCCGAGATCGTGGCGCGGGCCCGCGCCGAGGAGGGCGTGGACGCCGTCGTGCTGACCACCATGCCCTCCATGACCGACGCCCACCGGATGTACGAGCGCGCCGGCTTCGTGCGCGTCCCGGAGCGGGACTGGCTCCTCGCGGACGTGGTGCCGGACCTCGACCCGGCCGACGAGACCGGCCCGTTCCTCGTCTACCGGCTCGCGCTGGACTGACCCCGGGCGGGACATCGGCGCCGGGACCCCATTCGGGGCGGGAAATCCCTGTCATGCGGGCCCGGGGAGCCGTGGTGGGGTGGATTTCCCGCCCCGAAGTGGTGGCGGCAGCCGGGCAGGCCCCGGCACTAGACTCGACCCCGATGTGGCCGCCGCCGCGCCGGCGTCGTCCACCCCGCCCCGACCCGTCACACGAGGAGATCCATGCCTGAGATCACCCGGGATCAGGTGGAGCATCTGGCTCGCCTGGCCCACATCCGGATGACCGACGAGGAGCTGGACACGATGTCCGGCGACCTGGAGAAGATCCTGGAGCACGTCTCCGCGGTCCAGGCCGCCGCGGGCGACGACGTGACGCCGACGTCCCACCCCATCGCGTTGGAGAACGTGTTCCGCGAGGACGTGCCGGCCGGCATGCTCACGCAGGAGGAGGCCCTCGACCAGGCGCCGGACTCCGAGGACGGCCAGTTCAAGGTCCCCGCCATCCTGGACGGAGAGTGATCACCCCCATGACCGAGACGTTCGACGTGAACGCGACCCTCGGCGCCGACGAGCTCGTCCGGCTCACCGCGCTGCAGATGGCCGAGCGCCTGCGCGCCGGCACCACCACCTCCGTGGAGCTCGTCCAGGCCCACCTGGACCGCATCGCGGCCCACGACGGCGACGTGCGCGCCGACGCCGACGGCGACCGCGGCGTGCGCGCCTACCTCCACGTGAACACGGACGAGGCCCTCGCCGTCGCCGCCGAGGTGGACGCGATCCGCGCCGCCGGCGGCCCCGAGGCCGACGCCCTGCACCCGCTGGCCGGTGTGCCCGTGGCCGTGAAGGACAACATCGTCACGCGCGGCCAGCCGACCACGGCCGCCTCCCGCATGCTCGAGGGCTGGCTCAGCCCGTACGACGCCACGGTGGTGGCCCGCCTCCGTGAGGCCCGCCTGCCGATCCTCGGCAAGACCAACCTCGACGAGTTCGCGATGGGCGGCTCCACCGAGCACTCCGCGTTCGGCGTCACCCGCAACCCGTGGGACGGGGACCGCGTGCCCGGCGGCTCGGGCGGCGGGTCGGCGGCCGCCGTGGCCGCCTTCCTGGCCCCCTTCGCCCTCGGCTCGGACACGGGCGGCTCCGTGCGTGAGCCCGCCGCGTTCACCGGCACGGTCGGCGTGAAGCCCACCTACGGCGCCGTCTCCCGCTACGGCCTGATCGCGATGGCCTCCTCGCTGGACCAGATCGGCCCCGCCGCCCGCACCGTGGCCGACGCCGCGGCGCTGCAGCAGGTCATCGCCGGCCACGACCCGCAGGACTCCACGTCCCTGGCCGACGCGCCGGCGGACCTGACCGCCGCGGCCCGTGGCCGCGACCTGGCGGGGCTGCGCGTCGGCGTCGTGACGGACCTGCCGGCGGACGCGTTCCACCCGGGCATCCGGGCCGGCTTCGACGAGCACGTCGCCGCCCTGCGTGAGGCCGGCGCGGAGATCGTGGAGGTCTCCTGCCCCAGCTTCGACGCCGCCCTCGGGGCGTACTACCTGATCATGCCCTCGGAGGCGTCCTCCAACCTGGCCCGCTTCGACGGCGTCCGCTACGGCCACCGCGTGGTGCCCGACGGCGGCGGCACGATCGAGCAGGTCATGGGCGCCACCCGCGCCGCCGGCTTCGGCGCCGAGGTCAAGCGCCGCATCATCCTGGGCACCTACGCGCTGTCCGCCGGCTACTACGACGCCTACTACGGCTCCGCGCAGAAGGTCCGCACGCTCGTGCAGGAGGACTTCGCCCGCGCCTTCGAGCAGGTGGACGTCATCCTCACGCCCACCGCGCCGACCCCGGCGTTCGAGCTGGGCGCCAAGACGGACGACCCGATGACCATGTACGTCAACGACCTGGCCACCATCCCGGCCAACCTCGCCGGCATCCCGGGCATGTCCGTGCCGGGCGGCGTCGTCGACGGGCTGCCCTACGGCCTGCAGCTGATGGCGCCAGCGCGCCAGGACGCCCGCCTGTACGAGGCCGGCGCCGCGCTCGAGCGTCTCGTCGGGGAGCGCCGGGGCGGGCCGGTGTGGGCCGAGGCCCCCGAGCTGGAGAAGGGCGCGCAGCGCGCCACCACCGCGACCACGGCAGGAGGCCGGGCATGAGCCACGCAGAGCAGACCATGGACTTCGCGGAGGCGATGGAGCGCTTCGACCCCGTGCTGGGCTTCGAGGTGCACGTGGAGCTGAACACCGCCACGAAGATCTTCTCCTCGGCGCCCAACGCGTTCGGCGACGAGCCGAACACCAACGTGACCCCGCTCGACCTCGGCCTGCCCGGCACCCTGCCGGTGCTCAACCGCGAGGTCGTGGAGTACGCGATCCGCCTGGGCGTGGCCCTGGACGCGCAGGTCGCCGAGACCTGCCGGTTCGCGCGGAAGAACTACTTCTACCCGGACACGCCGAAGAACTTCCAGACCTCCCAATACGACGAGCCGATCGTCTTCGACGGCCACCTGGACGTCGAGCTGGAGGACGGTGAGGTCTTCCGCGTGGAGATCGAGCGCGCGCACCTCGAGGACGACGCCGGCAAGCTCACCCACGTGGGCGGCTCCGGACGGATCCAGGGCGCCTCCGCGTCCCTCGTCGACTACAACCGCGCGGGCGTGCCGCTCATCGAGATCGTCACCAAGCCGATCGTCGGCGCCGGCGCGCGGGCCCCCGAGCTGGCCCGCGCCTACGTCACCGCGATCCGGGACATCGTGCAGGCCATCGACATCTCCGACGCGCGGATGGAGCGCGGCAACGTCCGCTGCGACGCGAACGTCTCGCTGATGCCCAAGGGCGCCACCGAGTTCGGCACCCGCACCGAGACGAAGAACGTGAACTCCACGCGCGCCGTGCAGCACGCGGTCACCCACGAGATCCAGCGCCAGGCCGCGGTGCTCGCCGCGGGCGGCACCGTGACGCAGGAGACCCGCCACTGGCACGAGGACACCCGCAGCACCACCTCGGGCCGCCCGAAGTCGGACGCGGACGACTACCGGTACTTCCCGGAGCCGGACCTCGTGCCGGTGCACGTGGACGCCGCGTGGGTCGAGCGCGTGCGCGCGGCCATGCCCGAGCTGCCGGCCGTGCGGAACAAGCGGCTCAAGGCCGAGTGGGGCTTCTCGGACGAGGAGTTCCGCGACGTCGTCAACGCCGGCGTCCTGGACGAGATCGTCGCGACCGTGGAGGCCGGCGCCTCCGCGGCGGCCGCCCGCAAGTGGTGGATGGGCGAGATCGCCCGCCTGGCGAACGTCCGCGAGGTCGCCGTCGCCCAGCTGGGGATCACCCCGGCCCACGTGGTGGAGATCGAGGAGCTGATCGCCGCCAAGACGATCAACGACAAGATCGCCAAGCAGGTGCTCGGTCTGGTGGCCGACGGCGAGGGCGCCCCCAAGGAGGTCGTCTCGGCGAAGGGCCTGGCCGTGGTGTCCGACGACGGCGCGCTCACGGAGGCCGTCGACGCCGCGATCGCCGCCAACCCGGACGTGGCCGAGAAGATCAAGGGCGGCAAGATGGCCGCCGTCGGCGCCCTGATCGGCCCGGTCATGAAGGCCACCCGTGGGCAGGCCGACGCCGGCCGCGTCCGCGAGATCGTCCTGGAGCGCCTGGGCGTGTCCTGACGACCGCGCGGGCCCTCAGCCGTCCAGGGCGGTGAGGGCCCGCGCCACGCGGGGCAGGGTCTTGCGCAGCAGGCGCCGCCAGGACCCCGCGGCCAGCCCGCCGACGATCGCGTCCCGGGCCGCCGCGTCGTCGAGCGTCTCCAGGGCCATCGCCCCGAGCCACACGCGCGCCCGGCGGGCCTCGGCCGCGTCCCGGGCCAGGTCGGGCACCTTCTCCTCGCCGTGCCACAGCGCCAGGTAGGCGACATTGAGGGCGGGGTCCCACGCGCACGCGAGGTCCCAGTCCAGCACCCCGGCCAGCGCCCAGCGCAGCGGGGCGCGCGGGTCCTCGTCCTCGGGCACGGCGCGCCAGCGCATGTTGTGCCCGGCCAGGTCGCCGTGCACGAGCGACGGCGGCACGGGCGGCGCGGCGGTCCAGGCCGTCACCGCGTCCGCGAGGGCGGCCACCGCGTCCGGCCACGCCTCGGCGCCCAGCCGCGCGTCGACGTCGTGCCCCTCCCACGCGCCCAGGCGCGCGGCGACCGCCCCCGGCAGCGCCGCGACGTGCCGGGCGCGCTCCGGCGTCCACGGGCCGCGGAAGGCGAACGGGCGGCCGAGGTGCGGGGCGATCCGTGGGTCGGTGACGTCCACGGCGGCGAGGTCGTCGAGGACGCCGCGCAGCACGGCCGGATCGCCCTCGTGCGGCGGGTGCGGGCCGCCCGGGAGGAAGCGCTGCAGCACCGCGGCGCCCGGGCCCGCGGGGACGGGGTCCGAGAGGGCGACCGGGACGGCCCACGGCACGTCGCGTTCGGCCAGGGCCGCGGCGAGCCCGTCGAGGAAGGTCAGGCGGCGGGGCAGGTGCGCCGCGGGGTCCCGCTCGGGCGCCCACCGCGCGGCGGGGGCGGCGCCGACCTCGTGGGCACGCGTCATCCGGAGGACGCCGACGTCTTCGAGCACGAGCACGCGGTGGAACTGTCCGCCCTCCTCCACGGACGCGCCGGACCAGTCGGCCGCGCGGAGCCGGCGGGCGAGGGCGGGGTCGAGGCCGGCACGGAGGTGCTGCAGGGCGCGGTGGACCAGCTCGAACTCGCTGGGGGCAGGCGGGGAGACCACACGACCACGCTAACCCTCCCTCCGTCCTCCCGGACTTTCGAACGTGACATCGGGGGAATGGGGGCTTTCGAACGGGAGATAGGCCCTACCCCACGTTCGAAAGCGCCCGGGGGGAGAGGGGGCGGGCGGATACTGGAGGGCATGCCTGCCACCCCGCGCACGTCCCGCGCCCCGGCCGTCCGACCCGCCCCCGCGCTGCCCGCCCCGTCGGCGCACACGGTGCGGTGGGAGATCGCGATCGTCCTCGGCCTCTCCCTGGGGAAGTCGGCGGTCTACGCGATCGTCCAGCTCATCGACAAGGCCACCCAGGCCCCGCTCGGCGAGCAGACCACCGTCCTCAACCCGGCCCTGGCCGACCGCTGGGTGTTCGACCTGACCTACCAGCTGCTCGGCATCGGGTTCGCGCTCGTGCCGGTGGCCCTCGTGCTGCACCTGATGCACCTGCGCGGCCGGAACCCGTTCCGGGTGCTCGGCCTCGACCTGCGCCGCCCCGGCCGCGACCTGGCCTGGGGCCTGGGCCTGTTCGCGGCCATCGGGCTGGGCACGCTCGGCGTCTACGCCGCCGGCCGGGCCCTGGGGATCACGACGGCGATCGTCGGCTCGGCGCTCGGTCAGAGCTGGTACCAGGTGCCGGTCCTGCTGCTCTCGGCGCTGCGGCACGGACTGCTGGAGGAGGTCATCGTGGGCGCCTGGCTCGTCGACCGGCTCGGGTATCTGCAGCGGCTGCGCGCCGCGGGGCTGGCGCACGATCCGGCGCCGGCCGTGCCGTCGTCGTGGGTGAGCGCCGAGGGGCTGTACCTGCCGACCCGCGCGGCCGTCGTGGTGTTCGCCCTCGCGCTGCTGCGCGGGGCGTACCACCTGTACCAGGGGATCGGGCCGGGCGTGGGCAACGCCCTGATGGGCGTGGTGTTCGCGCTCGTGTTCCTGCGGGTGCGCCGGGTGATGCCGCTGGTCATCGCGCACGCGCTGCTGGACGCCGTCGGGTTCGTCGGCTACCCGCTGCTGGCGCGGGCGGGGCTGCTCGGCTGAGCGGCCCCGCCCCCGCGCTCAGAGCGTGATCTCACCCTTCGGGGTGCGGAAGGTGACCGAGACGATGCCCGGGGTGCCGGAGGGCGCGACGTACTCGATGTTCACGTCCTGGACCTGGCCGTCCTCGTCCTCGCCGCCGAGCCACTCGGCCAGGCGCTCGGGGGAGCCGGCGATGTTCAGGTGCTCGATGGTGGCCTGCGGCTCGGCCGCCTGCGAGGGGTGCATGTCCTCCTGGCCGTCGGCCCAGCGCAGGATGTACGGCAGCTGCGGGTCCGCGAGGGTCCCCTTGATGCCGATCTGCCGCCAGGACAGCTCGCGTCCGTCCGGGAAGCGACGGTTGCCGGGGACGGCCTCGCGGCCGAGGCGGCGCTCGAACCGGCCGATGTCCGGGGTGGCCACGGCCCAGCTCATCCAGCCGCCGCCCTGCTCGGTGCGGGCGCGCACGAGCTGGCCGAACGGCGCGCTGAGGGAGGCCGGGTGGTCCAGGGCCTCGACGACCTCCAGATACTGCCCCTCCGTCATGGGGAAGAGCGCGTTCTGGGTGCCGAAACGTGGGTGGACACCGCCCTTGATCCGCTCGATGCCCAGCGTCTCGGCGATGCGGGCGACCGTGGCGTCCAGGCCCTCGGGGCCGGCGGCGTAGGACACGTGGTCCATGCGACAGGTGTGCACTGCGCTGTTCCTCTCCGTTCCCGGGCTGCCCCGGGGGTTGACCTGGTGCGAGTCGAGGGGCGTCGAGCCCTTGACGGGTCGGGCGCCCCGTGCGGAGAGCGTATCCGCGTGTGACACGCGTGACGAAATCGTGGCGGGGCGGCGGGCTACACTCGGAGACACGGTCACGAGAGTCAGCAACAGGCCCCGGCATGCTGACCGGCAACCCTCCTTCCGCGGTGGGGTGCCCCGGGTGACGACCAGGCCGGCCCCACAACGGACGCCGGCAAGCGCGGGCCGATCCCACGGCCCCTCTCGACGGCGCCGGGTCATCTCCGGCACCTCGACGACGTCGGTCTCCGGATCGACACGTCGGCCGGCGGGCGGGGCGGCCGGGTCCGGCCCCTGAACCCTTCAGGAGGGTCCGCCATGACCGACCAGCCCACCCCGACCCCCGACGCCTGGGGCTTCTCCACCGCGCAGGTCCACGCGGGCGTCGCCGTCGGCCAGCACGCCTTCGGTGCGACCGCCCTGCCGATCTTCCAGACCACCTCGTACGACTTCCCGTCCGCCCAGGTGGCCGCGGACCGGTTCGCCCTCCAGGACCTCGACCCGCTCTACACCCGCATCGGCAACCCGACGCAGGGCCCGGTGGAGGAGAAGATCGCCGCGCTCGAGGGCGGTGTGGGCGCGCTGCTGCTGGCCTCCGGTCAGGCGGCGACCACGTTCGCGATCCTCAACGTCGCCGGCGCCGGCGACCACGTGGTCGCCTCGGCCAGCCTCTACGGCGGCACGCAGAACCTGTTCAAGCACACCCTCGCCAAGGTCGGCGTCGAGACGACGTTCGTGACCGACCCGGACGACATCGAGTCCTGGCGCGCCGCCGTCCGGCCGAACACCAAGGCGTTCTTCGGCGAGACCCTCGGCAACCCGCGCGGCGACGTCCTGGACGTGCGCGCCGTCGCCGACGCCGCCCACGAGGCCGGCGTGCCGCTGATCGTGGACAACACGCTGGCCACCCCCTACCTGCTGCGGCCCATCGAGCACGGCGCCGACGTCGTCACCCACTCCGCCACGAAGTACCTCGGCGGGCACGCCGCGGCCATCGCGGGCGTGATCGTCGACGCCGGCACGTTCGACTACGCGCAGCACGCCGAGCGCTTCCCCGGCTTCAACGAGCCGGACGAGTCGTACCACGGCCTCGTCTACGCGCGGGACCTCGGGGTGGGCTCGCCGCTCGGCGCCAACCTGGCCTTCATCCTCAAGGCGCGTGTGCAGCTGCTGCGCGACTACGGCTCGGCCATCTCCCCGTTCAACGCGTTCCTGGTGAACCTCGGCCTGGAGACCCTGTCCCTGCGCATGGAGCGGCAGGTGGCCAACGCGGCCGCGGTGGCGCGCTGGCTGGAGGGCCGCGACGACGTCGAGCACGTGGTCTACGCCGGCCTGGAGTCCAGCCCGTGGCACGAGCGGGCCCAGCGCTACCTGCCGAAGGGCGCGGGCGCGTTCGTCTCCTTCGAGATCGCGGGCGGCCGCGAGGCCGGGGCCGCGTTCGTGGACGGGCTCACCCTGCACCACCACGTGGCCAACATCGGCGACGTCCGCTCGCTCGTGGTGCACCCGGCCTCGACCACCCACTCCCAGCTCACCGACGACGAGCAGCGCGCCGCCGGCGTCACCCCCGGCCTGGTGCGGCTGTCGCTCGGCGTGGAGGACGTCGAGGACATCCTCGCCGACCTGGAACGCGGCTTCGCGGCCGCCGCCCGCCGCGGCGACGACGACGCGGGGGAGCGGGCATGACCGCCGTCGCCACGCGTCCGTCGCGGACCGCGCTGCCCCGCGGCGGCCGCCACCGCCTGCGGGTCGGCGAGCTGCACACCGAGACCGGCGGGCTGCTGCCCGACGTCGAGCTGACCTACGAGACCTGGGGCACCCTCGCCGCCGACGGCTCCAACGCCGTGCTCGTGCTGCACGCCCTCACCGGCGACGCGCACGTGGCCGCGCACGAGGAGGACCCGACGCCGGGCTGGTGGGACGCCCTCGTCGGCCCGGGCCGCGCCGTGGACACGGACCGGTGGTTCGTGGTCGCCCCCGCCATGATCGGCGGCTGCCACGGCTCCACCGGGCCCTCGACGCCGGCCCCCGACGGGCGGCCCTGGGGCTCCCGGTTCCCGTTCCTCACGCTGCGGGACGCGGTCGAGGCCGAGCGGCGCCTGGCCGACCACCTCGGGATCGGCGCCTGGCGCGCCGTGATCGGCGGATCGATGGGCGGGGCCCGCGCCCTCGAGTGGGCCGCGACCCACCCCGCGCGCGTCGCCGGGGTGGGTGTGCTGGCCGCCACCGCGGCCTCCTCCGCCGACCAGATCGCGTGGGGGCAGGCGCAGACCGCGGCCATCCGCCTCGACCCGGACTTCCAGGGCGGCGACTACTACCCCGGCCCCGGCCCCGTGGCCGGCCTGGGCATCGCCCGGCGCATCGCCCACACCACCTACCGCACGGCCGGCGAACTCGGCCAGCGGTTCGGCCGGGAACCGCAGGGCGTCGAGGACCCGTTCGGCGCCGTCGTCGGGGTGCCCGGCGGGCGCGGGCGCTATGCCGTGGAGTCCTACCTGGACCACCAGGCGGCCAAGCTCACCGACCGGTTCGACGCGAACTCCTACCTCGTGGTCACCGAGGCCCTCATGGGCCACGACGTCGGGCGCGGGCGCGGCGGCGTGGCGGCGGCGCTCGCGGACTACCGGGGTCGGGCGTTCGTGGCCGCCGTCGACTCGGACCGGCTCTACCTGCCGGCCGAGTCCGAGGCGCTCGCGGCGGCGCTGCCCGCGCGGCCGCCGGTGCACACGATCGCCTCGCCCATCGGCCACGACGGCTTCCTCACCGAGTACGGCCAGGTGGCCGACGCGCTCAAGCGCGCCCTCGCCCTCTGAACTTTCGTTCGGGAAACGGCGGCGTGTCGCGGCACTTTCGTTCGGGAAACGGCCACCGGCCCCCGCCGGCCGGGCTCAGGACTCGACGACGTCCAGCGGCTCGGTGTGGTCTGAGCCCTGCGGCATCGGCGCGCCGAAGAGCGGCTCGGGGACGGGGCGCTTGGCCGTGACGCCGTCGCCGGAGGAGACGCCGCGGATGCGGCGGACCACCCACGGCGCCAGGTGCGTGCGCACCCACGCGGCGTCCGACGCGCGGGCCTCGCGCCACGTGCGCGGCGCCGGCGGGGCCAGGCGCAGGTGCTCCAGGCCGTGCTCCACGCCGAGGGTGTCCAGCACCATCGCGGCGATCGTGTGGTGGCCGAGCGCAGAGAAGTGCAGGCGGTCCTCGGCCCACATCTCCCGCCGGGCGAGGTCCTTGAGCGACCACATGTCCGGCACCACGGCGTCGTGCCGCAGCGCGATGGTGCGCACGTTCTCGTTGTAGATCGCCACGGTGCCGCGGATGCGGCCGATGACGGGCGTGCCCTTCACGTCGGTCGCGTTGAACAGCAGCACGGTGGCGCCGTCGGAGGCCAGGCGTTCGACGACGGCGTCCAGCCGGACCGCGATCTCGTCCGGGTCCGCGCCGCGCAGGATGTCGTTGCCGCCCGCGCAGACGCTGATGAGGTCCGGCCGCAGGGCGATCGCCGGCTCGACCTGGTCCTCGGCGATCTGGTCCAGCAGCTTCCCGCGGACCGCCAGGTTGGCGTAGGCCAGGTCCTCACCGGGCGGCGTCAGGCGGGAGAGCTCCTCGGCCAGGCGGTCGGCCCAGCCGCGGTGGTAGCCGGGGCGGTCCGGGTCCGGGTCGCCGATGCCCTCGGAGAACGAGTCCCCGATGGCCACGTAGCGGCGCCACGGATGGGCGGCGGGGTCGTCGACCGGGGTCGCGTCGGAGGCGTGCGGAGGCTGGGAGGAGGATGGGTTACCCACGGGTAGGATTCTGCCCGCGTCGCGCGGGAGGGGTCAACCTCCGGGAGGGGCCGACCCCGCCGCTCGCTAGGCTGGCGGGCGTGAACGCGAACCCCACCCCCGCCGTCGAGCCCGTCGTCCGCTGGTCCCGCCCCGAGGGCGCGCGCACCGAGGACCTGCTGATCGTCCTGCACGGCTACGGCGCGAACGAGGACGACCTGTTCGGCCTCGTCCCGCACCTGCCCGAGCACCTCACGGTGGCCGCCGTGCGCGCGCCCCTGCCCCTGCAGCCGGGCTCCCACGCCTGGTTCCCGCTCTCCCAGGACCCGGTCACGGGCGAGCTGGGCTCCACCGCCGAGCCGGTCCGCGAGGCCGTCGAGGCCCTGCACGCCTGGGTGCAGGCCGTGCGCGGGGACTTCCGCACCGTCTCCCTGCTGGGCTTCTCACAGGGCATGGCGATGGCCACGTCGCTGCTGCGCCTGGACCCGGAGGCCTACGCGTGCACCGTGGCGCTGTCCGGCTTCGTGGTGGACCCGGAGCTCAC
This sequence comes from Micrococcus sp. 140720015-1, assembly GCF_053627595.1. Lineage (NCBI taxonomy): Bacteria > Bacillati > Actinomycetota > Actinomycetes > Micrococcales > Micrococcaceae > Micrococcus > Micrococcus sp. 140720015-1. The sequence goes on from NZ_JBSEYC010000005.1 coordinate 253,111, forward strand.
CGAGCCGCGGCTGCGCGAGCTGTTCACCCGCGACGACGACGTCGCCCGCGTCCGACCGAAGGTCTTCTGGGGCCGCGGTCAGGAGGACCCGATCATCTCCGATCCCCGGGTCGAGGAGACCCATGCCTGGCTGAACGCCCACGTGGACCTCATGAAGATCGTCTACGCCGGGCTCGGCCACGCGATCAACGAGCAGGAGCTGGGCCACGTGAAGGAGTACCTCGCCCACATGGTGCCGCCCCGCGGCTGAACCACCGGACCTGCTCGACGACGGCGCCGCGGCCGCCCGCCGCGGCGTCGGCTCAGGCCTGCCCGGCCTGGACGACGAACGCCTCGCCGGCGAACTCGACGACGTCCCCGTCGTGCAGCTGGGCGCCGCGGCGCGTCTCCACCGCGCCGTTGACGGTGACGAGCCCGTCGGTGACGACGTCGCGGGCCATGGCCCCGTCCTCCACGAGGGAGGCGAGCTTGAGCGCCTGGCCGAGGCGGATGGACTCATCACGGATGGGCAGGGGCTGGGCGTCGGGTGCGTTCGTCTCGGTCATGGTGTCCATCATGGCCGGTAGGCTGGACGGGATCGACCGGCGCGCCGCGCCGGAACGGGCCCGCCGCGTCGGAGGCGGCCGGGTGCCGTCGTCGTCGTGATCCCCTCCCGCCCCGCCGATGAGTACGGAAGTGATGCCCCCATGGCTGCCAAGTCCCCGCTGGACAACGTCATCAACCTCGCCAAGCGCCGAGGCTTCGTGTTCCAGGCCGGTGAGATCTACGGCGGTTCGCGCTCCGCGTGGGACTACGGGCCCCTGGGCGTGGAGCTGAAGGAGAACATCAAGGCCGAGTGGTGGAAGACCTTCGTGCGCTCCCGTGAGGACATGGTGGGCCTGGACTCCTCCATCATCCTGCCGCGCGCGGTGTGGGAGGCCTCCGGCCACGTCGAGACCTTCACCGACCCGCTCGTGGAGTGCACCCAGTGCCACAGGCGCCACCGCCAGGACCACCTGCTCGAGGGGTTCGAGGCCAAGAAGGGCCGGCCGGCCGAGGGCATGGCCGAGATCGTGTGCCCGGACTGCGGAACCAAGGGCGCCTGGACCGAGCCGCAGCTGTTCTCGGGCCTGGTCAAGACCTACCTCGGCCCCGTGGACAACGAGGAGGGCCTGCACTACATGCGCCCGGAGACGGCGCAGGGCATCTTCGTGAACTTCCTCAACGTGCTGGGCGCGGCCCGGAAGAAGCCGCCGTTCGGCATCGGCCAGATCGGCAAGGCGTTCCGCAACGAGATCACCCCGGGCAACTTCATCTTCCGCACCCGTGAGTTCGAGCAGATGGAGATCGAGTACTTCGTGCCGCCGGCCGAGGCGCGGCAGCACTTCGACCGCTGGGTGGAGGACTGCTGGGACTGGTTCATCGACCTCGGCATCGATCCGGCGCACCTTCGCCGCCTCGACGTCCCCGCGGACGAGCGGGCGCACTACTCGGACGCCACGATCGACCTCGAGTACGACTTCGGGTTCACCGGCGGCGACGGCTGGGGCGAGCTGATGGGCATCGCGAACCGCACCGACTACGACCTCGGGCGGCACACCGAGCACTCGGGCACCAAGATGCAGTACTTCGATCAGGCCAACAACGAGCACTACACCCCGTACGTGATCGAGCCGTCCTTCGGCCTGACCCGCGCCATGATGGCGTTCCTCGTGGACGCCTATGCCGAGGACGAGGCCCCGAACGCCAAGGGCGGCGTGGACGTGCGCACCGTGCTCAAGCTGGACCCGCGCCTGGCCCCGGTCAAGGCCGCCGTGCTCCCGCTGTCGAAGAAGCCCGAGCTGCAGCCGGCCACCCAGTCCCTCGCGGCGGAGCTGCGCACCCTCTGGAACATCGAGACGGACGACTCCGGTGCGATCGGCCGTCGCTACCGCCGCCAGGACGAGATCGGCACCCCGTTCTGCATCACCGTGGACTTCGACACCCTCGAGGACCAGGCCGTGACCATCCGCGAGCGGGACACCATGGCCCAGGAGCGCGTGGCCCTGTCCCAGGTGAAGTCCTACCTGCTGGAGCGCCTGGTCAAGTGAGCGGGGACGTGACGGGAGCGGCCGGGGCCGCGGGGCATGACGACGGCGGCGCGCTGTTCGACTCCGCCGCGGTCGCCGGCGGGGAGATCGTGCTGCGTCCCTGGCGGCCCGGGGACGACCTGGCTCTGCTCGAGGTGTGGGGCGACCCGGCCAACGCGCAGCAGCACCAGGACCGGGCGATGCTCGCCGAGGACGCGGAACGGCCCTGGCGCCGCGCGCTCGTGGCCGAGGCCGCCGGCGTGCCGGTGGCGGCCGGCGTCGTCTATGCCTCGTCCGTGCACCCGCGGCGGTTGTGGCTGTACGTCGAGACCGCGGCCGCCGAGCGGCGCCGGGGCATCGGCCGGGCGCTCGTGGCGGCCCTGCGGGGGCTCGCCGCGGAGGCGCACGCCGCCGGCGCCATCCCGACGACGGCCCTGAAGGCCCGGTTCGCCAAGGACGCCCTGGTGCCCGGCGTGACCGGCGCCGACCCGCAGACCGAGGCCGACGGTGCGACGGGCCGCCCGCCCGTGGACACGGACGCCGTGCGCTCCCAGACCGCCGCACTGGCCGCCGGCACCGAGGCGTTCCTCGTGGCCGAGGGCTTCACCCCCGTGCAGCGCTCCCGCCGCGTCGCGATCGCCCCGGGTGCCATCGGCCTGCCAGACGTGCGCGGGGAGGAGCACCCGGACGGCGTGGTCCTCGAGGAGGCCTCGACCGGCTCCGTCGAGCTGACGCAGGCGGTCACCGCGTTCTACGACGCCGTGCACGCCTGGGACCCGTCGACCCTGAGCGTCGGAGCCGCCCAGCAGCTGCTGCTGGGCCCGGCCACCGGGGCCGCGGGCGCCGTCGTGCTCCGCGACGCGCCGAAGGCCGAGGGCGGGCGCATCCGCGCGTTCGCGGTGTCCTACACCCCGGAGCGCCAGGACGCGCCGGCCGACGTGCTCGTGGGCTGGGACCCGGACCTGGGGGAGGGGGACGCGCTGCAGGCCGTGGCCGACCTGCTCGCGCTGCTCGTGGCCCAGTACCCCGTGCAGATCGAGGTGGACGAGGCGATGGCCCCGCTGGAGCGGATCGTGGACGGGCTCATCGGCGGCAACGCGGCGCGGACGCTGGTGGACACGTACGTGTTCGTCGACGACGCGCCGGGCGCGTGAACCGGGCGGCCGCAGCGGACCGCCGGCGCGCCCGCGCCCTGCGGGGCACGGTCCTGGCGGTGGCCCTGCTCAACGGCGCCTACCTGGTGGTCGAGATCATCCTGGCCCTGGGGATCGGCTCGGTGGCCCTCGTGGCGGACTCCGTGGACTTCTTCGAGGACTTCGCCGTCAATCTGCTGATCTTTGTGGCGCTCGGGTGGACGGCGGCCCGGCAGGCGGTCATCGGCAAGGTCATGGCCGGGATCATCGTGCTGCCGGCCGTGGCGGCGCTCGTCATGGCGGCCACGAAGGTCGGGGACCCCGACCCGCCGGCCGCGGGCGTTCTGCTGGGGGTGGCCGTCGGCTCGATCCTCGTGAACCTCGTGTGCGTGGCCCTGCTGGCCCGCGTCCGCACCGACGGCGGCTCCCTCACCCGGGCGGCGTGGCTCGCGGCGCGCAACGACCTCGTGGCCGGCGCCGTGCTGATCGCCCTGTCCGGGATCACGGTCCTGACGGCGTCCGGCTGGGCGGACATCATCGTGGGCGTGCTGCTCGTGCTGCTCAACGGCTCCGCCGCCAAGGAGATCTGGGAGGCCGCGACCGAGGAGCACCTGGCGGCCCAGGCCCTCGCCGGCGAGGTCGACGACGACTGAGCGGATCCTGCCGCACCCCGGGCCCCGGGCCCCGGCACAGAGTGGTCACGACACGCCGCGTGCACCCTCGCGAGACGGCGTGTCGTGACCACTCTGTGGGGCGGCGGGCAGCCGGGTGGCCAGCACCGCCCCGACGGCGGCCAGGCCCAGGAACACCGCCAGCGCCGGTGCCAGACCGACGGCGCCGGCCAGCGCCCCGACCGCCGGGCTGAGCCCGACCCCGGCCAGCCGCATGCACCAGCTCGTCACCGCCAGCCCGGTCTGCGGCCGGAGTCCGGGCGCCTCGTCGCCGAGCGCATAGGCCACGGGCACCACCACGGCGCAGCCCAGCCCCGCCAGCGCCAGCCCCGCGAACGCGGCAGGCACGGCCACCGGCCCCGGCAGCGGAGCCAGGGCCAGTCCCAGCCCCACGACGACGGCGCCCAGCCCCGCCGTCAGCGCCCCGCGGCGTCCCAGGGCGGCGAGGGTGCGGTCGCCCGCGAGGCGTCCGACGAACTGCGCACCCAGCAGCGTCGACGCGCCGAGCACCGCCGCGGCGGGGTCCAGGCCGCGCTCGGTGATCAGGAACAGGGTGGCCCACGCGTTGCCGAACTCCTCCACGCCGAAGCCGGCCATCCCGATCACCACGGCGGGCAGGAGCGCGGCCACGGCGGCGCGGCGGGGGAGGGCCCGGGTGCCCGGAGCGGCCGGTGCGGACGTCTCCGACGGCGCGGGTGACTGATCCGCGGCGCCGCGGGCGGGCGCCGAGTCCGCGGGAGCCTCCGCCAGGAACAGGCGCCGGACCCCCAGCAGCACCGCGACGCACACGGCGCCGTTGAGCCCCAGGTGCAGGGCCGTGGGGCCGCCCACGGTGATGACCGCCGCACCGAGCCCGGCGCCGGCGGCCGCTCCGAGGCTCCAGCCGGCGTGCATGGTCGTGAGCACGGGCCGGGCCAGCCGGGTCTGCACCTGCAGGCCCTGCGCGTTCTGGGCGGTGTCCACGACGGCGTCGAGCACGCCCGATGCCACGACGAGGCCCGCGAAGACCCACAGCAGCCAGGCCGCGGCCGTGCCGGCACCGTGCCCGGCCCCCGCACCCGCCCCGGCGATGTCGAGGACGAGACCGGCCGTCGTCGTGAGCAGGGCGATGGCCACGCTGCCGGCGAGCATGACCCGGCGGGCGCCGAACCGGCGCAGGATCGGCGCGGGCAGGGGCCCGGCGAGTGTGCCGCCCACGGCGAGCGCGATGACGAGCAGGCCGAACGCGGCCGGGTCCAGGCCGAACGCGGCCTTGGCCTCCGGGTAGTGCGGGATGAGCGCGCCGAGCAGGGCGCCGTTCGTCGCGAAGGCGGCGGTGACGGCCCAGCGCGCGCGACGGGCTCGGACGAAGCCGTCGTCGGCGGCCGGGAGGTGCGGCGCGGCCTCGCTCATGCATCCCATCCGAGCAGGCGCCAGACCTCCGCCCAGCCGGCGAAGATCTTCGCGTTGTACTCGACCCCGAGCTGGTTGGGATTGGCGAACAGGACCCAGTCGGCGGCGGCGACGGCGTCGTCGGCGGCGAGCTTCTCCGCGACCTCCTCGGCGGACCCGGCGTAGGTGGGGCCGGAGCGGGCGGCGCCGCCCTCGAGCATGCCGGAGGAGTCGCGCGAGGCCCGTTCCCGGCCGAAGTACAGCTCGTCCTCCCGGTCCTGGATGACGAACGCGGAGCGCGTGACCGCCGTGCGGCCCGGACCGGCGTGGCCGGACGCGGCGAAGGCCTCCCGGTAGCGGGCGATCTGGTCGGCCTGCTGGACGTGGAAGGGGCGGCCGTCGTCCTGCAGGAGCAGGGTGGAGGAGAGCATGTGGTACCCCTCCCGCGCCGCCTCGACCGCCGACGGCGTGGACCCCGACCCCCACCAGATCCGGTCCGCGAGCCCGGGGGAGTGCGGCTCGATCCGCAGCGGCTGCGAGCTGTGCGCCCAGCCGGAGGTGAGGTCCGGCGTCGCGATGCCCTCGCCGCGCACGGCCGAGAGGAAGCGGCGTCCGCGCTCGCGGGTCACGTCGGCCCAGGTCTGCCCCTCGGCGAGGGCGTAGCCGAACTGCGCCTGGCCGTCGAGGGCAGCCTCGGGTGAGCCGCGGGAGACGCCGAGCTCGAGCCGGCCGCCGGAGATGAGGTCCGTGGTGGCCGCGGCCTCGGCCATGTACAGGGGGTTCTCGTAGCGCAGGTCGATCACGCCCGTGCCGAGGCTGATCCGCTCGGTGCGGGCGGCCATCGCGGCGAGGATCGGGAACGGCGAGGAGAACATCCGCTGGAAGTGGTGCACGCGGAGCCAGGCGCCGTCGAGTCCGGCGTCCTCGGCGGCCACGGCCATCGCGACGACGTCGTCGAGGGCCTGCCGCGCGTCCGGCGCGGCGCCGGGCCGGTGAATCCAGTGGCCGAAGTTGAGGAAGCCGAGGTGTTTGCGGGTCATGTCGGGTGCAACCGCGGGGCGGGCGGGGCTGTTCCCGGGTCGGCGTCCGCCATACTGGCGAGCATGAGCGAGCAGTGGAGCGAGAAGGACATCGAGCTGGCGAACCGGCTCTTCGACATGGCGCGTGACGGGGACACGGCCCAGCTGAAGGCGTATCTGGACGCCGGGGTGAGCACGCGCCTGCGCAACCACGCGGGCGACTCCTTCCTCACCCTCGCCGCCTATCACGAGCACCCGGACACGGTGGCCATGCTCATCGCGGCCGGCGCGGAGGTCGAGCATGCCAACGACCGCGGCCAGCGCCCCCTGACCTGCGCCACGTTCAAGCGGGACGTCGCCTCCATGCGCCACCTCCTGGCCGCCGGTGCAGACCCGGACGCGGGCACCCCCTCGGCGCGCCAGACCGCCCAGATGTTCGCCGGCGATGACCTGCTGGCGGTGCTCGACGGCGGGGACGCGGCGCCGTCGTCGGAGGCCTGACCCGCCGGGAGGACGGTCTGCCCGTCCTGGCAGGGCGCTCAGGTGTTCTTCGGCTACCACCAGCAGCAGAAGGAGCAGGAACATGAGCGCAGCACTCGACAGGTTGAAGCAGCAGAACGAGCAGAGCGGATCGCCGCAGCAGCTCGGCAGTCCGGAGACGATGGAGACCTTGACCTCGATCCTCGCCGCCGTCGAGGCACAGAACATGAGGCTCGACCGGCTGGGCGAGCAGCAGAAGAAGCTCGCGGGGTTCGTGAAGGTCATGGACGAGGAGCTGACGAAGCGGATCGACCGGGCGTCGACATCGCAGCCGTCCGTCAGCATGTCTCCGCAGATCGAGAGCGTCGAGAGCAGGCTGAGCGAGATCGAGAGCACGCTCAGCGAGTTCGTACAGAGTCTCGACGGGAAGCGGCTGAGCGCCGCCTCGCAGAGTTTGATCGCCGAGGTGCAGAAGAATCACGCGGCTACGGCCTCGGCGGTTGAGAAGCTCCAGGCGCAGGCTGAGGAGAACAAGACTCTCGTGAGCAAGGTCGGCGGCGCGGTGCAGCGGATCGAGAAGCGGACCGAGGAGCGCGTGCAGAAGGTCGTCGAACAGGTCGCGGGAGAGGCTGGGCAGATCGTCACGGCGAACCTCGACGCCTCGAACGAGCGGGCCGAGCGGATCATCGCTGCCACGGCGAAGCTGGAGGCCCGTCAGCTCTGGTCGGCAGCCGCCGCGAGGTGCCTCGTCCTCCTGCCGGTTGCCGTGGTCGTCGCCGGGTTCTGGATGGGTGTCGCGGGGCTCATCGCGGGCGCTCAGTGGGCGCTGGACGTGGACGGGAGCGTGTGGCTCGGCATCGGGCGCTGGCTAGTGGTCGCCGTGGGCCTCGCCGGGGCCGGCTACGGGCTCTTCGCGTCCGCTCGCTGGGCCGCTGGCCTGGTGGAGACCTGGAAGGGCCACGGCATGCCGAAGTGGCCGGGATGGCGCAAGAGGTGACCACGAACCCCAAGGGCAAGCGCGCGGAGCGCGTGCGGCAGCCTGTCGAACTCGACAACGTATCAGCCATCGCTGTATAGTTCAGTGCATGCTGACTATTGCTACTCGCCTCGACGTCATGAACCGGCTGGGCCGGGCCATGGCGGACCCGACGCGCTCCCGAATCCTGATGACCTTGCTGGATGGCCCGAGCTACCCCGCTGCGTTGTCACGCGACCTTGAACTGACCCGCTCGAACGTCTCGAACCACCTGACCTGCCTGCGCGACTGCGGGATCGTGGTCGCCGAGCCCGAGGGTCGGCAGACCCGGTACGAGATCGCCGACCCTCACCTCGCTGCGGCACTGACGAAGCTCGTGGACGTGACTCTGGCCGTCGACGAAAGCGCGCCGTGTGTGGACGTCGCGTGCGCGGTGCCGGGCTGCTGCGGGGCGGAGGCGAACGCATGAGCGCGGCGCTGACATCAGAGCGCCGCGCAACCTTGCACCGCCGGATCCGCTTCATCGTCGGGTTCACGATCACCTACAACGTCATCGAGGCCATCGTCGCCGTCACCGCGGGCGTGCTGGCCTCGTCGGCCGCGCTGATCGGCTTCGGCCTGGACTCGGTCGTCGAGGTGCTGTCGGCCGCGGCGATCGCGTGGCAGTTCACCCGCAAGGACCCCGAGCGGTGGGAGAAGGTGACCGTGAGGGCGATCGGCATCGCGTTCTTCGCCCTCGCCGCGTACGTCTCCGTGGATGCCGTGCTGGCTCTGGTGGGCCAGGAGGGCCCCGATCACAGCCCGCTGGGCCTCGGGATCACTGCGCTGAGCCTGGTCGTCATGCCGCTGCTGGCGTGGTTCGAGGTCCGCACCGGGCGCGAGCTCGTCTCCAAGAGCGTCATGGCCGATGCCAAGCAGCTCATCCTCTGCATCTACCTCTCGGGCGCGGTGTTCATCGGTCTCGTGCTGAACAGCCTGTTCGGCTGGTGGTGGGCGGACTCCGTCGCCGCGCTGGTCGTCGCCTTCCTCGCCGTCCGCGAGGGGCTGGAAGCGTGGCGCGGGGACGTGGAATCGCCCTTCGAGGTGCTGGAGGATCTCGAAGAAGAGGACGACTGACTCGATGTCCAGAAGGGTTTCGCTGGCTCGACGTCGGCGGAGCCCTTCGAGGCACGTCTCCTGGTCATTGCAACCAACGTCATATCCAAGAGATGCGCTAGCGCAGGTCGATCACGCCGGTGCCGAGGCTGATCCGCTCGGTGCGGGCGGCCATCGCGGCGAGGATCGGGAACGGCGAGGAGAACATCCGCTGGAAGTGGTGGACGCGGATCCAGGCCCCGTCGAGCCCGGCGTCCTCGGCCATCTGCACGACGTCGTCCAGGGCGGCCTTCGCGTCCGGCTCGGCGGGGCGCCCGCCCACGGGGTCGCGGTGGATCCAGTGCCCGAAGTTGAGGAATCCGAGGTGTTTCTTGGTCATGGTTCCTTCAACCTTGAACGAGCGTGGGATGTTCCCGGGACGTCCCGGCGTTACGGCGTCCGCGGCGGGTGGCAGGATCGGCCCCATGGACGAGAACCCGAGCACCGCCTGGACCGGCACGTGCGGCTTCCGCATGCTCCCCACGGACGACTTCGCGCAGGGCCCCTCCACGGCCCGCCTCACCGAGGTCGCCGGCGGCGCGGCCCTCACGCTGGACTACACGTGGGTCCACCCGGAGCAGGGGGAGCAGGCGGGGCACCTCGTGCTCGGCCGTCCCGACGACGACGGGCGGGTCACCGTGGCCTTCACCGACTCCTTCCACCAGTCGCCGGAGATCCGCGTGCTGGAGGGGACCGCGGCGCGCACCGAGGGCGGCGGGGACGCCGGCCGCGACCGGGGCGCCGGTGCCGCGCCCCATCCCATCGACGGGGACGGCGTGGCCGTCACCATGGAGTATTCCGGCTGGGGCTGGACCGTCGCGGTGCGGCGGCAGGGCGGGCGCCTGGCCATGATGATGCAGAACGTGGTGCCGGCGGGCGTCGAGGGCGCGGAGCCCGGCCCGTACGACGTCATGCGGGCGGCCTGGACGCCCGCCGGCGCCTGAGGATCCGGCAGACTGCCGGACATGACCGAGCAGCCGCAGGACCCGCGCCAGGACCAGACCGCCGCCGAGCCCGCCGAGGCGCTCGCGGCGGAGACGACCGACGCCGTCGCCCCCGAGGCCGCGCTGGACGGGCCGGGCGAGGTCGGCCAGCCCTCCCCGGAGATGCTGGAGCTGGCCGGGCGGATGTTCGACGCCGCCCGCACCGGGGACGCCGAAACCCTCGAGGCCTACATCGTGGCGGGGCTGAACCCGGGCCTGCAGAACGGCAAGGGGGACACCTTCCTCACCCTCGCCGCCTACCACGACCAGCCGGGCGTGGTGGAGATGCTGATCCGCGTGGGCGCGGACGTGGAGAAGGCCAACGACCGCGGCCAGCGCCCCCTGACCTGCGCCACCTTCAAGGGGGACGTGGCGTCCATGCGGCTGCTCCTGGCCGCCGGCGCCGACCCGGACGCCGGCACGCCCTCGGCCCGCCAGACCGCGCAGATGTTCGGCGGCGAGGAGATCGCCGCGGTGCTCGACGAGCCGCGCTGAGGCACGGTCCGGCGGAGGAGTCTTTCGATCTATTGCGGAGTATTGGAAACTGCAATACTTTGGCAGAAACGCGAGTGGGCGCAGCGGCGATGAGGTGGAGCATGGACGAAGCAACCAACCCCTACAACCCCGGGTCTGGGATGACGCCGCCGGTGCTCGCGGGCCGCGATGCAGACATCGCCGCCTTCACGGCGATCGTCGAACGCACCCGCCGAGCTCGACCCGCGCGCTCTCTGATCCTGTCCGGCCTGCGCGGGGTGGGGAAGACCGTCTTGCTCAACAAGCTGCGAGGCCAGGCGGACGCGAACGGGTGGATCACTGTCCAGTTCGAGGCCAGGCCCGGCAAGCAGGGCGAGCAGGCGGCCCGCCTTGCCCTGGCTCAAGGGTTCACCCGTGGCTCCCTGCGGCGCCGTGCTGGCGGAGTGGTGGACTCCATGGCCCAGGCACTGTCCACCATCCAGTCGTTCAACGTGACGGTGGGGGTCGACGGCGTCAGCCTGGGCGTGGAACGTGACCCCTTCCGTGCGAGTTCCCGTTCTCTCGAGCTCGATCTCCAGGACGTGATTGAAGACATCTGTCTGGCGATCCGAGGGGACGGCATCGGCCTGGGAATCTTCATCGACGAGATGCAGGATCTGGACGACGAGCTCCTGCAGGCTCTCATCGTCGCCCAGCACCATGCCGGGCAGCGAGAGCTTCCGCTGTTCGTCGTGGGCACCGGTCTTCCAGGTCTCCCGGCCCGGCTTGCCAGCAGCCGGAGCTACGCGGAGCGACTCTTCGAATACCGGACGGTGGGGCGGCTGAGCAGAGAGGAGGCCCGCCGGTCTCTCGGCGATCCGGCCGAGCAGGAAGGTGTGGCCTACTCCGATCGAGCCATGGAGCTCATGCTCGACGAGTCCGGTTGCTACCCGTACTTCCTCCAGGAGTTCGGCAGCGCCCTCTGGACCATCGCGGAGGCGTCGCCCTTCTCCTCCGAGGCTGCGAGAGGGGCGGTTGTGGCGGGGAAGGCGCTCTTGGATGCAGGGTTCTTCCCGTCCCGCTGGGAGAGGGCCACCCCGGCGGAACGCGAGTACTTGAGCGCTATGGCCCACGATGGCGAAGGACCTTCTCAGAGCGGAGTCGTGGCCGAGCGACTCGGCAAGTCCGCCCAGAGCTTGAGCATCGCCCGAGCCAACCTGATCAACAAGGGGCTCATCTATGCGCCGGAGCGGGGGCACGTCGCGTTCACAGTTCCCGGCATGGCTGCGTACATCGACAGGATCTCGGACTGACCTCTCACCCGGAGATCACCGCGGTGCTCGACGAGCCGCGCTGAGACCCCGCTGAGGCGCAGCCCACAGCCCGGCCCGCGGGCTGGACACGTCTGGGATGATGGAGCGGATATGACTGTCTCCACCTCCACCACGACGCCGGAGCGCGCCGCCGCCACGGACCTCGCGGCGGGCACGTCGGCCGCCGCCGCCCGCGCCGCCGACCCGCACGCGTCCCACTACGCCAAGTCCGCGGGGGCGGGCCGCCGCATCGCCGACGACGAGCAGCTCCACGAGGGCCGCCACGCCGCCCCCACCACGGACCGCCTCTCCCTGCCCGCCCTGACCCTGGGCCCGATCACCGTGGACGTCCCGGTGGTCCTCGCGCCCATGGCCGGCATCACGAACACCGCGTTCCGCCGCCTGTGCCGCGAGTACGGTGGCGGCCTCTACGTGAACGAGATGGTCACGGCCCGCGCGCTGGTCGAGCGGAAGCCCGAGTCGATGCGCATCATCCAGCACGACCCGGACGAGGTGCCCCGCTCTGTGCAGCTCTACTCGGTGGATCCGGTCACCACCGGCGCAGCGGTGCGGATGCTGGTCGAGGAGGCCCGCTGCGACCACATCGACATGAACTTCGGCTGCCCCGTGCCGAAGGTGACCCGGCGCGGCGGCGGCTCGGCCCTGCCGTGGAAGTCGGAGCTGTTCGCCTCGATCGTCAAGGCCGCCGTCACCGAGGCCTCGAAGAAGGACATCCCGGTGACCGTGAAGATGCGCCGCGGCATCGACGAGGACCACCTGACCTTCCTCGACGCCGGCCGCACGGCCCGCGACCTCGGCGTCGCGGCCGTCGCCATCCACGGCCGCACCACGCGCCAGTTCTACTCGGGCACCGCCGTGTGGGACGACATCGCCCGGCTGCGCGAGGCCCTGCCGGACATCCCCGTGCTCGGCAACGGCGACATCTGGTCCGCGGAGGACGCCATCGCCATGGTCGAGCGCACGGGCGTGGACGGCGTCGTGGTCGGCCGCGGCTGCCAGGGCCGGCCGTGGCTATTCGGGGATCTGCAGGCCGCGTTCGAGGGCCGCCAGGACCGGTTCCGCCCGACCCTGGGCATGGTCGCGGACACGCTGTACCGCCACGCCGAGCTGCTCGTGGACACCTTCGGCGGCGACGAGCTCAAGGCCCTGCGGGACATTCGCAAGCACGTGGCCTGGTACTTCAAGGGCTACCCCGTGGGCTCGGAGATCCGCACCGCGCTGTCCACCGTCCCGGACCTGGCCACGATGCGCGAGATCCTCGCCCGCGTGGACCGGGACCAGCCCTACCCGGGCGAGGCCGCCGAGGGCCCGCGTGGCCGGGCCGGCGCCCCCAAGCGACCGCACCTGCCGGACGGCTGGCTGGACTCCCGTGAGCTCAACGCCGAGCAGCAGGCCATGATCGCCGCCGCCGAGCTGGACGTCTCCGGTGGCTGAGCCCACGACGCCGGAGCCCGCCGCCGGAGCGCCCGCCGCGCCGTCGTCGCCCTGGACCGGCGCCGCCCACCAGCCGGTGCTGTTCGGCCCCGAGGGCCGGCCCCCGTACGCCGGCCGCGCCGTGCAGACCCCCGGCTACACGCCGTGGGACCGGGAGCGGTGGCTGCCCGAGCCGCCCAAGTCCTCCTACCGTTCGGACTTCGAGCGGGACCGTGCCCGCGTGCTGCACTCCGCGGGTCTGCGCCGGCTGGGGGCCAAGACCCAGGTGGTCGCCCCGGACGCGGACGACTTCGCCCGCACCCGCCTGACGCACTCGCTCGAGGTGGCCCAGGTGGGGCGTGAGCTCGGCCGGTCGCTGGGCTGCGACCCCGACCTTGTGGACACCGCCTGCCTGTCCCACGACCTCGGCCACCCGCCCTTCGGGCACAACGGGGAGAAGGCGCTCGATGCGCTCAGCGAGGACGTCGGCGGCTTCGAGGGCAACGCCCAGACCCTGCGGCTGCTGGCCCGCCTCGAGCAGAAGAAGCTCTTCGTGGACGGCTCCTCCGCGGGCCTGAACCTCACGCGCGCCGCCCTCGACGCCGCGTGCAAGTATCCGTGGACCCGTGAGGACGCCCCGTTGCGCCCGGACGGCACGCGTTCGCGGAAGTTCGGCGTCTACGAGGACGACCTGCCCGTGTTCCGCTGGTTCCGCGCCGGGGTGCCCGGCACGCGCACGTCCATGGAGGCGCAGGTCATGGACCTCGCGGACGACATCTCATACTCCGTGCACGACGTCGAGGACGGCGTGGTCAACGCCGTGTTCCAGCTCAAGTGGCTGGCCATCCCGGAGCACCGGGAGCGCGTCGTGGAGACCACCCGCCAGTGGTACCTGCCGCACACGGACCCGGCCGAGGTCGACGCGGCCCTGGCCCGCCTCGAGGCCACCGACGTGTGGGTCTCCGAGATGGACGGCTCCCGGCGGGCGCTCGCGGCGATGAAGGACATGACGAGCCAGCTGATCGGCCGGTTCTGCACCGCCGCCTTCGACGCCACGCGCCAGGTGTTCGGCAACGATCCGCTCACCCGCCACGGCGCCGACGTCGTGGTGCCCGAGGAGACGGAGACCGAGATCGCCGTGATGAAGGGCATCGCGGCGGCCTACGTGATGACCGCCGAGCAGCGCCAGCCGCTCTACGCGCGGCAGCGCGAGGTGCTCACGGAGCTCGTGGCGCTGCTCGACGCCACGGGGGACCGGTATCTCGAGCCGATGTTCGCGTTCGACTGGGCGCAGGCCCCCGACGACGCAGCCCGGCGCCGCGTGGTGATCGACCAGATCGCCTCGCTCACCGATTCGACCGCCGTCGAGTGGCATCACACCCTGGTGCAGGGCGCGGAGTTCCGGCGCGTCTGGCTCTGACCGGCGGGTCCAGCAGCGCGGGAAGCACCGCGCCGGCGGGACCCCGCAGGACATGCGTGGCCGCGCCGCTCAGCTCGGTCTCCACCGGATTCACCTCGACGACGGCGGCTCCGGCCCCCAGCGCCACGAACGGCAGGGACGCCGCCGGCTGCACGATGCCCGAGGTGCCCACGACGACGCACAGGTCGCAGTCCTCGAGCGCGGCGAAGGCCCGGTCCCAGGGCTCGGCCGGCAGCATCTCCCCGAACCACACGATCCCCGGGCGGATCAGCCCGTCCCCGCACACGGTGCAGGCCGGCGGCGCCTCGCGGAGCATCGCCTCGAGGTCGGCCTCGGTGCCGGCCGTCGCCTCGTCCGCGGGCGCGCCCGGGTCGACGTCGGCGGGGGCCCCGCACTCGGCGCAGCGGTGCTCGAACAGGGAGCCGTGCAGGTGCGCGAGCACCCGGGCGCCGGCGCGCTCGTGCAGGTCGTCCACGTTCTGGGTGACCACCTCCAGGCCGGGTGTGCGGCGCTGCCAGGCGGCGACGGCGTCGTGCCCCGGATTCGGTCGGCGGGCCCGCACCATCCGGGCGCGCCACCGGTACCAGGACCACACGAGCGCGGGATCCGCGAGGAACGCCTCCTCCGTGGCGAGCTCCTCCGCGGAGAATCGCTCCCACAGGCCGGTCTGGGCGTCGCGGAACGTGGGGATGCCGGACTCGGCGCTCATCCCCGCCCCGGAGAGCACCACGGGACGCTCGGCCGCGGCCACGAGCGCGCGGACGGCGTCCAGCACGGCGGGGTCGAGGTCGGGGGCGGATGCGGCGAGGACGGGGTGCGGATCGGCCATGTCCCCAGCCTAGGCAGGCGGCACGGGTGGTCGCCTCCCCCTCGTTCGGGGGCGATATTCGGCGGTATTCCGTCGGAATAACGCCGAATATCGCCCCCGAACCACAGTGTGGGGTCAGACGACGTCGGGCGCCGTCGTCGGCAGACCCGTGCCGGCGGCGCGGGCGAGGGCCCGGCGCAGGCCGCGGGCCTTGAGGAGGACCTCGTCGTGCTCGGCAGCCGGGTCCGAGTCCGCGACGATCGCCCCGCCGGCCCCCACGGACCAGCGGCCCCCGGCGAGCACGGCCGTGCGGATCACGACGGACAGCGACGTCGTCCCGTCCGCGCTCAGCATCCCCAGTGCCCCGGAGTAGACCCCGCGCGGGGAGGCCTCCCACGCGGCCAGCAGCTCGACGCTGCGTCGCTTCGGCGCGCCGGTCATCGACCCGCCCGGGAACAGCGACCGCACCACGTCCACGGGCTCGACGCCGGCCCGTGCGGTGCCCGTGATGGTGGAGACGAGCTGGTGGACGGTCGCGTAGCTCTCCACCGCCATGAGGGAGGGCACCTGCACGGAGCCGGGCTCGCACACCCGGGAGAGGTCGTTGCGCAGCAGGTCCACGATCATGAGGTTCTCGGCGCGCGTCTTGGGATCGGCGGCGAGCGCGTGGGCGGCCTCGGCGTCCGCGACCGGGTCCGGCAGGCGGGCGGTCGTGCCCTTGATCGGCTTGGTGCTGTACCGCCCGTCCCGGCCGGAGAGGAATCGCTCGGGGGAGGCCGAGACCACGGCCCACCGGCGGGCGCCCGTGCCGTGCTCCAGCAGCGCCGCATACGGGGCCGGCTGGTGCGCGGCGAGCTCGTGGAAGAGGACCAGCGGGTCCACGCGCAGCCCGGGATCGGCGTCGAAGCGGGTGGTCAGGCACAGCTCGTAGGAGTCGCCGGCGTGCAGCGCGGCGCGGCAGCGGGCGATCTGGTCGGCGTACGCCGCCCGGTCCTCGCGCCACGTGCCCGGCGCCTCCTCATCGGCCCGCGGCCCCGGGCCGGCGTCCTGCGGCGGGGGCACGACGGCGTCGCCCGCCGCCGTCTCGACAGCGCGGCGGGCCGCGGCGAGGGCGCGGCGCACGTCCCCTGCCCAGCGGTCGGCCCCGACCTCCGCGGCGGTCGGAGCGAGGGAGACGACGCAGCAGTGCAGCACCCCGGCCGCGTGGTCCGCCACGACGTAGCGGGACGGGCGCACCCAGAACTGCGCGGGCAGGGACGCGGGGTCCTCGGCTCGAGGTGAGGGCGGTCTCACCCCCAGATCCGCCAGACCGAGTTCGTAGCCGAGCCAGCCGACCAGGCCGCCGCGCAGGGGCAGCCCCTCGCCGCCGACCACCGGCCGGGGCGCGGCCGCGGCCGCGAGGTCGGCCCACGCGCGGTCCGGATCGGCGGGGTCGTCGTGCCGGACCAGGCGCGGGCCGGGGGAGGGCGCGCGACCCTGCTCCTCGCCGAGCACGTCCAGCCCGTCGCCCGCCACGGACCAGCGCGCCTCGGCCGGGTCCGGCAGGGCGGAGTCCAGCCAGAACGACGCCGCCCCGCGCACCACCGCGTGTGCGTAGACCGCCGCCACGGCGGTCGCCGCCGTGTGTCCGGCCGCCGCGAGCGCCGCGGCGTCGAGCGTGCGCACGGCCACGTGCAACGGGGTGGCGGCGGCCTCGGGCAGTGCAGGGGCGGTGGGCATGGCCCCCAGCGTAGGGGTCAGCCCCCGCCCGGATCGCTCCGTACGCTGGCGGCATGCCGTCCTCACCGTCCCGCCGCGCCCTGGCCGCCGCGCTCGAACGCCACCAGGTGGCGCTGTACCTCGCGGGGATCGCCGCGGGCGCCGTCGTCGGGTGGGTTGTGCCCGGGGCCGGCGCGTGGGCGGTGCTCGTCGAGCCGGTCCTCGCGCTGCTCCTGCTGGCGACGTTCCTGGCGGTGCCGTTCGCCGCGCTGGGCGCGGGCCTGCGGGACGGCAGGTTCCTCGCGGCACTGCTGGTCCTGAACTTCGTGGTGGTGCCGGCGGTGGTGTTCGGGCTGAGCCGGTTCGTGGCCCACGACGACGCGCTGCTCGTGGGCGTGCTCCTCGTGCTGCTGGCCCCGTGCGTGGACTACGTCATCGCGTTCACCGCGCTCGCGGGCGGGGCGGCCGAGAGGCTGCTGGCGGCCGCTCCGCTGCTCATGCTCGTCCAGCTGGTCGTGCTGCCCGTGCTGCTGCGCGTCGTCGCCGGCGAGGCGGCGGTGGCCGCGGTCGACGTCGGGCCCTTCGTCCGTGCCCTCGTCATGCTGATCCTGGTGCCGCTCGCGCTCGCGGCGTTGCTCCAGCGGGGTGCGGCGCGCGGCCGCGGCGGGGTGCGGTGCGCGGCGGCCGGGGTGGTGCGCGGGTTCACGACGGCGATGGTCCCGCTCATGGTCGTCACGCTGTTCACGGTGGTCGCCTCGCAGATCCGCGGGGTGGGGGAGCGGCTGCCCGCGCTGGCCGCCGTCGTGCCCCTGTTCGCGGCGTTCGCCGCCGTGATGGTGGCCCTCGGCGTGGTGGCTGCGCGGTGGGCGCGTCTCGACGTGCCCGCGGGACGGGCACTCGTGTTCTCGGGCGCGACGCGGAACTCCCTGGTCGTGCTGCCGCTGGCCTTGGCCCTGCCGGCGAGCCTGGACCCGGCCCCGCTCGTGGTGGTGACGCAGACGCTCGTGGAGCTCGGGGCGATGGTGAGCCTCGTCCGGCTGGTGCCCCGGCTGCTGCCGCTGCACGGGCAGTCCGCGGGGGCGGGCGCGCGTCGAACCGTGACCTGACCGCCCAGAATGTTGCCTTCCCGTGACCGGAATCACGGTCGCGGGTCGCTATGGTGGGCGACATGAGCCTCTCGTTCGTGTCCTCGGCGCGCCGCCGTCACGGCGGCCTGGCGTCGGCCGCGCTGTTCCATCCGCTGGTCGAGGCGGCCACCGGCGCGCTGCCCGTCATCGACCCCGCCACCGGGCGCCCCGCGTCCGAGGGAGCGGGCGCGGCGCGGACCGAAGCGCCCCGCGCGGCGGGGACCGGTCCTGCACAGGCCGCAGCGGATGCCGAGCCGTCCACGGAGGCCGGTTCCGCTCGGGGCTGACCGCCCCGCCCGTCCCTAGAATGGTCCGCATGGCTGGACTGATCGTGCGCAAGGACATCGACCTCGTCCGCGAGCGCACGGATCTGAAGGCCGTCGTGGAGGAGTTCGTCACCCTGCGCTCGGCGGGCGTGGGCTCATTCAAGGGGCTGTGCCCGTTCCACGACGAGCGGACGCCGTCGTTCCACGTGCGCCCCGGCGTGGGCACCTACCACTGCTTCGGCTGCGGCGCGCACGGGGACGTCATCAGCTTCCTCATGGAGTTGGAGCACACCACGTTCACGGAGACCGTGGAGCGGCTGGCGTCCCGCGTGGGGGTGGAGCTGCACTACGAGGACGGCGGCACCGGCCCGGACAAGGCGGAGACGGGGCGCCGTCGTCGCCTGTTCGAGGCGAACAAGGTGGCGGACGAGTTCTTCCGTCGTGCCCTCGGCTCGCCTGAGGCCCAGGCCGCCCGCGACTTCCTCACCCAGCGGGGATTCACACAGGAGCACGCGGCGCAGTTCGGCCTCGGATATGCCCCGCAGGGGTGGTCCCACCTGCTGGACCACCTCCGGCAGCGCGGCTTCCGGGACGAGGAGCTGCGCGCCTCCGGGCTGGTGTCCGAGGGGCAGCGCGGCCTGTACGACCGGTTCCGCGGCCGCCTGCTCTGGCCCATCCGGGACATGACCGGCGCGACCATCGGCTTCGGTGCGCGCAAGCTGTACGACGACGACCCCGGGCCCAAGTACCTCAACACCCCCGAGACGCCGCTCTACAAGAAGTCGCAGGTGCTCTACGGGATCGACCTGGCCAAGCGGACGATCGCCAAGGAGCGTCAGCTGGTGCTCGTCGAGGGCTACACGGACGTCATGGCCGCGCACCTGGCCGGCGTCGGCACCGCGGTGGCCACGTGCGGCACCGCGTTCGGCGCGGACCACATCAAGGTGGCCCGCCGCCTGATCTCCGACGACGGCACGGGCGGCGAGGTGATCTTCACCTTCGACGGCGACGAGGCCGGGCAGAAGGCCGCGCTCAAGGCGTTCGACGAGGACCACCGGTTCCTCGCCAAGACGTTCGTGGCCGTGGAGCCCAGCGGCATGGACCCGTGCGACCTGCGCATGCAGAAGGGCGACGAGGCGGTGCGCGCGCTCATCGCCTCGCGGCGGCCGCTCTTCGAGTTCGCGATCCGGGCGGGGCTGAAGGACTACGACCTGAACACCGTGGAGGGCCGCGCCGGCGCCCTGCGCCACGCCGCGCCGATCGTGGCGGGGATCAAGGACGCCGTCCTGCGCCCGGGCTACGAGCGGGAGCTGGCCGGCTGGCTCGGCCTGGACCCGAACGCCGTGCACCGCGCCGTGGCCGCGGCCGGGCGCGCGCCGCGGCGGGGGCCCGAGCCCGAGGCGCGGCCGACCCCGGCGGATGACGGGCAGGCGATCGGGCCCACGGGCCGCCACGGGGAGGCTGCCGCCCCGGCGCCGCGGATCGTGGTGCCGGTGGATCCGCGCGACCCCGTCGCCCGCCGGGAGCGGGAGTCCCTCGAGGTGGTGCTGCAGCATCCGACCCTGCTTTCCGCGGAGCAGTGGACCGCGCTGTACGCCGCCCGCTTCACGGTCCCGCAGTACGCCGCCGTCC
This sequence comes from Micrococcus sp. 140720015-1, assembly GCF_053627595.1. NCBI lineage: Bacteria > Bacillati > Actinomycetota > Actinomycetes > Micrococcales > Micrococcaceae > Micrococcus > Micrococcus sp. 140720015-1. The sequence goes on from NZ_JBSEYC010000005.1 coordinate 273,077, forward strand.
ACCAGGGCGTGAAGATGGCCGGGTCGGCGGGGGCGACGCCGCAGCGCTGGGTGGACGCCGTGCGGGATGCCGTGCCCCAGGAGGTGGCCGGCGTCGTGTCCGAACTGGCCGTGCGCGACCTGCCCGCCCGCACTCCCGAGGATGTGGACCGGTACTGCCGGGACATCATGAACCGCCTGTTCGCCCTGCAGATCGTGCACCGCAAGGAGGAGCTGCTCGGGCGCCTGCAGCGGCTCGGCCCCGAGGGCGACCCGGAGGAGTTCACCCGGCTCAACAGCGAGCTCATGGAACTGGAGGCGCGCCGCCGGGCCCTCCGCGCCGACGACTGACGGCCCCACCCGCTTTCGTTCGGGAAACGGCGGCTCCAGGCGCGTTTTCGTTCGGGAAACGGCGGCCCGCCGGCCGCGCGGCGTCAGCGCTCGTCGACCGTGAGCACCTCGCCGGACGTGGCGTCGATCTCGACTTCGGGGCCGTCGGAGCCGTCCTCGCGGTCGAACCCGACCTCCCACTGGAGGGTGCCGTTGTCGTCGTCCAGGTCCATCTCGTCCAGGGTCACCCCGTCACGACCCTCCCGGGCGGTGTCGAGCGCCTGCTGGGCGGTGACCCCGGCGTCCTTCGCCTTCTGGACGTCCTCGGCATCCGACTCGCGGTCGGTCTCGGTGATGTCGCCGTCGGCGGTGACGTCCAGCTCCTTCACCTCCTCGTCCACCACGACGTCGACCTCCCAGGTCGTGTCATCGTCGTTGGCATCCACCGTGACGATGATGCCGTCGCTGTACTTGTCCAAAACCGCGTCGATCACCGTGTAGGCGGGGTCGTCAGCCGGGCCGGTTGCCGAACTGCTGCCGGCCGCCGGGGCCGTCGACGAAGCCGGGGCGGAGGACTCCGTCGATGCCGTCGACGACGCCGAGCTCGACGCGTCGTCCGTGGCGGGGGTGCTCGCCACCGCGGAGGAAGCGTCGACCTCCGGCGAGGCGGAGCCGTCGTTGCCGTTGTCGGCCGTGGTGCCGCAGGCCGCGAGGGCGAGCGCAGCGAGCACGCCCGTGCCGATCAGGGCGGTCTTGCGCGTGAGGGTCGTGATGGTCATGGACACGTCTCTCCTTCGGGTCCGTTCCTGATGGTTCTGGGAATGTCCTCGCACCGTAGGCCCGCCGGAGCCGTCCCTGGCAAGGGCCCGGTCCCCGGGCGTGGGCAGGACGAAGACGGCGTCCCGCGGTCGGGTGGCACGCGGGCGGGGGCTCTGGTAGAGTTCCATCCGTTGTCCGAACGGCTCCGGCGGTTCGCGGCACATTCCCCCGTAGCTCAACGGCAGAGCATTCGACTGTTAATCGAAGGGTTGTTGGTTCGAATCCAACCGGGGGAGCGATCCTGAGGCCCCTGCACCGACCATGTCGGTGTGGGGGCTTCTTCGTGCCTGGAGGACGACCGGGCCGAACAGTTCAGCGAGCGTGATGTCGAGCCACCCCGCGATCGAGGCCAGTTCGGGGAACGTGAAGTCCTGCTGGCCGCTCATCCGCCGGCTGACCGCGCTGCGTGTCAGGCCCATGTGCCGGGCCATGTCGGACTGGTTGACCTGCCGGCGGCCCATCCAGGCGCGGATCTCCGCGAGGAGCGCGGTCTTGATTTCTGACTCATCCATGTGTCCAGCGTAGCGAAGGGCAGGCCAGTCGTCATGGGATACGAAAAAAAATTGCTACATAAGCAACATACGGCTTGACCAGTGTTGCGGGTAGCACAACACTGGTGGCCATGACGAGACAGAAGCAGTTAACTCTGCAAATCCGCTCCAGGTTGGCCCTGGCCGACAAAAGCATGGGGGACCTGGGCGAAGCCCTCGGTCTAAGCCGCGCATCGGTGTCAGCACGTATGAACGGGCACCGCGATTTCACCTTCACGGAACTCGAGACCGTCGCTGACTTTCTTGGGTTGTCGATGCGAGACCTCTTCGTGTTCGAGGCCGAGGAGGGGAAGCCGTGACGGCGACAGTGGTTGACCCTGACCACGGCGCGTCCATGACTGCTGCGGCAGCGCGTGACCTCACGGACCAGATTAAGACTGGCATGGAGTCGGTCTACCACCTCATCCGTTCGGCATATCGAGGACGGGCCTGGGCCGTTCTTGGCTACCGCAGCTGGGACGACTACGTGACCCGTGAGTTCGGAAACCTCCACCTCCGTCCGCCCTTGGAATATCGGCAGGACGTGGTCCTCTCACTTCGTGAGGCCGGCATGAGCGCACGCGCCATCGCAACCGCCACTCAGTTGTCTAAGAGCACCGTGCACCGGGAACTCGACGCGACGGCGGGTCGAGATGTCCCAAATGGGACACCTGGAAACGCTCGGCGGGTGACTGGCACGGACGGGAAGACCTATCAGCCGGTGCGCGAGCGAGCCGCGACGTCGTCCGAAGGGCCAGAGGCGGTGCTCGAGGGCCAGATGGGCCTGGACTCGGTGCTGGACATGCCGGCCGAGGACTTCGGGATCGAGCCGCTGAACTTGGTCCGGCACGACGAGGAACAGAAGGGCCGCGCGCGTCGTGTGCTGACTGCGTTCAACGGGTCGGGTGCGGCCGCGGTGCCAGCGCTGATCAAGGCGGCTACCCCGGTGGCCTCGCTGGTGTCGCCCGTGACGGGCAAGGCGCTGGTCGAGGACGAGGACCTTCACGGGGTCGTGTGGGACTCGGTGCGGTGCGTGCGGACTCTGGCGCACGTGATCCGTTCTGTGGGGCATGTCGAGGGCGAGTCCCAGGCAGAGATCCGGTCGACGCTGCGGGATGCGGTGGACGACCTGGACGAGGTGCTGAAGAAGATCGAGGAGGGCACGCGATGAGCGCGCAGCAGATGTGGGAGGCCCGAACGTTTGGGCCGAAAAGGGCGGAAGCCCCGAGCAGCGGGCAGGCTGTCGGGGCTTCCGAGAACGCTCAATCCGAGACGGTGCACATTCCAAAGAACACGCTGGTCGAGCACTCGAAGGATAGCACCGGGGCGCGGCCCACGGGCAGTGGGATTCGGGCGCTTCCGCGCCGGGTGAACCCGAACGATGGCCGGTTCATCCGGGCTGTGGTGGCCGGGACCGCTGTGGCCGGTCTGGTGGCGTTCTCCATCTCGTTCGCGGCGCTGTACGAGGTCGCGGCTTGGCTGGGGCTGCCGCCGTTCATGCATTGGGCAGTGCCGGTCTTCATCGACCTGGCGATCCTGGTCTACGCGGGCTCCGTACTGGTGCATGAGTCCCGAGGGGAGTCCGCGCGGGCGTCGTGGTGGGCGCTGGGGGCGTTCACGGGCCTGTCGATGATCGCCAACGGGGCGCATGCGTGGAGTGCTGAGAACGCGAGCGTGTGGCAGTCCGTGGTTGGAGTCCTGATCGCGGTGATGGTTCCGGTGGCGGTGTTCGTGGCCACGGATCAGCTGGCGCGGGTCGCGGTGGAGAACCCGGACTCGCGGCGGGCCGAGCGCGCATCGCAGGTGTCGGAGGAGGCAGAGCAGCTGAAGGCTCAGGCGGAGCTGGATCGTCAGCGCGCGGAGCTGGAGGCCGAACTCGCGGCGAGCCGCCGGCAGATCGAGGCTCAGCGGCGCGAGGCCGAGCGGGAGGCCGAGGTGGCCGAGGCTCGGCACCGGCAGGAGCTGGAGCGGATGGAGCGTCAGGCCGAACTCGAGGCCGAGCGCGATGACCGTGAGGTTCAGCAGGCCGTGGTCGAGGAATCGCAGGTCGCCGAGGGGGTCGAGGTCGTCGAGGCCGGGGCGGCGTCAGAGCCGGTCGTCGCAGTGACGAAGACGGTGGAGACGGCATCGGGTGCGGACATCACCGCGTGGATCGTGGCCCGTGCGCAGGAGGGCCAGGTGCCCTCGGCGGCGGAGGTCGCAGAGAAGTTCGGGTGTTCAGAGCGCACCGGGCGTCGCCGCTTGGCCGATGCCCGTGAGGCGCACGCCGAGGCGTTCGGGACCGGGGAGGAGCAGGCATGAGCATCGAAGCGATGAAGTGGGCGCAGAAAGTCGCGGAGACGGGCCAGCTCAACACCGGCCAGGCGTTCGTGCTTTTGCTGCTGGGTGACCATGCGGACGAGGCGTGGTCGTGCCACCCGAGCCAGGAGTTGTTGGCCCGGCGGTCGGCCCAGACGGTGCGTTCGGTGGAGCGGCACATCGCCCGCCTGCGAGACCTGGGCCTGGTGGACACCGAGTCTCGGTACGGGGACGGGCGCGGTCGGATCGGCTTGAGGTACTACCTCCGCGAAGAGGCCCTGAACGGCCTTGTCCAAGACCCCGAGACCCGCATGAACACGCGACCCGACAACCTGTCGGGTAAATCTGAGACCCGCATGAACACGCGACCCGACAATCTGTCGGGTAAATCTGAGACCCGCATGAACACGCGACCCGACAACCTGTCGGGTAAATCTGAGACCCGCATGAACACGCGACCCGACAACCTGTCGGGTGAGTCGACTCAACCGACAATTTCGGCGGACTCACCCGACAATTACGACTTTGCCGACTATAAGGATCGCGCGCGGACTAACCCTCAAGAACCCTCATCTGTCCGTCCGTCAGTCCGTCAGTCCGGTGCAGTGCGCGCGGAGACGACGACGGACGACGGACGACGGACCGATCAGGCCATCGACGGTGGGGAAGGCGTGGGGCTGGTCCATCGGGGTGTGGTTCTGGCGGATCTGGTTCAGCGGGTGCCGGCGGCTGCGGACCTCGTGGACGAGCAGCTGCGGTCCATCGTGGACGTGGTCTTGGCGCGGGCCTCGGGGCCGGTGCGCAAGCCCACGGCGTTCGTGGCGCGGTCGTTGGCCTCGGAGTTCGAGGAGTTGGTCGCGGTGACCCGGCCCCGGCCGGTGGCCGTGACTCAGGCTCCGGCTGCTTCGGGGCAGGTGCGTGAGCTGCGGACCGGTGAGCCGTGCCAGGACCCGGACGTGCATGTCCCGGCGTATGGGCAGGCTGTGCTTGCGGATTGCCCGCACTGCCGGCTGGAGCGTCGGGCGATGCCACGGGCGTTGGTGGAGGCGGTGGAGTGATGGCCGGGCAGGCGGACCGGGTGGCTCCGGCGGGGATGGTGCTGGTGACGGGTGACGAGCTGGCGGAAGCGGTGGCCTCGGTGCGAGGCACGGTGGTGGCCGTGCTCGGACCCTCGGGCAACGGCGACGTCGTGGAGGACGTGCTCCAGAGCACGTGGGAGTCCGCGTGGCACTCCCGGGAGCGGTTCGATCCGGACCGGGGTTCCCTGCGGACCTGGGTCGGCACCATCGCCCGGAACCGGGCGGTGGATCATCTGCGGGCGGTCGGCCGGTCGCGGGCGGGCCAGGAGGCATTGGAGGCTTCCGCGGTGGCGCGGGAGAAGACTGCGGTGTCGATGGTCATGGAGGACCCGGCTGAGGCTGTGGTTGAAGCGCTGGCTGCACACCGGGAAGTCGCGGAGGTGATGCGGGTGGTCGAGTCGGTCATGGAGTCCTCGGAGATGACGGCCCGTGCCCTGGCCGTGGTGTTGGCGTTCGGGGATGACGTCGTGGCGGCATCGGAGGCGATGGGCGTCTCGGTGACCGCACTGCGTCAGGCCCGGCGTGAGCTGGTGCGCTGTGCCCGGGTGGTCCGGGCGGCGCAGGAGGTGGCCCGTTCGGGGCAGGCGGTGACGATGCGCGTGCTGATCGGCTGCCTTCCCGACGACGGGGACGCGGGGGACTGGGCGCGGCAGGTCGCGCTGGCATGCGCGCAGGCGGGGGGCCGGATGGAAGCGGTCACGGTCGAGGACGTCATGCAGGCCACCGGGTTCAGCCACTCCACGAGTCGGCAGTACCTGGCCGAGACACGGCACCTGCTGAGGGTGGCGACAACGGTGATCCGAAACGAGAGGGCAGAGAAGTGAGCGATCAGACGGAGTTCGAGCAGAGCCATGACGTGCCGGAGGGCCAGGAGCCGCGCGTGGTCTACGTAGAGCGGGACCGGGGGCTGTTCTCGTCCGTGCGGCGGCTGCGCCAGCGCACGGGAGAGGCCGGGCGTCGGTGGGTGGCGGAGTCCGTGGACGCGCCACTGCCGACGTCGTGGCAGGAGCGTGTACCGGCCGGGTGGGACTCGGCCCGGGGTCGGTGGGTGATTGCGGCCGTGGCGCTGGTGGTGCTCGTGGTGTGGGTGCTGGTGGTGGTGCAGGTGATGGCGGGCTGACAGACCTTCGCGGTGGCGACCGCGAATCCAGGACGAGACACGGCAACGAAGCAAGAGCGGGTCGGACGAGCGACGAGGAGTCGGACATGTTGAACGGAATCAACCCGGACGGGCTGTCGGGGTGGTCACAGATCAGTGGATGGGTGGTCGGGACGGCGCTGGTCGTGCTGATCCTGGCGGTGGGTGCTGGCGTGGTGTTGGCGGTGTGGGGCAGGGCCTGGTTTTCGCCTGGCGGGATGCGGAAGGGGTGGACGATGGTTGCGTTGGCGGCGGTGGGGGCGACGGTGCTGGGGGCTGGCACGGCCGGCGCGAGCTGGGGGGCTGGGCTGGGGACGAGCGAGCTGATGCCCGCCGGGGCCAGGCCGCAGTCGGTCGCGATCGAGAAGAACGCCCCGAAGCAGACCTGCAACCGGCAGGCGGTGCGGGACTTCGACAAGGAGGAGCCGTCGCCGGATCGGGCAGAGCGTGAGCGTGTGATCAGTGCGTTGCTCGGTGGACAGCCCGCGTTGGACGGGTACGAGTGGGGCAAGGAGGCTACGGGCACGGAATCGTCGTACACGGTCGTCTCATCGGTGAAGTGGTACGCCACGGGCGAGGTGAACGGGTCGGGTGAGCCGGACTGCTCGGCGCAGAACGAGGCCACGGCCGAGTGCTCGCCGGTCGAGGTGCACGTGGCGCGTCAGTCGCTGACCAACGGTGCTCAGGCCGGGCGGACCCTGACGCTGACGCGGGGTCAGAACTGCTCTTGATCTGATCTGTGAGTTGCCCCCACCTGCTGCGGATGCAGCGGGTGGGGGCTTTCTCGTGTGCGGGGCAGGTGACATGCGTGGCGGTGCGGCGCGTCGTACATCTGGCAGCGGGCAGGAGGTGCCCGTGCGGGCCGGAAGACATCCGGGCCGTCGTCACATCACATCCCTACGGGAGGACCTCTGATGAGCAATCTGATTCACGCGGCCACCACGGTGGCTGCCGGTGTCCCGGACATCGCACCGAGCTTCAACGGGCCGTGGATGCCCACCATCCAGAACATCACGGGCCTGGCGTTGGGCACCTTCCTGGTCATCCTGATCGTCGCCGTCGGCATCGGCGTGCTGGTCTGGATCTTCGGCAAGCTCTCCTCGAGCGGCCGCGCGCAGGACGTGGGTATCAGCTTCGTGGTCTGGGGCATCTTGGCTGCGGCCCTGATCGCCGGTGCCGCGAGCCTGATCGGCTGGGGCGCCGGCCTGCCGCTGTTCTGAGGTCCTGAGCGCACTCACGGAGGGAGAGAACGATGTGGGAGAAGGACTTCGAGGAGTTCATGCGGGGTTCGATCCTGGGGCTGGCGAAGGCCGCTGCCGGGCTGATCGAGCAGGCTTTCTCCGTGGGTGCGCTGACCCCGGAGTGGTGGGTCACGGTCGTCGGCGGTCAGGTCACCACAACGGTGGCCGGTGGCGAGAGCACGGTGATCGACCACCCGGGGATGCTGAACATCATCGTGGTGGCGATGATCCCGCTGCTGATGATCTTCGTGGCCGTCCAGGTCGTGCTCTCGGCGATGCGCGGGTCCACGGCCGGCATGGTGCGCGCGGTCCTGGCGGCGGTGTTCAGCATCCCGGCGACTTACGTGGTGGTCGGGCTGGTGTGGATGGCGATGGGGGCGACCCAGCAGCTGACCTTGTGGATCTTGCAGGTCGGTTCCGGTGGCACCGATGGCCAGGACGAGGCAGTGGCCGGCGTGCTGGGACTGTTCGGTCTGACCTACGACGCGGCCAACGACAAGATCTTGCTGGACGAGAACTTCGCGCAGTGGGAGATGGCCAGCGAGAACTCGGAGAACGGGATGATCGTGGTCGCGGTGATCATCGCGCTGGTGATCTTCTTCGCCTGCTTCGTGCTGATGGCGATGATGATCTTCCGTCTGGTGCTGATTCTGATCTTGGCCTCGTTCGCGCCCTCGGCGATCTTCGCGCTGGCCCTGGAGCCGGCCAAGGCGCTGGCGGGGCGGTGGCTGTCGATGATGCTGGGGCTGATCATGGCCGGGCCGCTCGCAGCCGCCGTCGTGCGGCTGGGCATGGCGATGGCGGCATTGTCCACGGACTGGGTGCAGACCGTGGCTGGCATGGTGCTGGTGTTCGTGGCCGCGGCCATGCCGATCTTCATGCTTGCAGTCACCGCGTGGCTGGCCGGCGGTGCCGGGCAGGCTGAACAGGCGGGCGTGATGGCCGCGAGCCGGGCCGGGCGTGGAGCAATGAATTCGATGCGGGGCGTTTCGGCGCGGGCTGGCCGGATGCGCCAGCGTGCCGGGGCGATGGTGATGCGAGGAGGCCGCTGATGGCAACGATGATTCAGGAGTCGATGGACTCGGAGTACGACGACGTCCGATTCCCCCAGGAACGGACTCAGGGACTGATCCTGGGGCTGACCCTGGAGCAGGTGATCGTGGTTCTGGCCGGCGTGCTGATCGGCATGGCGTTCATCCTGCGTGGCGGGCCGGCCATGCTCGTGGGTATCGGGCTGATGGCCGTGATCGGCGCGTTCGGCGCGACCCGGTTCCGTGGCCGGTCCCTGCCTGGCTGGGTGTGGGTGGCGGCGCAGTACCTGCGGCGCGGGGCAACGGATCAGCTCGAGTACCGCCAGGGGATGGCCCCGGCACACGTGCTGGAGCTGGTGGACGGCGAGCCGCAGGCACCCGTGAGCGAGGCAGGGCCGCAGGCCCAGCGCGACGCGAAGGGGCGGATCAAGCCGGGTGAGCCGGCACGGTTCCGGCTGCCGGGTGTGGCCGGCGAGCTGATGGTCTACGCGATGCCCAACGGGGCCGGGTTCGTCTGGGACCCGCGCGCCCGGGAAGCGGTGGTCTGCGCGAAGGTCATGACGACGCGGGGCTTTGATCTGGAGTCCTTCGACGCTCAGGAGGAACGGTCCCTGTCGTGGGGATCGTCGCTGGCGGCGCTGTCGCGTCTGCCGGGTGTGGTGCGGATTCAGGCGTCGGATCAGACGACGCTCATCTCTGGTGCGGCCGTGGAGGACTTCTACGAGTCCAAGCAGGAGGGCGCGGGCCGGACAGGGGCAAGCATCGACCCGTTCCTGGACCAGGCGTTCCGTGAGCTGATGAAGGAGGCCCAGTCGATGCCGGTGCACGAGCAGTGGCTGACGCTGGTGGTCTCCCCGTCGAAGATCACCTCGCAGGTCAAGGCACTCGGCGGGGGCACCCCGGCGCTCATGGAGCACATGCTCAAGCTGATGACGACGGTGGAGAGCACGCTGCCGCGCTCGGGGACCCAGGTGACCGCCTGGCACTCCCCGCGCACGCTGGCCGGCCTCTCGCGGTCGGCGTTCGACCCGGACGCCTCGGTGATGGTCTCGACCATGAAGGCGGACGGGAAGACGGCGGGCACCGCGCCCTCGAGCGCGGGACCGATGGCCGTGGAGGTCCATGCGGGCCACATGGTCACGGACGGGAACTACCACCGCACCTACAAGGTCTCCGAGCTGCCGCAGAACCTGGCCCGGCTGGGGTTCCTGGACGAGCTGGTGTTCGCCGGGGACTTCCGGCACACGGTCTCGGTGTTCCTGGCGCCGGTCGAGCGTGGGGCTGCGGTGCGGTCCGTGCAGCGGCGCAAGACGGACTGGCACACGAACTCGCGGCTGATGAACAAGCTCGGTCGCATCGGTTCGTTGGAACATGACCAGTCCCTGGAGGACGTCGAGCGCGAGGAGGCCGAGCTGCGGCGTCGGCACACGGGCGTGGAGGTCGTCGTGCTGGTCACGGTGACCGGGTCCTCGCGGTCCGAACTGGAGTCCGCGGCGGCGGAGGTCGTGGCCTCCGGGATCACGGCCGAGTGCGAGCTGCGCCCGGTGTGGATGGAGCAGGACGCGGCGTTCGTGGCCGGTGCCCTGCCGTTCGGAAGGATGAAGCTCTGATGCGTGAAGAACCGAAGGTCGACCTGTTCCAGATCATCGAGCCGGGCAAGGACGAAGCCCGAGAGGCCAAGCGTGCGGCCCGGGAGCTGGAGCGAGGCCAGCGGGCGCTGCGGAAGGCGATGGCCGCGCAGGCTAAGGAGGTGCGGTTCCCTCAGCCGCAGTGGGGCAAGGCAGGACCGCGCGGGGCACGGCAGCTGCGGGGGCTGCGCACGCTGGCCCCTCGGCCGGTCCGCACGACGACGCATACGGCCTCGACGGCGTACCCGTTCGTGGCCGGCCCCGGTCTGGGTGCGCGCGGGCTGATGATCGGCAAGGACATGCACGGCGGCGGCGCGTTCTGCTTCGACCCGTGGGCGCTCTATGAGGCCGGGATCATCTCGGGCATGTCGATGATGCTGTTCGGTCAGGTCGGCACCGGCAAGTCCTCGCTGGCCAAGTCGCTGGCAGTGCGGCAGGTGCTGGCCGGGCGCAAGCTCTCGGTGGCCTCGGACAAGAAGGGCGAGTGGACCCGCGTGGTCAAGGGCCTGGGTGGATCGGTGATCCAGGTCGGCCCTGGCCTGGACACGCGCCTGAACCCGCTGGACCCGGGCACCCGGCCTTCGACGGACGTGCAGGGCGAGCCGATGACGGACCGGGCGTGGGCCTCGATGGTGCGGACCCGGCGCATGTCCATCTTGGTGGCCCTGGTGAAGATCCTCACCGACCGGGACATGACCTCGCCCGAGCACCACGTGCTCTCGGCAGGCTTGGACGCGGCCGTGGCGGTCGCGGACGCCGAGGGCCGTCCGCCGATCATCCCGGACGTGATCCGGGCGCTGGACGCGGCCCGCGCGGACGCGGACGCGATGAAGGCGGAGGCCGCGTCGGTGATGATGATGACGTTGGGTCGCGTGTCCTCCGGTGACCTGGCCGGCATGTTCGACGGGGAGACCACGGCGGTGCTGGATGAGCAGGCGTGCGCGACGAGCATCGACACGTCCGCGTTGCTGGGTGCCTCCCCGGAGGCGGTGCGCGTGGTCAACGCGTGCGCGGGCGCATGGACCGAAGCGATGGTCACCACCCGCGATGGCGGGCAGCGGATCGTGATCTACGAAGAGGGCTGGGACAACATCAGCTCCGAGGCCGACCTGCGGCGCATGGTCGAGCAGTGGAAGCTCAGCCGCGCCTACGGCATCTTCAACGTGCTCGTGCTGCACAAGATCGCTGACCTGGACATGGCTGGTGATCAGAACTCGAAGATGGCCGCGATGGCCCGGTCCCTGCTGGCCGACGCGGACGTGAAGGTGATCTACCGGCAGGACCGGTCCGCGCTGAAGATCACGACGTCGGAGATGGAACTGTCCGACCGGGAGCGGTCCCTGGTGCGGTCCCTGCCCAAGGGCACGGGCCTGTGGCGTCTGGGGGATTCCTCGTTCGAGGTGCAGAACGTGCTCACGCGGGCCGAGCTGCCGCTGTTCGACACGGACGAGCGCATGGACAAGGCGAAGGAGGCGGTGGCCTGATGCGACGTGAACGTGGCAACAACTCGGTCCTGGAAGGGGACAGCCCGGCCGAGACGGCACTGATCTGGCTCATCGGTCCGGCCGTGCTGCTCTACGGGGCGTACCTGCTGGCCGGGTTCCTGGCCGGGCGTATCCACTGTGGGGCACCGACGAAGCCGGACTCGCTGTTCGCGCCGCTGGGCTTCCTCGTGGGCGAGCACGACCCGGCCGCGTTCGGGGCCACCGCGCAGGGATGCACGGCGACCACCGGCGGGGTCATCGGCTGGCTGATCGGTCTGGGTGTGCTGGCCCTCGTGCTGATCGGCGTGGCGGTGACGGCGTGGAGCCGGTACCAGCAGTCGGACAAGAAGTTCATCAAGGAGCTGCGCGAGCGCGAGGGACTGGCCCGGTCTGCGGAGATCACCAAGACGGTGGGCCGCAAGTCGGTGCTGTCCCGCGTGAAGAAGGTCCGGCCCTCGATCAAGAAGCCGGCCATCACGGACGGGGCCATGCGTCTGGGCAAGGCCGAGGGCGTGGACGTGTTCGCGTCCTACGAGGAGTCGGTGGTGCTGATCGGCCCGCCGCGCTCGGGCAAGGGCGTGCACCTGCTGATCGGCGCGATTCTCGACGCGCCCGGCCCGGTCATCACGACCAGCTCTCGTGCGGACAACCTGGGGGCCACGGCCGAGCTGCGCAAGAAGAAGGGGCCGGTGGCCCTATTCGACCCGCAGGGACTGACCGGTCAGCCCTCCACGCTGAAGTGGTCCCCGATCACGGGCTGTGAAGAGCCGCGCGTGGCCAATCAGCGGGCGGCGTCGCTGATCGGTGCCTCCGGCCTCGGATCGTCCAGCTCGAACGCGGAGTGGCAGGCCCCGGCGATCACGATCATGGAGTGCCTGCTGCACGCCGCAGCGCTGGGTGAGCGCACCGTGGATGACCTGATGCGGTGGGGCAACAACCCGGCCGAGGCCAAGGAGGCCGTGAAGATCCTCACCGAGCATCCCAAGGCCGCGCTGAACTGGAACCTGGTGCTCAAGGGCATCATCGAGGGCGACCCGAAGCTGCTCCAGTCCAAGTGGTTCGGCGTGGAGGGTGCGGTCAAGGGGCTGTCGGTGCCCGAGGTCCGCGACGTGCTGCGACCCAACCGGTTCGAGGAGACCCTGGACATCGACAAGTTCCTCACCGAGTGCGGGACGCTCTACATCGTGGGCACCAAGACCGGCGGATCGTCGGCCGGCCCATTCCTGATCGCGATGATGGACGCCATCACCGAGCGTGCCCGTGAGCTGGCGGCGAAGTCGCCCGGGAACCGGCTGGACCCGCCGCTGTCGCTGGTGCTCGATGAGATCGCGAACATCTCCGGTGCCTGGCCTGGGCTGACCCAGCTGATGGCGGACGGCGGCGGTGTGGGCATCTCCCCGTTCGCGGTGTTCCAGTCGATGGCTCAGGCCCGCAACGAGTGGGGCGAGCAGCAGGCGCAGGCGCTGTTCGACGCGGCCACGGTGAAGGTTCAGCTCGGGGGTGCCTCGAACGTGGCCGACCTGGAGCAGTTCGCCAAGCTGGCCGGCCAGCGCAAGATCATGCGGACCTCGAAGTCTCGCGGCAAGGACCACACCTCGGTCTCCGAGCAGATCCACGACACCGAGGTGGTCTCGGTCGCGGAGCTGCGTCGGCTGCCGTTCGGGTGGGGGGTTCTGCTGAACCGTAACGGGCGTCCGATCCTGATGCAGATGACCCGTTGGTGGGACCGCAAGGACGGCAAGCAGATCAAGGAGGCCGCGGGTCGGTACTCGAAGGCGCTGCTGGCCGAGCTGGAGTCCAAGGACCCGGCCCCGTCCACACCGACTGACGCGGACCGGGCCGAGGACTCCGTGGCGGCGGTGGGCCCGGTGCCAGAGACGGCCCCGGCGATCCCGGTGCGGTGAGGGCATGGGCAGGTTCGGGCTGCACCGCACCGGCTCGGCCGAGTACAAGCGGTACCTGCGGTCCCAGGCATGGGGGTACAGGCGGGTGCGGTGGTTCGCAGACTGCCGGCAGGCCGGCCAAGAGCCGGCCTGCCAGGTCTGCGGGATCACGCTGACCCAGGCAGGGACCCTGGACCTGCACCACGTCTCGTACAAGGGCGTGGGCCAGGACGAGGCGGGCCGGTGGCAGGCCCGTGAAGCGCACAACGACCTGATGCCGTTGTGCCGGGACCATCACCAGCGGCTGCATCAGATCATGGACGGCAAGAAGGAGTTCTTTGGATGGGACCGCAGGCGGGCGACGATCGTGATCGTGGCCAGGATGATCCGGCAGAGGCAGGCATGAGCGACGACGGGGGTGCGCGGTGCCATGTCTGCCAGCGGCCCGTCTCCACGAGGTGGCACTGCACCGATGGACGGCACCTGGACCGCGCCGAGTGTCGTGCCGCCGGCGGAATCGGGGTGTGGCTGTGCGGTACATGCGAGGACGCCGCACATCGCTACATGCGCTCGACCGGGGCAGGCGGGCGCGGGGCCGTTGAGGAGCTGTTCGCCCGGCTCGAGAGGCTGCTGGGCGGGCCAGCACGCCGGTACACGAGGGAAGGACAGAACTGATGGCATCGCCCTGGGTTGAAGACGACGAGCTCACGGACTGGGAGGGGCCGGCGGCCGCCGATGCCGACGGACAGACGGGGACTCCGCTGCCCTACGTCGACCCGGAGGTCGCCGCGGAACTCGCGGGCGAGGGTCCACCGGTGTGGATGGGCACGCGGTGGCGGGAGATCGAGGCTGAGCACCAGTGGCAGGCGTGGAACACGCTGCGCCGCTGGGTGGACTGGTTCGTGGCCGAGTACCGGCTGGTGACCTCGGTAGTGCCGCCGTGCTGGTACAAGCACTCCGACGTCACGGCCGAGTTGTACGCGGCGATGTGTATGGAGCACAAGGTGTGGGAGGAACAGGCTCCGGGGCTGGGTCCGATGATGATGTGGCATCCCCACGTGGAGATGCTGATCGCGAGACTGCGCCGCATGGTGGATGAGGCCGGTTGCGCGAAGATCGGGGCACACAAGGAACCCGAGACGTACGGGGACCGGCCTGCGTTCACTCTGGACTACGACGAGGGTGACTTCACCGTCTGGGCTGGTACTACCCGTGAACATGACACGCTCGAACGGCCCACTGCCGGGGTGCAGTATGTGCGAGCCCGAGTGGTCAACGCCGATGGCGAGGAGATCGCCGTGTCGAGCCCCGTGGGGCTGGCCTCTCGCCGGACACCGGGGAAGGTCACCGTGGAGCTGGTGACGACGTCGTCCACTCCGGTTGACCCGAGCGTTCGGGTGGCGGTATCGAGCACGGACCCGGGCCTCGAGGTGGAGTGGCAGACATCGCCAAATGGGCACGACTGGGAGTGAGCGCGGCGATTTCCTTGAACGGAGGGGGTAAAGGAAATCTCGCGCCCACCTGGCGTTCGATCAGCTCAGAACGGTGAGCTCGGGCCACGGCAGGGCGTGTGATCACAGGAGCGAGACCCATGCTCTTCCTGCGGGCCAGCGGACGGAGCCGCGGTTCGCTCTAGGGCGTGTCTCCCTTATGCGCGTAGCCAGGTGAAGATGGCGCAGAGGGTGACGGCGGCGCGGTACGTGATCGCTAGCTTGTCGTAACGAGTGGCCAAGCCGCGCCATTGCTTGGCTAGGGCGTGTCTGATAATGCTTCGAGGGTTGGGCTAAGACCCCGGATCCATTCTCAGACACGCCCTAGCGGAGAAGAGAGAGCAACCCCATGCCCGCCGAACGACTTGGCAGCATGCTCTGTCCATGTCCAGACGGGTGTGGCTTGCGCCGCTATATGGCGGGGTTCTGTCGGAGCTCAGTGGCGGCCTCCAAGCACGCGGGCAAGAGGGCGCTGCGAGTGAGGCTCACGTTCCGCAAGCCGATCCTTCACCGGGACAGCGGCCGACGGCAGGCCGGAGGAATAGGCGTCGCGATATGGTGCACCCCGCGCAACAGAACCGTTGCGAAAGGTCTAACACCCCAACGCAACAGAGTGGGCCGCCATGCGCTGCCACGGGCCCGTGAACTTCGGTGTCACAGGTAGCGGCAGACATCCTCGGGGGAGCACGTGGCCGGGTCGCCGGCGGCGGCGTCCTCGCGCAGGTCGGCGATCGTGGTGCGTAGCTGCGCGAGCTCGGCGAGTTGCCGGTCGATCACATCAAGGCGGGTGTCGAGCAGGTCGGTGACGTGCCGGCAGGGGGCCTGCCCCCGGTCGCGGATGTCCAGCACCTGACCGATCTGGGCCAGGGTCAGCCCGGCCGCTTGCCCCCGGCGGATGAAGTCCAGCCGGTCGAGCACCTCGGCGCCGTAGTCCCGGTAGCCCGCCGGGGTGCGGTCCGCGGCGGGTAGCAGCCCGACCTCCTCGTAGTACCGCAGGGTCTTGCTCGTCGTGCCCGACGCCCGAGCCACCTCACCGATCCGCATGCCACTCATTCTCCCCCTTGACCTTCCAGTGCACTGGAAGGTCGATCCTGAGGGCGATGAAGGAGGAGTTCATGACGGCAACGGCTAACAGCAGGTCGTATGACCTGGCAATGATCGGGTCCGGTGGGGCGGCGTTCGCGGCCGCGATCCGCGCCACCAACCTCGGCAGACGGGTGGTGATGATCGAGCGTGGCACCGTCGGCGGTACCTGCGTGAACACCGGGTGCGTGCCCTCCAAGGCCTTGCTCGCGACCGCCGAGGCCCGCCACGTCACACTCGACGCCTCCCGGTTCCCCGGGCTGCCGCTCCCCGAAGTCCGGCCGGTCGACATGCCCGCCTTGATCGCCGGCAAGGATCGGCTCGTCGGGTCACTGCGTGGCGAGAAGTACCTGGACCTGGCCACCGAGTACGGATGGGATCTCCACCCCGGGGACGCCACGTTCGTCGGCACACCCAGCGAGCCGGCACTGCGCGTCACCGGCCCTGACGGCACGGTGGAGACGGTCCGGGCCGCGCACTACCTCATCGCCACCGGCTCCAGGCCCTGGGCGCCGCCGGTCCCCGGCCTGCAGGAGGCCGGTTACCTGACCTCGACCACCGCGATGGAACTGGACCACGTCCCGGAGTCGCTGCTGGTCATCGGCGGCGGCTACGTCGCGATGGAGCAGGCCCAGCTCTTCGCTCGGCTCGGCGTCCGGGTCACCATGCTGGTCCGCTCACGGCTGGCGTCCCAGGAAGAACCCGAGGCGTCCACCGCCCTGGATGAGATCTTCACGGACGAAGGCATCCAGATCATCCGCGGCGCGGTGCCCAGCGCGGTCCGCCGCGACCCGGCCACCGGCGAGGTCACGATCACTGCCACCACCACTGACGGCTCACAGGAACTCCGGGCGGCCGAGGTACTCGTCGCCACCGGGCGCCGCCCGGTCACCGCCACGCTCGGTCTCGACACCGTCGACGTGCGCACCGGCGACCACGGCGAGGTGGTCGTCGACAGCCATCTGCGCAGCACCAACCCGCGCGTCTGGGCTGCCGGTGACGTCACCGCCCACCGTCAGTTCGTGTACGTCGCCGCGGCCCACGGCGCCCTCGTCGCCGACAACGCCCTCACCGGCGCCGGCCTCGAGGTCGACTACCGCCACCTGCCCCGGGTCGTGTTCACCAGCCCCGCCCTGGCCGCCGTCGGGATGACCGAACGGCAGGCCTCCGCTGCCGGGATCCGCTACGACAGCCGTGTCCTGTCACTCGCGCACGTCCCACGCGCGATCGTCAACCGCGACACCCGCGGGTTCATCAAGATGGTCACCGACGCCGACACCGGCCGCATCATCGGCATTACCGCCCTGGCCCAGGACGCCGGCGACCTCGCCGCCGCCGGGGTCTACATGCTCGAGGCCGGCATGACCACCAGCCAGGTCGCCAACCTCTGGAGCCCCTACCTGACCATGGCCGAAGGCCTCAAGCTCACCGCGCAGGCCTTCACCACCGACATCGCCAAGCTCTCCTGCTGCGCGGCGTGAACCTGCCCCGCACACAGGGACACCGATAGGGGACCGCCTCGCCCCGGGGCGCGAGACAAGAAAATGGGCGCCGATCAGCCCTACTTACTGGCACCCCTGCGTATCGGACCTGCAACCACCGGGGAGTTCAGTCGATGCAAGAACTCCCGTCCCAGGCCTATATCTGGACGTCTTCACGACCTCTACGTGCTCGACCCGACGAGGACAGCACTGGACGACGCGATGACCGCCTTGCGGCGCCGCCATGAGGCCGCGGTCCGTTTGGGCCGCGTCACCGCACCACCATGACCACGATCGTCACCACGTAAGCCGCGGCGACCAGACCGATCCCCAGCAGGGTGAGCACCACCCCGCGCCGGGCCGGCCGCTGGCCCTCGTCCGGCCCGGGGCCCTTGCCGTGCTTCGCGGTCATCGCGCGCTCCTAAGACGTTGCTCAAGCATGTGCGGCTCTCGCGAGCGGGCTTCCGTGCCGAGTGCTACCAGCTCAGGTCGTGACAGCCGTCGCTGCCGGCGCCCTCCACCTGCAAGGTGGCATGGGCGATACCGTAACGGTCGCGCAGCACCCGGCGCGCGCCGGCAAGCACGGCGCCGTGGTCCGCGCCCTGGTCAGCGACCAGGTGGGCCGTGGCCACGTTCATCCCCGACGTCAGGGTCCACAGGTGCAGGTCGTGGACCTCCTCCACCCCCTCGACCGCGTCCAGGTCACCGGCGACGTCCTCCGGGTCCACCCCTTCCGGGGCGTGCTGGCCCAGCACCGCGATCACCTGCCTGCCCAGAACCACCGCCCGGATGATGACGAAGACCGCGATGAGCGCCGCGACCACGACGTCCCAGATCGGCTGGCCGGTGAGGATGATCAGCACGCCGGCGACCATGACACCCACCGACCCGGCGGCGTCGGCGATCACCTCGTAGTAGGCGCCCTTGACGTTCAGGCTGTCCTTGGCCCCGCTGCGCAGCAGCAGCATGGAGATGATGTTGATCACCAGGCCGGCGAAGCCGACCGCGAGCATGGCGCCGGAGGCCACCTCCGGCGCGTCGCCCAGCCGGCTGATGGCCTCGACCACCACGTACACCCCGACCGCGAGCATCGCCAGCACCGCCAACGCCGAGGCGAACACCTCGGCCCGGTAGGAGCCATAGGTGCGTCGCCCCGTGGAGTCCGGCCGGCTCGCGATGCGCGTCGCCAGCAGCGCCGCACCCAGCACCACCACATCGGCAGCCATGTGCCCGGCATCCGACAGCAGCGCCAACGACCCCGACACCAGCCCCGCGACCAGCTCGATCAGGAAGAAGCCCGCCGTCAGGGCGAACGCCCCCGCCAGCCGCCGACGGTAGCGGCCACCGGCATGCCCGGTCGCCGGGGCATGGCTGTGTCCCGCCCCCATCAGCCCTGCCCCTCGTGGCGGGCGTGCTCACGGGAGACGTCCAGCAGCATCCGCACATGCCCGTCAGCGAGGCGGTAGTACACCATCCGCCCCTCCCGGCGGTTCTCGACCACCCCAGCGGTACGCAGCACCCGCAGCACCTGGGACACCGACGCCTCCGCGACATCGACCGACGCCGCCAGGTCACACACGCACAGCTCGCCGGCCTCCAGCAACGCATACAGCACCCGGGCACGGCGCGGGTCCCCCAGGAGCTTGAACAGCCCGGCCAACCTGCCGGCCTCGCGCTCGTCGGGGATCCTCTCCCGGGTCAGCGCCACCTTCTCCGGATGGACGGCGGTGACCTGACACGAATCCAACGGCGTCACACTCATGCCACGACCATACACCTATGCAGATATCAGCAGCGGGAGCCACACACGAGAGGTCAGCAGGTTCTGTATGGTCAGCGCATGCTGACTATTGCTTCGCGGCTGGACGTGATGAACCGGCTGGGCCGGGCGATGGCCGACCCGACCCGCTCCCGCATCCTCATGACACTCCTCGAGGGCCCGAGCTACCCGGCGGTACTCGCCCGCGACCTAGGGCGTGTCTGAGAATGGATCCAGGGGGCCAGCTGACACCCTGGAAGGCATGTCCCGCTTCCAGATGCTCTCCGATGCCCAATGGGAGTTGATCGCCCCGATGCTCCCGACCCGGACCGGCCGGGCCGGCAGGCCGTTCGCCGACGCCCGCACGATGGTGGAGGCGATCATCTACCGGTAGCGGTGCGGGATTGCATGGAGGGATCTGCCCGAGGTCTACGGGCCTTGGCAGACCGTGTGGACCTGGCATCGGCGCATGGCCGAAGAAGGCACATGGGACACGGTGTTGGCGACGCTGACCGCCGCCGCGGACGCCGCAGGTCTGGTGGATTGGTCGGTCTCGGTGGACTCCACGATCGCCCGCGCCCACCAGCACGCCACGAACATCACCCGCCACACAGGGGGATGGGTCGAACTACAGGAATCTGCATGAGGAGCCGGCCGATCACGGCATCGGGCGCTCCCGGGGAGGGCTGAGCACGAAGATCCATCAGCTCGTCGATGGGACCGGGCTGCCGCTGGTCAGCCTGATCACCCCCGGCCAAGCCGGGGACTCCCCGATGCTGCTGCCGCTGCTGGGGCGGCTGCGCGTGGCACGGCCGGTAGGGCGGCCCCGGACCCGCCCCGAGGCGGTGCTGGGCGACAAGGCGTACTCCTCCCGGGCGATCCGCACCCACCTGCGTGCCCGCCGGATCAAAGCCGTGATCCCCGAGCCGACCGACCAGCAGGACCACCGCAGACGCCGCGGCTCGGCCGGTGGCCGTCCCGTGGGCCTGGACTCGCAGGCTTACAAGGGCCGGAACGTGATCGAGCGCCAGTACGCGCACCTGAAGCAATGGCGGGGCCTGGCGACCCGGTACGACAAGTACGCGATCGTCTACCGGGCCGCCGTGGTGTTGAACGCTGTGCTCGCGTGGTCCAAACGATTGTCAGACATGCCCTAGCTCTCGTTCCGTCTTCGGGAGAGGCTGGCGAGGTACTCGTTGTAAGAGTCGAGTTCGGCGTCCTCGGCTTTCTGTCGCTGTCTCGAGGTGCGCACGTCGCGGGCTCGCCAGCGGGACAGGCAGACGATGAGCACTACGAACATCGGCAGCTCCGCGTAGGTCCATACCAGCGTGCCGGCGATCGCCTGGTCGATGACGGGGTCATGGCTGCCTGTGGGGGTGGCGTATGCGCTGAACAGCGGTGTGGCGGTACGGAGCAGGATCAGGCCGAAAATGGCGTGGATCTGGATCTCGACGGCGATATCGACGAATCGTGCGGCGAAGGAGGGTTGGCGCGGTAGCGGATCGGAGGACCATAGCGGTGTTGCCGAGACGATGCCGAGGACGAGGATGACGAAGAGCAAGGCGTCCTGGCCGAAGGGGATGCGCATGATGACGCTGATCGCGTCGGTCAGGTAGAGGACCGGGTACAGCAGTATCGCAATGACGATGGCGACCACAGGGTGCAGTGCGGCGCTCCAGAATCGTGAGCGCAGTCCCCCGTGCGCGGCACGGAGCACGAGACGCCCGAGGCCGGTGTGCGGTGTGCTGCGCAGGAGCAGCAGCCCGGGTGACCCTGCGATGAGGAGCGGCGGAACGACGGTCAGCAGGGTGATCTGCTGGAACACCAGCGCTGTGATGGATTCCGTCGCGAGACGGTTCACACCGAACATCGTGATAGCGAAGATCAGGGCGCACCCGATCAGGAACGATGCTGTGCGGGCGATCGCCCAACGGCGCCTGTTTCGCCACATCCAGATCGCTCCTCGCAGATACAGTGCCGCGAACAGCAGAGCGGCGATGCCGACGGGTGAGCCGGTGAGGGGTTCGAACGTGACCCACTGGTCGATCGGCGGCATAGCGAATTTCCCTTCATCGAGGCGATCAAACGTCGGCGACTTCGGCCGCGGTGGTGGTGCCGGAGCGGGGTCAGGTGAGGCCCGAGTAGGAGTGGGGCCTAGGCCCTTGATCGTGGACACGGTGTCGGTTCGGTTATGCCGCTTCCGCAAGCGGCACCGGCTCCCAGGGCAACCAGGTACAAGGGAATCTGCCACCGCTCCAGCCAGCCGATCATGTACTTCCTTTCCGGGCGAGGACCTTGCCTCCATCCTCACGGAGCTGCCCGGTTGTCGCGACGTGGCGGTAGAGGGCCTGTTGGACAAGGAACCTACTGCCTGCCCTTCTCGGTTTCCCAACCTGTGTCCGGCTTTGCCGACAGCTCGGCTCCTCACGCCTCAGGTAGTGCCCGAGCGCCAGCTCTGCTTGGCGGGCGCCGATCACTAGCACGTCGGTCTCGGCCATGGTGTGGTTTCTCCTCGTTGCGGGCGCGTGGGCGGGCCGTAGTGCGGCTGGTGTGTCAGTAACCGGTGAGGGCCGGGAAGAAGGTCCAGAACACCGAGGCGGCCACGGCCACATAGGCGATGGCCACCAGGGTTCCGGCCCAGCCGGCGGAGAACCGCACCACCGCGGCGTGCGCGGGGATCACGCCGTGGGCGAGGTTGCGCACGGTGAGCAGGATGAACAGCGGGATCATCGCCGCCCACACGATCATGCAGTACAGGCACAGGATGTGGATCTCGAACAACGCCTGGGACCACAGCCAGATGGTGAACACCGTGCCGGCGGTGACCCCGGCCTGCAGGCCGGCCCAGTACCAGCGCCCGGGGCTCGCCCCGGAGAGGGTCACCATGGCGGTGGTGATGACCACGGCGAACGCCACGATGCCGATCAACGGGTTGGGGAAGCCGAACAGCTCGGACTGCCAGGTCCCCATCACCTTCCCGCAAGACACCCAGGGGTTGATGTCACAGCTGGTGATGTACCCGGCATCCTCGTACAGCTCCAGGCGTTCGAGCACCAGGATCGCCGAGGCCACCCAGCCGACCACCCCGGTGATCAACAGCACCAGGCCGAACGGACGGTGCCGGGCGACAGTCGGTATCCCCGCTACGTCGGAGGCCTGCCCGGTACCGGCAGGGCGGTCGGTGGTGGTCGTGGGGATCGTCACGGGTGAATTGGTGTCGGTGTCGGGGACACTCATGGGCCCGGTCAGTCCGTCGTGGCGGCGGCGTCGACCTCGGCGCGGAACTGCTCG
This sequence comes from Micrococcus sp. 140720015-1, assembly GCF_053627595.1. Classification (NCBI taxonomy): domain Bacteria; kingdom Bacillati; phylum Actinomycetota; class Actinomycetes; order Micrococcales; family Micrococcaceae; genus Micrococcus; species Micrococcus sp. 140720015-1. The sequence goes on from NZ_JBSEYC010000005.1 coordinate 295,620, forward strand.
AGGGTGTTCAGAGTGAGCATCTGTCCGTCCAGGAAGAAGGTCGGTGTGCCCTGCACGCCCAGCGCGGTCCCGTCGGCCACGTCGGCCTCGATGCGGTCGCGGGTGGCCGGGTCAGCCACCGCGGCATCGTAGGCGGCCATGTCCAGGCCGAGATCCTCGGCGTAACCGCGGAACACCGGGCTCCGGTCCTCAGTGGTATGGCTCCACTGCTCCTGGGTGTCGAACATCTGCTGATACATCGCCTCGTACTGTCCCTGCTGGCCGGCGGCTTCCACGGCTACGGCGGCGGTCATCGAGTTGGGATGTCCGGGCAGCGGGAAGTAGCGGTGCACAAAGGTCACCGTGTCGGCGTACTCGGCGCGCAGTTCTTCCACGACCGGGTAGGCGGCCTTGCAGCCCTCGCACTCGAAGTCCAGGAACTCCACCAGCACGGCCTGCTCGTTCGGGGCCTTGGACAGTACCCGGCTGTCTGGGCGCATCACCGGCGTGGCCTCCGAGGGGGCGCTCTGCCCGGTCCCGGAGGAGGCAGTTTGCCCGGAGCCCTGGGGGGCGGCGTCGCGGGGGCCGCTGGCGGCCACCACTCCGACGATCAGCCCGGCCAGCACCACAGCGGCCAGTACGACCCAGACGATGGTCTTGGCCTTGCGGGATGTGGTGCCCGGTGTTGACGGATCAGAGGGGGTCGGATTGCGGGTCGGTGTGCTCACGAAGGGATCCGTTTCGGTCGGTGGCGACGGCACCCTGCCGTCGGGGTGGGAATGAGCTGGGGCTGGGATGCAGGGGTGGGTCAGGGGTGGAGGGTCTCAGTGTGGGGGTGGGTGGCCGGTTCGATTTGGAAGGTGGAGTGTTCGATGGGTACTTGGAAATCCTGGGCCACGCACCGTTGCAGGTCGGTCAGCACAGTGCCCAGGTGCGCGGCGGTCAGGCAGCCGTTGTGCACGGTGACGTGCGCGGAGAGCACGGGGGTGTCGGAGTCGATGCGTGAAGCGTGCAGGTCATGGACCTCCAGCACGTGCGGCAGCTCCGATAGCCGGATGCGGACCGCCTCCAGGTCCAAGCCCTTGGGGGTGGTCTCCATGAGTACGTCGATGGTGTCGCGAAGCAGGATCAGGGCTCTGGGCACGATCAGTGCGGCGATCAACAGGGACACCACCGCATCGGCGCGATTCCAGCCGGTGGTGGCGATCACGATCGCCGAAACGATCACTGCGACCGATCCCAGGGCGTCGTTGAGTACCTCCAGGAACGCGGCCTTCATGTTCAGGTTCTCACCTCGGGAAGAGGCCAGGATCGCCAGACCGATGAGGTTGCCAGCCAAACCGATCACCCCGAACCAGAGCATCGCGGTGGATTCGACCTCGGGGGGTTCGATGAGCCGGCGTACGCCCTCCACGGCTACGAAGCCGCCCACGGCCAGCAGCACCGCGGCCTGCGCGGCCGCGGCGATGATCTCGGCGCGCTTGTACCCCCAGGTGCGCTTGTCCGTGGCCGGGCGCAGCGCCAGGGTCGCGGCGGTCAGGGCGATCAGCAACCCGGCTGAGTCAGTAAACATGTGCCCGGCGTCGGCCAGCAGGGCCAGACTGCCCGAAGCCAGCGCGCCGATGACCTCGGCGACCATGATCGTCGCGGTGATGGAGAAGACCACGGCCAGCCGGCCCCGCCGGCCCGCCGCCGGAAGAGCATGGGAATGATCGTGTCCGCTCATACCAGGGTCTCTTCCACTCGATGAATCATCAGCTGAACGTCACCATCCTGTCCGGCGATACTGAAGGCACGCTCAATGCGCACAGCAGGCGCAATCCGCCCCGCAGCCATCGCCGTCCTTCTCGTTCTGGTCCCCGGCGATCAGCGCGGAGGCGGGGGTGCAGCAGGCATCCCCGCGCCAGGCCTCCACCCCTTCCTTGAGGGCGACGGCGGCGATCACCAGGGCCGCGACTGGGTCGGCCCAGGTCCAGCCCAGGGTGCTGTTGAGGACCAGGCCCACCAGCAGGACCGCCGAGAGGTAGGTGCAGATCAGGGTCTGTTTGGAGTCGGCCACCGCGGAGGCGGACCCGAGTTCGCGGCCAGTGCGCCGCTCGAACCAGGACAGGAACGGCATGATGGCCAAGCTCACGGCGGCCAGCACGATCCCCACCGTGGAATGCTCCGGTTGCCCGGCCCCGAACAGGGTGCGCACGGCGTCGACGGTGATGAAGGCGGCCAAGCCGAAGAAGGAGAAGGCGATCAGGCGCAGCGCCACCTTCTCCCGGCGGTGCGGGTCCGGGGTGGCGAACTGCCAGGCCACCGCGGCGGCGGAGAGGACCTCCACGATGGAGTCCAAGCCGAAGCCGATCAACGCGGAGGACGAGGCCACGGTGCCGGCGGCCAGGGCGATGGCCGCCTCGATCACGTTGTAGGTGATGGTTCCGGCCACGATCCAGCGGATCCGGCGGTGCAGGACCGCACGGCGGTCGTCCGTGAGGGGCTTGGAGCTCAGCGTGAGGGTGCTCATGCGCAGGTGCATCCCGCAGCGGAGCAGCAATCCGGGTCGATGGTCAGCGTCAACTCCAGCAGCTCCCCAAGGGTCTGGCCCAGCCGGGGGTCGGCCAGGGCGTACCAGACGTTGCGGCCCTCGGCGGTAGTGGTCACCAGCCCGCAGCCGCGCAGGCAGGCCAACTGGTTGGACATCACCTGCTTGGACACCCCCAGCTCCCCGGCCAGCGCCGACGGGCGGGCCGGCCCATCACGCAGGGCCAGCAGGATCCGGGTCCGGGTGTCATCAGAGAGGGCATGGCCCAGTCGGGACAACGCCGAGACATGAGTGAGGGTCGTGGTGCTCATGCCTAGAACGGTACAGCATAACGTGTACCCTTGTCGGGGTGCCGCCCGGCAAGCGGCCGGCACCATGGCCCGATCCCAGGAGGTCCGCGCAACCGTGCCCCACTCTGATGTCCCGCTGACCGAACCATCCCGGCTCCTGCCCGTCCCATTGTCGGACGGCAGGAGAAGGGGCTCGGTGTGAGCATCGGGAACTACTTCGCCGAGACCGTCAACTCCGGGGCTCTGCTCATTGCCGCACCGCTGGCGATGATCGCAGGGATCGTCTCGTTTCTGTCCCCGTGCATCCTGCCGCTGGTGCCCGGCTACCTCGGTTACGTCTCCGGGCTGGCCAACCCCACACATCCGGACAACCGCCGCCGGGTGCTGACCGGGGTCGGGCTGTTCATCCTGGGCTTCGCCGCGGTCTTCACCCTCTACGGGGCCGCCTTCGGCACGATCGGTCACTGGCTGGTGCGCTGGCAGGACCCGATGATCCGCGTCCTGGGCGTCCTGGTGATCGTTATGGGCCTGGCCATGGTTGGCAAGTTGCCCTTTTTCCAGCGCACGATCAAACCCACCCTGGCCCCCCGGACGGGCCTGGCCGGGGCCCCGGTGCTCGGGGTCGTCTTTGGGCTGGGCTGGACTCCCTGCATCGGCCCGACACTCGGCGCCGTGCTGGCATTGAGCACCACCACCGGCGATCCCTGGCGCGGGGCCCTGCTGGGCTTCCTCTACTGCCTGGGACTGGGCATCCCATTCCTGCTGGCCGCGGCGGGGATCAGCTGGGTCACCAACGCCCTGTCCTACGTCCGCCGCAACATCCGGGTATTCAACATCATCGGCGGATCCCTGCTGGTGGGGGTCGGGATTCTGATGGTCTCCGGGCTCTGGATGCTGTGGATGTACCAGCTGCAGAGCCTCGCCGGCACCTTCACCACCCCCGTCTAAAACCAGAAACCCCGCCCCACCGGACCGGTTACTGAGGAGTGACCGGGCCGATGGGACGGGGACGAGGGCCCTGAGTGGTCGGTGACGGGTGTGCTCAGAGGCCGAAGGCTCCGCCGCTGCTCAGGATGAAGACGCCTAGGCCGATCAGGACGAGCGGGAACAAGATGGGGACTGCCGCACGAATAGGTGACACCTGATCTGGCTTGCCCGCAGGGCGGCCTGGAAGGATGTTGCTGTGCCTGCTCCCTATCCCCAAGAGTTCCGTGACGACGTCGTGCGCGTGGCCCGCAGCCGCGAAGAGGGTGTGACGCTCGCGCAGATCGCCAAGGACTTTGGCATCCATGAGATGACCCTGTCGAAGTGGATGCGCCAGGCCGACGTCGAGGACGGCGCGAAGCCTGGGACAACCAAAGCCGAGTCGGCCGAGAACCGTGAGCTGAAGAAGCGGATCCGCCTGCTCGAGCAGGAGAACGAGGTCCTACGACGGGCGGCGGCCTACCTGTCCCAGGCGAACCTGCCGGGAAAAGGCTCTACCCGCTCGTGAAGGAGCTCGCCGCCGTCGGGATCCCCGTCGCGGTGACGTGCCGGGTGCTCAAGCTCTCCCGCCAGCCCTACTACCGCTGGCTGGCGGACCCTGTCACCGACGCCGAGCTGGCCGAGGCGTACCGGGCGAACGCGTTGTTCGACGCCCATCAGGACGATCCGGAGTTCGGCTACCGCTTCCTGGTCGATGAGGCCAAGGAAGCCGGCGAGGTGATGTGTGAGCGCAGCGCGTGGCGGATCTGCCGGGACAACGGCTGGTGGTCGGTGTTCGGGAAGAAGCGCGGCAAGAACGGGAAGAAGCCGGGTCCGCCGGTGCACGATGACCTGGTGGAGCGGGACTTCACTGCTGGCGGTTCAAACCAGCTGTGGTTGACCGACGTCACCGAGCACAGGACCGCCGAGGGCAAGCTCTACATGTGCGCGATCAAAGACGTCTTCTCCGGGCGGATCGTCGGCTACTCCATCGACTCGCGAATGAAAGCCCGGCTGGCCGTCCAGGCACTGCAGAACGCCGTTGCTCGGCGCGGGGATGTGGCCGGTTGCATCGTTCATTCGGACCGCGGGTCGCAATTTCGATCCCGGAAATTCGTCCATGCCCTCAACCGGCACGGCTTGGTCGGCTCGATGGGCAAAGTGGGTGCGGCCGGGGACAACGCCGCCATGGAGAGCTTCTTCGCCCTGCTGCAGAAGAACGTCCTCGACAGGCGGTCCTGGACGACCCGGGATGAGCTACGGATCGCGATCGTCACCTGGACCGAGCGCACCTATCACCGGCGCCGTCGACAAGCCCGTCTCGGGCGGTTGACCCCCATCGAGTACGAGACCATGATGAAGCCCGCCGTGACCCTCCCGGCATAAGACCCCACCTGTCACCTATCGGTGCGGCAGTCCCGATCACGCAGGACTGGCTGCAGGTAGGTGTCGCGGTCTGAACCGAGAGGGGTGCGCCCGGTCGGGGCCGTTTGGATCGCTGCCGCTACGTCAGAGTCCGAAGGCTCCGCCGCTGACGAGGATCACGATGCCGAGGCCGATGAGAACGATGGGGAAGAGGACGTGCTCCCAGCGTTCGAGCACTTCGGCGATCGGGGGGCGGGTGGCGACGAACTTTGCCAGGGCCACCAGGACCGCGACGAGCGCGAGGAAGACGATGCAGTAGGCGACTACTGCGAGAGGTTCCACGCTGAGGAAGACAGGGGTGTAGACGCCGATGTTGTCGCCGCCGTTGGCAAGGGTGACGCCTGCGACTGTCCACACGCCGACCTTCTTGCCGGCAACCTTGGCCTCGTCGTCATCGTCGTCATCGTCTCCGCGCCAGGCCTGCCATGCGGCCCAGAGGCCGAGGCCCAGAGGGATGAGACCGAAGTACGGGATGGCTGCCGAGGGCAGGAATGCTCCGGCGCCGATGGTCACCAGGACCGCGGCACCGAGGATGCCGGCGAATCCGAGGTACTGGCCGGCCAGAATGCGGGCGGTAGTGCCGCGCTGGCCTGCCCCTCGCGCGAAGAAGAGGGAGAGCACGATGATGTCGTCGATGTTGGTCGCTGCGAACAGGCCCATCGCCTGCAAGACCGAGGTGAGGATCATGCGCCCTCCCCAGCTGCGTCGCATCCGGGAAGCGAGCAGGCGGGATCGATGCACGGGGCGTCTTCGTCCACTGCCAGGGTGGCATCGACCAGTGCCGTCAGCGCCTGCGCCAGGTGCGAATCGGCGATCTCATATCGTGTCCGACGACCCTCGGGCTCGGAGACGACGATCCCGCAATCGCGCAGGCATGCCAGGTGGTTGGACACGTTCGGGCGTGTCAGGTCCAGATCTCGGGCCAGTTCCGCCGGGTAAGCGGGATGGTCGAGCAGGGTCAAGATGATCCGGGATCGAGTGGGGTCGGCCAGTGCACGACCCAGGCGGTTCATCACGTCGAGACGCGAAGCAATAGTCAACATGGACTGAACTATACAGCGCGAACTGAACACTCGGTCACAGGCGTCAGCGATTCTGACGCTGTACGTGACCTGCTGACGCGCGTGAACATGCTTGAGGAGCAGGTGGAGGACGGCGACGGCAGGATCCCGGCCAGCCTGATCCAGCGCCTCCGAAACAAGGCCGTTGAGACCCTCGCGGACGAGTCTGCACAGCGCATCATCCCGGTCCTCAGCACGATCTACGTCCTGCTCGGGCTGCCGCCGCTCACTGCCTAACCACATATCCACCAGTGCCCGCCGCATGGCGCCACCGTGCTCCCCAGCGCGCCAGGACGACTCCCCTCCTGGTCAGCGCGCTTGGCCACCGATCCCGATGTCTCGCGCAGGGTGGCTCCGCTGCCCGCGCTCGTCCTATTGGCCGTCGAGCCGGGTATACCCCTTTACACACCCCGTCCGCCCACGAGAGCATCACGTCAGAGACGGTCCCAAACCGGGTCGTTAGACAGAAGTGTCGGAGGGTCTAAGACGTGGTTGGACAGACAGTGGCCTATGTGCGGGTCAGTTCGGCCGAGCAGAACCTGGACCGTCAGCTCGAGGCGGTGGGGGAGTGCGACCGCATCTTCGAGGACAAGATCTCCGGCAGCTCCCGCGCCAAGCGCACGGGGCTGGCTGAGCTGATGAGGTATGTGCGTGAGGGGGATCTGGTGAAGGTCGCCTCGATGGATCGGCTCGGCCGGGACACCCGGGACCTGTACGCGATCGTGGACGAGCTCACCGACAAGGGGTGCGCGGTGCAGTTCGTGTCTGAGCGGATCACCGTGGACAAGTCCGGCACCTCCCCGGTGGACGGGCTGATGTTGGGCATCCTGGCGGCGTTCGCTGAGTTCGAGCGCCGGCGGATCAAGGAGCGCCAGGCCGAGGGCATCGCCCTAGCCAAGGCCCGCGGCAAGTACGTCCAGGCCCCGAAGCTCTCGGACACCGACGTGGAGCAGGCGCGCGTGATGATCGAGATGGGGATCCCGAAGGCGGAGGTGGCGCGCGCGTTCGGGGTGAGCCGGCAAACGCTGTACACCTCGCTGTCCCGGGGTGCGAGAAAAGAAGTACCCTCCGATCTATGAGCAAGGCGACGCCCCTGCTCCCGCTCTCGAAAGGACGCTTGATGAGTTTTCCCGAGTTGGTCAACGCCTACGCGGTGTCAGCGCGGGAGAACCTGCGTGGTCCAGGGCAGGCAGAGGCGGCGCTCTCAGCACCCGTGGCTGCTCTGATGCGCGGCGTGGGGGAGCTGGTAGGGCGCCGAGTTGTAGCCCACAGTGAGGTCACCGTGGTCGGGGACGAGGGCGAGGCCGTCCGTCCGGACTTCGGGGTGCGCGTCGACGGTGTGCTGACCGGGCATATTGAGCTGAAGGCACCGGGGGTATCTCTTGACCCGGCGACCTACAAGCCACGTACCCACAACGGCCGGCAGTGGCAGCGACTGAAGGAGCTGCCCAACCTCCTCCACACCAACGGCACCGAGTGGCGGCTGTGGAGGTACGGCAAACTGGTGGGCGACCCGCGCAGCTTGCATGTGGCCGATCTGCGCACCATGCGCGGCTCTTCCGTGACGTTCCAGGCCGAGCTGGAACGGATGCTCACTGACTTCGTGCTGTGGGAGCCGGCACCGATCACTTCGGTCTCCAAACTGGTGGATGTTCTTGCTCCGCTGACCCGTCTTCTGCGGGAGGAGGTCCTCGACGTGATGCGCGATGAGCGCAGAGCTGTCCGGGCCGGCGCCTCGGCGCTTGCCCAGCCTCTGAGTTCGTTGCACAAGGAGTGGCGTCGGGTCCTGTCTCCCGGTGCTGATGAGGACCAGTTCGCTGACGGTCTGGCTCAGACGGTGGTCTTCGCTCTTGTCCTGGCGGTCTCGGAAGGGGTCGACGTGGGCGGGCTCCCGCTCTCCGAGGTGGCCGATTCCCTGACCGGGCGTTATGGCGTGATGGGACGCTCCCTGTCGTTGGTGGCTCAGCCCATCCGTTCAACGCCGGTCCAGACCGCCGTGGAGACCATCACGCGCACGCTCTCCGCAGTGAACTGGGACGACCTAGGCAGTGGTCGTTCGGATGTCTACCTGCACCTGTACGAGCACTTCCTGAGCAGCTACGACCCTGCGCTGAAGCAGGCTTCGGGTTCCTACTACACCCCCGTCGAGCTCGTGGACGCCATGGTGGGTTGGGCAGACGAGGCCGTCCGGGAGCACCTGGGCCGTCCGCGCGGTCTGCGGGACAGCGCGACGTCTGTCATCGATCCCGCTATGGGAACCGGGACCTACCCTCTGTCGGTGTTGCGGCGCGTTGGGGCCGATGCGGCAACGGAGTACGGGACAGCGGCAGCAGGAGAGGCTGTCGCTTCCATGGTGGGCCGCCTCTACGGCATCGAGCTGCAGTCCGGGCCTTTCTCGGTGGCTGAACTGCGTATCTCCCAGGCCGTGAAGGAGGCTGGGGCCCAGGTTCCTGCGAACGGTCTGCGCTTGTTCGTAGCCGACACCCTGGAGGACTCAGCCGCCACAGCAGCCGATGAGGGTCTGTCCTGGAACGCTGGTCTGATCGCTCAGCAACGGATCGAGGCCAACCGGGTCAAGAGGGATGAGAACATCCAGGTCGTCATCGGCAACCCGCCATACAAGGACAAGGCCGGTGGGCGTGGGGGATGGATCGAGAACGGTGTCGATCCGGCGACGGGACGGGCTCCCCTAGACGCATTCAGGAGTCGAGGCAACGGGCGCAACGAGCGCCACCTGAACAACCTCTACGTCTACTTCTGGCGTTGGGCGCTGTGGAAGGCGTTCGAATCCACCGCGCAGCGCAAGCTCGACGGAGCGGACCAGGGTGTGGTCTGCTTCGTGACCGCGACCGGGTATCTCACCGGTCCTGGCTTCGCGGGGATGCGAGAGTATCTGCGCCGCACCTGTTCGACCGGATGGATCATCAACGTCACTCCTGAGGGGTTGAACCCTCCCCCCGGTCATGGGGTCTTTGCCATTCAGACGCCGGTGGCCGTGGGCATTTTCGTGCGCAACTCCCAGGCGAGCCCCGAGGTGCCAGCGCCGATCTACTACCGAGAGGTGGCCGGCACGCGGGCACAGAAGTTCGCGCAGTTCCCCGAGATCCATCTCAACGGTGAGGGATGGCTGGAAGCCCCTACCGAGTGGCGGGCTCCGTTCACGCCGAAGTCGGGCGACACGTGGTCGTCCTTTCCCTCCGTGCGAGACCTGTATCCCTGGTACTCCACCGGGCTGTCCGCCAATCGCACCTGGGTCTATTCCCCGTCCCCGGATGTCCTGCAGCTGCGCCTGAACACCGTGGTCGCGGAGAGGGACCCCGAGGCCAAGTCCGTGCTCTTCAAGGAGTCTCGAGACGCCAACCTGAAGAAGACGAAGGCGCCACTGCCTGGCCTTCGTTCCCCCCACGGAGAAGCAGACACCTATCAGAACACCCAAGTGCCCTTCGAGGAGGAGAGCTTCATCCCCAACGCCTCGTTGGTGCGGGTGGGCTACCGGTCCTTCGACCGCCAATGGGTCATTGCAGACTCTCGTCTCATCCACGACTGCCGTCGCCCTCTGTGGGAAGCGCGTCTTCCCGGTCAGGTCTACCTGGCGGAGCAGCACTCGTTCCATCCCAAGCGCGGGCCGGGCCTGGCGTTCTCGGGTCTCTTGCCCGACATGCATCACTTCAACGGTCGTGGCGGGCGGGTCCTTCCGATGCTCAATCCTGATGGGAGTCCCAACCTCGCCTCGGGTCTCTTTGAGGCCCTCAGTGCCCAGCTGGACGGGGAGATTGCTGCGCCTGACGTTACTTCCTACGTTGCCGGCATCACGGGCCACCCCGGTTTTGTGGAGACCTTCGACGAGGAGCTGCGTACTCCGGGCATCCGGGTGCCGATCACGGCCGACCGGATGCTCTGGAAACGTGCTGTCGAGCTCGGGCGCAAGGTCTTGTGGTGCCACACCTACGGGCTGGCCGGCGAGTGGCCCGGACAGGAATCGGTCGTCTCTCCCCTCGATGGTGTGGAGCTCCCGCGCTACGAGCGGCGTATGGGGTCGTCTCTCCCGACTGGTCCTGCGGTCTATGACGAGTCGAGCCAGGAACTCCGTCTGGGTGCAGGAGTGTGGAGCCATGTCACCCCGGCCATGCGGCAGTACACGGTGGGCGGGGTCAACGTGATCGATGCGTGGGTGGACAAGCGTTCGGCCTCCCCAGGGGGCAACAAGACTTCCCCCTTGGATAACGTCGTGGCCGATACATGGCAGCCCGAGTGGTCGGTGGAGTTCACTGAACTGCTCTGTGTGTTGGCGAGGTTGGTGTCTCTGGAGGCAGATCAGGCCCAGCTACTGGGTGAGGTCGTGAACGCACCGTTGCTGTCCCGCGGTGCCTTGACCGAGGCTGGAGTGACGTGGCCGCCGGCAGGATCGTCCGTCAAGCCACCGAGTCGTTAGAGCTGAGGACCACGTCTACCTGAAGCGAGGGCAGCTTGAAGGCGCAGCTGGTGGCCACCCCGTCTCCCGGCGTTGCCGTCACCGACCCCGCTCTCGCCATACCGTCGGCCGGTCGCTGGGTGTACTGAGATGGGTGGGTGTCCCACGTTGCCGGGGTCGCGGTCCACAACCTCCTCGCTAAATCAGCGTCGCAACGACGGATCGTCAGGTTTCACGAGCATTGTGGTGGCTGGATCGACATCGTCCGCCCAAGCCAGCGTCGGGAGTTCTGGTCCCTCGAGGCCATCGAGCTCGAGGCGGACCTTACCAGCGAGGTGAGCCGACTGGATGGATTGGCCATTGGCCACTGACGCATAGAACTGGGCTGCATAGTTGATCGCGTCGGCGTCGCCGATCTCATCGGCCATCCCGATGGCGAAGGGCACAACCTGCTCCACCAGCGCATCGATCTGCGAGGCGGACTTGCAAGAGTTCAGCAAGACCAGCAATGGAGGGTCATCGGTGGCTTGAATCGCCTTCGCAAAGACACGAGCGTTGACGACCACTCCTTCATGAGGTTCATCTCTTTCATCCTCGAAGAGGATGAGGTCCTCGTTGCTGTGCCCAGAGAAGTGCACGACATGGGGGCGAAACCTGCTCAGACCGTCTAGCAGATCATGCGTGGTGGCAGCTACTCGGGCATCGAGTTCGATCTGGTCGCGATGCAGGGCGGATTCGACCGCGGCCCGAATGCGCTTCTGTTCGCGCCCTACCCGGAGGTCTCCTTCTGAAGATGCTCCAAGCATGAGAACTCGAAGTTTCTCAGGTTTGGGTGCGGGAAGCTGACGCAAGACATCGCTCACAGCAGTCTCGGCGTGACTAACTCGTAAGTCGAAAGCCGCCTTCTCGGCGGCCGCTCGACGCTCGGCCTGCTGGAGGTCCCGCTGACGCCGCTTCTCGGCCACAGTCGCTTCGGATCGTTCAGCCCGTGCAAGCTTCTCCTGCAACCCGGCCTCAGCTTTCGCATAGTCGGCAGCTTTTCCTTGCCAGCGTGCCGCTTCTTTGCCAGCTGTCACAGCTTCTCCCTCCCTGCGTTCGGCCTCGCGTATCTTGCTCCGGACAGTTGCCTCAGATTTGAGCCGTCCCGCTGACTGTCGCGCCTGCGCCGCTTGTGCTCTCTTGGAAGACTCCTTCACGCGGTAGCTAGCGGCCTTCTTCTCAGCATCGATCCGTTGTTTGCGCTTGCGCTCGAGCTCGCTCCGGTACTGGTTGGCACTCATCCGTGGTCTCCTCGTGGCATCGCTGTATTACTCACACGCTATGGCGGGGGGTGGACATCTCAACAAGACCGGCCCTCACCTGAAGATGAGAAAGCCGGTGATTCTGCCAGCTTCGACGGATCGCATCCCTGGGTGTACTGACCGGGGACGTTGGTCAACCGTGAGAAGGGCAGCTGGTTTCCGCAGGCTGTGTGGGGTCGGTGATGGTTGTCGTAGTGCCGCCAACCGCCTGGGTATGGACCTCATTCATCCTCGGCCACCTGGACCAAGTTCTGGATGGTCGGGTTCACGCTCAACCGGGACAGCTCGGCGCTGAGTCGGGCGATCACGCGCCCGCCCCGACCGAAGCCACGAAACCCCCGGGTGAACGTGATGCGCGTGCCCATCCCGGCCGGCTGCATGAGCAGGTGCAGATAGTAGCCGCGTGGGTCGTGGTGCTTGTTGCCGCTCCAGTGCTCCTGCCAGGCGATCGCCAGCCGGTCGCCGGTGCGCTCGTCGACGACCTTGCGCAGTTCGATCGTGGCCGCCTTCTGCTCGCGCAGGATGCGGTGCTGCTCGTCGAGGTGCACATCCGGACCGCCGTAGAACCACTGGACCACCAGTTCTGGGCTGCGCGTCACCGTTGCAAGGCGCTCGATGTCCACCGGCACGAAGCGCGTCACCGCGACCGTGGACTCAACCAGTCCGTCGAGCAGCCCGGGGATCGGGGCCACGTGCCGGATGCCGTGGACAATGGCAGACGTATCGGCGTCCAGGTCTGCCCGTAGGGCCTCGATGTCGACCCCGCAGCCGCGCAGTGCCTCGGCAGCACCCGTGGTGGGGTGGTCGATGAGGGTGCGCAGCGCCTCCAGCTCCCCGCCTGCCCCCTGCAAGGACTTGACCAGCTGCTCGGTGAGCGGGCTCATCTCAAGCTTGGGAGTGGTACTCCACAGTTGGGCGATCGAGCGCCGCCGCGGCTGTCCGAGGGTGCTCGCATCGATTCCCAGGCTGGCCAAGTCGTTGACGTCGCGGGTGTGGGTGGCCTCACGCAACCTCGCGACGGTCACGCCATGGCGGGCCAACAGCTCGGCGGCAGGGCCCCCCGAGACTGCCAGGGCGGTGAGCAGGTGGTCAGGGGTGACCTCCTGGACGCCGGCCAGCAGTGCCTCGCGCCAGGCGGTCACGATGATGCCCATGTTGCGGCCGGTGCCCATGAAGAGCCTCTGGATGCGATTCATCGCTTCTCCTGACGGGTGGGGTGGAGCAGGGTCGGGTCGACCCGCTTGGCGAACTTCTTGTGGACGGCCTGCCGGGTGACGCCCAGGGCGTCGGCGATCTCCGGCCAGCCCATGCCCTGAGCCAGGGCGGCCTCCACCTGCCGCAGTTCCAGCTCGTCGGCGAGCCGTCGCAGGGCCGAAACGGCGCGCAGGCCACGGCGGGGATCGTTGGTGTCGGCCGCCGAGGTAGCGAGGTCTTGTCCGTCCATACGTCAACCTTGGTTGCTATCCCCCCGCTTGTCAACCATGGTTGCTCTACGGCTTTGATCGGGCGCGGCCGTCGCCGGGGTGTGGGCATCTGCCAGTGGGGCTGCGACTACTAGCCTCCTGTCATAGCCGCTGCCCATTTGGTTAGTGGCGGGCGCCGTCGTATGTGGTGGCGGCAGATACGAAGGTTTTTGGCGCGCTCGGGAAGGGCCACGGGAAGGGTTCCGAGGGTGGGCAAAATTCTGGACAGAACCCCGTGGGCCAGAAGGCGGGCTGTCTCCGATTCTTGGCGCTCTGTCGGGGGCGAGCGTGTCGGTTCTTAGGCCCGCCGGCCGGGAGCGCAGCGAGCGGTCGGCGGGCGCGGCCCGCCCGGGCGTCCGGGCAGCCGGGGTGCGGGGCGGCTTGAGCGCCCGCGATGGTGGCTGCGGGCTATCCCGTCCACTCGGTGATGTTTCCTCGGCTGGTGCTTGCAGGCGGAGTTGAGGTGTTCGATGGGCCGGCGTGGCAGTCCGTGGACGAGATCGGCAGTGCCCCGTACCGGCGTGAGCCGTACGTCCGGGCGAGGCTGCCTGATGAGGTGGTGGATGCGAAGGCGGCCCGGTGGTCTCGCACGCACGTGCTCTTGCACTGGATCCCGGCCCCAGGCGCTGCCCCGCGGAATGCGTGGGTGCCGGCGCAATGGGTCACGCGAATCAGTCGGGACGAGTCGAGCTGGCGGGCACCATACGACTTGCCCGCGTAAGAGACATACATGTTCGCCTCGGCGGACGAATCCACTCATGTCTAGGTAGTGGCGTCCTGAAGGAGTCCGGGGATGAATGGTGTGGCCGGGTATGCGCGCGTCTCGACGCGGGATCAGGCGGAGTCACTGGAAGCACAGAAGCTCGCGTTGGCTGGGGTGGGTGCCCAGCGGGTTTTCACGGACGTGATCAGCGGGGCGAAATCCGGGCGGCCGGGTCTGCGTGAAGCCCTGGGGTGGCTGCGTGAGGGGGACATGCTCGTAGTAACTCGGCTGGATCGGCTCGGCCGGTCGACGGTGGACACGCTGCGGACGGTGGCGCAGCTGGAAGCAGCCGGTGTCCGGCTGAAGGCGTTGGACCTGGACCTGGACACCGGGACGCCGGCGGGACGGCTGGTGGTGCGGACCATCGCGTCGCTGGCGGAGTGGGAGCGGGAGGTCATCGTGGAACGCACTCGTGAGGGGCTGGCGCACGCCCGCCGGCAGGGCAGGGTCGGTGGCCGGCCGCGTGCGCTGTCCCCGGTGGCGGTGGATGCCGTCAAGGCCGCGCTGGAGGCAGGGCTGTCGGTGGCCGAGGTGGCCGCACTGCACGGGGTGAGCAGGCGGACGATCACGCGGGTGCGGGCGGGTGACTACGACTGAGACGGGATGTGTGTCACACGCGGGCGGTGGGGGCGGGACGTATCAGTGGTGTCCGGGCCACGGGGGTTCGGGCGGGACTCTAGGAGGAATCCTGATGCGTCAGAACATCGACCGTGAGAAGACCGTGACCGGTTACGTGGCGACGGACCCGAAGACCGTGGACACCCAGCGAGGGCAGCTGGTGGCGTTCCGGCTGGCCGAGCCCCAGCAGGTGTTCGACCGGGAGAGCCGGCAGTACAAGGACGTGGACCCGATCTACTACGACGTCGCCGTGGGTCGGGAGCAGCTGGGCAAGAACGTGTTGGCCTCCGTCGAGCAGGGCCAGCGGCTGAGCGTGACGGGCCGGTACAGCGTGGAGCCGTACGTGAACCGGGACGGCGAGGCCGGGCTGAACAACCGGATCTGGGCCGAGGACGTGTCCGCGTCGATGCAGCACAACACGGTCGAGGTCGGGCCGGGGGCCGGTGCTGGGCGTGGTCGGGGGCTGGAGGCCCAGGGGCCGGAGAACGTGGTCGCTGATCCGGCGTGGCAGGCTTCCCAGCGTCCGGTGGAGCAGCACTTCGGGGTCGAGCAGAGCGGGCCGGCGATGTCCGGCCCGTCGCGGTGAGGGTGAGCGACGATGGCTACTCCCTCTGATCAGGTGCACAGCGGGGCCGAGAGCCGCCAGGAGCGGCTGGAGCGTGGCGTGCAGCGGTTGTCTCTGGAGCTGGGGGCGGAGTTCTTGCCGGGCGAATCCGGTCGGGCGGCCAAGGAGAAGCTGCGCGCGCTGGAGGCGTCGCAGAACAAGGTCGCAGCGCCAGAGCCGGGATACACGGCGCGGCGGCGGCCGCCTGGCTCACCGGGCAGGCGCTCCGAGGTGGACCAGGCCGCGAAGGCGATGGAGCGCGGAGAGATCGGCGGTTTCGGGATGGGCGGGGCGTCTGTGAACGGGCCGTCCCTCTGAGCCGCTGTCACACCCAATAACGGTCGCTCACGGCACCGGTGGGAAGTCGCTTGACTTCCCACCGGTGCTGTGGAGTTATGTCAAGTACGTCAGGAGCAGGTCATGGCGAGAAAGTCCAAGGGTCCGGTTTCGGGGCAGCTGTCGCTGTTCGATGCGCTGGACGAGGCGATTGCATTCGAGGAAGAAGGGACACGGAACGATGGAGCAGTTCGAAGCGGAGGTCACCGAGGACCAGCTGCTGACGGCGACCGTGAACGCGCAAGCACAGCGGGAGTGGGAGGCGGACCCGACGGTGTGGCAGCGACTGGACGAGCCGACGCCGTACGGGGACGACTCGGTGGACCGGATGGGGCAGTACGAGGACCCGGCGATTCTGGAGGAGTTCCCGACGGTGGCGGACGCTCTGATGTCGCTGGAGGCGTTCCAGGGGGCGAGCGAGCTGTTCGGCCGGCACCTGCGGGCGATGGTGCTGAGCCGGCACGCGCAGATGGCTCCGGACCGGGTGGAGCTGGTGGACCGGGCGGAGTTCGAGGCGCTTCCGGCGCGGACGCAGCTGGCCGGGGCGGAACGGCTGGAGGCGATGGTGGACGAGGTCTTCAGCTGGATGCGGTCGCAGGGAATGGACCCGTGGCCGGGGCGGCAGGCCCCGCCGCGTCTGGTGAACGAGAAGCTGCGGGAGCTGATGTCGGCCAAGGAGGTCTGACCGGCCTGTCCGCAGACGCGGACACGAGCGCGGCCACGGGCCGGACACCGGAGGGGGCCGTGTCCGCGAGGGCGGGCAACCTGACCTCGGATTCGGACACTGGCCGGACGGGCGGTCCGGACACGTCCGAGGGCGTGTCTGGATTCAGCGAGATGACGCAGCGGGTGCTGGCCGGACAGCTGCCGTACGAGCCGGACAGGCTGACCGGCCAGAACGAAGCGAACACGGCCACGGTGGCCGCTGACCAGACAGCTGAGCCGGAGGCGGCCACCGACGCGGACAGCGGGCCGGAGGTGGCCGTGGTGGCCGGCCAGCCGTGGACAGGTGGCACGCGGCGTCCGGCCAGGGCTCAGGAGCGGTTCGCGGCCAACCTGGCCGCACTTGAGGTGCTGACCACGCTCGATCAGGAGCGGCGTCCGGCCACCGAGGCAGAGCAGGAGGTGCTGGCCGGGTGGTCGGCCTGGGGTGCTCTGCCATTCGTGTTCGATGAGGCGGACACGAGGATCAGCGAGACGGACCGGGCGCGGGTACGGGAGCTGCTGGGGCCGGAGGGGTGGTCACAGGCGCGGGCGACGACGCTGAACGCGCACTACACGGACCCGGCGGTGGCCGCGGCGATGTGGGGCGTGTTGAACACGGCCGGGTTCGAGGACGGCGCGGTGCTCGAGCCGGGGTGCGGCTCGGGCGAGTTCCTGGGGCTGGCCCCGGAGGGTGCGCGCATGGTCGGTGTGGAGGTGGACCAGACGACGGCACGGATCGCCGCGCACCTGCACCCAGACCAGCAGATCCACGCGGCCGGGTTCGAGAAGACCGTGCTGCCGGAGGACTCGTTCCACGCTGTGGTGGGCAACGTTCCCTTCGGGGAGTTCTCCGTGACTGACCCGACGCACAACGCGATGCGGCACTCGATCCACAATCACTTCATCATCAAGTCGCTGCGGCTGACGGCCCCGGGCGGGTATGTGGCCGTGATGACCTCGACGTACACGATGGACTCACAGCGGGCGACCGCGCGGCGAGAGATGGCCCGGTACGGGGACCTGGTAGGCGCGGTGCGCCTACCGAACGGGGCGCTACAGGCCAGCGCGGGCACGGACGTGAAGACCGATGTGCTCGTGTTCCGGCGTCGCAAGCCCGGGGAGAAGATCGACCAGGAGCGGGTCAACGTGTGGGTCGAGCCGGCCAAGATCACGGTGACGGACCGTGACGGGGGTGAGCATGAGGTGCCGTACTCGGCATGGTTCAGCGCGCACCCGGAGTCGGTGATCGGTGAGCCTGCGTACGCGTCGTCCGCGTTCGGGGCGAACTACCAGGTCGCCGCGGGCGAGGGCGTGGATGTGGCCGAGCAGGTGCGGGCGCGGTTGTCCGAGCAGGTGCTGGACGCGCGGATGGTCTCGGGGCTGGGTTACGACCCGGCGCCGGCGGTCGCGGTGGACACGGAGGTGGGCCTGCGGTTCGCGCCGGAGCCGGAGGCGCAGATCGGGCACATCCGGTTCAACGCCGACGAGGGCCGGTTCGAGCAGTACCGCGCCGGGATGGTCTGGGCAGAAGTTCGTGTGGCGAAGAAGCTGAGCCGAGAGGCACGGGCCATCCTCGCGTTGCGCGACAAGGCCACGGAGGTCATGACGACACAGCGGCAGGGCGCGCCGGAGGCTGAGCGGGAGCGGGCGCGTGGTGAGCTGCGGAGCATGTGGGAGTCCTACACGGCGGAATACGGGGCGCTGGGGCGTGGCGAGGACAAGTACGGACCGCCGTCGAAGGCCGACCGTGAGAAGAAGCTGGGCGAGTTGGAGGCGGAGTGGCGGGACAGCCTGCCCCAAGACGGCGACGTCGCCCCAGCAGATGTCCCCGTGCCCGAGGAACTGGCGGCGGAATGGGACGAGCGTGCTCGCCGTCCGGAGTTCAAGAAGCGGGAACAGCCGCACATCGCCTGGCTGGCCGGAGACCCGAAGCTGGGCTTGTTGCGCTCGATGGAGGTCTTCGACGAGGCCAGCCAGACCGCGACGGCGGGGGCGTTGCTGACCCGCGACGTGGTCACGCACCGCACCCGGCCCGAGCGGGCCGAGTCCGTGGAGGACGCGATCGCCATCAGCATGGACGAGACCCGGACCGTGGACGTGGACCGGGTGGCCGAGCTGCTGGACGTCGACGCGGAGACCGCGCGCGGCCGGCTGGCCGGGGAGGTGTTCGAGGAACCGGGCACGGGCGTACTGGTCCCGAAGACGACGTACCTATCGGGCAACGTGCGGGCCAAGCTCGCGGCCGCGCGAGAGGCGATGGCCGAGGACGGCCGGTTCGCCGAGAACGTCGGCGCGTTGGAGGCCGTGGTCCCGGACGAGATCGCGTTGCAGGACGTCGCGGTGAACGTCGGTGTCCGCTGGGTGCCGGAGGAGACGTACCGGCAGTTCGTGTCCGAGACGCTGAAGGCCCAGTGCCAGGTGCGGCTGAACCCGGGCACGGATGCCTGGGAGGTCGAGGTGCCCCGCGGGGGGCTGGACCCGTCCGTCCGGTACGCCTGGGGGATCAAGGAGCGCACTCCGGCTCAGCTGATGGTCTCCGCGATGAACATGAAGACCGTGACCGTCACCAAGGATGTGGGCGACGGAGAGCGGGTCAAGGATGAGACCGCGACGGCGGCCGCGCGTGCGAAGGTCGAGGAAATCCGGGCCGAGTTCGCGCGGTGGATGATGGCCGACCCGGACCGGGTCATGCAGTTGCAGGCCCGGTACAACGACGTGTTCAACTCGACGGTGGCCCCGGACTACTCGGCCGCAGGTGAGCGGCTGTCCTTGCCGGGGCTGTCGGAGGCGATGACGCCGTACACGTACCAGCGGGCGGCGGTGGCGCGGGCGGTGTCCGAGCCGACGGTGCTGCTGGACCACGTCGTGGGCGCGGGCAAAACCGGGTCGATGATCATGTCCGCGATGGAACTCAAGCGCACGGGGATCGTGTCCAAGCCGTGCATGGTGGTCCCGAACCATCTGGTGGACCAGATCGCCACGGAGGCCGTGCAGTGGTACCCGGGGGCGAACGTGATCGCGGTGCCCACGGGCCTGTCCAAGGATGAGCGGCAGGAGTGGATCGGCCAGGTCGCCGCCGGCGAGTGGGACCTGGTGGTCATGCCGCAGACCACGTTCGAGCGGGTGCAGATCGACCCGGCCAAGCAAGCCCAGTGGCTGAAGGATGCCCAGAACGAGCTGGAGTCGGCCACGGCCGGGGAAGATCAGGACGCCGGCTGGGTGAAGCGCTCGGAGAAGGCGAAGAAGACGCTGGAGCGCCAACACGCCCGGATCGCGGCGAACACCGATCCTGGGGTGACGTTCGAAGAGTCCGGCATCGACTACCTGCTGGTGGACGAGGCCCACCACTACAAGAACCTGGCCCGGTCCTCGGACCTGGCCGAGCTGGCCTGCGCCGGGTCCGGCCGAGCGATGGATCTGGACTTCAAGCTCCGTGCCCTGCGAGAGGTGAAGACCGAGGCGGCCGAGCGGGCCGGGATCGCTGGGCCGGGGTATCTGCCGGCGGTGGCCACGTTCGCCACGGGCACGCCGGTGGCCAACAACATGGCCGAGATGTGGGTGATGCAGCACTACCTGCGCCCGGACTTGCTGGAGGCAGCCCACGCGGACACGGTCACCGCCTGGGGCCAGGCGTTCACGAAGGTGAAGCCACAACTGCGGCCCACGGTCACCGGCGACGGGTTCCAGCAGGTGGTCAAGGTATCCGAGTACGTGAACGTGCCTGAGCTGCTGTCGATCAACTCCACGTTCACGGACGTCGTGCTCCGGGACCAGCTGGAGACGACGCTGCCGAAGGTCGCCACCGGGGACCGCATCCTCATGGCCCGGGAGCCCTCCGAGCAGGTGGCCGCGTACGTGGAGTCGTTGGAGACGCGCATCGAGCAGGTGAAGAACAGCCCTCCGGTCAAGGGCGGGGACAACATGCTCGTGGTCGTTGGCGATGGGCGGAAGGTCGCCCTGGACCCGCGCCTGGTGGGTCTGCCGGCTGACCCGGACGGGGGCCGTGTCGCGGCGGTGGCCGATCAGATCATGACGGTGCACGAGCAGACCAAGGACACGGTGTACCGCGGGGCAGACGGGGAACCGTCGCCGGTGACCGGCGGTCTTCAGATTGTGTTCTGCGACCAGTCCACGCCGAAGGGCGATGGCGAGTGGAACGTGTACGAGGGCCTCCGGGAGGAGTTGGCCGCTCGGGGCATGGACTCGGAGAAGGTCGCGTTCATCCACGATGCGAAGACCGACGAGGCCCGCAAGGAGCTGTTCGAGAAGTGCCGCGACGGGCGGATCAACGTGATCATCGGCTCGACGCAGAAGATGGGCACCGGCACGAACATCCAGGCCCGGGCCACGGCCCTGCATCACATGGACGTGCCGTGGCGTCCGGCGGACCTGGAGCAGCGTGAAGGCCGGATCATCCGGCAGGGCAACCAGAACGAGGAAGTGCGGATTTACTCGTGGGCCACGCAATCCACGTTCGACGTGTACTCGTGGGACATGATCGCCCGGAAGGCCGGGTTCATCGCGCAGGTGAAGAACGGGCAGGTCAACGGGCGTGCAATGGAGGACGTCGTGGCCGGCCTGGACATCTCCGGGGCGACGGCGGCGGCGGTGCTGGCCAACGACCCGCGCGTGCTTGAGATGGCCCAGCTGCAGATGGACGTCGAGCAGCTGACCCGCGCACAGTCCGGGTGGGCACAGCAGCGGGCCACGCAGCGGGTCGAGTTGAACACGATGACCCAACGTCAGCAGTTCCTGGCCGGCCGGCAGGACGCGCTGATCGGGATCGCCGCAGGAGTTCGGCCCACGGACGGGGACGCGTTCGCGTTCACGACGACGGACGGACGGACGACGACCTCGCGTGAAGAGGCTGGGCAGGTCATCGTGGACGCGCTGCGCCAGGAGGCGGCGCGCTCGGACCGGCCCGACTTCATGGAGGCCACCGAGCCGGAGCCGGTGGGCACGCTCGGCGGGGTGGAGCTGGGAACGATCCGTCAGGGGACACGCGTGTTCGTGGTGCCGATGGGCGCCCCGAGCGTGCGTCGGGACTGGCAGGCGGCCCATGTGCTCGGTGGGGAGGTCTCTGCGGCGGGCGCGATCCGCTCCGTGGAGAACTTCGTGGCTGGCCTGCCCGAGCAGCTCGTCTCCGACAAGGCCGAGGCGGACCGCCTGGCGGCCGCGATCCCGGACATGCGCGCCGGTCTGGAGGGTGCGTTCCCGCAGGCAGCTGAGCTGGCCGACAAACAGCGTGAGCTGGCGGCATTGAAGGCCGAGATGGAAGACGAGGACCAGTCCTTGTCGATGCCGAAGGAGGTCGAGTACACCCCCGAGCAGCTCGAAGAACGCGGCCTCATCGGTCACACAAGCGCTCCGCACGAAGGAGACGTCTGGGAGTACAACAAGGGGTTCTACTCGGTCGGGTACACCACGGATTCCGTCGGGGTGAACCAGCGAGAGCTGTGGGCCTGGCCGGTGGATGAAGAGCCCACCGAGGCGATCCCCGCCTACCGACTCAGTAGCCAGGGCAAGCTCGTGGTGCGCCGCGAGGCCGGACTCAGTCCGCTGGAGCGGGAGTGCATGACCGCCGACCTGGACCGCCACAAGATCGTGAGGCGGCCGCAGGACGCGTTCGGCTACGACGGCGAAGTGCTCCGCGAAGTCTGGGTCGAGGCCGACCCAGAACATCGGGGTCCGGGGACGACGCCGAAGGTGAAGGAGGCCCGGCAGGGACGTCTGGACGGAAACGGGAACATGATCGTCTCCGGGACGGGGGAGTTCATTCCGAACGAGGATTTCGTGCCGCACGGAACCCCGATGATCCTGCTGGACGCGACCTCTCCGGAGAAGGAGGCTGCTCGACGTGCGGCGGAGGCTGAGGATGCCCTGAAGCGGTGGCCGCGTGAGTTCCTGCCGGGTGAGGTGCTGCTCGAGGACGTGCCTGGGTTCGGGTACGAGGGCGACATCGTGCGGCTGCTGCCGGCCACGCACGGGTCCGGGCAATCGGTGGCGGTCAGCCCGGACACTGGCCAGGCCCGAGATCGTGCCGCGTGGAAGGAGGCCCCGGACCGTGGCCTGTGGAAGACGGCCGCACCGGTGCAGCTGTCCGAGCAGGAGCGGACACGGCTGTGGGGCGCGGCCACGACCTCTGTCCAGGTCGGACAGTTGCGGCCAGGAGACACGGTCATGGCGGCAGACATTGACCGGAACTCGACGGTCAAGGAAGCGGTCACCGTCCTGAGCGTCGGGTACGGCGGCACCAAGAACATCACCTACGCCGGTCAGGACGGCGAAAAGCGTGAGTGCACGCGGAAGGACACGACCGTGGTGAACGTTCATGGCCGGACACGGGCCGCGTTGACGGTGCAGGAGTTGGCCAGGCTGGCCACGCCGGCCGGACAGCCGGTCAAGGCGTGTCCGGCCAAGGACATCGCGATGTCCGCGGACTGGCAGGGGCGGACACTCGTGGTGGACACGGTGGCCGACTACCGGATGCGTGACCGGTCACGCGACGGCGTGAAGATCGGACAGGTCATCGGTCAGGAACAGACCGTGGTCACCGACTACGGCCAGCGCGTCGACGTCGGGGTGCTGACCCTGCGCGGCGACGACGGGACCACGTTCCAGCTCAGCACCCGGGATGTAGGCCACGTGTGGGAGATCGACGGGCCGTTGGATGCGATGGCCACGTTTGGAGGCCGTTCTCTGGAAGGGGCTGTCGCGGACACGGGCGCTGTGCCGACCACTGTGGGGGTGACCGGGGAGGCTGCGTCGCCGGTGAAGCAGGTCCCGAACGTGGATTCGGATCAGGAGCGGAAGAATCAGGTGGCGACGGTGCACCGGGAGACCGTCAAGACACCTGGAGAGCACACCATCGACCTGATTCCAGTCGCACCGAGCAGGCCCGACTTCGACGGACCCGGGCGGTGAGCCACACGTAGAGAGCGGGACGGGATCATGGCGCAGGGCCTGGAGCGGGTGACGCTCCAGGCCCTGCGCCTGTTTCAGCGAGTGGGTCCGGACACGGACTCGTCCAGGTCCCATTCGGGCATGGTGTGTAGGTCATACCCCGGGTCATCCGCCATCTCCGCGACCCAGGACAGGTCGATCTGGTGGTCCGTGAGCTGGGCGATGGTCTGTTCATCGGTGGACGCGGTGAGGGCGTGCACTGCTCGCTGATAGTGGTGTGCGAGAGCGTCCTCGGGATCCGGCTCACGGCCGAGAGGTGTGTCCAGCTCGTCGTCCTGGTTGGACACGGCACGCCAGATGACGACGTGCCGCAGCGCGTCGTCACTGGCTCCCTCGTCCTGCATGAGCTGGAACCAGGGGGGCTGTTCTTCACGGATGACGGAGCATCGGTGCTCCAGCTCCGCGAGAGCCCGTTCGCGCACCTGCGCGGCGGCTTCGGCACGCTGCTCGTTGGCCGGCGAGGGGGCGTCCAGGATCGAGGGCGGTGTCCGGACCTCGCACTGCGTGAGGACTGCCGTGACGGAGTCGGGGGTGTCGATGTCCTCGGGCAGGGTGCGGGCGGGGTCGGCCTTGACGAGACGATTCCAGGTCTCAAGGTCGCGGAAGGCGGCGTTGGTGGCCGGGTCGTGGATGTGCTGGTCGATCCAGGTGCTGGTGCGTTCTGCGCGGGCGGCCCAATCGAGGAACTCGTGCTCGTGGACCATGCGGCCCAGGTCGTTCGCCCACGCGCGTTCTGCGCCTTGGACCTCGTGGGCCGAGCGTTCCGCGGTGGTGTGGTCCAGCACCGCCTTCAGCGCGCCCACGGGGGTGTCGGCTCCGGGGGTGCGCTTGAACAGGCCCCACTCATCGGGGGATGCGTGGTCATCAGGGGCGAGGTCGACGTAGGCGTTGTTGGCCTGCTTGCCCCGGGTCATGGCCACGTAGAACAGCTCGCGGGACTGGCCGATCTCGACCACGGTGTGGCCGGTGTCCACGGTGACGCCCTGTGCACGGTGCGCGGTCGTGGCGTAGCCCAGCTCGGTTGAGGAAGCCAGGTAGTCCGGGTCCAGGGTGACCGTTCCACCGGTGCCGTCCACGACGGCGTGGGCGGACCCGTCCGGGTTGATGGCGGTCAGGGTGAGCCGGGTGCCGTTGGCGATGAACGCTCCGGTCGAGTCGCGCAGGGACCGGTCGTTGCGGCGGGCCAGGACCTCGTCGCCCACACCGGCGGCGATTTCGGCGCGCAGTCGCACGGTGGTCTCGATGTCCACGAGTCCTTCGGCCACGAGGTCGGCCTGGGCGCGGGCGTTGAGGTCGGCCACGGTCGCGTTGTCCGAGGCAATCAGGATCGTGGACAAGCCCTGGTGCTTGTCATTGAGCCAGGCGGTGTAGGCGGTGTCTGCGGCGTCCACGTTGGGGTGGCCGTGGAGTCTGCCGTTGCGCTCGTAGATGTCCAGGGCGCTGTGGTTGCCCTCGCGTAGCAGCAGGGAGGCTTTGCGCTCCCACTGATTGCGGAATCGCCAGACCTGGTCCAGGCGGGCCACGTTCACGTCCTCGGCGCGGTCCATCCAACCCAGGAAGCCGCCGGCCTCGACGGCTTCGAGCTGGGCGGGGTCGCCCACGAGCAGGACCTTGGCTCCGGCCTGTTCGGCCTGGCGGGCCAGTTCGGCCATCTGCGCGGTGGCCACCATCGATGCCTCGTCCACGATGAGCAGCTGGCCAGGGTGGAGGGTGAAGCGGGCCTGGGCGGCGTGCTGCTCGGCCAGGCGGGCGGTGATCGCCTCGATCTGCCGGGTGCGGGAGTCGGTGGGGGCGGCGTCCCAGAGCTGGGCCAAGCGGGCTTCGAGCCCGGCCACGCGCTCGGCGCGGCGGGCCGCGCCGTCGCCTACGGACTCGTACAGCCACTTGGCCGTGTTCTCGGTCTCCACGCCGAGCTCATCGGCCAGGACTCCAGCGGCCACGGCGGACGGGGCCAGACCGACCACGGAGTTCTCCCCGTGCTGGCGCTCCCACAGACGGGCGACGGCGGCCATCGTGGTGGTCTTGCCGGTGCCGGCCGGACCGATGATCGCGTCGATCCCTGCGGGGGATGAGAGCACATGCTCGGTGGCACGGGCCTGGTCAGCCGAGAGGGCGTGTCCGTCCTTAGTGGCCACCTCGGCCACCTGTGCGGCCAACGTGTCCGGGGCGATGACCGGGGCGTCGGCTGACCGGACACGGCCCATCAGGAATGCCTCGTCGGACATGATCTGTCCGGTCGTCCAGAGACCGGACACGCGCTTGTGGTCGAGTCCTGACCGGCCACCGGGGGCGGACAGCACGGGGTCAAACTCGGGCGGGGCGCTCATCCGGTCCGGGGTCAGGGACACGGCCTTGTCCAGGGCCTTGTCCACCAGCTCGTCCGCAGCCGCGTGCCGAGCCTCGGCGGTGTCGAACCGGACCAGGGCCAGCACGCGCTCGGCGGAGGCCAGCACGTTGGCCCGGGTGAAGGTGGTCCGCCGGACAGAGGCATCCGTGAGGACCCAAACGGCCATCGCCTCGCGGGCGTCCGGGGTGAGTTGGTCAGCGGTCACGGTGCGCCGGTCATGGCCGACAGCGGCGGCCACGATGGCCGCGGGGTCGTGGCCACCGGCCAGGGCGCGGTCACGCCAGCTGACCATCTTCTCGGCCAGGGTCTCGTTCGATGTCCGCTTCGGTGTCCGGGTCTCCAAGGTGGCCTGCTGGCGCAGCTGGAGCACGACGGCCGCCGGCGGGGTACGCCCGTGGTTGTCCGTCCACTGGCGGATCAGCTCGTCCTTGCGGGCCTCGATGAGTCGGGATCGAGTGGAGAACTCCTCGATGAGGCTGTCCGGGACGCCGGCCAGCTCGATCCTGTGGCCGGGGGAGTCCTTGACCGTTTCCGTCTCCAGCTCCTGGCCGGACAGCACGCGGTCCAGGGCGTCGGACAGGGCCGGGTCGCGGGACTCGGCCAGCGCGCCGATCTGGCCGTGGAGTCGGTCGAACAGCAGCGCGTTGTACTTCTCCGAGATCGCCACCACATGGCGGTGCAGCGTGTAGGAGTCCAGGGTGGCCCACTGGCCATCCATGATCCGCTGGACCCGGTTGGACACGACCACGTGCGTGTGCAGCTGAGGGTCGCCGGCGCGAGAGTCCCAGTGGTCGAAGGCGCTGGCCACCAGTCCGGTCACGGGCACGTGGGCGACGCCGCCGTGGCCGGCACGTGACTGAAGGACGTTGTCCTCCACCCAGGCCAGGGCCTCGTGCATGGCCTGTCGGTGGGCGTCCTGGATCTGGCCCTGAAGGGCCGGACCGGACATGGCCCAGAGCGTGGACACGGACTTCGGGACGGAGAAAGTCAGATCGAACCCGGCCACGGGCTTGCGGGTGGCCTTCGCTTTCCGGCCAGACGGGGTGGTGGCCCCCTGGGGCGCGTCCACCTCCTTGATCGGCGGACGGCCAAGCCGCTGGCCGGTGTCCGGGTCCTTGGCCAGTTCGTAGACGGACACGGCATCGAGTTTGGCCACCTGCTGGCCAGCGGTCAGCGAGGTGCCGGCCAGGCCACGGCCAAGCCAGAGCCCGGGCGGGGCCTCGGCTTCCGTGTAGTAGGCGGTCAGATCACGCCGGGAAGTGGCCACGGCGTCGGCGGACAGAGACCGGTCACCGGTGGCCACGGAGTCCAGGTAGTAGTCGATGGACATCTTCGAGATGGACACGGTCATGGCCGGACACCTCCCCGGTCAGTGGCCGGGGGTGTCCGGTGCTGTCCGCCCCCGCGTGTCCGGTCAGGTCCGGCCACCGCTGACCGGAACCGGGCGTGCGTGGCCAGGATGCGCTTGTCCACCGGGCTGACCGGCTGACCGGCCACGGCCTTGGCCAGGCGGCGGCAGAGCGTGTCCCACTGCCGGACGATGCCCTGGAGCTGGCCACGTTCGGTCGCGGCCACCTCGGCTGCTGCGGACAGGCGGCGGTGCCGTCCGGACAGCTGCTCGAGCTGGCCACGGACAGCGGCCAGCTGGCCACGCAGGGCGGCCACCTGGTCAGGGGTCAGGTCAGTGTCCGCGGTGGCCACGGACCACGACCGGCGCAGATCGGCCACCTGGCCGGCCAGCCGGGCGTTGGCCGACCGGACAGCCTGCGTCCGCACGGCCTGGGCCGCGATAGCCGTGTCCGCGCTGCGCCGCTCGGCGGCCAGCAGCCCGGCCAGGTACTTCACCTGGTCGGTCTTGCGCCGGACCGTGGCGGTCAGCTGACCGATGCGCGTCTCAGCGGCCACGAGCTGGGCCTCCAGCTCGGCCACCCGGGCCACGGCCGGGTGGGGCGGGGTGCCGGCCGCGCGCGCCCGGTAGGCCGCTGTGCGGCACGCGGCCGAGCAGTACCGGCGCGAGGACGGCGGCCCATCTGGAAGCGGCCGCGCGCAGTGTGTGCAGGAACGTGAAGCGTTCATGCAGGATGTTCGCCTCCCATCTGGAGGCGGGTGTGTCACGCGAAGCGTGACGGCAGTGCACCTTGGTGCCAGACGTGTGATGACTGGGCTACCGGGGTACTCGGTCGGCAGGTCGGGGTGAGGGTGGGCGGTTATCAGTAGCCGAGCGCTGCAAGTAGATTCAGGCCTGCTGCGGCAGGCGAGCGCTAATGATTCCGGAGACCTCCGTCGTATAGGTGGCGACCACGGAGGGGTGTGAGGCATTAGCGGAGATTGTGACTTGGTCAAGTCCCTGGAAGTGGTGTAACCGTCTTCGAGGCATGAGAATCAGGCCAGGGCCGGCATCACCTCCGTGCCCATCACGGTGCCCGGTTCTT
>NZ_JBSEYC010000006.1:0-189838 GCF_053627595.1 Micrococcus sp. 140720015-1
ACCCCGCCTCCCGGTCACCCGGTCGGCGTCTTGAGCACGAGATGGAACTCTACACACGAATCCCACCGAACACAAAATCAGGGGTGACACCCGACCTGCAGTCAAGGGTGGGTGGCCGGTTTCCGCCTGTTCTCGCGGATTCCTTCGGCCTGGCCGGCTCCGTTCGACGCTCCCGAGCCGAGACCGCCGCCCGTGACGTGCACCACGCCTCAGCGCGTGCCCGTCGTGTCCGGGTTCGGCTGGAGCCACAGGGTGGTCAGCGCCGGCACGTTCACCGTGACGTGAGCCGGCTGCCCCTGCCACTGGCCCTCATGGGCAGCGACCACCTCGGACTGGCCGGTCTGCTCCCGCCAGCCGTCACCGTGGAAGTCGGTCGCGTCGGTGTCCAGCACCACCGTCCACTCCCCCGCGGACGGCACCCCGACGCGGAGCCCCTGACGCGGCGAGCCCGAGAGGTTGGTGATGCACAGCAGCGGGGCACCGCCCTGCTCGGCGGCCGGGGCCGCGGCGCCGTCGTCGTCGATCCGGGGCTCCGGCACCACCTGCGCAGCGGGCAGGCGGAGGAACACGAGCGTGTTGCCGTCGGCGTCGCCGCCGTCCACCCACGCGAATCCCTCCGGGCTGTGGTCCTGAGACCACAGCGCCGGCTTGCTGCGGTAGAGCGCGTTGAGCTCCCGGATCGTCAGCTGGACCCCGCGGTGCGCCTCGTCCCACGAGACGGGCCAGTCCAGGCCCTCGCCCTCGGACCACTCGCTCGGCTGCGCATACTCCCCGCCCATGAACAGCAGCTGCTTGCCGGGGTGCGCCCACATGTATCCGTAGTAGGCGCGCAGGGTGGCCAGCTGCTGCCGACGGTCGCCCGGGATGCGGCCCAGCAGGGAGCCCTTGCCGTGGACGACCTCGTCGTGGGACAGCGGCAGCACGTAGTTCTCCGAGTAGGCGTACACCATGGAGAACGTCCACTGCCCGTGGTGCCACCGGCGGTTGACCGGGTCCTGGGACAGGTAGGCCAGGGTGTCGTGCATCCAGCCCATGTTCCACTTCTTGCCGAAGCCGAGACCGCCCGCGTCCACGGGAGCGCTCACCCCGGAGAAGGCCGTGGACTCCTCCGCGATCATGTGGACGCCGGGGTGCAGGCGGTACACGGTCGCGTTGACCTCGCGCAGGAAGTCGATGGCCTCGAGGTTGTGGTTGCCGCCGTGCACGTTGGGCTCCCACTGCCCGTCCTCGCGCGAGTAGTCCAGGTAGAGCATCGAGGCGACGGCGTCCACGCGCAGCCCGTCGATGTGGAACTCGCCGAGCCAGTAGAGCGCGTTGGCCACGAGGAAGTTGCGGACCTCGGTGCGGCCGAAGTCGAACACGAGGGTGCCCCAGTCCGGATGCTCACCCCGCCGGGGGTCCGGGTGCTCGTACAGGGCGGTCCCGTCGAAGCGCGCGAGCGCCCACTCGTCCTTCGGGAAGTGCGCCGGCACCCAGTCCACGATGACGCCGATCCCCGCCCGGTGGAGCGCGTCCACCAGGTGCTTGAACTCGTCCGGGGAGCCGAACCGGGAGGTGGGGGCGTAGTAGCCGGTCACCTGGTAGCCCCAGGACCCGCCGAACGGATGCTCCGCGACCGGCAGGAACTCCACGTGCGTGAACCCCAGCCACTGCACGTACTCCACGAGCTGCTCGGCCAGCTCGCGGTAGTCCAACCCGGGCCGCCACGAGCCCAGGTGCACCTCGTAGATGCTCAGCGGGCGCTCGTGCGGGTCCGTGACGCGGCGGCGCTCCATCCAGGTGCGGTCCCCGAAGGCGTAGTCGGACTCCAGCACACGGGAGGCCGTGGCCGGAGGGGCCTCCGTCCAGCGGGCCATCGGGTCCGCCTTCTGCCGCCAGAGCCCGTCCCGGCCGAGGATCTCGAACTTGTAGCGGTCGCCGTGGCCGACGCCGGGCGCCAGCAGCTCCCACACGCCGGAGGAGCCCAGGGACCGCATGGCGTGGGTCCGGCCGTCCCAGCCGTTGTGGTCGCCCACCACGCGCACGGCCCGCGCGTTCGGCGCCCAGACCGCGAAGGCCGTGCCGACGGCCTCGTCGGCGGAGGTGCGGACCACGCGGGCGCCGAGCACCTCCCACAGCCGTTCGTGCCGGCCCTCCCCGATCAGGTGCAGGTCCAGCTCGCCGAGCGTGGGCAGGTGCCGGTACGCGTCGTCCTGCTCCTGGACGGGGCCGGTCGTGCCGTCCTCGGTCTCGTACGCCACCTCGACGCGGTAGTCGCCTGCGGCGGCCCCGGCCACGCGGGGCGTCGGGGCCACGCCCGCGAACACGCCGTCGTGCTCATGCGTCAGCTCCACCCGCTGCCCGTCGCCGGCGCGGACCACCGTGACCGTGCGCGCCAGCGGGCGCAGCACGCGGTAGGTGACCGCGGCGCCGTCGGGATGCGGGTGGGCGCCCAGCACGGTGTGCGGATCGTGGTGCCGGCCCTGCGCGACGGCGGCCAGCACCTCCGGGTCCACGGCGAGCGGGGCGACGGCGGGGCGGGGGGCGGCGGACGGGGTCATGGCGGTTCCTGTTCTGGGGACGGCGGGCGTCGGGAGCGGCTCAGCCGTTCCGGACGACCCGCAGGACGTGGGCGGGCTCGACGTTCGGGTCCAGGCGGACGTACGGGGTGCGGCCCCACTGCCAGCGCTGGCCGGTGAGCAGGTCCTCCACCTCGACGGCCCCGGACGCGTCACGGTCCTCGGGGCGCAGACGCAGCGCCTCGAGGTCCAGGTCCAGGGTCGCCTCGACGACATCGTGCGGGTTCGTGGTGACGACGACGATCAGGGTGTCCTCCGCGGGACCGGCGTCGGTGACCGCCTCGGCGTCCCGGTGCGCACCCTCGGGCCGGGCCGAGCGCGTCTTCGAGAACACGAGCAGGTCCGGGTGCGTCGAGGCGTGCAGGGTCAGGTTCTGCAGGTCGCCCAGCGCCGGGTGCGCGGCCCGGATCTCATTGAGCCGGGTGAGGTACGGGGCGAGCGAGGCGCCCGCGGCCTCCGCGCCCTCCCAGTCCCGGGGGCGGTACTCGTACTTCTCGTTGTCGATGTACTCCTCCGCGCCGGGCCGGGCCACGTGCTCGAACAGCTCGAACCCGGCGTAGACGCCCCACAGCGGGCTGGCCGTGGCCGCGACGACGGCGCGGATCCGGAACGCGCCCGGGCCGCCGTGCTGCAGGTACTCCGTGAGGATGTCCGGCGTGTTGACGAAGAGGTTGGGGCGGTAGAACGCCGGCGTCTCGTGCGAGATCTCCTGGAGGTACTCCGCGAGCTCCTCGGCGGTGTTCCGCCAGGTGAAGTACCCGTAGGACTGCTGGAACCCGACCCTGCCCAGGGCGTGCATCATCGCGGGACGGGTGAAGGCCTCGGCGAGGAACACGACGCGCGGCTCCTCGGCGCGGACCTGCGCGATCAGCCACTCCCAGAACCACAGGGGCTTGGTGTGCGGGTTGTCCACGCGGAAGATGTGCACGCCGCGGGCCACCCAGCCCCGCACCACGTCCAGCACCGCCTGGGCGAGGCCGTCCGGGTCGTTGTCGAAGTTCAGCGGGTAGATGTCCTGGTACTTCTTCGGCGGGTTCTCCGCGTACGCGATGGTGCCGTCCACGCGGGTGGTGAACCACTCCGGGTGCGCGGTGACCCACGGGTGGTCCGGGGAGCACTGCAGGGCCAGGTCCAGGGCCACGTCGAGGCCCTCGTCCGCGGCCGCGGCCACGAACGCCTCGAAGTCCTCGACGGTGCCCAGGTCCGGGTGCACGGCGTCGTGTCCGCCCTCGGGCGCGCCGATCGCCCACGGCGAGCCCGGGTCCTGCGGCCCGGCCGTCAGCGTGTTGTTCGGGCCCTTGCGGTGCGTGGTGCCGATCGGGTGGATCGGTGGTAGGTAGGCCACCTGGAAGCCCATCCGGGCGACCGCCGGGAGCCGGCGGGCCGCCGTCGCGAAGGTGCCGGAGGACCACGTGCCGGAGGCCTCGTCGAAGCGGGCGCCCTCGGAGCGGGGGAAGAACTCGTACCAGGCGCCGCGGCCGGCGAGCTCGCGCTGCACGTCCAGCGGGTAGAGCTCGGAGCTCGTGAGGTGCTCCCGTACGGGGCGGGCGTGGAGGACGGCGGACACCTCCGCCGACTCGGCGGAGGCCAGGCGCTGGGCCGGGATGAGCGACTCGTCCTCGAGGCCGCGAACGACCTCCTCGAACACGGCGCGGTCCTCGGCCGAGCGCTCCGCGTCCTCGGCGGCCCGGCGGAACAGGGCGGCGCCCTCGGCGAGCATCAGCTCCACGTCGACGCCGGCGGCGATCTTGACGGTGGCCGCGTGCTTCCACGTGCCCACCGGGTCGTCCCAGCCCTCGACCACGAACTGGTGCAGGCCCGGCTCGGCGGGCCGCAGCGTGGCCACGACCTCGTCCAGCCCGGGCCGGCCCGGACGCATCTGCACCCGCTGCACCTCGGCGCCGGCCGGGTCGAGCAGGCGGACGGTGGCGCGCACGGAGTCGTGGCCCTCGCGGAACACGGTGGCGCGGACGGGGATGTCCTCGCCGACCACGGCCTTCGCCGGGAACCGGCCGTCCAGCACGACGGGCTGCACGTCCGTCACCGGGATGCGCCCCGTGACGGTCTGGAGGCGGACATCGGCTGCGGTGGCGCTCTGGGTGTCGGGCTTCACGGTGCTCACGCCACGACGCTACCCCGCGGCCGCGCCGGTGAGAACGGCCGGCCCGCCCGCCCGCCGTGGGGCGGAGGGGCGGGCCGGGGACGGGGCGCCGGACGGAGCGCTCAGGACAGCATGGTCTTGTCGTCCACGACGGCGCCCTTGATCTTGCCGAACTCGGCCAGCAGGTCCGCCGGGGTGCGCCCGGCCTTCTCCTGCTCGTCCAGCTCGAGGATGATCCGGCCGTCATGCATCATGATCAGCCGGTTGCCGACCTCGAGGGCCTGGGACATGTTGTGCGTGACCATCAGCGTGGTGAGCCGGTGCTCGGCCACCACCTGCCGGGTCAGGCGGGTCACCAACTCCGCCCGGGACGGGTCCAGGGCGGCGGTGTGCTCGTCCAGCAGCAGGATCTTCGGGCCGGAGAACGTCGCCATGAGCAGGCTCAGCGCCTGACGCTGGCCACCGGAGAGCAGCCCCACCTTGGCGGTGAGGCGGTTCTCCAGGCCGAGTTCGAGCTTCGTGAGCTCGTCGCGGAACATCGCGCGCCGGGCGCGGGAGACGCCCCGCGAGAGCCCACGGGCGTGCCCGCGTCGCCAGGCCAGGGCCATGTTCTCCTCGATCGTGAGGTTCGGGGCCGTGCCCGCCGTCGGATCCTGGAACACCCGGCCGATCGAGGCCGCGCGGCGGTGGTCCGGCATGCGGGTGACGTCCCTGCCGCCCACGGCCACGGTGCCGGTGTCCGGGAGCAGCTTGCCGGCGATCGTGTTCAGGATCGTGGACTTGCCGGCCCCGTTGGAGCCGATCACGGTGACGAAGTCGCCCTCGGCCAGGTGCAGGTCGATGCCCTGCAGGGCGCGCCGCTCGTTGACGGTGTTCGGGAAGAAGGTCTTGGAGACCTGCGAGATCTCAAGCACGGGGGGCCTCCTCGGAGACGGATGCGGCGGGGGTGGCCCCGCCCGGCTCGCCGGTCAGGGGCATGCCGGCGGTGGCCGGAGCGGCGGCGGCCGGCCCCGGGGTCGCGGCCGTGCCCCGCGTGCGCAGGCTCAGGCGCGTGGCGAAGCCGAAGCGCGGCAGCAGCAGGGCCACGACGACGAGGGCCGCGGAGATCAGCTTCATGTCGTTCGGGCTCAGGCCCGCGTTGAGGGCGAACTGGATGATCAGCCGGTAGAGCACGGCGCCGACGATCACGGCGAGCGTGGCCCAGAAGACCGTGCGCTGGCCGAACACGGCCTGGCCCACGATCACGGACGCCAGGCCCACGAGGATGAGGCCGATGCCCATGGAGATGTCCGCGAAGCCCTGGTACATGGCCAGCAGGGAGCCGCCGAGGGCCACGAGGCCGTTGGAGATCATCAGGCCGAGGATCTTCATCCGGTCCGTGGAGACGCCGTACGAGCGGATCATCTCCTCGTTGTCGCCGGTCGCCTGCAGGGCGAGGCCCAGGTCTGTGTGCAGGAACCAGTCGAGGATCAGCTTCACCACGAACACACCGAGGA
Organism: Micrococcus sp. 140720015-1; assembly: GCF_053627595.1. Lineage (NCBI taxonomy): Bacteria > Bacillati > Actinomycetota > Actinomycetes > Micrococcales > Micrococcaceae > Micrococcus > Micrococcus sp. 140720015-1. Next base: position 6,156 of record NZ_JBSEYC010000006.1, read on the forward strand.
AGAGCACGAGGATCGAGCCCCAGTTCCGGGCCAGGCCCAGATCGCCGAGCCACGTGAACAGGGTGTCCTGGCCGAGCAGGGGGATGTTGGCCTTGCCCATGATCCGCAGGTTGATCGAGTAGAGCGCGATCATCGTGAGGATGCCGGCGAGCAGGCCGTCGATCCGGCCCTTGGTGTGCAGCAGGCCGGTGACGAGGCCCGCGAGCGCGCCCGCCACGAACGCGGCGAGCATGGCCAGGGGCACCGGCGTGCCGCCCGTGATGAGCACGGCGGCCGTGGCGGCGCCGGTGGTGAACGAGCCGTCCACCGTGAGGTCGGGGAAGTCGAGGATGCGGAAGGTCAGGTACACGCCGAGCGCGACGACGGCGTAGATCAGACCCAGTTCCACTGCGGTCAGCATGGGGTGGGTGCCTTTCGGGCGGTGCGAGGGGGACGGACGACGGCGGGCGGGGTGGGCCGGCCGTCGACGTGCTCCGCGGCGGCCCGGACCCCGTGGTCCGGGCCGCCGCGGAGGCGGGCGGGCGCGGGATCAGCCCTCGACGAGCTGGTCGGCCTTGTCCTTGAGCTCGGCGGGGATCTCGACGCCGTAGGCCTCGGCGGCCTTCGGGTTCAGCACGAGCTGCAGGTTGGCCGGGTCGGCGTAGCCCACGGGCAGCTCGGCCGGCTTCGCACCGTCCTTGAGGATCTTCACGGCCATCTCGCCGGCCTGCTTGCCGTGCGCCGTGTAGTCGATGCCGTACGTGCCCAGGGCGCCGCGCTCGACGGAGTCGATGTCCGCCGAGATGACGGGGACGCGCTGCTCCTTGCCGTAGCCCACCACGGTCTCCAGCGCCGAGACGACGGCGTTGTCCGTGGGCACGTAGATGCCGTCCACGCCGGACAGGGACTGCACGCCCTGCTGGACCTCGGACGAGTTGGTGATGGTGGCCTCCTTGACCTCGAGGCCCAGCTCCTTGCCGGCCTCCTTGGCCTGGTCCACCTGGACCTTGGAGTTGGCCTCGCCGGAGTTGTAGACGATGCCGACGGTCGTGGCGTCCGGCTTCACGTCCTTGAGCAGCTGCAGCTGCTCCTTGACCGGGTTGCGGTCCGAGACGCCGGTGACGTTGCCGCCCGGGGCCTCGTCCGAGGCCACGAGCTCAGCGCCCTTCGGATCGGTGACCGCCATGAACACGACGGGCTTGTCCTTCACGGCCGAGGCGGTGCCCTGCGCGGCGGGGGTCGCGATCGCGGCCACGAGGTCCACGTCCCCGTCGTTGGCGAAGGTGGAGGCGATGGAGGTGACGGTGGCCTGCTCGCCCTGGGCGTTCTGCTCCTCGAACGTCACGTCCAGGCCGGCGTCCTCGAACGCCTCCTTGAAGCCCTCGGCCGCACCGTCGAGCGCCGGGTGGGAGACGAGCTGGTTGATGCCCACGGTGTAGGAGCCGTCGCCGCCGGCGGCGGAGGACGAGCCGGAACCGCCGGAGCCGGAGTCGCCGCACGCCGTGAGCCCGAGGGCGGCGACGGCGAGGGCGGCGGTGAGGGAGAGGGAGCGGTGCTTCATGAGACGGACCTCGTTCTGACGGTGCGGTGCGGGATGCGCTTGCCGACGGGGCCCGTCGGACACAGTGCAGACACTGTGCGCGGTGACGCGCGTCACGGGCAAGACGTGGGCGTGTCCACGCGACATCCTGCCATGTGACCGGCGTCACTGTGGACACTCTGCCCGCGTTGGCGCTGTGTGCGACACCCGCGTCCCGCCCGGCCGTCATCCCGGGCGGGGGCGTCGTCGAGGTCAGCGCCCGCCGGCGCGCTGCACCGAGATCTCGTACAGGGAGATGCCCACCGCCATGGAGGCGTTGAGGGACTCCATCGTCGAGTCGATCGGGATGGACACGATCTGCTGGCAGTGCTCCCGCACCATGCGGGACAGACCCTTGCCCTCGGCCCCCACCACGAGCACGAGCGGCTCCGTGGCCAGGGCGAGCCCGGGCAGGGAGACGTCCCCGCCGCCATCGAGGCCCAGCACGAAGTAGCCGGCCTTGTGCAGGTCGACGAGGGTGCTGTTCAGGTTGCCGGCCTGGGCCACGGGCACCCGCGCGGCCGCGCCGGCCGAGGTCCGCCAGGCGGTGGCGGTCACGCCGACGGAGCGCCGCTCGGGCACGATCACGCCGTCCGCGTCGAACGCGGAGCCGGCCCGGATGATGGCGCCGAGGTTGCGGGGATCGGTGATGCCATCGAGTGCGATCAGCAGCGGCGGGGTCCGCAGGTGCCCCTTCTCGTGCTTGGCGAGCGCGTCGAGGGCCAGGGCCGTGGCGTCCGCGTACTCATAGGGCGGGATCTGCAGCACGATGCCCTGGTGCACGGCCTCGCCGGAGAGGCGGTCCAGCTCCGGCTTGGTGTTCTCCAGGACCGGCACGCCCTGCTCGAGGCAGAGGCGCAGGGCCTCCTTGACGCGGTCGTCCATCTCGATGCGCACGGCCACGTGCAGCGCCTTGGCCGGGATGCCGGCGCGCAGCGCCTCGAGCACGGGGTTGCGGCCGGAGACCGTCTCGTCCGTGAGCTTCACGCGGCCGCGGACCTGATCCTTCACGGGGCCGCGCTTGGCGGCCGAGCGCTCGGCCAGCTGCTTGGCGCGGTGTGCCTTGTGGTAGACCCGGTCCTCGGCCTTGGGGGTGGGTCCGCGGCCCTCGAGCGCCTTGCGACCGTGGCCGCCGGTGCCCTTCATGGGGCCCTTCTTGCCCTTGGGCTTGCGGGATCCGCCGGAGCGGGGTGCGGTGGACATGGCGGGACTCCTGCGTGCCGGGGACGGGGTCGACGCGCTCGGGCGCGCCGGATCGGCCTCCAGTCTAGGTGTCAGCCCGCGGGACGCACGTGCCGGCCGATCCCCCAGGCGATCAGCGCGACGACACCGGCCACCCCGGCGAAGCCGAGCGGCACCGCGGAGAGCAGCGGGGTGAGGGCCAGCGGCGCCACGGCGAGCACGGCCGCGTCCGCGCCGCGCACGGCGTCTCGGACCAGCGGGCCCGCCGCGCGCGTGGTCTGGGCCGGCTGCATCACCGCGCCCCAGTCCACCGGGTCCGGCGTGGCGGTGCGCACCACGGCGCCGGCCAGGCCCACACCGGCCAGCGCGCCGCACAGCACCACCGGCCCGAGGGAGGGTCCGACGCCGTGCGTCCCCAGGGCCAGCACCAGGCCGAGCCCGGCGCCCCACGGCACGAGCACGAGCGCGGGGGCCACGGTGTGGACGCTCCAGGCCGCGTCCCGGCCGATCGGCAGCAGGCGCTCGAGCTCCAGGCTCCGGCCGACCTCCTCGGCGCCCGCGCCCACCGCCCGGGTCGCCAGGACGGCCGCCACCGCGACGCCGAGGGCCAGGACCAGGGGCAGTCGCCCCGGCTCGGAGAGGACCAGCAGCGCCGGCAGGGCCCACGCCGAGGCGAGCCGTCGCCCCACCCCCGGCGTCCGCGCCAGGACCGCCAGGTCGGCCCGCGCCCACGCCCCCGCCGGCGAGGCCCGCCCGACGCGCAGCAGCGGGCTCACGCCGCGGCGCCGACGGCCCGGCCCCTCCTCGAGCGCGAGCGCCGCGCCGGCCTGGCGCACGCTCAGCAGGAACATGGCCGCCCCGAGATGGGCCGCCGCGTCTCCCGCGGACCGCAGGTCGCGGTGCGGGATCCGGTGCAGGCGGGAGCGCGTCGCCGCCAGCAGGGCCGCGGCACCGAGGCCCGCGACGGCGGCCGCCCCCAGCAGCGTCCCGGCGCCGGCGCCGCCCGCGCCGCGCGCCAGGCCGGCCGCGACGTCCGCGCCCGCCAGGGCCGGCAGGACGGGCAGCAGCGCCGCCACCGGGGACCAGCGCAGCAGGGCGAGCAGGTCCCGACGCCGCCCCGAGGCCTGGACGAGCGCGCAGCCGGCCAGGACGAGCGCCGTCGTCGCCCCGGCGAGGAGCCCGGCCGCGAGCGCGTGGGACCAGGCCTCGCCCGCGGAGATCCCCGCGCCCCCGCCCGCCGTGGTGCGCGCGTAGAGCAGCCCGTGGGCCGTCGCGAGCCCCGCCCCGCCGCCGAGCGCCGCGCCGGCGACGACGCGCAGCAGCAGGGCCCGCCACAGCCAGGGGGCCGTGGGCGCGGGCAGCCGCAGCCACCACTGCGCCTGGGCCCGGTCCACGGCCACCGGGCCCAGGGTCGCGCCCAGCCGGAGGAGCCCGGCCAGGGCCAGCACGACGGCGGCCGCGGCGAGGGCCGCCCCGCTCACCGGCGCCTCGCCGGGCAGGCGCCCCCACTGGACGGCGGCGCGCTGGAGCTGGGTGGCGGCGCCCACGATCCCTGTGAGGAACGCGCCCAGGGTGAGAGCCGCCAGCACCGCGACGTAGACGTCCGTGATGCGCTCCCACCGCCGGGCCCTGGCCCGCGGGCGCTCCTGGCGGGCGACCCACAGGTCCGGCCGGAAGCCTGGGCTCACGTGCGCTCGCGGATCCATGCGGCCCCCTCCGCCACGGCGGCCTCCCGCACCCGGCCGTCCACGATGAGGCACCGCGTGGCGGCCCCGGCCAGGACGTCGGGGTCATGGGTGACCAGCACCAGGGCGGACGCCGGCTCGAGCGCCGCCAGGCGGGCGGTGAGGCGCTCGCGCATGCCGGCGTCCAGGCGCTGCTCGGGCTCGTCGAGGGCGAGCAGGCGGAAGGGGCGCAGCAGGGCCGCGGCCAGCAGCAGGCGGCGTCGCTGCCCGGAGGACAGCCGGGACGGCGGCGCGTCGGCGGCGTCCCGGAGGGCGAAGAAGTCGAGTTCGCGATCGACGACGCGGTCGGGCTCGGGGACGCCGTGGCCCAGGGCGACGAGCGTGAGGTGCTCGGCGACCGTGAGGGTGGGGAAGTACGCGTCCTCGTCTGTCAGGACGCTCAGGGCCCGCCGGTGCGCGGCGGACTCCGGCAGCACCGGCAGCCCCTCCAGGCGCACGCGCCCGGCCACCGGCTCCTGGTCGCCGACGAGGGTGCGCAGCACCGTGGACTTGCCCGCGGCGTTGGCCCCGACCACGCCCACGCGCTCGCCGGGCCGCACCACCAGGTCCAGGCGCCCCGTCACCGGGACCCCGGCGTAGCCGCACTCGAGCGCCTCGGCGTGCAGCAGCGCCGGCTCCGTCACCGCGTCCGCCGTCCCGTCCACGTCAGCCCCGTCCATGTCAGGCCCCCTCCCGACGTGATCCCGGTCAGTCCGCCAGGCGCCATGTGGCGCCGTCGGCGCTGTCCTCCACCACGACGCCGGCCGCGGCCAGCGCGTCGCGGATGCGGTCCGCGGTGGCCCAGTCCTTGTCCGCGCGGGCCTGCGCCCGCGCCTCGATCTGCGACCGGACGAGCGAGTCGAGCGCGTCGGCCACCGGGCCGGCCGCGGCGTCGTCACCCTCGGGCACGTCGTCCAGGCCCAGCACCGCGGTCATGGCCTCCACCTCGGCCAGGCGGGCGGCCGCGGCGGCGAGATCCTGCCCGGCCAGCGCCGAGTTGCCGGCGCGCACGGCCTCGTGCAGGGCCGCGAGCGCCTGGGGGACGTTGAGGTCGTCTTCCATGGCGGTGCGGAAGGCGGCGGGCACGCGGTCCGCGAGCGCCCCGTCGGGGGCGGGCGGGACGGCGCCGGCGGCGCGGGCGCGTGCCGTGAAGCCCTCGATGCGCTCGACGGCGGCCTCGGCCTCGTCGAGGGCGCCGGGCCGGTAGTCGAGCTGGGAGCGGTAGTGGGCCTGCCCCAGGAAGTAGCGCACCGCCGTCGGGCGGGCCATGCCGAGCATCTCCGCGGGGGAGATCGTGTTGCCCACGGACTTGGACATCTTCTCCCCGCCGTAGGTGACGAGCCCGTTGTGCAGCCAGAAGCGGGCGAAGCCGTCACCGGCGGCCGCCGACTGGGCCAGCTCGTTCTCGTGGTGCGGGAACCGCAGGTCCAGGCCGCCGCCGTGGATGTCGAACTCGGCGCCGAGGTACTTCGTGGACATGGCCGAGCACTCCAGGTGCCATCCGGGGCGGCCGGCGCCCCAGGGCGACTCCCACACGGCGGTGGCGGGCTCGCCGGGCTTGGCGCCCTTCCACAGGGCGAAGTCGCGGGGGTCGCGCTTGCCGCGCGGGTCGGCGTCGGGCGCGTCCTGCATGTCCTCCACGCGCTGTCGGGTGAGCTCGCCGTAGCGCTCCCACGACCGGACGTCGAAGTAGACGTCGCCCGAGCCGTCCTGCGCGGGGTAGGCGTGGCCGCGCTCGATCAGGCGCTCGATGAGCGCGAACATCTCGGGCACGTGCCCGGTGGCGCGGGGCTCGTAGGTGGGGCGGCGGACGCCGAGGGCGAGGTAGGCGGCGTCGAACGCCTTCTCGAACCGGTAGGCCAGGGCCCACCACGGCTCGCGGGCCGGGTAGAGGTCCGAGGCCTCGAAGCCGGCCTCGTGGGAGGCGGCCGAGCGGTCGAGGATCTTGTCGTCGATGTCCGTCACGTTCCGCACCGAGGTGACGCGCAGCCCGGTGGCCTCGAGCCAGCGGATGAGGATGTCGAACACGATCGCGCTGCGCACGTGGCCCACGTGCGGCATGCCCTGCACCGTGGCTCCGCAGTAGTACACCGACGCCTCGCCGGGCACGAGGGGCTCGAAGTCCCGGATCTGCGCGGTGCGGGTGTCGTAGAAGCGCTGGGCCATGGGGGGCGCGGTCCTTCCGGAGGGGCGGGGTCCTGACGGGGCTCTGCCAGCCTAGTCGGTGCGCCGGCTCGGGCTCAGGCCGCGGGGATGACGAGCGCGGTCGCGATCCCCACCAGCCCCTCCCTGCGCCCGATGAACCCCAGCCGGTCCGTCGTGGCGGCGGAGACGGACACGGGGGCCCCGCCGAGGGCGGCAGACAGGGCGGCCTCCATCTCCGCGCGGCGCGTGCCCACCTTGGGCCGGGGTGCGACCACCTGGACCGCCACGTTCCCGACGGCGAGGCCCGCCTCCGTCAGCAGGCGCAGGACCTCGCGGAGCATGTCCGCGCCGGAGGCGTCCGCCATCTCGGGCCGGTCGACGCCGAACACGGCCCCGAGGTCGCCGAGGCCGGCGGCGGAGAGCAGGGCGTTGCACGCCGCGTGGGCGGCCACGTCCCCGTCCGAGGTCGCGGCCACGCCCCGCTCGCCGGGCCAGTGGATGCCGCCGAGCCACAGGGGCCGGGGGGCGTCCTCGGGTGCCCACGCGTGCACGTCGGTGCCGATCCCCACACGCGGCAGGGGGGCGGGCGCGGCGGCGGGGCGGGTGGGCTGGCTCATGGAGGCCTCCTGGGGGGTGCGGCGGGCGAGCTCGAGGCGGGCGAGGTCGAGGTCGGCGGGGGCGGTGACCTTGAACGCGGCCGGGTCGCCGGGCACCACCACCACCTCGTGCCCCGCGGCCTCCATGACCATCGCGTCGTCGGTGAGCGCCGCGGCGTCGAGCGTGGGGTCCATGCGCACGGCCTCGTGGGCCGCCAGCAGGGTGTCCAGGTCGAAGCCCTGCGGCGTCTGGACCGCGCGCAGTCCGGCGCGGGCCGGTGTGGCCGCGACGACGTCGACGCCGCCCCGGCCGGGGGTGACCTGCTTGACGGTGTCCGTCAGCGGCAGGCCCGGGACCGCGGCGACCGCGCCGGCCTCGAGCGCCGCCGCGACGGCCGCGAACACGCTCGGCGGGGTCAGCGCGCGGGCCGCGTCGTGGACGAGGACGCGGCGGGGCGCCCCGACCGGGACGAGGTCGGCCAGAGCGCGGGCGGCCGCGGCGAGCCCGGCGCGGACCGAGTCCGCCCGCTCGGCGCCGCCGGGCACGCAGTGCACGGGCACGTCCAGGCGCGGGCCGGCGTCGACCTCGGCGGCCACGCAGCCGGCGTCGGCCCTCGCCTGCGGGGTGAGGACCACGACGGCGTCCAGGGCGAGCCCGGCAGCGCGTGCGGCGGCGACGGACTCCAGGCAGTGGTGCAGGAGGGTGCGGCCGTCCGCGAGGGGGGCGAGGGCCTTGGGCAGCCCGGCGCCGAGGCGGGTGCCGGCGCCGGCGGCGGCGATCACGAGGGCGGTGGGCATGGCCTCATCCTAGGGAGCACGCCAGGGGTCCGCGGCCCGCCCCCCTGGCGGCGACGGCCGTGGCCGGGACGAGACAGGGGAGGGGCCCGCGTCGTGGACGCGGGCCCCTCCCCTGTCGTGTGCTGCTCGTCAGCCCTCGAGCACCTTGTCCAGGCGGCCCTCGGCCTCCTCCTCGGTGACCTTCTTGGCCAGCGCCAGCTCGGACACGAGCACCTGGCGGGCCTTCGAGAGCATGCGCTTCTCGCCGGCGGACAGGCCGCGATCCTGGTCGCGGCGCCACAGGTCGCGGACGACCTCGGCCACCTTGTTGACGTCGCCGCTGGCGAGCTTCTCCAGGTTCGCCTTGTAGCGGCGGGACCAGTTGGTGGGCTCCTCCACGTGCTCGGCGCGCAGGACCTCCATGACGTGCTCGAGCCCCTCCGCATCCACGACGTCACGCACGCCGACGAGGTCGACGTTCTCCGCAGGGACCTCGATGGTCAGGTCTCCCTGCGCCACCTTGAGCTTGAGGTACATCTTCTCCTCCCCCTTGATGGTGCGCATCTTGATCTCCTCGATCCGCGCAGCACCGTGATGGGGGTAGACGACGGTCTCTCCGACCTCAAAAACCATGTTGTTGTGCCCCTTTCAGTCGTCTCATTCTATCATGCGGCCCCGTCATGCCGCGCGTGCCGTCACATCTTCGGCCTCCGGATGTGATAGTGGACGACCCGGCGCCACAGGCCGGCCGGCGTCCCGGGATGCGGTAGCCTGACCTGGCAGGACCCCTGCCTCGGGGCTCCTGAGCACGTCATCGCACCTGAGGAGACCTCTGTGAAGAACGCATCCCGGCCCGCCCGGCGCCACCTCGCCGCAGGTGCGCTGGCCGCGGTCGCCCTGCTGGGCGCCACCGGCTGCTCCGCCGTGAGCCCGATCGCCACCGCCATCCAGTACTCCGCCTCGGACGGCATCAACGGCCAGGAGCAGGACTTCCTGAGCTACCGCAACCTCGCCCTCGTCGGCGACGGCGAGTCGGGCCCCGCCCGCTTGATCGGCACCGTGGAGAACACCTCCGGCCAGGACCAGACCTACACCTTCCAGGCCGAGGGCGGCGGCTCCGCGACCCTGCAGGTCCCCGCCGGCGAGAGCCGCAAGCTCGAGGACGACGCGAACACGACCGTCCTGGAGCGCGAGGGCGTGTGGGTCGGCGAGAACCTGCCCGTGACCGTCTCCGGCACCGGCGGCACCGCCGACCTGGCCGTCCCGCTGCTGGGCGCCACCCAGGAGCAGTACCGTGACCTGCTCCCCGAGGGCGTCGAGCCCGCGGACGAGGATCTCGTCGGGCACCTCCACGAGGAGACCCACCACTACGGCGAGGAGCACTGACCTCCGCCGGGCCCGCGCCCGGCACGCCACGGCCCCGGCCCCACCGCGAGGTGGAGCCGGGGCCGTCGTCGTCCCGGGCGGAGCGCGCCGGTCAGGCCTCGAACTTGTAGCCCAGACCGCGCACCGTGACGAGGTAGCGGGGGCTCGAGGGGTCGGGCTCGATCTTGGAGCGCAGGCGCTTCACGTGCACGTCGAGGGTCTTGGTGTCCCCCACGTAGTCGGAGCCCCACACGCGGTCGATCAGCTGGCCGCGGGTGAGCACGCGCCCGGCATTGCGCAACAGCATCTCCAGCAGCTCGAACTCCTTGAGCGGCAGGGACACCTGCTCGCCGTCCACGGAGACGACGTGCCGCTCGACGTCCATGCGCACGGGGCCGGCGCTGATGGTCGCCGACATCGGCTCCTCCTGCTCCCCCTGACGGCGCAGCACGGCGCGGACGCGGGCCACCAGCTCGCGCGAGGAGTACGGCTTGGTCACGTAGTCGTCCGCGCCGAGCTCGAGGCCGACGACCTTGTCGATCTCCGAGTCCTTCGCGGTCAGCATGATCACGGGGACGTTGGAACGCTGGCGGACCTGACGGCACACCTCGGTGCCGGACATCCCCGGGAGCATCAGGTCCAGGAGGATCAGGTCCGTGCTGTCGCGCTCGAAGACGCTCAGCGCCTCGTTGCCGTCGGCGGCGACGGTGACCTCGAACCCCTCCTTCTCCAGGAGGTAGGACAGGGGGTCGCTGAACGACTCCTCGTCCTCCACGATCAGAATGCGGCTCATGCGCTCGTCTCCTTCCGGGTCGGGGGTGCGGCCGAGGCGGTCACCCGGTGACCGCGCCGCTCGGTGACGTGGGCGGCGCCCGGCGCGCCGTCGACGGCGACACCGTCCCCCCACTCGGGCAGGCGGATGGTGAAGGTGGACCCGCGGCCCGGCTGGGACCAGAGGGTGACCTCCCCTCCGTGGTTGATGACGACGTGCTTGACGATGCTCAGCCCCAGGCCCGTGCCGCCCGTCTGACGCGACCGCGCCGCGTCCACGCGGTAGAAGCGCTCGAAGACCCGCTCCTGCTCCTCCGGGCTGATGCCGATGCCCTGGTCTGTGACGGTGACCTGCGCGAGCCCGTCCACGGAGCTCAGGCCGATGCCCACCGTGGTGCCCTCCGGGGAGTAGCGCACCGCGTTGTCCACCAGGTTGCGCACCGCGGTCATCAGCTGGTCCTGGTCCCCGTGCACCACCGCGTCCACGCGGCCGCCCACGCGCAGCGCGATGCCGCGGTCCTCGGCGGTGAGGCGCAGGCGGTCCACGGCGTCGGCGACGACGGCGTTGAGGTCCACGGGCCCCCCGTCCTGGACCACGTCCTTGGCCTGCAGCCGGGAGAACTCGATGATGTCCTGCACGAGGGCCGAGAGCCGACGGGACTCGACGCCCAGCCGCGCGGCGAAGCGACGCACCGCCTCCTCGTCCTCCGCGGCGTCGCCGATGGCCTCGGAGAGCAGGGAGATCGCGCCCACCGGCGTCTTGAGCTCGTGCGAGACGTTGACGACGAAGTCGTGGCGCATGGCCTCGGTGCGGGTCACGTCCGTGCGGTCGTCGGCGAGGATCAGGATGTACTCCTCGTCCAGCGGGGCCACCCGCAGCTCGACGACGAGGCTCGACTGCCCGAGGGGTCCTCGGGGCAGCTCCATACGACGCTCGACGATGACGCCGTCGGCCCGCACGGTCCGCGTGAGCTCCCGCAGCTGGTCCTGGACGAGCGAGTGCCCCCGCACCAGGCCCAGGGCGTAGGCCGCGGGGTTCGCGCGCACCACGCCGTCGACGTCGTCCACCACCGCGTACGCGCGGCCGACCACGGAGAGGACCTCGGCGGCGCCCGGCGCCAGGGTGGGTTCGCCGACCGTCAGGTCCACCGTCCGCGAGCGCTCGGACGCCCGGAAGGCCAGCATGGAGGCCACTCCGGTGAACAGTCCGACCGCTCCGCACAGCAGGCCGATGATGACGGGATCCACGGCACCAGACTAGCCTCTGGCGGCCCGGAGACGGGCTGCCCCGGCGACGCCAGACGCCGGACGATCGGCGTTCATGGGCCGTTCATCTTGCCCTGCCAGGGTGGACCGTTGCCCCGGGGAGTCGGGGGCGGCGGCGCACGGGCGTCGCCGGGGAGAGGAGACCATGCGCGAGCTCTACCGGGCCGACCTCGAGCGGCTGGGCCGCGACCTGACCGAGATCGCCCGCCTCGTGCACCGCGCCATGATGGACGCGCAGGCCGCCCTCGAGGCGGCCGACGTGCACGGCGCCGAACGGGTCATCTCGGAGGACGCGCGGATCGACCAGCTGCAGGAGTCCCTCGACGAGCAGGCCGTGCGCATCCTGGCGCTCCAGGCGCCCGTGGCCACGGACCTGCGCACCGTCGTCGCCACGCTGCGGATGAGCTCCTCGCTCGAGCGGATGGGCGACCTCGCCCGCCACGTGGCCCAGCTGACCCGGCTGCGCTACCCCGAGCACGTCATCCCGGAGCAGGTCCGGGCCGTGATCACCGCGATGTGCGACGCCGCCGTGGAGGTGGCCGAGGAGGTCGTCCTGCTGCTCGAGACCCAGGACCTGGCGCACGGGGACCGGATCGACGCCCTCAACGAGGACGTCAACGCGCTGCACCTGTCCGTCTTCCGCGCGATCGCCGCCCCGGACTGGAGCGCGACGCCGGCCACCACCACGGACGTCACGCTGGCCTCGCGCTACCTCGAGCGGTTCACGGACCACGGCCTGTCCGTGGCCGCCAAGGTGCGCTATCTCGTCACGGGCGAGTGGGCGACCCACCGTCCGGACGCCACCGGCTCCTGACCGTCCCCGACGCCACGGGCCGGGCCCCCAGCGGGGGTCCCGGCCCGTCGTCGTCGGGCGGATGCGGCGGCCGCCGGGGCGGACGCCGCCGGCCGCGTCAGTGCGCGGAGCCCTGCGCGGCCACGGCGGCGGCGCCGGCCGCGGCGGCCTCCGGGTCGAGGTAGCGGCCGTTCGCGGTGATCGGCTTGAAGTTCTGGTCCAGCTCGTAGACCAGCGGGATGCCCGTCGGGATGTTCAGGCCCGCGATGTCCTCGTCCGAGATGCCGTCAAGGTGCTTGACCAGCGCGCGCAGCGAGTTGCCGTGCGCGGCGATCAGCACGGTCTTGCCGGCCTTGAGGTCGGGCAGGACCTGCTCCTCCCAGTAGGGCAGCAGGCGGTCGATGACCTGCTTGAGGGCCTCGGTGCGGGGGGCGTCCTTGCCCAGGTCCGCGTAGCGCTCGTCGCCGACCTGGGAGAACTCGGAGTCGTCGTCCAGGGCGGGCGGCGGGCTGTCGAAGGACCGGCGCCAGACCATGAACTGCTCCTCGCCGAACTCCTCCTTCACCTGGGCCTTGTCCTTGCCCTGGAGGGCGCCGTAGTGGCGCTCGTTCAGGCGCCAGCTGCGCTTGACCGGGATCCACTGGCGGTCCGCGGCCTCGAGGGCCAGGTTGGCCGTGGTGATGGCGCGCTTGAGCAGGGACGTGTGGACCACGTCCGGGCGGATGCCCTCCGCCTCCAGCAGCTCACCGCCGCGGGCGGCCTCGGCGCGCCCCTTCTCGGTCAGCGGGACGTCCACCCAGCCGGTGAACAGGTTCTTCTCGTTCCATTCGCTCTGACCGTGCCGCAGCAGGACCAGCGTGTACGTGGTGTTCGCCATGTCACCATCCTAGGCGGACCCGTCCCGCCGCTCCCCTACGCTGGAGCCCATGGTGGAGAAGGCCCGGCGGCTGCGCGCGCGCACGACGCCCGGCCCCGGCCCGGCACGGGGCCCGCAGGGCCACATCACCCGCGGCACGACGGCGGCGCAGCGGATGCGCCGGGTGGACCGCTGGCTCACGGACGTGCACGGCCCCCTGTTGCGGCGCACGCCCCGGCCGCTGGCCGTGGACCTGGGCTTCGGCGCGGAGCCGGTGACCGCCGTCGAGATGGCCCAGCGGCTCCGCGTGCAGAACCCGGCCCTCGAGCTGGTGGGCCTCGAGATCGACCCCGCTCGGGTGGCCCGGGCGCGGGAGCGGGCCGGCGGCCTGCCGGGGGTCACCTGGGCGGTCGGCGGCTTCGAGCTGCCCGTGCCGCGGCCGCCCACCGTGGTGCGCGCGTTCAACGTGCTGCGCCAGTACCGGGAGGAGGACGTGCCCGCGATCTGGTCCCTGCTGTGCGCGGGGCTCGCCGACGACGGCGTCCTCGTGGAGGGCACCTGCTCCGAGGACGGCCGGCGGGCGGCCTGGGTGGACCTGCGTCGGGACGGGCCCGCGAGCCTGACCGTGGCCCTCAGGCTGGGGTCCTTCGCCCGCCCCTCGGACGTGGCGGCGCGCCTGCCGAAGGTCCTCATCCACCGGCACGTGCCCGGGGAACCCGTCCATCGGCTCCTGGCGGAGGCCGACGCCGCGTGGGCCGCGCACGCCCCGCTCGCGGCCTACGGGACGCGGCAGCGGTGGCTGGCGACGGTCGGCACGCTGCGCGCGGCGGGCTGGCCCGTGCTGGGCGGCCCGCACCAGTGGCGGCGCGGGGAGCTGAGCGTGCGCTGGGCGGCGGTGGCGCCGTCGTCGTGAGGGCTGCGCCGACGGCGGGGCCCTCAGCGGCGCAGGGCCGGGCCCATGTCCTGGCGGGGGCCGGCGAGGTAGACGCACGCCACGCACGCGGCCACGAGGCCGAACATGCCCATCCCGCCGCCCGCGAGCACGCCGAGGAGCCCGACGACGGCGGCGACGCCGGTCAGGATCAGCCAGAAGCTCCTGTCCCGGCCCCCGATGCGGGCGAAGTCGTCGGGGCGGCGCCGGACGACGTCCACCAGCGCCCAGACCTCGAGCACGAGCGCGGCGATCGCCAGGACGCGGAACAGCCAGTGGTCGAAGAGCAGGGCGAAGTGCATGGGGGCGCTCATGCCGGTCAGTCTAGGCGGTCGGCCCGGTCGGGTTCCTTCCCCGTCCGGGGCGGCGTCTAGGCTCGAGGCGTGAGCACCCAGACCGAGCATCGCGGCCTGTTCGTCGCCGTCGAGGGACCGGACGGATCCGGCAAGTCCACCCAGGCCCGCGCCCTGACCGAGGCCCTGCGCGCCGCGGGCCACGAGGTGGTGCTCACGCGCGAGCCCGGCGGCTCGGACCTGGGCGAGACGCTGCGGGAGCTGCTGCTGGACCCCGGGCACGCCCCCATGGACCCCCGCACCGAGGCGCTGCTGTTCGCCGCGGCCCGGTCCGCCCACGCCGTCCGCACGCTGCGCCCCGCACTGGCCCGGGGCGCCGTCGTCGTCACGGACCGGTATGTGGACTCGTCCGTGGCCTACCAGGGCGCGGCGCGCGGGCTGGGCGAGGCGCGGATCGCCGCCCTGAACGAGTGGGCCACGGACGGCCTCGTCCCCGATCTGACGGTGCTGATCGACGTGGACGCGGCCACCGCCGCAGACCGGCGTGACCGCCGCGCGGCGGGGGGCGAGGGCGCCCCCGACCGCATGGAGCGGGAGACGGCGGACCGGCACGAGACCCTGCGCGCCGCCTTCCTCGCGCGCGCGGCGGCCGCGCCCGAGCGGTACCTCGTGCTCGACGGCGCGCTGCCGCCGCAGGAGCTCACCGCCCGCGCGCTGGCCCGCGTCACCGCCCAGGCGGCCGACCGATGACGCCCCCCGCACCCGCCGTGTTCGCGGACCTCGCGGGCCAGGAGGCCGCGGTGGCCCAGCTGCGCCGCGCCGCGGCCGAGGACCATCCCACCCACGCCTGGATGTTCACGGGACCGCCCGGCTCCGGCCGGTCGACGGCGGCGCGTGCGTTCGCCGCGGCCCTGCAGTGCGAGGTCGCGGACCCGGCGGCGCGCGGCTGCGGCGAGTGCCACGCGTGCCGCACCGTCCTCGGCGGCACCCACCCGGACGTGACCGTGCTGGCCACCGAGGCGGTGAGCTATCGGATCGAGGACGTCCGCGCCCTCGTGGAGGCCGGCCAGTCCACCCCCGCGACCGGGCGCTGGCGGATCTTCCTCATGGAGGACGCGGACCGCATGACGGAGCGCGCCACGAACGTGCTCCTCAAGGCCATCGAGGAGCCGCCGGCCCGCACGATCTGGATGCTGTGCACCCCGTCCCCCGCGGACGTGCTCCCCACCGTCCGCTCCCGCTGCCGGCTGATCACGCTGAGCATCCCCGCCGTGGAGCAGGTGGCGGAGCTGCTGCACCGCCGCGACGGGCTGGACCGCGAGACGGCGCTCACCACCGCCCGGATCTCGCAGTCGCACGTGGGCATGGCCCGCCGCCTCGCGCGGGACCCGGAGGCCCTCGAACGCCGCGAGCGCATCCTCTCCCTGCCGCTCCAGGCCACCGCCGTCTCCGACGCGATGGCCCTGGCCGCCACCTTGGCCGAGGTGTCCAAGGCGGAGGCCGAGTCCGCCGCCGAAGCCCGGGACGCCGAGGAGCTCGAGGCCCTGCGCCGCTCCCTGGGCCTCGAGCCCGGCGAGCCCGTCCCGCCCAAGCTGCGCCACCACGTCAAACGGCTCGAAGAGGACCAGACCCGCCGGCGGCGCCGCGCCGTCCGGGACTCGCTGGACCGGGCCATGATCGACGTCATGGGCCTGTTCCGGGACGTGCTGCGCGTGCAGCTGGGGGCCGACGGCGAGCTCATCAACGAGCACCGTCGGGGCGAGATCGAGGCGTACGCCCGCGGCGCCGCCGGCGACTCGGCCGAGGTGCTCGCCCGGATCGACGCCGTCACCACGGCCCGCGAGCGCATCGCCGCCAACGTGCCGGAACAGCTGGCCCTCGAAGCCATGATGCTGGCCCTGCTGCCCCGCCGGGTGCGCACCCCGCGACGTCGCTGAGCGGCCGCGCCGGGTGGACCGGCGCCGGCTCAGCGGGTGCGGACCACCAGGTCCGGCACGTCGGCCAGGCCCGGCACCACCCGGTCCGCGCCCGCCGCCAGCAGGACGTCGTCCGCGTCGCGACCCGTGCGCACGCCGACCACGAGTCCGGCCCCCGCGCGGCGCCCGGCCGTCATGTCCTCCGCGGTGTCCCCGACCACGAGGACGCTGCGGACGTCGTCCAGGTCGAGACCGAGCAGGGCGGTGAGGATCATGTCCGGGTAGGGGACGCCGCGGCCGGCGTCGTCCGGGGAGAGGCTCAGATCCGCCAGGCCCATCCACCCCAGCGACTCGAGGATCATGTTCTGGGTGTGGCGGGCGTAGCCGGTGCAGAGACACACGTGGAGGCCGAGGGCGCGCAGGCGGACGAGCGCCTCCTCCGCGCCCGGCACGGCCTGGACGCCGTGCTCGGCCAGCAGCGCGTCGAAGGTCGCCTCGAACGTGCGGGTCGCCGCCGCGGCCACCGCCCGGTCGGCGAACACGCGGGGGAACACGGCCGTGCGCGAGGTGGGCCGGAGCGCGCGGAACCGCCGCGCGGCGTCGTCGTGCTCCGGTGTGCCCGCCGGGACGCCGTGCTGGTCCAACGTGCGGGCGAACGCCGTGTCCTGGAGCCCGTGCTCCACGATGGACGTGCCGGACATGTCCACCACGGCCAGGCGGAGGGGCGCGACCGATGAGGCCGCGGCAGGGGGTGCCGGGGTGCGAGGGGCGTGGGGCAGGCTCATGCGTCTCCCGTCGACGGTGTGTGCCCACCAGGGAACCGTCCCCGTCTGGCCGCGGCGTGGCCTGGGGGTGAACGCCCGCGGAAGGGGCGGGCCACAGTCGGTGGCCCGCGCACTCGGCCGCGCGGTGGAATCGGGGCCGCGAAACCGGTATGCTCGTCAGCCGTGGCCGTTCACGGCCGCGTGCCTCCTTAGCTCAGCTGGCCAGAGCAGCTCCCTCGTAAAGAGCAGGTCGCCGGTTCGAATCCGGCAGGGGGCTCCCCCGGACCCCGCCGCGTGATCACGCGGCGGGGTCCTCTCGTCTCCGGGCCGGCCCTCCGGGGCGCCGCTGTCAGAGCCCGGCTCCCAGCTCCTCCGCCCGGTCCAGGTGGCCGAGGGTGCGCTCGGCGTGCCGGCCGACCGACTCCGCCGAGCCCTGACCGAGCCGGTACAGGGCGAGGGCCTGGGCGGTGGCCGCCAGCTCGTGTGCGGCGCGGGAGAGCTCACGGTGGACGTCGGCGGCCTCGGCCGGGATGTGCTCGCCGTCGCCCTCGTGGTCCCGGTGCAGGCGGACGCACAGGGCACGGACCGCGGGGAGCCGTTCCGTGAGGACGTTGCCGGCGTGGACCACGCCGTTGCGCTCCTCGGGGCTCAGCACGTCCGTGCCCCGCTGGCCCTCCAGCACCTGCCAGTAGCGGTCCATGGCCCGGCCGAGGCGGTCGTGGGCACGGCGCCACAGCCCCGTGCCGAGCTCACGGTCGTCGGCACGCTCCTGACGGAAGCGTGCGAAGGGCCCCCTCATGCGCGGTCGCCGGACGGCCGGCGCACGTCGGCGGGGTCGGTGACGAGCACGACCTTGCCCGTGCGGGTGGCGGAGTCGAACCAGTCGAACGCCTCGGCGGCCTCGGCGAGCGGGAAGCACGCCCCGACGCTCGCGTCGATGCGGCCCGCCGCCACCAGGGGCCACACGGCACGTTCGGCCGCGGCCACGATCCCGGCCTTGTCCACGACCGAGCGGGAGCGGAGCGTCGCCCCCGTGAGCCAGCCGCGCTTGACCACCAGCTTCATGATGTTGAAGTCGTCCGGGACGGCGCCGCCCTGGACCGCGAGCGTCACGATGCGTCCCTCGGGGGCGAGCGCGGACACGTTGGGTGCCAGGTACGGGGCGCCGACGACGTCGAGGATGACGTCCGCGCCGTGGCCGTCCGTGACCTCCTTGACCCACGGGGCGAACGCACCGGGCTCGGCGGCGCGGTGGTCGAACATGTGCTCGGCGCCCAGCCGCCGGCCGAGCGCCACCTTCTCCGGGCCGCCGGCGGTGCCCAGCACCCGTGCGCCGAGCGCGGCGAGGAACTGGACGGCGAAGGAGCCGATGCCACCGGTGGCGCCGTGCACGAGCACCCGGTCCCCGGCCTGCACGCCCGCACGGCCCACGAGCGTCGAGTGCACCGTGCAGGCCACCTCCGGCAGGGCCGCCGCCTCGACGAGGCCGATGCCGTCGGGGACGGCCATGAGCTGGCCCGCCGGCACGGCGACGTACTCGGCGAAGCCGCCGCCGGCCAGGAGCGCGCACACCCGGTCACCGACGGCGAAGCGCCCCTCACCCGGCATCCCGGCCTCGGGTCCCAGCGCCGCCACGGTGCCGGAGACCTCGAGCCCGGGGATCTCGGAGGCGCCGCGCGGCGGCGGATAGCGGCCCTCGCGCTGCGCGATGTCCGCCCGGTTGAGACCCGCGGCGGCCACCTGCACCAGCACCTCGCCCGGGCCGGGGTCCGGCACGGGCTCGTGGCCCACGCGGACGACGCCGTTGTCGCCGGCCCCGGTGAATCGCACGGCGTGCATCTGTGCGGGGACGTCCATGGGGTCTCCTCCTCTGGTCGGGGGTCGAGGGTCCATCCTCGCGCGCGGGGGCCGGACTCGCCACCGGTCGCCCGCCGGGCCACGGGCTAGAGTGGGTCCTCGACGCGGCGGCCCACGCCGTCGCGGTCAGGCCCGGGATGGTTGTCCGAGCGGCCGAAGGAGCCGGTCTTGAAAACCGGTGTGCGGTGACCCCGTGCCGAGGGTTCGAATCCCTCACCATCCGCGTGCACACGACGAGAGGCGGCGGGCCGGACGGCCCGCCGCCTCTCGTTCACCTGGGGGCCACCTGGATGTGATGGACTCCGCGCGTCACCCCGCCGTCCACCGGCGGCGCACCTCTGTCATCACGCATCCCCGGGAGAGCCATGCCCAGCCTGTTCCGCCGCCGTGCCGTCACCACGGCCGCCTGCACCGTCCTCGTCCTCGCGCCCGCGAGCGCGGCGCCCGCCCTGGCCGTCGAGACGGCCGCCGCGGACGAGACCACCATCTCGATCCTGTCCTTCAACGACTTCCACGGCGCGCTGTCCGCGGACTACATCGGCACGCAGTTCGCGGACACCGTGGAGGACTACCGCACCGCGTTCGAGGCCGAGCACGGCGCCGGCTCCACGCTGCTGACCAGCGCCGGCGACCTGATCGGCGGCTCGAAGTCCGTGTCCAACGTGCAGCAGGACAACCCGACGATCGACGTGATGAACGCGCTCGGCCTGGCCTCGCTGACCGCCGGCAACCACGAGTTCGACAAGGGCCTGGACGACCTGCAGGGCCGCGTGGAGTCCCGGGCCCAGTTCCCGGTGCTCTCCGCCAACCTGGTGGACCCGACGAGCAAGGAGCCCGTCCTCACCTCGCACGCCGTCTTCGACGTCGACGGCGTGCGCGTCGCCGTCATCGGCGCCGCCCCCAACGAGCTGTACGCGACCACCACCGGCGCGGGCCTGAAGGGCAACGAGGTCCTCGACGAGGTCGCCGCCGTGAACGCCGTCGCGGACGAGCTGGAGGCCCAGGACGCCGCCGACGTGATCGTGGCCTCGTACCACGACGGCGCCGCCGGCGCGGGCGAGCTGGCCGCCGAGCGGGCGGCCCGGGCCGAGTTCGACCGCATCGTCGGCGAGACCTCCTCCGCCGTGGACGTCATCTTCAACGCCCACACCCACCAGCTCTACCAGTACGACACCGCGGCCGGCGGCGCCCACCGCCCCGTGATCCAGGCGGGCGCCTCCGGCAGCCACCTGGCCGCCGTCGAGCTGACCGTGGGCGCCGACGGCGAGGTCACCGGGCTCACCCCGCGCCTGCTGGCCCGGTCCACGCAGGCCCCCGCCGAGGCCGCCGCGGAATCCCCCGTCACCGCCCAGGTGTACGCGATCGAGCAGGAGGCCGTCGCGGTCTTCGAGGACCTGCAGGGCGAGGTCGTGGCCGACCTGTCCGCCTCCATCACCACCGACTACCAGAAGCTGATCGACGCCGGCGGCTCCTGGAAGGCCGGCGGCACGCGCGCCGCCGAGACCACCCTGGGCACCTGGGTGGGCGACGCCGTCAAGCACGCCGCCGAGCAGGCGAACCCCGAGGTGGACCTCGGCGTGACCAACCCCGGCGGCCTGCGCTCCGAGCTGCTGACGGACCGCTTCACCGACGGCGGCGCGTTCCCGGCCAAGCCGGCCGACCTCGTCGGTCGCCTCACCCTGGGCGAGCTGCTCGACATGGCGCCGTTCGGCAACACCATCACCTACTTCGACATCCCGGGCTCCTCCATCAAGCTGGCCCTCGAGGAGAACTGGCGGAACGACGTGCGCAAGTTCACCCTCGGCTGGTCCGAGGAGCTGACCTGGACCTACGACGAGTCCCGCCCGCAGGGGGACAAGGTGACCGGCGTGTGGATCGACGGCGAGCCGCTCCAGGCGGACCACATGTACACGGTGGCCAGCCAGTCGTTCCTGGCCGACGACACCTGGACGACGCTCGGGGACCCGACCAAGGCCCCCGACGGCTACACCGCCTTCGCGACCGGCCGCCAGAACTTCGTGAACATGGGCCTCCTGGACTCCCAGGCGATCACGGACTACGCCCGCGCCCAGGACGCGGCCCACGGCGCCGTCGCCCCGGACTTCGGCAAGAACGGCGTGCCGGTCACCGACGCCCCCGCCTCGGTCGAGGCCGGGCAGGCCGTCGGCCTGACCCTCGGGGACCTCGTGGTGGACTCCGACGGCGCCCCCGCGGCGACCGCGGTCGACGTCGCCTTCCGCACGGCCGACGGCGTCGAGACCGCCCTGGGCACCGTGGCCGTCCCCGCGGGCTCCGAGACCGTCACGCTCTCCGGGATCACCGCCCCCGCCGCCGCGGGCACGGGCGAGCTCGTGATGACCGTGCGCTACGCCGACGGCAGCACGACCGTGGTGCGCCATGCCCTCGAGGTCACCGCGGCCCCGGCCCCCACCGAGCCGGAGCAGCCCGCCCCGACCCACCCGGGCAAGGGTCATGGCAAGGGCCATGACAAGGGCGCCGACCACCCGGGCAAGGGCCGCGTGAAGGGCGAGGACCACCCGGGCAAGGGCCGCGGCGTGCAGCGCGGCGCCGCCACGCACCCCGTCTTCTCCGCCCATGCCTGGCTGACCGCCGCGGGCCTGCCCCGCTGACCCATCGAGAGAGATCGAGACTGAGGACGACATGATCCCCCTGCCCCGCTTCGCCGCGCGCACCGCGGTGACCACCGCCGCCCTGGCCCTGCTCGCCCCCGCCGTGGCCCTGCCCTCCCAGGCCAGCCCGGCCGGCGACTCCCTCGTCATCAACGAGGCGTACACCAACGGCGGCTCCGCGAACGCCGTGTACACCCACAAGTTCGTGGAGCTCTACAACCCCACCGACCAGCCGATCAGTCTCGACGGCTGGTCCCTGCAGTACCGCTCCGCCGCCGGCACGGCCGCGACCCAGGGCACGGTCGCACTGTCCGGCACGGTGCCCGCGAAGGGCCACTTCCTGGTCTCCGGCGGCTCCAACGGCACCGCGGGCGCCGCCCTGCCGCAGGCGGACCTCGTGGCCGGCGGGGCGTTCAACCCCGCGGGCACCAAGGGCACGATCGTGCTCGCGCGCCAGGCGGGCACCGTGACGGACCTGCCGGTCGGCTCCGTGGTGACCGGCCAGGTGCCGGGCGTCGCGGACGTGCTCGGCTACGGAGCCACGAACACCTTCGAAACGGCGGCCGCCGGCGCCCCCTCGGCCAACTCGGACCCGAAGTCCCTCACCCGCACGAACGGCGTGGACACGGACGACAACAGCGCCGACTTCACCGTCACCGACCAGGTCACCCCGACCAACGCCGCCGCCACCGGCGGCGAGCCGACCCCGGAGCCCGAGCCGCAGCCGACCCCGGCCGAGCGGATCACCATCGCCCAGCTCCAGGGCACCGGCACGGCCACCCCGTACGCCGGGCGCCAGGTGACCACCACCGGCGTCGTCACCGCCGTGTACTCCACGGGCGGCTACGACGGCTACTACATCCAGACCGCCGGCACCGGCGGCGACACCCCCGACGCCACCCCGGGCGCCTCCGACGGCGTGTTCGTGTACTCGCCGGACACGGTCGGCTCCGTGACGCTCGGCGACCACGTCCAGGTCACGGGCGAAGCGGCCGAGCACTACGGCCTCACGCAGATCAAGGTCGCCGCCGGCGGCGTGCTGCCGGTCGCCGAGCCCGGCGCCGTGGCCCCCACGCCGGCGGAGTTCCCGCTGGAGGAGGCCGACCGTGAGGCCCTCGAGGGCATGGTCCTCGCCCCGCAGGGCGACTGGACGGTCACGGACAACTACTCCCTCAACCAGTACGGCTCCCTCGGCATCGTCCCCGGCACCACGCCGCTGGACAACCCGACGTCGGTGGCCCGGCCCGGCGCCGAGGCACAGGCCGTCGCGGCCGCCAACGCGCAGCAGCTGATCGTGCTCGACGACGGGGCCACCACGAACTTCATGCGCTCGCCGGGCAACCAGAACCCACTGCCGTACCTGGACGCGGACCAGCCGGTGCGCGTGGGCGCGGGCCTGGAGTTCACCACCGGAGTCATCCTCGACTGGCGCTTCGACGCGTGGTCCTTCCAGCCGCTGGGCCACCTCACCGACGCCACGGCGGCCGCCGTCCAGCCCGTGACGATCGAGGACACCCGCCCGGCCGAGGCCGCCCCCGAGGCGGTCGGCGGCAATGTCACCGTCGGCAGCTTCAACGTGCTCAACTACTTCACGACCCTGGGCCAGGACGTGGCCGGCTGCAGCGCCTACCGCGACCGCGCCGGCACCCCCGTCACCACGAACGGCTGCCTGCCGCGCGGCGCCTACACCCCCGAGGCGTTCGCCCGCCAGCAGGAGAAGATCGCGGCCGCGATCAACGGTCTCGACACGTCGGTGGTCGCGCTCGAGGAGATCGAGAACTCCGAGAAGTTCGGCCTCGACCGGGACCACGCGCTGGCCCACCTCGTGGAGGCCCTCAACGCGCAGGCCGGCGAGCAGCGCTGGGCCTTCGTCGCCTCCCCGGCCGAGCGCCCCGCGCTCGCGGACGAGGACGTCATCCGCTCCGCGTTCATCTACCAGCCGGCCGAGGTCACCCCGGTGGGCGAGTCGGTGATCCTGGACGACCAGACGAACTTCGACAACGCACGCGAGCCGATGGCGCAGCTGTTCCGCGCCGCCGACGGCACGTCCGAGGGGGCGGCCGGTACCGAGTTCGTGGCGATCACCAACCACTTCAAGTCCAAGGGCGGCTCCGGTGCGACCGGGGGCAACGTGGACGCGGGCGACGGCCAGGGCGCGTACAACGCGGACCGCGTGGGCCAGGCCGAGGCCCTCGTGGCCTTCGCCGAGCGCATGAAGGCCGAGACCGGCACCGACCGCGTCCTGCTGATGGGCGACTTCAACGCCTACGAGAAGGAGGACCCGATCCGCGTGCTCGAGGCGGCCGGGTACGTCTCGCAGGGCGCGCTCACGGGCGAGTACTCGTACGCGTTCGGCGGCGCCGTCGGCAGCCTGGACGGGATCTACGCCTCGCCGTCGGCGGCGACGGCGATCACCGGCCAGGACATCTGGATGATCAACGCGAACGAATCCGTGGCCCTGGAGTACTCGCGCCACAACTACGTGGCCGAGGACCTGTACTCCGCGGACCAGTGGCGGTCCTCGGACCACAACCCGATCTTGGTGGGCCTCCAGCTCGACGCGCCCGTGACCGAGCCGACCCCGGAGCCGGAGCCGGAGCCGGAGCCCTCCCCGGGCGAGACCTGCGACGGCGTGACCGATCCGCGCGGCGTGCCGGGCAAGCCCGCGAACTCCGTGCGCGAGTGGCTGCGCTGCGTGGGCGCGACCCCGGGCCACGGCGGTGACCACCCGGGCAAGGGCCACGGCCCGGAGCACCCCGGCAAGGGCCGCGGGCCGGCCCGTCCCTGACGGGGCGCGGGGCGCCGCCCCCGGCATGACGACGGCGGGGCCGTCCGGGAGCCACCCGGGCGGCCCCGCCGTCGTCGTGGGGGCTCAGCCGGCGAGCACGGCCGCCGCGGCGGCGTCGGCGTCGGCGAGGAAGAGGGCACGTCCGGCCGGATCGGCCCCGGCCTCGGCCGCGATCGCGGTGCCCCACTGCACGCCCGAGAGCTGCAGGCCCAGCACGAACACGTCCGCGTGGACCGTGCCGTCCGCGGCCCGCAGCCGGTACGGGCGGGCCGTGACGTCGAAGCCGGTGGCGGGCACGCGCACACCCTCCTCGTCCTCCCACGTCCCGGCCGCAGCGACGCCGTCCGCCAGCATCTGACGGACCAGCGGGGAGGCGGCGGCCTGCACGCGGTTGGGCGGCATCATCGCCTCCACCAGCCAGGCCCCCTCGACGACGGCGGGCCCCAGCGAGTCCTGCGCTCCCACCTGGGGGCTGTGGGCGGTGAATGCGTGTTCCTCGGCCTCGACCACGGGCGCGGGGCCGGCCCAGGTGAGCAGGCCGGCCCGGTGCACCGCCAGCATCTGCTCGACGCGCCACAGGGGCGGCCCGGAGGCGAGGCCCTCGACCAGCGGCTCGAACCAGCCCTGGACGTCCCGGATGCGGGAGGCCTCGGCGATCCGGCCCTCGGCGATCCACGCCTTGATCCGCAGTCGGCCGGCATGGAGCGCGCCGACGGCCATCATGAACGGGGACTCCTCCCCGAGGGCGGCCTCCACGCAGGCCTGCTCCATGAGGTCCGCGACGGCCCGCTGATAGTCCTCATGGGAGGCGAACACGGCGTCCTCGAACGGGGACCCATAGGCCAGGATGTCGAGGAAGCGGCGGCCGGGGGCGTACCGCTGGAGGAGCTCCTCGGCGTGCGCGGAGGTCACGGGGGCGCCGCGGCCGGCCTCCTCGAGCTGGCCGACGAGCTCCCCGAGGAATCGGCGCGCCTCGACGGGGCCGCCGAGGATCTCGGGCTGGGCCCGGACGAGCGTGGCGTAGTAGTGCCGGACCACGTCGCGGTGCAGCAGCGGCCAGAGGTGCTCGGCGAGGTCCAGGGCCCCGTGCCGGGCGGCGAGGGCGTCCACGGCGGCGTCGGAGAGGTAGCTGAGGGTGACGCCGCGGGGCACGAAGGCGTCCACCTCAGCCTTGGGCAGGTACGGGATGCCGCGGCGGGACATCAGGTGCAGGCGCGGCTCGTCCCCCGACGGCTCGTACCGCAGGGCCCGGCCGGGTCCGTCGCCGGTGCGGCGGTACACCCCGCCCCGGCCCTGGGTGAGCTGGGCCAGCAGGTCGAACGCGTTCAGGCCCATGCCCCGCACGAGGACGTCCGCCCCGGCCTCCACGGTCTCCCAGTCCACGTCCGAGGGGATCTGCGGGCCCTGGTAGTGCAGCTCGTCCCGGCCCCGCGCGGCGGCGGCCATCCGGTTCTGGCCGGGGCTGAGCTCCGCCGGCTGATGGCCCAGGCAGAGCACGACGGCGTCCGCGTCGAGCCCGGAGACCGCGCCGTCGGCGTCGCGCAGCTCGAGGCGGGCGCCGCCGTCGGGCCGGGGGTGCAGGGCGGTGGCCTCCGCGCGGTGCTCGACGACCTCGACGACCTCGGGGCGGGCGCGCAGCCCCGCGACGACGTCCTTGTACAGGTGCCGGAGGTAGCGCCCGTAGACCGCTCGGGCCGGGTACTGGTGGCGGCGTACGCCGAGGCTGGCCTCCGGGTGCACGCGACGCCACTGGTCGAAGGTCTGCGCGGCGGTGGAGGGGCGCAGACCGGGGTTGTCGGCGGCGCACGCGGTCGGGAAGAACGCGGGGGTGTTCATGAGGTACAGCTCGGACTGGTCCGTGCGCCACACCCGCCCCGGCCCGGGCGGGTAGGGGTCCACGACGTCGATGCGCAGGCGCCGGGGGTGTGCGTCCGGGGCCGCGCCCTCGAGTCGGGCGAGGATCCGCTCCAGCAGCATGACGCCGCGGGGGCCGGCACCCACCACTGCGAGGCGGCGCTCGGCCACCAGGGGCTCGGACATGGGGCCTCCACTCTCCTCGGGATCGTTTTCACGCCTGCGGCGCGCGTATTCCACACAATATCGGTGGCCGTCAAGGGTCGCGGACCGCATGCTCCACACTCCCACCGATCCCCCAGGATCCACCGCAGGCCCGGACGAAGAATCCGCGGAATCATGCGGATCGCACTGAGATTCTGGGAGAAGTCTGGGAATTGGGAATCTGGGGGGCCGATGGTTGACGCCACTCGGGCCCATGGGGAATTGTGAATGAGCGTAAGGCAACAAAACACCAATTCAGAAGGAGAATTCCTCATGGACCGCAACGCTCTCGACCAGCTGCAGAACTCCACCGTCTTCGCCACCGACGGCGACAAGATCGGCTCCGTCGGTCAGGTCTACCTCGACGACGTCACCAACGAGCCCACCTTCGTCACGGTGAAGACCGGCCTGTTCGGCGCCCGCGAGACCTTCGTCCCGCTGCAGCAGGCCCAGACCACCGCCGACGGCATCACGGTGCCCTTCGAGAAGTCCTTCGTGAAGGACGCCCCCAACGTGGACGCCGACGGCTCGCTGACCCCCGAGGAGGAGCAGCGCATCTACGAGTACTACTCCATGGAGTACTCCGCCGTGGATCACGACGGCGACGTGCGTCGTGACGACGTGCGCACCGACGCCGGCGCCGCCGGCGTGGCCGGCACCGCGGGCGTGGCTGGCGTGGCCGACCGCCGCGACGAGGCCGTCGTGGACGGCGACCGCCGCGACGTGGCCGACCGTGACCGCCGCGACGTGACCGACGCCGACTCCGTCGTCGTCAAGGACGAGCAGCTGAACGTCGGCACCGAGCGCCGCGCCTCCGGCCGCGTCCGTCTGCGCAAGCAGGCCTACACCACCACCGAGACCGTCGAGGTGCCCGTCACCCGCGAGGAGGTCGTGGTGGAGCGCGAGTCCGTCGACCCGAACTCCGCCGAGGCCCGCACCGCCGGCCGCGACGGCGACGTCGAGGTGACCACCTACGAGGAGACCCCGGTCGTCGACAAGACCGTGGACGCCGAGAAGGTCTCCCTGGGCAAGCGCCAGGTGCAGGACACCGAGACGGTGACCGAGGAGGTCCGCCACGAGGACGTCAAGGTCGACGGCGACGCCACCGATCGCGACCTCGACGGCCGCAAGGACCGTATCTGATCTGAACGGACGCGTCGGCCTCAGGCCGGACGGCTGACAGATCACGCGGGGCCCCGGATCCATGAATCCGGGGCCCCGCTCGTGCGCGGTGATGATCCCGCCCGTGAGCACGGCGTTCCTTTGCCCTGCCCTGGCTTGGCGCGCTAAGCTGGACCGGTCTGACCGCGCGTTGCCCCGTGCGAGGCGCGCCGGATGGAGGAGACGTGCCAGAGCGGCCGAATGGACTTCACTGCTAATGAAGGGCTCGACGAAAGTTGGGCCGGGGGTTCAAATCCCCCCGTCTCCGCGAGAAGGCCCCGTGACCCCAGTGGTTACGGGGCCTTTCGCATGTCTGCGCGGATTTTGGCGGGTGGGCCACGGGTACACAAGGTGACAGAGGGGCGCAGGAATTAGCACGGTCACTGACTACTGACTGACCAAACAGGGACGGTCACCCCGTGCCCCCCCTCTCGCAAGGTCACCAAGCTCACCGCCGATGTCACCCTGAACCCCGGCGGCAAGTACCGCGTGCGGGCATTCCACGACGGGAACATGTTCAGCCTGGGCACGTTCGCCACCCTGACTGATGCCCGTGCCACGCTCGCTGTCGCCCAGGGCGAAATAGCCCGGGGCACATTCACCCCGCCTGCGCTCGCGGCCGCCTGAACTGCTGAGGCGGACGCCCCCGGCGGCCCGGAGCACCTGGCGATGCCCGGGCCGCCGGTGGGACGGGCACGCAAGGCATGGCGGTCACCAAATCCACTCGCCCGGGAGACCCATAAATGACGACGAGATCGGCCCATGGGCACGCTGTGGAACTCGGGGAGAGCCGCATCGACAAATCGCTTCCCCTGACGACCCCATGTTGACAGGATCAGGTGATGCGCTCAGAAGACATGGGAGACCACCCCGAGACTCTGCCGGAACCGACCTTCGACGACTTCCCTGCGACCCTCTTCCTTGAAGAGATACAGCGGCATTGCAAGATGGGTGCCAATGCTGTGATGAACGTTCGTCTAGCTGCGTCCCGCAGGCCGCCCAACCACACTGACGTGTTCCGCCATGCTGGCACCGCCGCCAACGCGGCCGCCATGATCAGTAAGATCCTCTGGCCCTTGCCCCGTCGGCAGAAAGAACACGAGTCGAAGGATGAGTTTGCCGCCCGGGCTAGGTTCACCGAACTCCGGGGCCGAGAGCTGCGCCGCATGTTGCACGTCTCAGAGAACAGCGTCCTCAGTAATCCCCAGGTGCGACATGGGGTCGAACACTTCGACGAGCGCCTAGACCGGCGACTGATGACCCCGGAGAGGATCATCGTCCGCTCCATGATCGGGGGTCGCCAGGCTGTGAGGATCGATAGCGAAGAAGGTGAGCAGTTCTACCTGCACAGGTATGACCCCGCCACGACTGAGTACGAGATTCTGGAGGACCGCATCGTCTTGGCAGATGTCCGTCAAGCAATGGAAGACCTCTCACGGCGAGCCGGCCAGGAACTCAGGCGGCTGGAAGCCAAACGCTTTGATAGGACCTGCAGGTCCAACTTGCCCCCTCTTCCGCACGGTGACAGCCCCAGCACCGCAAGCGATGACAACCCACGAGAGAGACAACCCAAGCCCTGCCCTCTGAGGAAGGCATGATGGTCGAGCTATCTACCACTTTCGGAGTAGGCCCAGGGGTCGTCATCCTGCGCTGGTGGAGCACTAGGCACAGACCGGAGAGGGACGAAGGACATGCGCCGCGTTATCGGAGAGTTCCCGGTCGCAGGAACTACCACCTGGGCTAGAGAGGACGTAGCCCGGTTAGTCCGTCGCTATGGGATCGCAGCCGGGCGGCATGTCCAGACAGAGGCGACCCTCAAAAGCGCTCACCGGAACGAGCCTGAAGCGTTCCGCACTCTTCCCATCGTCGCCCTCATCGATGGGCTCACGGTCGGGGCGCTGTGGAGCGAGCACGCCCGAGAGATGCAGTTTGGGCGGGAGGAAGTCATCACCGTCCCTGCACAGTTGCACGTCCTGGCTAGCTCGGCCGACGGCACCAGCTTTAAGACTGGGGCATTCGTGTGGCTGGGAAGCACTAAACCCGAATGGACCTACACCGCGTCCAACCCGATGCCGCCTAGCCAGCCCCCGACGGAGCCCCGCCGCTCCCCCCGATCGGTTTCGCACCTGCTCACACCTGATGCCTCTCTCACGAGGGCCATCGCTAGGGGCAAGGTGACGGGCTACGGGCCTCACGAACTGATCGAGCCTATAAGGGAACTGAAGCGACAGCAGCGCTACAGGGAGGCTTTAGTGCTGATCTACACCGCTATTGGGCAGGAAGAGGACCGCGCACGCACTGACGGATCTACGCCTGCCCCGTGGTTTACGGAGCAGGCAGCGATCGTCCATAGGAAGCTCAAGGAGCGAACGGAAGAGGTCTCAGTGCTCCGATGCTTCCTCGACCATGTGCCTGCCGAGCGTCGAAGCCGGGCTGGCCGGGAACTTGCCGTCCGGCTCGCTCGGATTGAAACCACTACGTGACCCGTCTTCCACACGCAAGATCGCGTCCTGACTGACTACGGGCTGACTAGGAAGGGTTGCCTATTGGCATCGCCCCTTGTCAACAACCAGTTAGCGGAGACTCCCCCCGTCTCCGCCAGAGAGGGCCGGAATCCACGCGATTCCGGCCCTCTTCGCGTCTGCGCGCGGGGACCTGACATGCCGACCGGCTGGTGGCTAGCCCTCCCCGCGACGCTCGCGCATGCGGCGCAGCAGCTCGTACGCCTCCGGCACGGAGAGCTCCGAGTGGCTGGACAGCTGGACGGCGGCGGACTCGAGGTTGCCGTCCCGCACCATGGCGGAGAGCTGGTCGCGGAGCCACGGCGGCAGGTCCTGCGAGGAGAGGCGGACGGACTCCGTCCCCCGCATCACCTCGACCTCGAAGGGGAGCTCCTCCTCGGCAGGGGCGGCGGTCCACTCGGCCGGGACGGTGAGACTCGTCAACTCGTCTGCGGGCGGCGCCGTCGGACGCGGCGCGGCCGAGGCGTGGTCGGTGCCCTGCCGGGCGTCGTCCTCGGCCACGGCGTCAGGGGTCTCCCCCTCGGTCGTCTGGGCGTCCGGCTCCCTCCGCCCGTTCGGATCCTGTCCGGGCCGCTCCGGCCCGAGGTTCTCGGCCGGGGCCGCATCGTCCCGGTGGGGCTCCCCATGATCGGCGGGAACGGGCCCCGCGACTCCGGCGGACGTGACGTCCGGTTCCTGCACCGGCTCGGAGTAGACCTGCGGATGCACGGCGAGGGACTGCACGTCCATGACGGCGTCCTTCAGGCCGCGTCCCGTGTGGGCGCGGTAGTCGCGCACGGCCTCCATCACGCGGCTCTGGGCGATGTGCCCGTACACGCGCCGATGGGCGTCCTCGTCCAGCAGCCCCGCCGCCAGACGCGCCCGCTCCGGTCCGATGTCCAGCCCGCGACCGGACGACGTGCGCTGGTCCGCCGCCTGACGCGCTCGACCGGCCGACATCCACCGGGCGGCGGCGAACGCGAGGGCGCCGATGACGACCACCGCGAGGACAGGGACGAGATATTCCATGCCTCCAGTCTAGGTGTGGCCCACGAGGGCCATACCGGCAGCCGCGCCGCCACATCACAACCTGGTCACAGTTCTGCCAGGGCTCCAGAGCCACCGAGGGGCCTCCCCTACGGTGGAACGTGGAGTCCTCCGTGCCTGGCCACGGCGGCCATGGAGGAGACACTCCGCCCGCCACTCGACCGAGCCAGGAGACCGCATGTCCTTCCCCCGCCCGTCCGCCCGCACCGTCGACACCCCCTCGCCCCGGCGACGCCGCTGGTGGGGGACGTCGGTGGCTCTCGCCCTCGTGTTGGCCGGCTGCGCCGCCCCGCAGGGGGACGAGGGGACGGCGGCCGGGTCCTCGGGCTCCACGGACGCTGCCGCCTCGTCGCCCGCATCTGCGGACGGCTCGACCGCCTCGTCGTCGCAGGGACGGTCCTCGGATGCGGCCTCCTCGCCGGCTGCGGAGTCGTCCGGCGAGGGCTCGCCGTCGGCCGCCGCGGACCCCGCGCTCCCCCTGGCCGCCCGCTCCCATGAGGGCGTGCCGATGCGGGCCTTCACGGCGGAGGAGCGCCCGCCGCAGTTCGTCCTCTTCTCCTTCGACGGCGGCCGTCAGGACGCGCGCTGGAAGACCTTCCTGGACGCGGCGGCGGACTCCGACGCGAAGTTCACGGTGTTCCAGTCCGCGATCAACCTCATCGAGACCGCCAACCGGGAGAACTACACGGCGCCCGGCAACGAGCCCGGCTACGTGGGCACGGAGTTCGGCGGCGACGAGGCCGAGGTGGCGCAGCGCATCGAGAACATCAACACGGCCCACGCCGCCGGCCACGAGATCGGCACCCACTACGCGGGCCACCTGTGCGCACCCACGAAGTACGGCGCTGACCAGTGGTCCACGGCCGAGTGGGAGCAGGAGTACGGCTCCTTCAAGGACATCCTCTCCGACCCCGGCGCCTACAACCCGGGCAGCACCCTGCCAGCGCTGGAGGTCACCCCCGAGGACGTCAAGGGCGGACGTCTGCCCTGCCTCGACGGGGAGTGGGACCAGCTCGTCCCGATGTGGAAGGACAACGGACTCGAGTACGACACGTCCCGTGCCGCGGCCGCCTCCGGCGTCGCCTGGCCCTACCAGGAGGACGGGATCTGGGAGTTCGAGATGCCGATGACCTGGTCCCCCGTGCTCGCCGAGAAGGACGCGGCCAGCCCGTTCGTGATGGCGATGGACTACAACTTCTGGATCTCCGGCAACGGCGGCAAGGACATCCCGGAGGACGTCTCCCGACTCACCGACTTCCAGTACCGCACCTACCGCTACATGTACGACTCGGCGTTCGCGGGCAACCGCGCCCCGCTGGTCTTCGGCAACCACTTCAACGACTGGGGTCTCAACGCGTTCAACCCGGCTGTGGAGAAGGTCATGCGGGAGGTCTGCGTCGAGGAGGACACCTACTGCGTGACCTACCAGCAGATGATCGCGTGGCTCGAGCTGCAGGACCCCGAGGTCCTCGCCGCCTGGCGCGACCAGGCCCGGTCCGCCACCGGCACGGATGCCGAGGCCCTCGGCTGGTGACCCGCGGCTCGGCCCACTGACACCCGCCCCCAGGACGGCCCCGGCTCAGCGCGCCGGGGCCGTCCCGCGTCCGCGCAGCACGACGACGGCGCTCGCCAGGGCCGTCAGCACCAGGGCCAGGACCATCAGCACCGTCCCCGGCCACCCGTGGGACTCGTGGAACACGCCGCCCAGCCAGCCGAAGAGGCTCGAACCGGCGTAGTACGCGAAGTTGTACAGGGAGGTCGACTGGGCGCGGCCCGTGGGGGCGGCCGTCCCGGACCACGCGGAGGCCACGGCGTGGGCGGCGAAGAACGCACCCGTCACGAGCACGAGGGCGGGCACCAGCACCGCCGGATGCGGGACCGACGTGAGGGCGACGCCCGCCGCCATGGCCGCCGTCGCGCCGGCCAGGACGGGCAGCCGGCCCACCCGCGCGGCCAGCCGACCCGCGCGCGGCGACGACCACGTGCCCGCGAGATAGGCGAGGAAGACGAGGCCGGCCGCCGTCGGCGTCCAGGAGAACGGCGGGTCGAGCAGGCGGTACCCCACGAAGTTGTACAGCGCCACGAACCCGCCCATCAGCAGCGCACCCTGCAGGTAGACGGCGACGAGCTCCGGCGAGCGCAGGTGGCCGCGCACGATGCGCACGAGCGTCGCCGGGGAGGTGGGCGACGGCGTGAAACGTCGGGCGCGCGGCGTGATCGCCAGGAAGCCGACCGTGCACAACACCCCGACCACGGTGACGGCCAGCATCCCGCCGCGCCACGAGGACGCCTCCGCGACGGGCAGAGCCAGGAGCCGGCCGAAGAGACCGCCGAGGGTGGTGCCGGCGATGTAGGTGCCGGCGGCCGCCGCTACCGCGTGCGGGACCACCTCCTCCGCCAGCAGCGCCACGGCGAGTCCCGCGACGCCCCCGTGCGCCATGCCCTCGAGCAGGCGCAGGCCGAGCATGGCCTCGAACGTGGGCGCGAGGACGCCCGCGAGCGCGCACGCGCTGGCGGAGACCATCGAGACCACCATGGCGCGTCGGCGGCCCCACCGGTCCCCGGCCACGGACCACGGCACCACCGACAGGGCGAGGCCGAGCGTGCTGGCGGAGACGAGCAGGGCGGCGCGGTCCGCGGGGACGCCCAGGTCGTCGCTGACCAGTGGCAGCAGGCCCTGCGGGGAGTAGAGCTGGGCGAACGTGGCCACCCCGGCCAGGAACAGCCCGATCAGCAGCCTGCGGTACGCAGGATCCCCGGGGGCGGCCGGCGCGGGTCCCGACGGCGGAACGGCCGGGGGCCCCGCGGGCGGGGGCGGAGTGGTCGGGGGCACGCCATCACTGTATCCAGGCTGTCCACTACGATCGGTCGGGTGACTACCTCGACCCCCTCCCTCGACCTGCACGATTCCTTCAAGGCGTACGACGTCCGCGGCATCGTGGGCGAGTCCATCACGGCGGAGAGCGTCCGCGCGGTGGGCGCGGCCTTCGTGGACGTGCTGGGCCTGGCCGGTCAGACCGTGCTGGTCGGCGGGGACATGCGCCCCTCCTCGCCCGCGTTCATGACGGCCTTCGCCGAGGGTGCCACGCGCCGCGGCGCCGACGTCGTCACCCTGGGGCTGATCTCCACGGACATGCTCTACTACGCGGCGGGCGTGAAGCAGGCCGCGGGCGTGGTGTTCACCGCCTCGCACAACCCGGCCGAGTACAACGGCATGAAGATGGCCCAGGCCGGCGCCGTGCCGGTCTCCTCGGACACCGGGCTGTTCGAGATCCGCGATGCGGCCCAGGCCTACCTCGACGCCGGTGAGATCCCCGCCGCCGAGACCGCCGGCACCGTGACGGAGGAGGACATCCTCCCCGGCTACGCCGCGTACCTGCGCTCGCTCGTGGACCTGACGGGGGTGCGCCGCCTGAAGGTCGTGGTGGACGCGGGCAACGGCATGGCGGGCAAGACCACCCCGGCCGTCCTCGGCGACGCCGAGCTGGCCGCCCTGCCGCTGGAGATCGAGCCGCTCTACTTCGAGCTGGACGGCACCTTCCCGAACCACCCGGCCAATCCGCTGGAGCCGGAGAACCTGCGGGACCTGCAGGCCGCGGTCGTGGAGCACGGCGCGGACATCGGCCTGGCCTTCGACGGCGACGCCGACCGCTGCTTCGTGATCGACGAGCAGGGCGCCCCGGTCTCCCCCTCCGCGATCACCGCCCTGGTGGCCCGCCGCGAGATCGCCCGCGCGAAGGCCGACGGCGAGCAGACCCCCGTGGTCATCCACAACCTGATCACCTCCCGCGCCGTCCCCGAGCTCGTGGCGGCCGACGGGGGCCGGGCCGTGGAGACCCGCGTGGGCCACTCCTTCATCAAGGCGGTCATGGCCGCCGAGTCCGCCGTGTTCGGGGGCGAACACTCCGCGCACTACTACTTCCGCGACTTCTTCAACGCGGACACCGGCATGCTCGCGGCCATGCACGTGCTGGCGGCCCTGGGCGGCCAGGAGCAGCCGCTGTCCGAGCTGGCCGAGGAGTACGAGCCGTACGTGGCCTCCGGAGAGATCAACTCGCAGGTCGCGGACAAGGACGCCGCCGTGGCCGCGGTGGTGGCGCAGTTCGCCCCCGCCGTGGGCGAGGGCGTCGGCGAGGGACAGGCCGTGCACGAGGACTTCGCCGGGGCGGCCACCACGGTGACCCGCATGGACGGCACCACGGTCGCCGCCCAGGACGGCACGTGGTGGTTCAACCTCCGCCCGTCCAACACGGAGCCGTTCCTGCGCTACAACGGCGAGGCCCGCACGGCCGCCACCATGGAGGCGCTCCGCGACGCCGTGCTGGCGATCGTCCGCGCGGAGCGCTGACCGCGGCGGCTCATCCGGCCTGGGCGAGGACGAGCGGCAGCACCCCCTGCGCGCCGGCCTCGCGCAGCACCCGCGCAGCCTCGGCGAGCGACCACCGCGAGTCGACGAGGTCGTCGACCAGCAGCACGGGGCCGTGGCGGCCGGCGTCCGGGGCGGTGCGCAGCATCTGCGCCATCGCCTCGGGGACGGCGAACCGGCCGTACACGGACCCGAGCCGGTAGGCGCTGTTGCCGCCCGGCCCGGCCGTGGGGCCGCCGCGCGCGTGCTCGAGCGAGCCGAGGAACGGCAGCCGGCCGATCCGGGCGATCCCCTCGGCGAACGACCCCACCAGCTGTGGGCGGGTGCGCGCGGGCATCGCGACGACGGCGATCGGCCGCGTCCGCCACCCCCAGCCGGCCAGGACGTCGACGGCGCCCCGCAGGACCTCCTCCGGCACCGGGGCGTCCTCCCGGTCCAGCAGGTCCCGCAGGACGGTGCCCCACCCGAGGTCTGTCAGGCGGGCGAGCGCGCGGCCCTCCTCGGCCTGTGACTCGGGCGCGATGCGCCCCTTCACGGGCACGCCCAGCCGGTCCATGCCCGAGGGCCACATGCGACGGGGCTCGATCGGCACGCCGGTGCGGCGCAGGGCGGCCTCCGCGCGCTCCCGCGCCGCCCCGTCCGATCCCGTCGGGTACCAGGGGCCGGCACAGACGTCGCAGCGGCCGCACGGCGCGGCGGTGGGGTCGTCCAGGGTGCGGGCCAGGAACTCCATGCGGCACCGGTCCGTGGTCTGGTAGTCGAGCATGAGCCGCTCCTCGGCCCGGCGCGCCTCGGCCACGCGGGCGTACCGCTCGGCGTCGTACGTCCACTCCCGCCCGGTGGCGCGCCAGCCGCCGCCCACCCGCTCGACCGCCCCGTCCACGGCGAGGACCTTGAGCAGCAGCTCCAGGGTGGTGCGCTTGATCCGCACGGCCGGCTCGAGCGCCGCCACGGAGAGGGCCCCGCCGTGGTCCGCGAGCGCCCCCAGCACGGCGCGCGCCTGCTCCTCGTCCGGCATGGAGGCGGTGGCGAAGTACTCCCAGATGCGGCGGTCCTCGGGTCCGGGCAGCAGGAGCACGTCCGCGTGGTCCGTCCCGCGGCCGGCGCGGCCGACCTGCTGGTAGTACGCCACGGGCGAGCCCGGCGCGCCGAAGTGCACCACGAACGTCAGGTCCGGCTTGTCGAAGCCCATGCCGAGCGCCGAGGTGGCCACGACGGCCTTCACCCGGTTGGCCTTGAGGTCCTCCTCGATCTCGGCGCGCCGCTCCGGGTCCGTGCGGCCCGTGTAGGCGACCACCTCGTGCCCCGCCTCGCGCAGGGCGCGCGCCGTGTCCTCGGCGGCGGAGACGGTGAGGGCGTAGACGATCCCGGAGCCCGGCAGGTCCCCGAGGTGGTCGAGGAGCCAGGCCAGGCGCGCGGCCGGGCTGGGCAGGCGCAGCACGCCCAGGCGCAGCGAGGCGCGGGCCAGGGGGCCGCGGAGCACGAACACGTCCTGCTCGGAGGCGACGCCGAGCTGCTCCACCACATCCGCCACCACACGGGCGTTGGCCGTGGCGGTGGTGGCCAGCACGGGCACCGCGCGCGGCCCCTCGGGGGGAAGCAGCCCGATCAGGTCCCGGATGCGGCGGTAGTCCGGCCGGAAGTCGTGGCCCCAGTCGGAGATGCAGTGGGCCTCGTCCACCACGAGCAGGCCCATGCGCGCCACGAGGTCCGGCAGCTGCTCGTCCCGGAACCGGGGGTTCGTGAGGCGCTCGGGCGAGATCAGCAGCACGTCCACCTCGTCCGCCGCGAGCCGGGCCCGGACCTCGTCCCACTCCGTGGCGTTCGCCGAGCTCACGGACACCGCGCGCACGCCCGCCCGGGCGGCGGCCGCGACCTGGTCCCGCATGAGCGCGAGCAGCGGGGAGACGATCAGCGTGGGCCCCGCGCCGCGGGCGCGCAGCAGGAGGGAGGCCACGAAGTACACGGCGGACTTGCCCCAGCCGGTGCGCTGCACCACCAGGGCGCGGCGGCGGTGGGCCACGAGCGCCTCGATCGCCTCGAACTGCCCGTCCTTGAATCGCGCGTCCGGCCGGTCCACGAGCCGACGCAGCACGGCCAGAGCCTCCTCGTGCAGCGCGGCGTCGCCCCCCGGCGCGGAGGTCTCGGGGAGGCGGGGGCCGGCGTCGGGGTGTGAGGTGGCGTCCATGGCGTCAGTATGCCAACCGGCCCGGACACCGCAGGCGCGGCGGCGCCGTGCACCGGTGGGATGATGGCGGGATGAAGCTGAGCGCCTACACCGACGTGTGCCTGCGTGTGCTGATGACGCTCGCGGCCGCCGAGGGGGAACGGCTCACCAGCCAGCAGATCGCGGACCGGATCCAGGTGCCCTACAACCACGTGATCAAGGCAGTCGCCGAGCTGCGCCGCCGCGGGACCATCGAGGTGCTGCGCGGTCGGCACGGCGGGGCCATGATCGCCGCGGCCGGTCTGGACCAGCGTGTGGGCGAGCTCGTGCGCGCGTTGAGCAGCCGCGACGAGGTGATCGACTGCGCCGGGCGCGACTCCGGGGTGGCGTGCCCCTACGCCGGCGACTGCCGCCTGCGCGGCGCCCTGCACCGCGCACGCGAGGCCTTCCTCGCCGAGCTCGACACCGTGCGGATCCGGGATCTGGTGAGCGCCGGGCCTGTCGGCGGACCCGTGCTGCTGGGCCTGCCGGAGATCCCCGTGACGCACTGAGGGAACGGGCCGGGGGGCGAGTTCCCGACGGCGACGGCCGGGTGTAATCTGGCAAAACCAGCGCAAGATTCGCCACCGAGGAGACGGAGACCCCCGTGCTGTCCGAGAAGTCCCGCCCCGTCATCGAGGCCACCGCCGCCGTCGTCGCCGAGCACATGCCGGAGATCACGCCCCTGTTCTACGCCCACATGTTCGAGGCCCACCCCGAGCTCCTCGACGGCGTCTTCTCCCGCGCCAACCAGCGCAACGGTGAGCAGGCCCAGGCCCTCGCCGGCTCGATCGTGACGTTCGCGGTGCACCTGCTCGAGAACCCGGGCACCCTGCCCGAGGCCGTCCTGTCCCGCATCGCCCACAAGCACACCGCCCTCGGCATCGTCGAGGAGCAGTACCCGATCGTCTACGAGAACCTCTTCTGGGCCATCGGCGAGGTGCTCGGCGACGCCGTCACGCCCGCGGTGGCCGAAGCCTGGACCGAGGTCTACTGGCTGATGGCCGACGCCCTCATCAAGATCGAGAAGGGCCTCTACGCCCAGCAGGCCAACGACAGGATGTGGACGGACTGGAGGGTCGTCGCGAAGGAGCCCACCGGCAACGCGGCCGTCACCTTCCGCTTCGAGCCGGCCGACGACACCCCGCAGACCCGCGGCAGGGCC
Organism: Micrococcus sp. 140720015-1; assembly: GCF_053627595.1. NCBI lineage: Bacteria > Bacillati > Actinomycetota > Actinomycetes > Micrococcales > Micrococcaceae > Micrococcus > Micrococcus sp. 140720015-1. The sequence continues at coordinate 44,872 of NZ_JBSEYC010000006.1, forward strand.
GGCGGCTACGTGTCCGTGCGCCTGAAGGTCGAGGACGGCCTGCGCCAGTGCCGCCAGTACTCCCTCTCCGAGAAGGCCGAGTCCACCACCGAACGTGTCATCACCGTGAAGCTGGACGAGGGCGGCGAAGTGTCGCCGATGCTCATCCAGAACGTGGAGGTCGGCGACGTCATCGAGCTGTCCAACCCCTACGGCGACATCACCCTCGAGGACGAGGACTCCACCGCTCCCCTGGTCCTGGCGACCGCCGGCATCGGCATCACCCCGGCCGCCGCGATCCTGGACGCGCTCGCCCAGCAGGGCTCGGACCGCCAGGTCCTCTTCTTCCACGGCGACGCGTCCTGGGAGGCGGTGGCCCTGCGCGAACAGGTGGCGGAGTCCCTGGCGGCGCTGCCGCACGGCGACGCCCGTCTCTTCCTCGGGGTGCGGCCGGAGCAGGACCCCGAGGGCGTCACGACCGTCGAGGGTGTGATGCACTTCGACGACGTCGAACTGCCCCGCGACGGGCACTACATCCTGTGCGGCCCGCTCGCGTTCATGCAGTCCACCCGCTCGAAGCTGATCGACGCCGGCGTGCCCGCGACGTCCATCCGCTACGAGATCTTCGGCCCGGACCTCTGGCTCGCCGCCTGATCCGGCCCCGGAACGCGGAACGGCCCGCACCCCTCACGGGGTGCGGGCCGTTCCGCGTGCGGCGGGGCTCAGGCCTGGGCGAACCGGGCCTTCTGCGCCTCGAAGCGCTCGCGCACGACGGCGGGCAGCGACTCGCCGAACCGGTCGAGCCACTGCTCGATGAGCTCGTTCTCCTCGGCCCACTCCGCGGCATCGACCTTGAGGGCGTCCTCGAGGTCCTCGGCCGACACCTCGATGCCGGACAGGTCGAGCGAGCCCGCGGCGGGCACGAGGCCGATCGGGGTCTCCTCGGCCTCGGCCTTGCCCTCGAGGCGCTCCACGACCCACTTCAGGACGCGCGAGTTCTCGCCGAAGCCGGGCCAGGCGAAGCCGCCGTCGCGGTTGCGTCGGAACCAGTTGACCAGGTAGATGCGCGGCAGCTTCTCCGGGTCGGCCTTGCCGGACTCCCTGACCCAGTGGGCCAGGTAGTCGCCGGCGTCGTAGCCGAGGAACGGCAGCATGGCCATCGGGTCGCGGCGCACCACGCCGACGGCGCCGGCGGCGGCCGCGGTGGTCTCCGAGGAGAGGGTGGCGCCCTTGAGGATGCCGTCCTCCCAGTCGAAGGCCTCGGTCACCAGCGGCACGGTGGTCTTGCGGCGGCCGCCGAACAGGATGGCGTCCAGCTTCACGCCCCGCGGGTCGCGGTACTCGTCGGCCAGCATGTCCGTCTGCTCGATGGGCGTGCAGAACCGGGAGTTCGGGTGGGCGGCCGGGGTGCCGGACTCGGGCGTCCAGTCGTTGCCGCGCCAGTCGGTGAGGTGCTCGGGGACCTCGTCCGTCATGCCCTCCCACCACACGCCGCCGTCGTCGGTGAGGGCGACGTTGGTGAAGATGGAGTTGCCCTTGGAGATCGCGCGCATGGCGTTCGGGTTGGTGGACCAGCCGGTGCCGGGGGCGACGCCGAAGTAGCCGGTCTCCGGGTTGATCACGCGGAACTCGCCGTCCTTGCCGGCGCGGATCCAGGTGATGTCGTCGCCCAGGGTCTCGGCCTTCCAGCCCTCGATTGTGGGGTCGATGAGGGCGAGGTTGGTCTTGCCGCAGGCCGACGGGAAGGCGCCGGTGATGTGGTAGGACCGGCCCTCGGGGTTGGTCAGCTTGAGGATCAGCATGTGCTCGGCGAGCCAGGCCTCGTCCCGGGCCATCACGGAGGCGATGCGCAGCGCGTAGCACTTCTTGCCGAGCAGGGCGTTGCCGCCGTAGCCGGAGCCGAAGGACCAGATGGAGCGCTCCTCGGGGAAGTGCACGATCCACTTGGTCTCGTTGCACGGCCACGGCACGTCCTGCTCGCCCGGCTCCAGCGGGGCGCCCACGGAGTGCACGGCCGGCACGTAGAAGGCCTGCTCGCGGGACATCTTGTCCAGCACGTCCTGGCCGATGCGGGCCATGATGCGCATCGACAGGACCACGTAGGCGGAGTCGGTGATCTCCACGCCGTACTTCGGGTCCTCGGCGTCGAGGTGGCCCATCACGAACGGGATCACGTACATGGTGCGGCCGCGCATGGCGCCGGTGAACGCGTCGTCGAGGATCCCGTGCATCTTCGCCGGGTCCATCCAGTTGTTGGTGAAGCCGGCGTCCTCCTCCTTCTCGGAGCAGATGAAGGTGCGGTCCTCCACACGGGCGACGTCGGCGGGATCGGAGAACGCGGCGAAGGAGTTGGGGAACTTGTCCTCGGCCAGGCGGGTCAGGGTGCCCGCCGCCACGAGCTCGTCCGCGAGGCGGTCGCGCTCCTCCTCGGAGCCGTCGACCCACTGGACGGAGTCCGGCTGCGTCAGCTCTGCGATCTGGGCGACCCACTCGCGCAGCTGGGCGTAGTCCGTGGGCGCGTCCGCCAGGGCGCGATCCGCGAACGAGGTGGTGGCGTTGTCAGCCATGGTGGAGAGTCCTCCCATTGGGGTCCGGGGCCGTTCCGTCCCGTCCACTCCGATGCGTGCATCGCCGAAGCGCGCACCACATCGTTGTGGCCGCACGGTCCTGCCATGGTACCCGAGCGCGGCTATCATGACCGCGCCTCCACCACACCCCCGGCACAGGTTGCTGCCGACCATCGATTTGCACTTCGTCGGAGAGGTCCTGTAGTGTTCTACGAGTTCGAGCCGCTCCGGTGGATCGGATGATGCGCCCATAGCTCAGCTGGATAGAGCGTCTGTCTACGGAACAGAAGGTCAGGGGTTCGAATCCCTTTGGGCGCACGATCGGAAGGCCCCGCTCCTGTCGGAGCGGGGCCTTCGTCATGTCGGCGCGCCTCTGCCACGCCCGCCGCCGCGGAGGTCAGCGCCCCGGAACCACGAAGTGCGTCAGGGCGGCGCCGCGGCCGTCGAGCTCGGCCCACGGCTTCTCCACCCGGAACACCTGCATCCCGAGCGTCGGGTAGTGCTCGCTCATGCGCAGCGCCGCGTCCTGGTCCGAGTCCAGGCTCATCAGCCGCATGCCCAGCTCCTGCACCCACGGCATGTGGCCCACCACCAGCAGCCGTCGCGTGGTCTCCTCCGTCTCGTTGACGACGGCCAGGGCCCGCGCCGCGTCGGCGCCGTAGAGCCGCGGGTCCAGGTAGGGCGTGGGCGCCAGCTCGCCCAGGCGCTCGCACACCCACACGCACGTCTGACGGGTGCGCAGCGCGTCGGAGCACACGACGGCGTCCGGGACGAGGTCGTGTTCGCGGAGCCAGTCGCCGGCGGCGGGCGCCTGGGCGTGGCCTCGCTCGGCGAGCGGGCGGGCGTGGTCGTCGGCCGCGTCGGGCCAGCCGGCCTTGGCGTGCCGGAGGACGATCAGGGTCTTCGCGTCGGCGGTGCTCATGCGGCCAGGCTACGGCGACGGCCCCCGCTCGGGTGAGCGGGGGCCGTCGTCGGACACGGGCGGGCGCGGGTCAGATGCTGTACTCCGGCGCCGCCCACACGACCACCTCGGGGTGGCGGTAGAAGCGGTAGCCCTGGCCGCGCACGGTGCGCACGGTGTTCGCGAGGCGGCCGAGCTTGGCGCGCAGGCGGCGGATGTGCACGTCGATGGTGCGCTCGTTGGGCACCTCGTCGGCGTTGCGCCACAGGGCGTCGAGCAGCTCCTCGCGGCCGACGGTGCGCTCGCCGTTCTCCACGAGGTAGTTCAGGAGCTCGAACTCCTTGAAGGTGAGGTTCAGCGACTCGCCGTCCAGCTGCACCTCGCGCCGGGACAGGTCGATCAGCACACCGGGCTGGCGCGTGGACACGGGGGCCGGCGCCTGCGCCAGGTCGGGACGGGTGCCGCCCTGCACGGTCGGGTCGCCGAGCACCTGGCGCACGACCTCGATGTCGCGGCCCTCCGCGCCGGCGGGGGCCAGGGCGACGGCGGCGTGCGACTCCGCCCCGGGGACGAGGGACTCCACGTAGTGACGCAGCTCGTTGGCCAGCCGCGTGAGGGAGGTGCCGGCGGCCGAGGCGGCCAGCTCGTCCATGCCCACGTAGATGACGAACCCACGGGCCTCGTTCTCCCGGGCCACCGCCTGGGGACCCGGGATGCCGTTCGGCGCCAGGACCGGTGTCGGCGCCGTCTGGGAGTCGGGGGCGTCGGTGCCACCGGCCAGGCGCAGGCCTGCGCGGGCCTGGCCTCGGCGGGACATGCCGTCGGCCCGGCGTTGCGCGTTGCGGACGGAGATGTGCACGTATCCGGCGGACTGACCCATGGCCACCACTCCTCTTTCGGCTCATGGCCCCTCCACCGCTCGGTCGGTGCGGCGGACGAGGCGTCACATGACAAGAATGTGACTTCACCGAGGGGACTGGCAAGTAACGTTCGCGCTTTTGTCTCACCATATGAGAAGAAGAGTCCTGAATGTGCGCAACATCACTATTCGCGGATCCGAATAGCATCGCGCCGCCGCTCGGCTCGCCCGCGTGACTCTTTCATTGTTCAACAGGTGGGAGCGCGCCGCAGGACCAATGAGTATGCGGAATATTTATGCAGGCGACTTCCAAGTTTTCCATGTGACGCCATGATGACGGGTCACAGCGGGTCGTGATGTCCACTAGATGGACGACACATTCGCGGCCCCGCTTGACGTCCCCGCCGGAGACGCTCCCGTGAGACGACCACGGCCCCCGCCGGGTGGGGGCGGGGGCCGTGGTCGTCTCGTGGCGGACGCGGAGGTCCGTTCAGGTCATTCCGCCAGACCGTAGAGCCGGTCGCCGGCGTCGCCGAGGCCGGGGACGATGTAAGACCGCTCGTCCAGGCGCTCGTCGACGGCGGCGAGGTACAGGTCCACCTCGACGTCGCCCAACGAGGCCTCCAGCCGCTCGATGCCCTCGGGCGCCCCGAGCAGGCAGAGGCACGTGACCCGCGCCGCGCCGCGCTGGTAGAGGAAGCGGATGGCCTCGATCAGCGTGCCTCCCGTGGCCAGCATGGGGTCCAGGACGAACACGTGACGCCCGGACAGGTCGGCGGGCAGCCGCTCCGCGTAGGTGACGATGTCCAGCGTCTCCTCATTGCGGGCCATGCCGAGGAATCCGACCTCGGCGGACGGCGCCATCTTGGTCATCCCCTCCAGCATCCCGAGCCCCGCGCGCAGGATGGGCACGACCAGCGGACGCGGGCGGGCCAGCCGGAAGCCGGTGGTCTCGGTCACCGGGGTCTCGATCCGCACCTCCTCCATGGCCACGTCGCGCGTCGCCTCGTAGGCGAGCAGCATCACGAGCTCCTCCGTGAGCTGCCGGAAGATCATGGACGGGGTCTTCTTGTCCCGCAGGACGCTGAGCTTGTGGGCCACGAGCGGGTGGTCGACGATGTGGACGCGCATGGCGCCCACGGTACCGCCCACGCGCGTCCCTCCGCCCCTCCCCGCGCCCGCGGGGGCGCCGACACCGCCGCTAGGCTGGCCGCGTGTCCGCCCCCGTCCCCTCCCCCGCGCCCACGGCCGAGCAGGAGCATGCGTGGATGGGCCTGGCCCTCCGGGCCGCCCGCGCGGCCGGAGCGGCCGGCGACGTGCCGATCGGCGCCGCGCTCGTGGCCGGCGACGGGACCATCCTGGCCGTCGTCGGGAACGAGCGCGAGCAGCACCACGACCCCACCGCCCACGCCGAGGTCCTCGCGCTGCGCCGCGGGGCGGAGCTGCGGGCCGCCGCCGGGGCGGGCGACGGCTGGCGCCTGACGGACTGCACCCTCGTGGTGACCCTCGAGCCCTGCCCCATGTGCGCCGGTGCGCTGCTGCTGGCCCGCATCCCGCGCGTCGTGTTCGGGGCGTGGGACCCGAAGGCGGGCGCGTGCGGCTCGGTGCTGGATGTGGTCCGCGACCCCCGCTTCAACCACCAGGTGCAGGTCCGCGCCGGCGTCCGCGCCGAGGAGAGCGCGGCGCTGCTGCGGGGGTTCTTCGCGGCACAGCGCGACTGAACGCGCCCGCGCCCGACGACGGCGGGCGGCCGGTTTGGGCGCGCCGCCACGGCTCGGGTAGGGTGTCCTGGTCTGGTGACGTGTCCGAGCGGCCGAAGGTGCAGCACTCGAAATGCTGTGTACGGTAACCCCGTACCGTGGGTTCAAATCCCACCGTCACCGCCAGATGTGAAGCCCGGGAGCCTTGCGCTCCCGGGCTTTCGCCATGCCGGGGCGGGTCCGGCCGCCGCCTCAGCGCGGCAGGACGGCGTCCAGGAACGAGGCCACCGCGGACCACGAGATGGAGGCGTGCACGGCGCTGGCCGGCACACCGTTGCGGAGCACCTCCGCGCTGCGGGTCTTCGCGGTCATCATGCCCAGGTCGTGGCCGCCCTCGGCCACCGAGTAGAACGCGGTGCGCAGTCCGGCGGCCTCGGCGGCCCGGTACAGCTCGAGGCTCTGCCCCCACGGGACCGTGACGTCCTTGCGCCCGTGGACGACCAGCAGGGGCGGCGAGTCCGGGCGCACGTGCGCGATCGGGGAGGCCAGCCGGGTCAGGCCGCCCGAGGCCAGGACCGGCACCCCCAGCATGTCCGACTTGGTGCTGTGGTCGTCGAGGTGGCAGTGCTCGAGTCGGTTCGCGCGGTTGTAGTCCGCGCACGCGCCCGGGAGCATCTGACGGTTCATCGTCAGGAAGTCCGTGGGGCCGAAGAAGTCCACGATCGCCTGGACGCGGTCCTCCTCCGGGATCGCGTGGCCGCCGTCGGGCACCTCCCGGCCGGGCGGCGGCACCTGCTCCCGGTTCAGGTCCTGTCCGCCCGTGAGGCCGGCCATGAGGGCGTTCCAGCCGCCCGACGACGAGCCGGCCACGGCCACCCGTCCCGCGTCCAGCTGCAGGCCCAGGGCGTTGCGTCGCACCCAGCGGACCGCCGCCGTCGCGTCCTCCACCTGGGCGGGGAACGTGCCCTGCTTGGAGCTGCGCACCGAGAACGCGGCGACGGCGTAGCCGTGCGGGACCAGACCGCGGGCGACGTCGGCGCCGTCGCTGTAGCCGCGGTCGCCGCGCCAGCCGGAGCCGGCGTTCCACACGAGGACCGGGAACGGACCCTGGCCCGGCGGCCGGTACACGTCGATGCGTCCGGCGCGCCCGGGCAGGGGTGCGTACGTGTGGCCGGTGGAGCTGCGCATGCCGTACAGGGCCGTCGCGTTGGCGCCCAACGGCCCGGCGGGCGCACCGACCAGGTCGGCGACGACGGCCGCCCCGCCCACCGTGAGCGCGCCGAGCCCGAGGCCGAGCGCGGCACGGCGGGACACCTTCGCGGACCGTGCCGTCGACGTCATGGGCCCCCTTCCGGTGCGGGGCCAGGCACCCCGCCCCGGCGAGCGTAACCGAGCGGCGGGGGCCGACCCCCGTACCGTGTCCGCGGCCGGTGCGATCATGGGGCCATGTCTGTTCGGGTGCTGGCCATCGGCAAGAAGCATGAGGCGTGGGTCGTCGACGGGATCGACCGCTACGAGCGGCGTCTCAAGAAGCCCTACGACCTCTCGTGGCGTCTGCTGCCGCACTCCGCGCGGCAGGAGGAGGCGGCGCGCACGGAGGAGTCGGACCGGATCCTGAGCGCGGTCGGCGCGGACGAGCACCTGATCCTGCTGGACGAGCGGGGGACGGCGTTCGACTCGCCGGGCCTGGCGCGGCACCTGCAGAGCCGGTTCGACGTCGGCGCCCCGGTGACGATGGTCATCGGAGGCGCGTACGGGGTGGACGCCCGGGTCCACGCCCGCGCGGACCGCGTCTGGTCCCTGTCCCCGCTCGTCTTCCCGCACCAGCTCGTGCGGCTGATCCTGGCGGAGCAGGTCTACCGGGCCCAGGAGATCTCCGCCGGCCGACCGTACCACCACGCATGAGCGAGCCCGCGGAGACCGCAGCGGACGCGCCCACGCCCGCGGCCGACGTCGTCCTGGGCCGGTTCACCGAGCCCACGCGCGCCTGGTTCACGGGCGCGTTCGAGGCCCCGACGCCGGCCCAGCTCGGCGCGTGGGACGCGATCTCCTCGGGGCGGCACGCGCTGGTGATCGCGCCGACCGGCTCGGGCAAGACCCTCTCCTCCTTCCTCTGGGCGCTCGACTCGTTCGTGCGCGAGCCCGCCGCCGAGGGGACGGCGGCCACCCGCGTCCTCTACGTCTCGCCGCTGAAGGCGCTCGGCGTGGACGTGGAGCGGAACCTGCGGGCCCCGCTGGTGGGCATCACGCAGACTGCCGCGCACCAGGGCAGGCCCGTGCCGCGCGTCCGGGTGGGTGTGCGCTCCGGGGACACCCCGGCGGCCGAGCGGCGGCGTCTGCAGCAGGATCCGCCGGACATCCTCATCACCACGCCCGAGTCGCTGTACCTCATGCTCACCTCGCAGGCCCGCGCGGCACTGGCCGGGGTCCGCACGGTGATCGTGGACGAGGTGCACGCCGTGGCCGGGACCAAGCGCGGGGCCCACCTGGCCGTCTCCCTCGAGCGCCTGGACGCCCTGCTGGACGCCCCCGTGCAGCGGATCGGCCTGTCCGCCACGGTCGAGCCGGCCGCCGAGGTGGCCCGGTTCCTCGGCGGCACACAGCCGGTGACGGTGGTGCGGCCCGCCTCGGCCAAACGCTGGGACCTGACGGTCACGGTGCCGGTGCCGGACCTGACGGACCTCTCCTCCCCCGCCGCAGCCCACGACCTGGGGCCCGGCTCCTCGACGGGCGGGCTCGGCGACGAGGGCGCGGGGTCGGGCGGGTCCATCTGGCCGCACGTCGAGGAGCGGATCGTGGATCTGGTGGCCGAGCGGCGCTCGACGCTCGTGTTCGCCAACTCCCGGCGCCTGGCCGAGCGCCTCACCGGTCGGCTCAACGAGATCTGGGAGGCCCGCGCCGAGGCCGCCGCCGCGGCCGAGCACCCGGACGCCGTCCCCGGCTTCCGCACGCCGGATCCGACCGGCTTCCACGGCCCCGCCCAGGTGGCCGGGCAGACCGGCACCGGATCGGGCACCGTCTCCGACTTCGCCCGCGCCCACCACGGCTCCGTGTCCAAGGAGCAGCGCGCCATCGTCGAGGAGGCGCTGAAGACCGGCCAGATCCGCTGCGTCGTGGCCACGAGCTCGCTCGAGCTGGGCATCGACATGGGCGCGGTGGACCAGGTGATCCAGGTGGAGTCGCCGCCCTCGGTGGCCTCCGGCCTGCAGCGCGTGGGCCGCGCCGGCCACCAGGTGGGCGAGGTCTCCCGCGGCGTGTTCTTCCCCAAGCACCGGGGCGACCTCGTGGACACCGCCGTCGTGGCCGAGCGCATGACGGCCGGGCGCATCGAGTCGCTGCGGATCCCCGCCAACCCGCTGGACATCCTCGCCCAGCAGACCGTGGCCGCCGTCGCCGTCGCGGACCTGGACGCACAGGAGTGGTTCGACCTCGTGCGCCGGTCCGCGCCGTTCGCCACGCTGCCGTTCTCCGCCTACGAGTCCGTGCTCGACCTGCTGGCCGGCCGCTACCCCTCGGACGAGTTCGCCGAGCTGCGCCCGCGCATCCTGTGGGACCGGGAGAACGGCACCCTCGCCGCCCGCCCCGGCGCCCAGCGTCTCGCGGTCACCTCGGGCGGCACCATCCCGGACCGCGGCCTGTTCGGGGTGTTCCTGGCCTCCGACGGCGGCGCGGACGGCGCCCCCGGCGGCGCGGCGGCCGGGGACACGGCCGAGTCGGCGGGCACCGCGTCCGCGGGCTCGGCCCGCTCCGGCGGGCGCCGGGTCGGCGAGCTCGACGAGGAGATGGTCTACGAGTCCCGCGTGGGGGACGTCATCCTGCTGGGCGCCACGAGCTGGCGGATCGTGGACATCACCGCGGACCGCGTCCTGGTGCTGCCCGCCTACGGGCAGCCCGGCAAGCTCCCGTTCTGGCGGGGCGACGCCGCGGGCCGGCCGGCGGAGCTGGGTGACGCCGTCGGGCGCTTCCGCCGCGAGCTGGACGCGGACCCCGAGGCCGGCCGCACCCGGCTGGCCGCCGCGGGCCTGGACGAGTGGGCGCGGGACAACCTGCTGAAGTACCTCGCCGACCAGCGCGAGGCCACCGGTGTGCTGCCCACCGAGCAGACGCTCGTGGTGGAGCGGTTCACGGACGAGCTCGGCGACTGGCGCGTCGTGCTGCACTCCCCCTACGGCATGGCGGTGCACGCCCCGTGGGCGCTCGCGGTGGGGGCGCGGCTGGCGCAGCGGTACGGGCTGGAGACCGGCTCGGGCGCGGCGATGGCGGCCGACGACGGGATCGTGCTGCGCATCCCGCTGATGGACGTCGAGCCGCCGGGCGCGGAGCTGTTCGAGTTCACGGCCGAGGAGCTGGACGAGATCGTCACGGCAGAGGTCGGCGGGTCCGCGCTGTTCGCGGCCCGGTTCCGGGAGAACGCGGCCCGGTCCCTGCTGCTGCCGCGCCGTGACCCCGGGCGGCGGACCCCCCTGTGGCAGCAGCGGCAGCGGTCCGCGCAGCTGCTGGACGTGGCGCGGAAGCACCCGCGGTTCCCCGTGATCCTGGAGACCGTGCGCGAGGTGCTCCAGGACGTCTACGACCTCCCTGCGCTCAAGGAGCTCGCGGGGCGGGTGGCCTCGCGGGCCGTCCGGCTCGTGGAGGTCACGACGACGGCGCCCTCGCCGTTCAGCCAGTCCATCCTGTTCGGCTACATCGCGCAGTTCATCTACGAGGGCGACTCCCCGCTGGCCGAGCGCCGCGCCGCCGCGCTCTCCCTCGACCCGGCACTGCTGTCCGAGCTGCTGGGCACGGAGGAGCTGCGCGAGCTGCTGGACGCCGGGGTCATCGCGGAGGTCGAGGCCCAGCTGCAGCGGCTCGCGCCCGACCGGCGCGCCCGCGGGGTCGAGGGCGTGGCGGACCTGCTGCGCCTGCTGGGACCGCTGTCCGTGGCCGAGGCCGCGCGGCGCACACGGGCCGAGGGGGAGGCGGAGGAGGCCGCGGACGAGGCCGCCGTCGCCGGCATGCTGGCGGAGCTCGAGCGCGCCGGCCGCGCGTTCCGCCTGCGCCAGGACGGGGTCGAGCGGTTCGCGGCCGTCGAGGACGCCGCCCGCCTGCGGGACGCGCTCGGCACGCCGATCCCGCACGGAGTGCCCACCGCGTTCCTCGATCCGGTCGACGACCCGCTCGGGGACCTCGTGGGCCGCTACGCCCGCACCCATGGCCCCTTCACCGCCGCCGAGGCGGGGGCCGCGCTGGGGCTGGGGGGCGCCGTCGTGCTCTCGGTGCTGCAGCGCCTGGCCACCGAGCGCCGCGTGAGCACGGGCGCGTTCCGGCCGGAGGGCACCCCTGGAGCCGCCGGCCTGAACGCCGAGTGGTGCGACGCCGAGGTGCTGCGGCGGATCCGCATGCGCTCCCTCGCCGCGCTGCGCGCCGAGGTCGAGCCGGTGGACCAGGCCGCGTACGCCCGGTTCCTCGCCGACTGGCAGCACCTGCGGCCGCGGACGGGGCGCGACGGGGCCTGGCGGCCGCCGGCCACGCTCGAGGGCGTGGACGGGGTGGCCACCGTCCTGGACCAGCTGGCCGGCACGCCCCTGCCCGCGAGCGCGTGGGAGTCCCTCGTGCTGCCCGCCCGCGTGCGGGACTACGCCCCCGCCCTGCTCGACGAGCTGCTGGCCACGGGCGAGTACGTGTGGTCGGGCGTCGGGGAGGCCGCCGGCAACGACGGCTGGGTGGCCCTGCACCCCGCCGACGCCGTGGACCTCACGCTGCGCCTGCCCGAGCCCACCGAGGCGCCCCCGGCCGACGCCGCCCTGCGTGCGGCCGTGCTCGAGGTGCTCGCCGGCGGCGGGGCCTGGTTCTTCCCCCAGCTCGTGGAGCGGGTACGGGCGGCGCAGGCGGCGGGCGACGACGGCGGCACGGAGGCTGCAGGCGGGGCGGGCGGCCCCGACCCGCACCGCGACCCGGCCGACCTGGCCCGCGGCCCCGCGGTGCTGGGCGCGCTGTGGGGCCTGGTGTGGGACGGCCGGGTCGGCAACGACACGTTCGCCCCCGTCCGCGGCCTGCTCTCGCTCGGCAAGACCGCGCACCGCACCGGACGGCAGACGCCGCGGGCCCGCACCGCGCGGACGGGCGGGGCCGCGGGGGCGGCGGCCGGGCGCGGGCTCGGCGGGCGGCTGGCCGGGGTGCGCGGGCGTGGCCGGTATGCGGGGCTCGCCTCGCCCGAGGGCGGCGCCCGGGGCTCGCCCGGCCTCGCGGCGGGGACCGTCGGGCTCTCGGCCGCGGAGCAGGCCCGCTCGGCCGGCCGCTGGTCCCTGCTGCCGGCCGCCGAGCAGGACCCCACGATCCGCGCCCACGCCACCGCCGAGCTGCTGCTGGACCGGTACGGCGTGATCACGCGCGGCTCCGTGGTGGCCGAGGAGGTCCCCGGCGGATTCGCGGGGCAGTACCGGCTGCTCACCCGGATGGAGGATGCGGGCCAGGTGCGCCGCGGCCACTTCGTCGACGGGCTGGGCGGCGCGCAGTTCTCCACCGGCGCCGTCGTGGATCGGCTGCGAGGGTTCCAGCGGGACGAGGAGGACGCCGCCGTCGACGCCGCCCCCCTCGCCCTCGCCCTGGCCGCGACGGATCCGGCGAATCCCTACGGCGCCGCGCTGGACTGGCCGTCCGTGCCGGCCGGGCCGGACGGCGTCGTGCCCACGGGCCACCGCCCGGGCCGGAAGGCGGGCGCCGTCGTCGTGCTGATCGCGGGGCGGCTGGCGCTCTACATGGAGCGTGGCGGGCGCACGCTGCTCGCGTTCACGGAGGAGCCGGGCGAGCTGCGGGCAGCGGCGGAGGCGCTCGTGTGGGCGCTGCGCACCGGCCGGACCGAGCGGCTGAGCCTGGAGAAGGTCAACGGCGGGCCCGTGCTCGGCACGCCGCTGGCCGAGGCGCTGCTGGCCGCGGGGTTCTACTCGAGTCCATCGGGCATCCGGTTCCGGAACTGAGAGCTCGTGTCCGTCCGTCCGCAACGCGGGTTGAGTTGTCACGGGTCCCGCCGCCGACCACCCGCGACAACTCAACCCGCGTTGCCCGGGGTGGCCCTGTCGCGACGGCGGGTCCCGGGGGTAGGTTCGGCCCATGAGCATCGACGCCGCCCCGCCCGAGGACGTGGGCACCGCCCCCACGGGCACGTCCCCCGCCCCCGAGGCCCTCGAGGACTCATTGCCGCACCCCTCGGACCCCTCCGTCACCCCGTTCCTCCTGTTCGAGGGTGACGCCGGTGCGGCCATGGACGCCTACCTCACCGCGTTCGTGGAGCACCTGCCGGTCACCGAGGTCCGCCGCGACCTCTTCGACGACTCCTCCCCGCGCGGCGCCGCATGGGCGGGCAAGGTCCTGCACGGCGAGCTCGAGATCGCCGGCCAGCGGCTGCGGTTCTTCGACTCCTTCACCCCGCACGGGTTCACGTTCACCCCGGCCATCAGCCTGTTCGTCGAGCTCCCGGACGCCACCGCGGTGGACGCGATCCACGACGCCTTGATCGCCGGCGGCGGCCGGGACTACATGCCGCCCGACGACTACGGCTTCTCGCGCCGCTTCGCGTGGGTCGGGGACCGCTTCGGCGTGACCTGGCAGCTCAACGCGGCCTGAGCCGGTGACGGCCCGTGCCTGAAGGCGACTCCCTCGTCCGCGTCGCGCACCGGCTCCGCCCCGTGCTCGAGGGCCGGGTCCTGACGCACGCGGATCTGCGCGTGCCCCGCCACGCCACCGCGGACCTGACCGGCTGGACGGTGGCCGAGGTCCTGCCGCGAGCCAAGTTCCTGCTGATGCGGCTGACCCCGCCCGCGGCCCGCCCCGGCGCCCGTGCGCTCACCCTGATCTCGCACCTGAAGATGGAGGGGCGCTGGCTCGTCTCGGCCGTCGACGCGCGGTGGGGCGCCCCCGCCTGGCAGGTGCGGGCGGTGCTGGAGACGGCGGAGCACCGCGTGCTCGGCGCCCAGCTGGGCCTGCTCACCCTCGTGCCCACTGCCGACGAGGCCACCGTCCTCGGCCACCTCGGCCCCGACCTGCTGGACCCGGCCTGGGACACGCCCGACGACGGTGCCGCGCTGCTCACCGAGGGGGTACGGCGACTCACGGCCCGGCCCGAGCGGCCGGTCGGCCTGGCCCTGCTCGACCAGCGGCTCGTCTCCGGGATCGGCAACATCTACCGCTGCGAGACCCTCCTGCTGGCCGGGATCGACCCGCATCGGCCGATCGGCGAGGTCGAGGACGTCGCCGGACTCGTGCTGCTCGCCCGGGACCTGCTGCGCGCCAATGTCCCGCCCGCCGCCCCCGCCGCGGGCGCCCGGCGCCGGACCACGGGCGTGCGTCCCAACCCGGGGCGACCCTTCGGGGTCGAGGTGCTGGTCCCGGCCGGTCCGCCACCCGGCACGGCACCCGGCCGGACGGCCGGCGCGCGCGGCGGGGGGACGCCGTCGTACTGGGTCTACGGGCACGACCGCGCCCCGTGCCTGCGCTGCCGCGGCCCCGTCCGCCAGGAGGACTACGGCTCCCCCGAGGACGACGCGCGGCGGCTGTGGTGGTGCCCGCACTGCCAGCGCTGAGCCGGACGCGCCCGAGCGGTGGCCACGTGTGGTCCCCGTTCCCTACGCTGAACCCGCCCCGACCCGAGGAGGAGTCATGGCCGACCCGTTCCCGAAGGACCCGGAGGGCGCCGTCGTCGCGCTCGTGCTGGCCGGCGGCACCGGCGGCCGCCTCATGCCGCTCACCGCGGCCCGCGCCAAGCCGATGGTGCCGCTGGCGGGCCAGTACCGGCTGATCGACGTCGTGCTGTCCAACCTGGCCCACTCGCGCCTGCGGGACGTGTGGGTCGTGGAGCAGTACCGTCCCTTCACGCTCAACCAGCACCTGGCCGGCGGCCGGCCGTGGGATCTCGACGGCACCCGCCACGGCCTGCGGCTCCTGCCTCCCGCGCAGGGCCGCGCCGAGGAGGGCTTCGCCCGCGGCAACGGCCACGCGATCGCCCAGCAGCTGCCGCTGCTGGAGCAGTTCGGCGCCGAGACCGTGGTGGTGCTCTCCGCGGACCACCTGTACCAGCTGGACCTGCGCCCCGTGCTGGCCGAGCACGCCCGCTCCGGCGCCGAGCTCACCGTGGTCACCACCGAGACGGACGAGGACCCCTCGCGCTTCGGCGTCGTGCAGGTGGACGACGACGGCGCCGTGACCGACTACGCCTACAAGCCGGAGGACCCGGCGGGCACGCTCGTGGCCACCGAGGTGTTCGTGTTCGACGTCGCCGCGCTCTCCGAGGTGGTCGGCGACCTCGTGGCGGGCGAGGACGAGACGGCCACCAAGGACGAGGGCGAGACCGATGAGGACGGCGACCCCGTGGGCTCCTCCCTCGGCGACTACGGGGAGAGCATCATCCCGGCGTTCGTGGCGCGCGGACGCGTGCGGGAGCACCGCCTGGTGGGGTACTGGCGGGACATCGGCACCCTGGACGCGTACGTCCGCGCCCACCGGGAGATCCTCGAGGGCACCGGCCTGGACGTCGCCGCCGAGGGCTGGCCGCTGATCACCAACCCCCACCAGGCGCCGCCGGCGTGGGTGGCCCCGGACGCCCGCGTCTCCGGCTCGCTGCTCAGCCCGGGCTGCCGGATCGAGGGCGAGGTGTCGGACAGCGTGGTCGGCCCCGGGGTGGTCGTGGTGGCCGGCGCCACGGTGCGCGGCAGCCTCCTGCTCGGCGACTGCGAGGTCCCCGCGGGCGCGGTGCTGGACACCGTGGTGGTCGACGTCGGCGGGGCGGTCCCGGCGCACGAGGTGACGGGGCGCGCCGCGCCGGCCGAGGAGGTCGTGGTGCTCACCCCGCAGGACCGGGGCCCGGCCGAGGACGAGACCACCGGCTCCGGCCGGCCCGGCCGGTCGGACTGAGCGGCGCCGGTCGGACGCAGCCGCGCCGGGCTGGGAGGATGGACCCGTGGCCGCCCCCTCTCCCCTCCCCCCGCGCAACGGCGTCAACGCCACGCGCCTGCGCCTGCCCGCCTCCGGCTGGCCCACCGCGCAGGACTACGTGCTCCACCGGTTCGGTCACGTGGACCCGGACGGCATCCGCGCGCGCTTCGCCCGCGGCGAGGTCGTGGCGGCGGACGGCACCGCACTGACGCCGGCGACGCCGCTCGGCGTGCACGACGACCTCTGGTACTACCGGGACGTCCCCGACGAGGCCCCGCTGCCCGTGACGCACACGCTCCTGCACCGCGACGAGCACCTCGTGGTCATCCACAAGCCGCACTTCCTGCCCACCACCCCGGGCGGCCGCTTCGTCCAGGAGACCGCGCTGGTGCGGCTGCGCAACGAGCTCGGCCTCGACGACCTCGTGCCCCTGCACCGGCTCGACCGGGCGACGGCCGGCGTCGTGATGTTCTCCGCCAACCCGGCCACCCGCGGCGCCTACCACCTGCTCTTCGAGCGGCGTGCCGTGGCCAAGACCTACGAGGCCGTGGCGCTCTTGCCGGACGCCCCCGACGACGGCGCACGCGGCCCCGGCGCCCCGGCCGACCCCGTCCTGGGGCGGTTCCCGCTGACCGTGCGCAGCCGGATCCGCAAGGACAAGGGGATCCTGCGCTCCGTCGTGGAGGAGATCCCGCCGGCCGCATCGGGACGCCGGGCGGGCGCGCCGGTGCGGACCCGGCGGTCGAACCGGCCCCACGCCGGGGCGAACGCGGAGTCCCGGGTGGAGCTGCTGGGCGTCGGCGTCTCCGCCGGGACCCTGGCGGGGCGGCGCGTGGCACACCTGCGGCTCACCCCGCGCACGGGCCGCACCCACCAGCTGCGCATCCACCTGGCCGCCCTGGGCCTGGGCATCGCGTTCGACCCGTTCTACCCGGACCTGCTCGACCTCGCCCCGGACGACGTCACACGGCCCCTGCAGCTGCTCTCCCGGTCGCTGCGCTTCACGGACCCGGTGACGGGCGCCGAACGGGAGTTCACCTCCCCCGCCGAGCTGCAGGAGCGACCGCGGTGACGGGCGGGGACCCGGCCGCCCTGATGGACGCGCTCGGCGCGTGGTTCCACCCGCTCACCGCGCTGCTCGTGGCCCTGGACGCCCCGATCCCGCCCGTCCCGTCGGAGGTGGTGGTCATCGGCTCGGGGGCGCTCGCGGCGGAGGACCGGGTCTCCCCCGTGGCCGCGGTGCTGGCGGCGTGGCTGGGCTGCTGGGCCGGGGACGTCGGCCTCTACGCGCTGTTCCGTCACGGCCTCGCCGACCGCCTGGACCGCTGGGCGTGGTGGCGGCGGATCCACCGAGGGATCCGGACCCTGTTGGTGCGGGTGGGCCCGGCGGGCAGCCTGGCGGGGCTGTCCGTGCTGCGGTTCGTCTCGGGCGGACGGACGGCGTCGATGGCGGCGGCCGGGATCGGCGGGATCCGCTGGCCCGTGTTCCTGTGGCTGTCCGGGGCGGGCTCGCTCGCGTGGTCCGGGTCCATGGTGGGGCTCGGCTGGATCACCGGCCGGGCCACCGGCCTGCCGTGGTGGGCGTCCGCGGTGGTCGGCATGGTGTTCGGTACCCTTGCAGGGTTGATGATCGCGGGGATCGTGGCCCACCGTCGCCGGGGCCGGAAGGGGTGAGCATGCAGGACGCGTCCTCCGAGTCCCGCGCCGCCCTCGAGCGCCTCCGGAACGCCTCGGCGCCCCGTCCCGACGACGACGCGACGCGTGCCCCCGCCGCGCGCCCCCGCCGCGCCCTGGCCGCGCCCGGGGAGATCTCCCGCCGCGATCTGCGACGTCACGAGCGCGCCCTGCGCTCGGGCCGACCCGAGACCGCCGCCGAGCGCCGCGTGCGCGAGGACCGCCGCGCGGACGTGCACCGCGCCATGGACCGCCTGCGCACTCCGGGCGCTCCCGCCCAGCAGCGCCCCCGCCGCGACCTCAGCGAGATCCTGGACCGCCTCGGCAGCCCGGACCTCGCCCGTTTCACCGACCCGCTCGTCGGCACGGTCGAACGCATCCTCCCCGCCCCGGGGCGGGACCCGGAGAAGGCCGCGGAGGCCGCACGCCGCCGCACCGCGGCCGAGGAGCGCCGGCGGGCCCGCCTGCGAGCCGGCCGGGAGCGCGCCGCCGAGGCCGCCCGTCGCCGGGCCGCTGAGCATGAGCGGCTCGCCGCCGAGGCCGCCGCCGCCGCCCAGGCCCGCGACGCCGCCCGGGCTCGCGACGCCGCCGCCCTCCAGGCACGCCTCGACGAGGAGGCCCGCCGGGCCCGGGCCGTGCGGGTGGCCCGCCGCCGCCGCGAGGAGGAGAAGCTGCGCCGTCGGCGTGACGCCGAGCGGCGCCGTCGGGTGGCGGCCGAGGAGAAGGCCCGCGCCGCCGCCGAGGCGGAGGCCCGCCGCCGGGAGCGGGAGGAGCGGCGCCGCCGGGAGGCGGAGGTCGCCGCCGAGCGCGCCCGCGTGCAGGCGGAGCGGCGGGCCCGCGAGGAGGCCGCGCTCGCCGAGCGGGAGCGGCTGCGGCTCGAGGCGGAGGCGGAGGCGGAGCGCCATCGGCAGGCGGCCGAGGCCGAACGCCGTCGCCTCGAAGCCGAACGCATCGAGGCCGAGCGGCGCCGTCGGGCCGAGGAGGCCGAGCGGCGCCGTCGCGAGGCGGAGGAGGCCGCCCGCCTCGAGGCCGAGCGACGTCGTCGCCAGGCCGCACGCGTCCGCGCCCACACCGTGCTGCACGCCGAACGCGCCCTCGCCCAGGCCCGGCTCCTCGAGGACCGCGCCCGGGAGGCCGAGCGCCGCGCGGCGGAGGACGCCGCCCGCCGCCGCCGCGAACACGAGGAGCGGGAGTCCCGCGCGCTCGCCCGGGCCGCGCGCGAGCTCGAGGGCCCCGAGGTCTTCCCGGCCGCCGCCGACCGGCCGCTGCTGTCCGACCCGGAGGAGCGGCTCACCGATGAGGAGCTGTTCGCCCGGGCCCGAGTGGCCCTGCCCGAGTGGCGGCGGCGGCAGCGACTGTCCACGAAGGCGCAGGCCGTCCGGGCCGAGGCCATCGCCCACTCCTCGGCGGGGCCGGTCACGGGCGCCCTTCCCCTGATCCCCGGCTACACCCCCGCCCCGCCCGAGGAACCGGCCGGCTCACCGACCCCTGCGGACCGGCGCGGCCAGGCGCTGCTGACCGTCGTGTGGGCGCTGTTCGTGCTCTCCGGTGCGTGGGGCCTCGGTCTGGCCGGGCGCGTCCCGGGGCTCGCCGCGCTCGACGCCGGCGCCTATCCGTTCACCGCCGACGGCCGACACGGCCCGGGCGCGAGCGTGTTCGGGCTGTCCCCGCTGCACCCGGCGATCTGGCCGGTGCTGTGGCTGCTGACCGGGATGTACGTGCTGCGGCAGTGGGGACGGGGCCAGGGCGCGGCGCCGCGGCATCGCCGCATCCGGGGCGCGGTCGCGGGGACCCTGCTGGCGCTGGCGCTGTGGTTCCCCCTGGCCGTCCTGGCCCCCGGGGGCCTCGACGTCGTCCCGTGGCTGCTCGCCCTGGTCCTCATGCTCGGCGTGGTCCGGCGGCTCGGCGCACGCCCGGCGGCCCGCCGCGTCGCACGGGTGGCCGAGGACGGCGCGCTCGGCGTGCTGCTGGGCACCCTCCTCGCCGGCGCGCCCACCGCGGTGGGTGCCGCCCTCCACGCCTGGGGTGTGCACGTCGACTGGTTCCCGACTGAGCTGCTCGCCCTGCTGGTGCTGGTGGCCCTGCTGCTGGCGGCCCTGCGCCTCGTCCTCGGGGGGCGCGGCCGCATGGGTGTGGCCCTGGGCATGGCCTGGACCCTGCTCTGCCTCGCCCTGCCCCGCCTGCTGCCCAGCCCGCTCGGGGCACAGCAGAGCGCGTGGGTGGGCTTCGCGGCCGCCTTCGGGGCGCTGCTGCTGCTCACCACCGCGGCCGTGCGCCGCTCCTGGGTCCGCCAGATCGAGCGCGACGCCGCCCGCCGGCCGCTCCCGGCCGGCGCCTGAGCCCGACCCCGTTCAGCGCCCGGGCCCAGCGGGCACCGGGACCCACCGGCCGCCGTCGCGCCGGAGCACGTCCAGCCGGCCCGTCACGGCGACGCCGGACACCGCCTCCGCCATCCGCCGCGCCACCTCGGCGGCCTCGGCGTCCTCGCCGGCCCGGTGCGAGCCGGCCACCGTGAAGCGCAGCACGATCCGCGGGACGCGCGCGACGACCTCGATGTCCTTGGCCGCGAGCACATGCGTGGCCTGGACGGCCGCCTCGGCCAGGTCCATGACCTCTTCGGGCCGGTGGCTGGGCAGGAGGTCGCCGATCTGCAGGCGGGCGCGGTAGGAGGGCATGGGCCCAGGGTAGGGGTGGCCGCAGCAACGGTGACGACTTCCCTCGTCGCACGGGCCGGGCCCACCCTTCCGCCCGCGGCGGACGCGTGCCCTCCCGTGTCCGGACCCGCTCGTAGGCTGGGGCGCATGACTCAGACCGCCACCCCGCAGACCGCCGCCCCCGCCGTGCCCGCGATCTTCGAACCGATCGAGATCAACGGCGTGCGCGTGCGCAATCGCCTGATCCTGCCGCCGATGTGCCAGTACTCGTGCGAGGCGCGCGACGGCGTCCCGCACGGATGGCAGTTCCAGCACCTCGGAGCCCGCGCGGCCGGCGGCTTCGGGATCGTGGTGGCCGAGGCCACCGCCGTCACGCCCGAGGGGCGCATCTCCCCGTGGGACACCGGCCTGTGGAACGACGAGCAGCGGGACGCGTGGGCGCCGATCGCCGAGTACATCGCCTCCGAGGGCGCCCTGCCCGCCATCCAGCTCGGCCACGCCGGCGCCAAGGCCTCGACCGTCCCCATGCACCCGGGCGCGCCCGCCGGGCAGCCGATCCTCGAGGGTCCCGACTCCTGGGAGACCCTCTCCCCCTCCGGCGTGGCCACCAACTCCATGGAGATCCGCACCCACGCGATGCGGGTGGATGAGATCCGGGAGACCGTCCAGGCCTTCGCCGACGCCGCCGAGCGCGCCGACCGTGCCGGCTTCGGCGCCGTGCAGCTGCACGCCGCCCACGGCTACCTCATCCACCAGTTCCTCTCGCCGCTGACCAACACCCGGACCGACGAGTACGGCGGGGACTTCGAGGGCCGCACCCGCTTCCTCAAGGAGGTCGTGGCGGCCGTGCGCGAGGTGTGGCCCGCGGACAAGGTCCTGGGCATCCGCATCTCCGGCTCGGACTGGGTCGAGGGCGGCTGGAGCATCGAGGAGACCGTCCGCCTGGCGCAGGAGCTGCAGGGGCAGGTGCACTGGTTCGACCTGTCCTCCGCGGGCATCGGGGACACCTACGAGGGCCCCCAGGGCCCGGGCTATCAGGTGCCGCTGGCCACCGCCGTGAAGGAGGGCACCGAGGGGATCGTGGTGTCCGCCGTCGGCTCGCTGACCGGCGCCGAGGAGGTCGCGGCCGTGGTGGACGAGGACCGCGCCGACGCCGTCTGCGTGGGCCGCGCCGCCCTGGCGAACCCGAACTGGCCGACCGCGGCCGCCCTCGCACTCGACGTCCCCTCGGAGCAGGTGCCGATGGCCCGGCAGTACTTCCGCGCCAAGTGGTGAGCGGAACACGCGGGACCCGGTGTGCCCCCGGCGCGGAACTCCGGTAGAACAGAACCATGAGCGTGCGCACCCCCGACCCGAATCCGGGCTGGCTGTCCGACGAGGACCTCTACGAGGCCCGGCGTCGGCTGCCCATGGTGTATGTGGAGGCCATCCCGGTGCGGCTGGACTCCCTCGGCTACGTCACCGAGATCGGCCTGCTCTACGTGGCGGACGAGACCGGCACGTTCCAGCGGACGTTCGTCTCCGGCCGCGTCCAGTACCGGGAGACCATCCGCGCCGCGCTGATGCGCCACCTGGAGAAGGACCTCGGCCCGCTCGCCTTCCCGCAGCTGCCGCCGTCGGTGGTCCCCTGCACCGTCGCCGAGTACTTCCCGGCGCCGTCCGAGACCGGGCTGACGGACGACCGCCAGCACGCCGTGGCCCTGGTCTACGTGGTGCCGGTGACGGGTGAGTGCCAGCCGCGCCAGAACGCGCTCGAGCTGACCTGGCTCACCCCCGAGGAAGCCCTCGGCGAGGACATCCAGGCCGAGTTCATCGGTGGCCGCGGGGACCTGGTGCGCCAGGCCCTCGCCCACGTGGGATGGGGGCGCTGAGCATGGCACCGGTCGTCGGCGGCTATCTCCGCCATCTGAAGTCCCAGGACGTGCAGCCCGGGGACAGCTTCCTGACCCGCCGCGGCGAGCCCGCCCCGCCCGTGGCCTCGACCCGGGTGATGCGGGACGACTTCGGCACCCCCGCGCTCGTGATCGCCACCCTCGAGGGCGGCCGCGAGGTCAAGATCGCGCACGGCTCCGTGATCCGGGTCCGCACGGACCGCCCGGAGGAGCGCAGGGCCGTCCCGGACACCACGTTCTCCCCCGTGGACGCAGGGTCCCCCGAGGAACGGATCGTCGCCGTCGGCAAGCGCCACCTCGAGGACACCGAGCTGACCGCCACCGCGGCCCGGCTCTCCCACGGGTTGAACCTGCGCTCCGGCTCCCAGCTGGAGGACGTGTTCGGCATGGCCGAGCGGCTCTACCTGCTGCACGAGGACACCGAGGGCACGCTCGCCACCCTGGGCCTGCTGACGAACCTGCCGTGGGACGGGGCCGTGGGGCGGTGGAAGTCCATCCAGGCCGCGCTGTCCCTGGCGGCGCTGATCCTGCGCGAGGAGGGCGAGCACATCGCCGCCGCCAACCTCGGCCGGCGCCTGCTCGAGGCGGACGAGGTCCCCTCCGAGCCGGGCCGGGCGGCCCGGGTGCTCGAGGTGCGCCAGCGCCAGCTCAACGAGCCGCCGCTCTACGACCGGGAGATCTCCCGCGCCCTGCAGGCCCGCGACGCCGAGGCCGAGTATCAGTGGCGCCGCGCCCGGTTCGACCAGCTGCTCTACCTGCGCGCCCGCGGCGGCTCGGAGACGCTCACGGACGCCGATCTGGATTCTCGGATCGCCCGGGAGCTCGGCACGCTGCGCACCCTCGCCGACGAGCTCGAGGCGAAGGCCGCCACGCGCCGGTGAGGCCCGTCCGCGGGACGGGCGTCGAGGGCCGGCCCCGTCCCCGGTGACACGCCGTCGGGGTCCGGTTCGTGTGGCGCACCTCACTTTCCAGCGCCTGTCGGGGCTATGCTCCCGGCATGACCGGCTCCGCACCCGCCCAGCTCCGCCCCCTCCGCGCCACGGACGCGCCCGCCGTCCTGGCGGCCTTCCACGCGGGCACCGTCGGCATGGCCGACCCCGGGGAGGTCACCGACGAGGCCTCCGCCCGCGCCTACGTCGACGGACTGGTCCAGGCGGAGGGGACGGACGCCGTCGCCGTGGTGGAGCGCGGGACGGACGCGCTGATCGGCCTGGTCGCCGTCGTGCGCGACGAGGCGCACGGCAGCGGCGCGCTCACCGCCTGGCTGCATCAGGGCTGGCGCGGGGACGCGATCATGTCGCGTGCGGCGACCACCGTGGCGGACGCCGAACTGGCCGAGGGCGGCCTCGAGCGGATCGAGCTGGCCCACCGGGCGGACAGCCCGACGGCGGGGGCCGTCGCCCGGGCCGCCGGGCTCCGTCACGAAGGCATGCAGCGCGGCCGCCTCCGCGCGGGCGGGCGGCGGCTCGACGTGCACCGCTACGGCCGGCTGGCCACGGACCCGCTGCCCGAGGAACGCGTCCGTCCTCTGCCGTGGGCCTCCGACGCCCGCCCCTGGGCCGACCGCTGACCGCGGCCCGCCCCCGACGACGCCCCACGACGCCGCCACGCCCTTCCGGCCCGATGCCCCGCTAGTCTGCCGAGATGACCACCCCGACCGACGCCGTCCCGAGCCCGCACCCACGGCCGTTCCTCCTCGTCCAGACGCGCCCCGAGGACGACGCCGCGGCCGCCGAGGTCGAGGCCGTCGAGCGGCTCGGCGGCTACCCGGAGGGCCGGCTGCGGGTGCTGCGCCTGGACCGCGTCGTGCAGCGCCCGGACGTGGCCACGGACGGTCTGGACTGGGAGGCGGAGCTCGCGGACGTCGCCGCCGTGATCCTGCCCGGCAGCCCGTTCACGGGCACCGATCCCGAGGAGACCAAGTCCCCCGTGCAGCGCGCCGTGGAGGCGGAGCTGGGCCGGATGCTCGACGTCGTCCGGCGTCGCGACCTGCCGTTCCTCGGCTGCTGCTACGGCGTCGGCACGCTGGGCCGGCACGCCGGCGGCGTCGTGGACAACGCGTACGGCGAATCGGCCGCGCCCGTCGAGGTCACGCTCACCGACGAGGGCGCCGCGGATCCGCTGCTGGCCGGGGTGCCGCGCACATTCGCGGCGTACGTCGGCCACAAGGAGGCGATGAGCGCGCTGCCGCCCGGCGCGGTGCTGCTCGCCGCGGGCGCCGACTGTCCCGTGCAGATGTTCCGGCTCGGCACCCGCCAGTACGCCACCCAGTTCCACCCGGAGCTGGACCAGGCCGGGATCCTCGAGCGCCTCGAGATCTACCGCGACCACGGGTACTTCGCGCCGGGCGAGTACGAGCCCACGGTGGCGGGGCTGGCTGCCGTCGACCCCGAGCACCCGCGCCGGATCCTGGCGAACTTCCGCACACTGTTCGGCTGAGCCGCCCGCCCCACCCCGTAGCGTGGCCGCATGGACACGCACCTCGCCACCGCTCCCCTGCCCTGGATCGACGGCCCCGCCGTGCGCGCCGCCCTGAGCCCGCGCGCCGCCGTCGACGCGCTGGAGGCGGCCCTCGCCGCCGGCCTGGACCCGGAGGCCGACGCCCCCCGCACCCGCGTGGCCACCGCCGCCGGGCAGCTGCTGCAGATGCCCTCGACGCGCGGGGACGAGGTCGGCACCAAGCTGCTCACCCTCACGCCGGACAATCCGGAGCGCGGTCTGCCCGTCATCCAGGGCGTCTACGTGCTGTTCGGCGCCCCGGGCACCCCCGGCCAGGCACCGCGGGCCGTGCTGGACGGCGTCGAGCTCACGGGCCTGCGCACCTCCGCGGTGTCCGCGCTCGGGGTGCGGCTGCTCGCAGACGCCTCGCCCCGGCACCTGGTCGTGTTCGGCACGGGCGTGCAGGCGTGGGAGCACGCGCTCACCTTCCAGGACGTGTTCGGGCTGGAGCGGGTGTCCGTGGTCGGCCGCGACGCCGACCGGGCCGCCGCCCTGGCCGCGCGCATCGAAGCGGAGCTGGGCGTGACCGCGCGCGCCGCCGGCCCGGAGGCCGTGGCGGAGGCGGACGTCGTGGTGACGTGCACGGCCGCGCCGGCCCCGCTGTTCGACGGGACGCTCGTGCCGGAGCACGCGACGGTCGTGGCCATGGGCTCGCACACCACGGACGCCCGCGAGACCGACGACGCCCTGGCCCGCCGCGCGACCGTGGCGGTGGAGTCGCGGGACTCGGCCGCCCGCGAGGCCGGGGACGTGACCCTCGCGGTGGCCTCCGGGGCCCTGGCCGGGATCGAGGACACGGTGACGCTGGCCGAGCTCGTGGCCGGGACCGCGCGTCGTCGGGAGGGAGCGCCCGCCCTGTTCGTCACCACCGGCATGCCCTGGCAGGACCTGGTGGTGGCGAGCGCGGTGGCGCGGGAGGTGCTGGGCTGAACCGGGGCGGCCTGCGGCGCCCGCCGGCGCGGCGGTGACCTCGGCCGTCACACCCAGCCGCGGCGCGCAGCCTGCACGCCCAGCTGGAACCGGCCTTCCGCGCCCACCCGTCGGGCAAGATCGGCCAGGCGTCGTTGCACGGTGCGGTGTGAGAGCCCGATGGCGCGGGCCATCGCCTCATCCGTCATCCCGGAGCTGAGCATCGCCACGAGCCGCCGTTCCACCTCGGTCAGGACGTCGCCCCCGAGGCCGTCAGCCCCGTCGTCTCCGCCCCGGGCGACGTCGGCGATCGGCAGGGCCAGCTCCCACTGGAGTTCGAACAGCCGCACGAACGCGTCGACGAGCAGGGATCCACGCACCACGAGGGCCTCCCCCTGGCCGGCCGCACCGGCCAGGCCGACGAGCGCGGCGTCGTCGTCGGCGATCAACAGCTTGAACGGCAGCCGCGGCAGGATCCGGCCGGTCTCTCCGGGCGTCGAGCCGAGGTGCTCCCACCGCTCCGGCGGCTCGGCCTGCAGGGACCGCCCCTCGTAGACCACGCGCCACGGCACACCGCGCGTCCAGGAGCGGGATTGCGCGTCGTCCGGCAGGGAGCCGGCATGGAAGTAGGGGCCGCGGTCGAAGCCACGGACGAGCCGGCGCGCCCGCCGCGCGATCTGCACGGCCGCGCCGACGATCTCCGGCCCTCCGACCACCACCTCCACGGCGTCGCGGGCGGCCCCGGGACGACGGTGGAACTCCGCCCGCAGCGTCTCCGCGGTCTCCCGCAGGGCGTCCGCACGGGACTGTGCCCGGTGCGCCTCCGCCAGCAGGGGCCGGTGCGGGGGCAGTGCGGCGAGGGCCCCGTCGACGCCGCGGCGCACCAGGCCGAGCGCCTCCAGGCGGTCGACCGCGGCGGGGTCGAGGTCGGCGGCCAGAGTCTCGGGCCGGGCCAGGAGGGCGCGGAAGACGTCGATGTCGGCCGGGTCCAGCCCGGCGTGGCCCGCCATGTCCATGCGGCCCCTCCCTTCCTGCCGGGCGAGCGGCCTCGGGCGCGGCCCGACGCGCGGACCTCCCCCGGGTGGCGGGATCACGCCATGGCGTGTTCACGCTAGCGCACACCGCCCTGTGACGGCTCTCACAGTGGTGGGATGGCTCGAACGGCCCGCGGGCGGGCCTGCGCGGGTCCGAGGAAGCACCCCGTCCCCACCCGCGGGCCGGACCCACTCACCGAAGGGCTTTCCATGACTCACTCGCACTCCCGCCGCCGGCAGGCGCTCGGGATCACCTCTGCGCTCGCCCTGGTCCTGGCGGGCGCGGGCTCGGCCTCCGCCACGACCGACCCGGCCGGCTCCGCCGCCGACGACGCCGTCGCCGCGGCCCCCGCGCCGACGCCGGATCCAGCGCAGCCGCGCACCGCCCCCGAGACGTTCGACGACGGCGGCTACATCGTCCTGCTCGCCGAGCAGCCCGTGGCCTCCTATGACGGCGGCACCCCCGGGTTCGCCCCCACCAAGCCCGGCAAGGGCAAGGGCCGGGACAACGGGTTCCAGCCGAAGAGCGCGAACGCCAAGGCGTACTCCGCCCACCTGAAGAAGAACCAGGACGCGACCCTGCGACGCGCCGGCGCCGGTCCCGACACCCCGCACACCCGCTACACCACGGCCCTCAACGGCTTCGCGGGCACCTTCACGGCGGAGGAGGCCGCCGCCCTCGCGGCGGACCCGGCGGTGCTGGCCGTCGTCCCGGACGAGATCCGTCCGCTCGACACCGTCTCCTCCCCCGACGTCCTCGGGCTCACCGGCAAGAAGGGCCTCTGGGCCCAGGTGGTGGGCAAGAAGACGCCCGCACAGGACGCCGGTCGCGGTGTCGTCGTGGGGATCGTGGACTCGGGGATCCGCCCGGAGGCGCCGTCCTTCCAGGACCAGGGGCACCCGGCCGTCCCTGCCGACTGGGCCGGCGGATGCGAGACCGGTGATGAGGACGCGTTCCCCACCGACTCCTGCAACGACAAGCTGATCGGCGCGAAGTACTTCGTCAACGGCTTCGGCACGGGGCGCCTGGCGCCGGTCGAGACCCTGTCCCCGCTGGACGCGGGCGGTCACGGCACCCACACCGCGTCCACCGCCGCGGGCAACTCCGGGGTGAGCGCCGTCATCGACGGTGTCGAACGCGGCCAGATCTCGGGCATGGCCCCCGGCGCCCACGTGGCCGCCTACAAGGCATGCTGGGAGGGCGTGCCCTCCGGCGGCTGCGCCACGTCAGACACGGTCGCGGCGATCAACGCCGCCGTCGCCGACGGCGTGGACGTGCTCAACTACTCCATCTCCGGCACCACGACCAACGTGGTGGACCCGGTGGAGGTCGCGTTCATGCACGCCGCGAGCGCCGGCGTGTTCGTGGCCGCGTCCTCCGGCAACTCCGGGCCCACGGTCTCGACGACGGCGCACCCGTCCCCGTGGATCACGACGGTGGCCGCCTCCACCCACGCGGTCTACGAGCAGACCCTCGTCACCGGGGACGGCCAGCGTTTCATCGGCTCGTCCATCACCGCCCCGCTCGAGGCAGAGACCCCGATGGTCTACGCCGGCGACGTCGCCGCGGCCGGTGCCACCTCTGCCTCGGCGGCCCTCTGCCTGCCCGGCACCCTCGACCCGGCGGCCACCGCGGGCAAGCTCGTGGTCTGCGACCGCGGCGAGAACGCCCGCGCCGAGAAGTCCCAGGTCGTGGCCGACGCCGGAGGCGTCGGCATGGCCCTCGTGAACGGGACCGACTCCGGGCTCAACGCGGATCTGCATGCGATCCCCGCCGTTCACCTCTCCCACACGGAGCGGGACCGGCTGCTCGCCTACGTGAAGACGGACCGCCCGACCGGCCGCATCCTGGCCGCGAACGAGGGCACCGCGGCCCGCGTGCCCGAGGTCGCCGGGTTCTCCTCGCGCGGGCCGTCGCTGGCGGCGAAGTCCGGCCTGCTCAAGCCGGACGTCTCGGCCCCGGGCGTGGACGTCCTCGCGGCCTACTCGCCGGACAACGGCGGCGAGCGGTTCGCCTACTCCTCCGGCACCTCCATGTCCTCCCCGCACATCGCGGGCCTGGGGGCACTCCTGAAGCAGGCGCGCCCGGATCTGAGCCCGATGGGCGTCAAGTCCGCCCTGATGACGACGGCACGCGACCACGCCTCGGCCACCTCGCCCTTCGCGGGCGGCGCCGGGTTCGTCGACCCGCTGAAGGCACTGGACCCGGGCCTGGTCTTCGACTCGGACCAGCAGGACTGGTACGACTACCTCGCAGGCCAGGGCATCGCGTGGTCGAACACGGGTGAGCCGGTCTCGGAGCACCCCATCCCGGCCGCCGAGCTGAACGTCCCCTCCCTGGCGATCAGTGAGCTGTACGGCTCGCAGACCGTCACCCGCACCCTGAAGAACGTGGGCGGCAACAACGGCACCTGGACCGCCCACGTGGAGGGACTCCAGGGCCTCGACGTCACCGTGTCCCCGAACGTCATCCGGCCGACGCGCGGCAGCGAGCAGGACGTGGCGATCACCGTCACCGCCGCGGGTGCGCCCGCGGGCCAGTGGGCCACCGGCCACGTGGTGTGGTCCGGCCCCGCCGGCAAGCAGGTGCGGATCCCCGTGGTGGTGCGCCCCGGCATCGCCGACGCACCGGCCGCGATCACCGTGGCCCGCGACGCGGACACGCTGGAGCTGCCCGTGGTCTCCGGCATCGACGGCACGCTGTCCACCCGCGTGAACGGGCTCGTGCGTGGTGACCAGTACACCGGCACCACCGTGCGCCGCGCCGTGTTCGACGCCTCGGACGCGGCTCTCACCGCCCACGACTTCGCGTACCCGCGGGGCTACCCCAAGGTCCGCATCGAGGCGGAGGCCGCGGACCCGGATGTGGACCTGGACATCTACGTGACCAGCTCGTGGTCCAGCTACCCGGTCGCACGGTCGATCACACGCGGCACCGGAATGGAGGTGCTGGAGCAGTCGATCATCAGCTCGGCCCCGCAGCACAGGATCCACGTGGTGGCCAAGCCCGGCGCGGACCTGCAGGACTCCGACGCGCCGATCGACTACACCCTGCGCGTGTTCTTCCCGAAGGACGGAGACGCGGGGAACCTCGTGTTCGACCCGGCGTCCGCGGACGTGAAGCCCGGGGCGGAGCACGTCTTCCAGGGCACCCTGGACACGGACGGCACGAGCGTGTACCTGGGCACCGTGGACATCCTCAACGGCGGCACGGTCGTCGACTCCACGAAGATCCGCGTGGAGTGACCTGTCCCGGCGACGGCTGCCGGGCCTGAGGACGGGGCGGTCTCCCAGCGGAGGCCGCCCCGTCGTCGTCCGCGCGCCTGCTCCGCCCGACGCCTGCGCACTACCCTGGGTCCCATGTCTGAGACCCCCGCCGCCCCGACGCCGCAGCCCGCCTCCGGTGCCCCCGCGCATCCCTCGCAGTTCGGCTTCGAGGTGACGCACCGGCTGGAGACCGGCGGCGCGGACGGCGCCCCGCTCGGGCGCACCGGCGTGATCACCACGCCGCACGGACGGATCCAGACGCCGGCGTTCATCCCCGTCGCGACGCAGGCCTCGGTGAAGGCCGTGCTGCCCGAGTCCATGGCGGAGCTCGGCGCGCAGGCGCTGCTGGCCAACGCGTATCACCTGTACCTGCAGCCCGGTGACGACCTCCTGGACGAGGCCGGCGGCCTCGGCGCGTTCATGAACTGGCCCGGGCCGACCTTCACGGACTCGGGCGGCTTCCAGGTGATGAGCCTCGGCTCGGGCTTCAAGAAGGTCATCGACATGAAGGGCCCCGGCGCGCCCGAGGGACAGGGCGCCGACGACGCCGTCGCCCCCGGAAAGGAGCGCCTGGCCAACGTCGACGACGACGGCGTCTGGTTCAAGTCCCACCTCACCGGGGACCGGCACCGGTTCACCCCCGAGGTGTCCGTGGGCATCCAGCACAACCTCGGCGCGGACATCATGTTCGCCTTCGACGAGCTGACCACCCTGCACAACTCCCGCGGCTACCAGGAGGAGGCGCTCGAGCGCACCCGTCGCTGGGCCCAGCGCTGCCTCGACGAGCACGCCCGCCTCACCGGGGTCCGCGCGGCGCGGCCGTACCAGGCGCTGTTCGGCGTGATCCAGGGGGCCCAGTACGAGGACCTGCGCCGCAAGGCCTGCCGCGACCTCGCGGCGATGCGGGCCGACTTCCCGGCCGCCGGGGAGCTCGACGGCGTGGCGTCCGGCTTCGACGGCTACGGCGTCGGCGGGGCCCTGGAGAAGGAGAACCTCGGGACCATCGTGGGCTGGTGCGCGCAGGAGCTGCCCGAGGACAAGCCGCGCCACCTGCTGGGCATCTCCGAGCCCGACGACCTGTTCACCGCCGTCGAGAACGGCGCCGACACCTTCGACTGCGTCTCACCCACCCGGGTGGCCCGCACCGGCGCGTTCTACACCCGCGACGGGCGCTACAACCTGCCCGGGGCGAAGTACCGCCGCGACTTCGGCCCGCTGGACCCCGAGTGCGACTGCTACACGTGCGCCCACTACTCCCGCGCGTACCTGCGGCACCTGTTCAAGGCGAAGGAGATGGTGGCGCACACGCTCCTCTCCATCCACAACGAGCGGTTCACGGTCTCGCTCGTGGACCGGATCCGCGCGGCCATGCAGGACGGCACGCTCGCGGAGCTCAAGGCCGAGACCCTCGGCCGGTACTACGCCCCGAAGGGCTGAGGGGTGCTGGGTGCGCCGGCACGAGCCGACACGCTGCGTCGACGCGAGCCAGACGTTTCTGCTGTTCTGAGGGGGCTGTCACGACAGATTCGTCTGGCTCAGCGCCGCTCGGACGCGAGGGGGACGTGAGCCAGACGATTCGGCCGCTCCTGCACAGGGCCGCCGGCCCGGCTCGCCCTCCACGGCCCACGCCGTCGCGGCACCGGGCCCGCCCGTGGAAGGGCACGCTGGCGGCATGGTCGCACCTCCTCCGCACGACGACGACGCCCTCGGCCCCGTCTTCCCGGTCGCCGCGGGGCTGCAGGCCGGTCTGACGGCCTCGCAGCTGCGCGGCCCCCGGTTCGACGCCCCGCACCACGGGCTGCGGCACACCTCCGGGGGTCAGCCCTCGCTGGCCGACGTCGTCCGCGCCCTCCAGCGGACGAACCCCGGCACCGCGGCCACCCACGCCACCGCCGCTCGCCTCTGGGGGATGTGGCTGCCGCGGCAGTGGGAGCGCGGCCCCATCCATCTGGCGCGCACGCGGGCCGAGGGCGGGGCGCCGCGCCGCAGCGGCGTCGTCGGGCATGAGCTGCACCCGCAGGACCCCGTGCTGGTGCGTGCCGGGGTGCGGATCACGACGCCGGCCGCCACCTGGGCGGCGCTGGCGCAGCTGGGTCTGCCGTTGGGCGACGTCGTCGCCGCCGGGGACAGCCTGCTGCAACGCGCTGACGGCCCCGCGGGCCGGCGTCACCCCGGCGAGCACCCACGGTGCATCGTGCGTGATCTGGAGGCGGAGGTG
The DNA here is from genome assembly GCF_053627595.1 of Micrococcus sp. 140720015-1. Taxonomy (NCBI): domain Bacteria; kingdom Bacillati; phylum Actinomycetota; class Actinomycetes; order Micrococcales; family Micrococcaceae; genus Micrococcus; species Micrococcus sp. 140720015-1. The sequence goes on from NZ_JBSEYC010000006.1 coordinate 76,931, forward strand.
CTCCGGGTGCGCGGCAGGCGAGGGACGCGGACCCTGCGAGCGGCCCTGCCGCTGCTCAGGGACGGCGCGGATTCGAGGGCCGAGACGCTCCTGCGCCTGGCGCTGACCCACGCGGGTGTGCCGGAGCCGGAGGTGAATCCGCTGCTGCTGCTGAGCGACGGGTCCACCGTCCGGCCGGACCTGGTGTGGCGGGAGGCCCGCGTCTGCGTGCAGTACGAGGGCGATCATCACCGGACGGACCCGCAGCAATGGCGCCGTGACATCGAGCGCGACCGCCGGATGCAGGCCGAGGGGTGGATCGTGCTGCGCGTGACCGCCAGCGTCGTCACTCGGCGCGGCCTCGACGCCCTGCTGCGCGACCTCGCCGCCCACCTGCGGCTCCCTCTGCCTGCGTGAGCCAGACGAATCGGTCGCCGAGCCAGACGAATCGGCGAGCGGGGGGCGTGCGTACCAGCAGAAATCTCTGGCTCACGCCGCCGCCCCGCTCGCGTCATCTCACACGAACGCGCCGACCCCCGTGATCTCGCGGCCGATGATCAGCCCCTGCACGGTCTCGGTGCCCTCGTAGGTGTGGATCGCCTCGATGTCCGCGAAGTGGCGGGCCACCTCGTTCTGGATGAGGATGCCGTTGCCACCGAGCAGGTCGCGCGCGTTCGCGGCGATGGACCGCGCCGCGCGCGTCGCCGAGTACTTGGCCATGGACGCCATCGGCCCGGTGAGCCGTCCCTCATCCTCGAGCCGGGTCGCACGCAGCACGAGCAGCTGGACCTGGGTGAGCTGGGAGAGCATCTCGGCCAGGCGGGTCTGCACGTTCTGCGCCGCCGCCAGCGGTCGGCCGAACTGGACGCGCTGCCCCGCGTACTGCACCGCCGCCTCGTAGCAGCCCACGGCCTTCCCGAGGGCGGACCACGCGACGCCCACGCGCGTGGCGAAGAGGACGCGGGAGGTGTCCTTGAAGGAGCGGGCCTCGGGCAGGACGTCGGCGTCGGGCACGAACACGCCGTCGAGGGTGATGTGGGCCTGGTCGATGGCCCGCAGCGCGACCTTGCCCTTGATGACCTCGGCCGTGTAGCCCTCGGACTCCTGGCGCACGATGAACCCGCGGACCTTCTCGTCCTCGGCGCTGCGCGCCCACACCACGGTCACGCCGCCGGCGGCCCCGTTGCCGATCCACTTCTTGTGCCCGTGCAGCCGCCAGCCGCCGTCGACGCGCTCGGCGCGGGTCTCCAGCGAGACCGAGTCAGAGCCGTGGGTCGGCTCCGTGAGGGCGAAGGCGCCGTAGAGCTCGCCGCGCGCCATGGCCGGCAGGTGCTCGGCGCGCTGCTCCTCGCTGCCGCACAGCTGGATCGAGCGCATGGCCAGACCGCCCTGCACTCCCGTCATCGTGGCGATCGAGCCGTCCAGGCGCGAGAGCTCCATCATGGCCAGGCCCGCGGCCACGCGGGAGACGTCGGGCAGCCCGTCCACGGGGACGCCGTCGCGCAGCAGGTCGGCCTGCCCCAGGCGGGCCACGAGGTCCAGCGGGTACTCGTGACGGTCCCACGCCTCCCGGATCCGGGGCAGCACGTCCGGCTCGAGCGCGAAGGCGCGGGCCCGACGCCACACGTCCTTCTCGGCGTCGGAGACGTCCGCGAGCGCCAGGTAGAAGTCGGTGTCCAGCGGCGTGGCGACGTCGTACTCGGGCTCGACGGTGGGCAGGGTCTCGGTCATGGTGGCCTCCCGGGCGGGGTCGGAGAGATGGGTGTGTCCGTCATCACCGTACACCGGCTGACACGCCATCTCACAGATTCAGACGCAGTCTCACCCTCGGGCCGCGCCCGTGGCACCATGACCCGCATGACGACGCCCGCCGAGGACACCCTCACCGCCCTGATCCACCTGCTGGACCGCGAGGGCTACGACGCCGTCACGGCCGACCAGCTCGCCCGCCAGGCCGGCATGAGCCGGGCCAGCTTCTTCCGCCACCTCGGAGGGAAGGAGGAGGTGGTCTTCGCCGACCATGCGGCGCTGCTCGCCCGCCTGGACGACTTCCTGCGCGGCACCTCCCTCGGCGTGCAGGAGGCCCTCGAGGAGGCGGTCCTCCAGGTCTTCCGGCACCACACCGCCGATCCGGACCGGGCCCGGGCGCGCGCCCGCCTGCTGCGCGGCTCCCAGGCGCTGCGCACGCGCGAGCTGCTCACCTCGCACCGCTACACGGAGCTGTTCTCCGACTGGCTCGCCACGGCCCTGCCCGACACGCCCGCGCGCGGCGGGGTCGCCGTCGGGCTGGCGGCGGCCGTGGTGGCCGTCCACAACCGCGCCCTGCGGGCGTGGCTCCACGCCCCGGCCGACGACGCCGAGGCCGGCCTGCGCGCGGACCTCGCGGAGGTCATCGCGCGGCTCACGGCCGAGCCGGCCGAGGCCGAACGGACGCTCGCCGCCGTGCGCCGACTCCTGGGCTGACGCCGGGCTCTCAGCGGCCGGCGACCTGCGCGTTCTCCGCCCCGAACGCGGGCGGGTAGCGGAACTCGCCGGCCGGCACCTCGGCCCCGTCCTGGAGCGTGAGGACCTGCAGCGCCTCGGGCTGCCGGGCGAAGGCCGCGTGCACGCCGTGCTCGGAGGCCTGGTGGAAGCCGAACTTCGCGTAGTACTCGGGCCAGCCGTAGACCACCACGACCTCCTCGCCGTCGGCCTGCGCCTTCTGCAGCAGGGCGTTGACGAGCGCGGTGCCGGCGCCCTCGCCCTGATGCTCGGGCAGGACGCCGTGCGGAGCGAGGGCGAGCACCTCGGCGTCGTCGATGTGGGCCCGGACCAGGGTGCCGTAGCCCATCGGGTCCGACTGCAGGTCCGTGCCGGGGATCGCGGCGGTCATGGCCACGAGGGAGTACTGGGGCAGCCAGCCCTCCGCGCCGCCGGCGAGCTCCTCGACGAGGTCCGCCTCGGCCGTGGACTCGAAGGCGAGCTCGGCGATCTGGCGGACGGCGCGCCGGTCCGCCGGATCGTCGTGATCGGCCTCGCGGGTGGACCAGCGGTGGCCGAGATCCTGGCCCGCCGGGACGTGGGCGACACGGTAGCCGGGGGTCTGGGTGCTGCTCTGCTCGGCGCTCATGCGCTCACCGTAGCCGGGGTGTGACCCCGGATACAGGGACGGCGCCCTGCGTCACGCTCGTGACGCGGGCGCCGTCGCCTCCTCCGGCCGGGGGCGGGCTCAGTCGATCTGCAGCTCGCCCATCGGGCCGAAGCCCTCTGCACCGACCTGCTCGGAGATGATCTGGGGCGTGCTCGCCAGCAGCGGGCGCATCGCGTCCAGGCCCTCCTGGAAGTGCGGGGACGCGACGTGGGCCTGCGCACCCTCGTCCGTGAACCCCTCGAGCAGGAAGTACTCGTTGGGGCCACCCTCCACCGGGCGGTACCACTCGAAGAACAGGTTGCCGGGCTCGGAACGCACGTCCGCGGTGTACTTCGCGACGGCGTCCATCCACTCGTCGGCACGCTCGGGCTGGACGGTGAACTTCAGGTTGATGAGGATCATGCCGTCCATTCTGGCCCACCCGCGGCGGCCCCGGCACGGCCTCGCGTCCGCCGGGCGCGGAACCGCCGGGCCAGTAGCCACAGGCCCACGACGACGGCGACCACCAGCACGGCGACCAGCACCGGCAGGAACAGCGCGGCCGCGACGAGGCCGGCCGCCGAGACGTCCTCGGCCGCCGAGAGCACGGGCGCGGCGGCCCCCACCGTGACCGTGTTGGCGCCCACGCGGGTGCCGGCCTTGGCCAGGTGTACCGCGAGCGCGATGCCCGCGCCGATGATCACCGGCACCCAGCCGGACCCGGCGAAGAGGGCGCCGGGGTCGTGGACCGCCGTCGTCTCGGTGCCGACGCCGGAGGCGAACACGATGCCGCCGGCCGCGGGGCGCACGACCGTCTGGACGGCGTCGTTGACCGCGTCCACCCCGGGGATCTTGTCCGCGACGAGCTCGAGCGCGAGCAGGACGCCGAGGATCCAGAGGGAGGCGTCGGCGGAGAGCCACGTCCAGCCCGCGGGCAGGTCGACGAGCCCCGTGAACCGGTCCAGCAGACCCAGGGCGAGCAGGGGGATGTAGGCGTTGAGCCCGGCCGAGGTGGCCAGGCCCGTGCCGGTGAGGAACTCGAGCACGTCCGTCCCCTTCCGTCGCGGGTCGCTCGGGGCGCCCGGGCGGACGCTCCGGGTCCGAGGACCCTCGCTCCCCAGTGAACACCGCCGGCCGTCGGGCGCTTCCCGTCCGGGGCCGGACCTACCATGGGCGCATGCCCCAGACCGCTCACTCCCCCCAGCACTCCGCCTCCGCCCCCGCGCTCGCCCTGACCATCGCCGGGTCCGAGGCCACCGGCGGCGCCGGCGCCCAGGCCGACCTCAAGACGTTCCAGGAACTGGGCGTCTTCGGCATCGTGGCGCTGACCTGCATCGTCTCCTTCGACCCGGAGGACGACTGGAACCACCGCTTCTTCCCCGTGCCCACCGAGATCCTCCAGCAGCAGCTCGACGCCATCCAGGGCGACTACCCGGAGCTGCTGCGCACCGTGAAGCTGGGCATGCAGGGCTCCCCGGAGGTCATCCGCACCTCGGCCGCGGCCCTGCGCCGCACCGAGTGGGACCACGTGGTCCTGGACCCCGTGCTCATCTGCAAGGGCCAGGAGCCGGGTCACGCCCTGGACACGGACCAGGCGCTCAAGGCCGAGCTGCTGCCGCTGGCCACGTTCACCACCCCGAACCACTTCGAGACGGAACAGCTCTCCGGCATGACCGTGCGCTCGGTCGAGGACCTGACGGCGGCCGCTCGGCGCATCCACGAGATCTCCGGCGCGGCCGTCCTGGCCAAGGGCGGGATGCACCTGCCCGGCCCGGACGCCGTGGACGTGTTCGTGGACGGGGACACCGTGGAGGTGCTCTCCGCCCCGAAGATCGGCCAGTCCGGCGTCTCCGGTGCGGGCTGCTCGCTCGCCGCCGCCGTCACCGCCGAGCTGGCCAAGGGCGCCACCGCGCTCGAGGCCGCGCGCCGTGCCAAGGAGTTCGTGCGGGCCGGCATCGCGCAGGCGGTGGAGGGCCGCACGCCGTTCGCCGCCCTGTGGCAGGGCGGCCTGCGTTCCGCGTGAGCGCGCGCGGGGGCCGCTGACTCGTCCTGAGCCGGGCGGTGCGCCACACTGGGGGCATGAAGCTCCCCTCCCCCGCCCGCCCCGCCTCCGGCGAGGTCCACTACTCGGCGTCGTACTTTCCCCTCGAGGGCGCAGAGTCAGTCTTCCCCGCGTTGCGCCAGCGCGCCCTCGCCCCGGGCGGCCGGCTCTACGGGCTGGCGGCGGCGGCCGTGGTCGGCGGGCTCACCCTGCTGGATCCGCACGCCCGCCGGGGGCGCGAGCGTCGTGCCCTCGCAGAGCTCGAGGCCGCCGTCAGCGGCACGTTCCTCGCGGCCGAGACCGCCAGCGCCCTCCACACCGCCGCGATCGCCGACGGTGAGGTGGTCCCCTCCCCCGCCGCGCGCGCCCTGCGCGGGCTCGGCGGACTGGCCGTCGGCGGCGCGGTCGCGGCGGTCGCGCTGCGCACCACCGGCCTGAACGACCGGATCGACGGCGCCGTGGTGCGCGGGCTCCAGCGGGCCGGCGTCCCCGCCCCGCGCGTCGCGCTGGCCGCAGCGGCCTCCCTGGCGATGCTGCTGGCCAACGAGGACGCCCGCCGGACCCGCCGCGACGCCGTCGAGCTCGCCGTGACCGGACCCGCCGGCCTGGACGAGGACACGGTCGACGAGGTCGAGCCGGAGGCCACCGCCGAGCTGCCGGTCGAGGTGCGCGTCCTGCTCGAGACCCTGCTCGACCCGACGCTGGCCGAGGGCCGGGACCTGCCCGGGGCTGAGGCGCTGCGCTCCCAGCTGCCGCACGCGCGCACCGTCACCTCGGTGGCCGAGGCCATCCGTGAAGCCGGCGAGGTCCCGGACTGGGTGCCGCTCGTCGTCGAGACCGACGACGACGTCCGGCGCGCGGTGCCGAACGACTGCGTCTGGCCCGTCCGCGGCCGCTTCGCCTCCGGCTCCGCCGGAGGGCACGAACTCGAGCTGCGCCTGCAGGTGATCGACGGGGAGATCGGCGCCCTGACGGTGACCCTGCCCGCGGACGCCGAGGCGGACAGCGACGCCTGGGACGCGTTCCAGGAGATCGAGTCCTTCCCCGGCGTCGAGGACCTGACCTTCCACGTGGACGGCGACCGGCGCGCCTGACCCGGGGCTCTCCCGGGGCCCGTCCAGCCCGGCCCACTACAGTGGGGACCCGCCCGACGTCGTCGATCCCCTCCCGGAGAGTTCCCGCCATGACCACCCCCGCCCCGGTCGCGTCCGCCGCCCGTGCCCGCCGCCGCGCGGCCCGTTCCGGCCCCCGCCCGCAGCTGCGCATGGGACTGAACGGATTCCTCGTGGCCTGGCTGCTGCCCAACCTGGTGATGGCCGCCGTGGTGGCGATCCTGGCCGTGGTCCCGGGCCTGCAGGCCTTCGGCAGCCTGACACCGCTGCTGACGGTGGTCGGAGTCGCCGGGCTGGTGGTGGGGCTGCCGCTGTGCCTGCTCGTGAACTGGGCGTTCCGGCACGTGCTCAACCAGTGGGTCCACGTGCTGGCGTACGCGCTGATCGGCATGCTCTACGGCCTGGTGGTGCTCACCCAGGGCGCGGCGGGCATCCTGCCGATGCTCATCCCGGTGATCGGCTTCCCGGCCGCCGTGCTCATGGCCCTGGGCCGGACGGCGGCCCGTCCCCTCGTCCGCACGGTCACCCCGGAGCCCTCGCCCGCCGAGCCGGCCTGAGCACTCCCGACAACGAGAAAGGACGATGGCCGGATGGCCATCGTCCTTCTCGGAACCGCGTCCGGGGCCCGCATCCCCTCAGGCATGTATCCCGGCTCGTGATTCGCACTGTGCACCGTCTCAATGGGGCATGACCCACTCTAGGAGGGACGACGGCGCCCCCGACAGTGGCGGAAGGTGCAGACTTTCGGGCCCTGATGTGAGGCAGCTCACATGAGGGTGGTCCGCGGCTGCGACGGCGCCGGCCCCGGTCAGACGGACCGGGGGAGCACCGCGCGCACCCGCCACCCCCAGCCCCCCGGCCCGGCCTCGACCGTGCCGCCGAAGGTGGCCACGCGATCCCGCATGGAGTTCAGGCCCACACCGGAGGAGTTCCACCGCGGCGGGCCGGACTGCTCGGTGACGGTGTTCTCCACCTCGAGCACCACGTCCGACCCCGCGTCGCGGAGTTCGATGCGCACGCGCGCGCCCTCGCCGGCGTGCTTGGCGACGTTCGTGGTGGCCTCCTGGAGCACCCGGTGCAGGGTGGAGCGCACGGAGATCGGCATCGCCCTCTGGTCGCAGCGGACGTCCGTCTCCACCGTCATTCCGAGACTGCGCAGCTCCTCGGCCAGGCGCGCCACGGAGAGCACCGGATCTGCGGACGTCGCCCCGTCCGCACCCCCCGCGGCGCCCGGCTCACCGCTCGGGTCCACGATCCCGTCCTCCTGGAGGATGGAGAGCATGCGCCGCAGGTCCCGGAGCGCGTCCTTCGCGGAGTCGCCCACCACGTCCAGCACGCCCTGAGCCGCCCCCGGGGTGCCGAGGTAGCGTGCCGTCCGGGCCTGCATCGAGATGATCGTGAGGTTGTGCGCGACCACGTCGTGCAGGTCGCGGGCCAGGGAGCGACGCTCGGCCTCGGCGGCCAGCCGGGCCCGCTCCTCCGCCTCGAACACCCGGCGGCGATCCCGCTCCCGCCGGGCCAGGCTCTCGCGGATGAAGAGCCCGCCGCCGAGGCCCATGGACATGAGCAGCAGGATGAACCACGTCGCGTTCGACTGACCCACCGCGAACGGCTGGCCGACGCACCAGGCCAGCGCCAGGACGGCGGCCGTGACGACGAACCCCCAGGAACGGGCGGTCGCCGCGACGGCCCCGAGGACCACGGGCGCGACGACGGCGAACAGCACCTCGGAACCGCCGGCGACGGTCGCGACGGCCCCGGGCAGGAGCAGGGCGAAGCCCACCGTGCTGCGCCACCACTGGGCGAGGAAGGCGCCGGTCGCCGACGCGATGGCGATCCCGTCCAGGACCGGGATGACGCCGAGGCCCGGGCCGATCAGGCCGAGGTCGGACGCGGTCGAGGCGAGCAGGAACGCCGACCCGAAGGCGAGATAGACGCGGCTCAGCGGCGCCGCGGCCCAGAACGCGCGCCACCGCAGGCTGCGCGCCTGGCGCCACGCCGAGGAGCGGCGCGCTCGGGAGGGCGCGCCGCTCCGGACGGAGGGAGTCGACGGGGTCGAATCAGGCATCAGGGGCGGACCGACCCGGGGTCAGTCGCACCAGATGCCGAAGTGGCGGCAGGTCCACTCCTTGGTGCCCTTGGTGAGGCCCTGGGTCGTGACGACGTCGTCCTCGGCCGGGGCGGCCGAGGCGGCGGCGGCCGGAGCCCCGACGAGGGTGGAGGCGAGGAGGAGAGCGGAAGCGAGGAGAGCGCGAGTCTTCATGGCCCCAGTATGTATGACGCCCGTCACAAGTGGTGCACGCCGCGCACAGGCCGCGCTGCGGCATGGCGCAGATGACGGCCAGCGGACACCCCCGCCTTGCCCCGGCGCCCGCGAGGAGGCATGCGCCACAGCACCGGTTACGCTGACGTGCGTGTCCGAAGAGCTGCGCATCCTCATCGCCGACGACCAGCCGCTCATGAGCGGCGCGCTCCGCGTGCTCGTCGCCTCCGCCCCCGGCATGACCTGCGTGGGCGTGGTCGCCAACGGCGCCGAGGCCGTGGAGGCGTGCGCCGCCGTCGAGCCGGACGTGGTCCTGATGGACATGCAGATGCCCCTGATGGACGGGGTGGAGGCCACGCGCCGGATCAAGGAGGCCCACCCCGAGATCCGGGTCCTGGCGATCACCACGTTCACGTCCGAGGACTACCTCGTGCCGGCTCTGCGCGCCGGAGCGGGCGGCTACCTCCTCAAGGACGCGGAGCCGCCGGCCATCCTGGGCGCCATTCAGGCCGTCCATCGCGGCGAGTCCGTGCTCTCCCCCGCCGTGGCGACCAAGCTGCTCGCCTCGATCGAGCGGGACCGGCCGACGGTGGGCCCCACCCCGGTGCAGCCCGGCAGCCCCGACGGCTCCGACCTCACCGAGCGGGAGCTGGGCGTGCTGCGGCTGCTGGCCCGGGGCCAGTCGAACCCGGAGATCGCCGCGAACCTCTTCGTCTCCGAGTCCACGATCAAGGCCAACCTCACGCGGATCATGGCCAAGCTGGAGGTCCGCGACCGCGTCCAGCTGATCATCCGCGCGGCCCAGCTCGGGCTCGTCACACTCGCCCTGGACTGAGCGCGGCGGGGTCAGCCGCGGGCCGCGATCTCGTTGCGCCGCGTGTTGAGGTCCTTCAGGACCTGCATCCCGTGCTCCACCACCGGGTCCGCCTCGGCCAGGAGCGACTCCTTGGCCGGGCCGTAGGCGAGGTCGGCGAACGTGCCGTTCTCCGGGTCGAGGGCCCGGACCTCCTGCTGCACCAGGCGCACCTGGTCCAGGCCGGCCGCGTACTCCACCGATCGCTCGTCGATCTTCGTCAGCGACGCCTCCGCGTCCTCCGGGATCTGGTCCAGCGCGAACTGGGCCTCGTAGAGCAGGTTCTGGTACGTGCAGGGCTCCTCGATGTCGTAGAGCCCCACGCCACGGCCCACGGCCTCCTGATTGGCCTCCGCGATCTCCTCCGCCAGGCGCTCGCTGACGGCGACCTCCGTGGGGGCGGCCATGCCGGCCTCCGCCATGGCCACGTTGACGGTGCTGCCGCCGATCGAGATGACCGCGCTCTCCATCCCCTCGGGCGCGCCCTCGTCCGAGGTGGTCATGCTCGCGGTCGCCCCCTGCGGCAGCCGATCGCGCAGCCAGGCGTAGGACTCCTCCCCCATGCAGAGGTCGGGGCCGACCTTGAGGCCCTCGGGGTTGCGGCCCGCGCTCGTGACGCCGGCGAGGACCACGGTCCGCTCGGTGCCACCCTGGTTCACCACCACGGTGTTGCCGTCCAGCACGGAGACGATGTCCACGCGGGCGGCGTCGGCGGCCACGCCGCGGAGGACGCTGACGATGCCCAGCAGGAGCAGCACGGCGGCGACGACGAGGAAGACCAGCAGCCCCTTCAGGGGGACCCGGGCACGGGCGGCGACGTGAGTCATGCGGACTTCCTGCAGGTGGACGGCGGGACGGGGGCCGCGACGACGGCCCGGAGCCCGAGTCTAGCGAAGGGCCCCGGGACCGCCGAGCGGCGGGCCGAGGGACGGCTGCGTCGGGCTCAGCGCTCCCGGCGGTAGAACGGCGTGGCCACCACGGTGAACGGCTCACCGCGGCCGCGCAGGTCCACCTGCAGGGACGTGCCCTCGGCGGCCACGTCACGGCGGACGCGGGCCAGGGCGATGGGGTGTCCGAGGGTCGGGCTGGGGGCGCCCGAGGTCACCTCGCCCACCCGCTCCCCGGACTCGTCCAGCACGGCGTAGCCGTGCCGGGCGGCACGCCGACCCGCACCCTGCAGCCCCACGACGACCTCCTCGACGTCGTCCTTGCCGACCAGCGCGGACCGGCCGACGAAGTCGGCCTCCTTGCTCGCGGGCACCGCGAAGCCGACGCCGGAGGCGTGCGGCTGGTGCCCGGTGTCCAGCTCATTGCCGTAGAGCGGCATGCCCGCCTCGAGGCGCAGCGAGTCCCGCGCGGCGAGCCCGCACAGCGTCAGCTCCACGCCCGCCTCGTCCGCGGCCGAGAGCATCGTGTGCCACACGGCGGAGCCGTGGTCGCCGGCCTCGGCGGTGGAGGCGGCAGGCAGGAACAGCTCGAAGCCGTCCTCACCGGTGTAGCCGGTGCGGGCGACGACGGCGGTGACGTCGCCGGCGTCCGTGGGCACGGTCAGGGTCAGGTGGCCGTAGTACTTCAGCTCGGCCAGCTGCGCCCCGGCCTCCGGCATGGCCCGGGCGAGGATCGTCTCGGCCTGCGGGCCCTGCACGGCCACGAGGGCGGTGGTCGAGGACTCGTCCTCGACGACGGCGTCCCAGCCCGACGCCCGCTGGTTCAGGGCGGTGTGGACCGCGGCGATGTTGCCCGCGTTGGGCACCACCAGGTAGTCGGGCTCGGAGCCGGCCTCGCCGTCGTCCATCCGGTAGACGATCGTGTCGTCCAGGATGGTGCCGGCGTCCGTCAGGCACAGGGCGTACTTGGCGCGGCCGGGCTTCAACGTGGAGAGCGCGCTCGAGAGGGCGTGGTCCAGCATGGCCCCGGCCTCCGGGCCGGTGACCCGGACCTCGCCCATGTGGGAGAGGTCGAACAGGCCGGCGGAGGTGCGGACGGCCTTGTGCTCGGCCAGCTCGGAGCCGTACTTCAGGGGCATGTTCCAGCCGCCGAAGTCCGTGAACGTGGCGCCTGCGGCCTCGTGGACCGGATGCAGCGGGGAGTTGCGCGTCGAATCGCTCATGGGGTGATCCTCTCAGTCCTCGTCGGCGGTGTCGGCCACGGCGTCCTCGAACGCCTCGGGCGGCGGGCACGAGCACACGAGGTTGCGATCGCCGTAGGCGCCGTCGATGCGGCCCACCGGCGGCAGGTACTTGTCCAGACGCAGGCTCGGCACCGGCGTGCCCGCCTGGGCGCGCGAGTAGGGGCGGTCCCATTCGTCGGCCATCAGGACGTTGAGGGTGTGCGGGGCGCGGCGCAGGACGGAGTCCGCCACGGTCTCCGGGGTGACGGCGGTGATCTCGGCGTGGATGGCCTCCATGGCCTCGATGAACCGCTCGATCTCCTCGAGGTCCTCGGACTCGGTGGGCTCCACCATGAGCGTGCCCGCCACGGGGAACGCCAGGGTCGGGGCGTGGAACCCGTAGTCGATGAGGCGTTTGCAGACGTCCTCGGCGGTCACGCCCGTGCGGGCCGTGAGCTCGCGCAGGTCGAGGATGCACTCGTGCGCCACGAGGCCGTCGTTGCCCGTGTACAGCGTCGGGTAGAGGGGCGCAAGGCGGCGGGAGATGTAGTTGGCGCCCAGCAGCGCGTGGGCGGTGGCGGAGCGCAGGCCCTCGGCGCCCATCAGGTGGATGTAGGCCCAGGAGATGGGCAGCACGCCGGCCGAGCCGTGCGGGGCCGCGGTCATCAGGGCCTCGCGGGAGGGCAGGTACGGCACGAGGTGTTCGCCCACCGCCACGGGGCCCACGCCCGGGCCCCCGCCGCCGTGCGGGATGCAGAACGTCTTGTGCAGGTTCAGGTGGGAGACGTCTCCGCCGAACTCGCCCGGCTGGGCCAGGCCCACGAGCGCGTTGAGGTTGGCGCCGTCGATGTACACCTGGCCGCCCGCGGCGTGCACCGTGGCGCAGACCTCCTTGACGTCGGCGTCGTACACGCCGTGCGTGGAGGGGTAGGTGATCATGATGGCCGCGATGCGGCCCTCGTTGGCCGCGATCTTGGCGTCCAGGTCGGCGGCGTCGATCGTGCCGTCGTCGGCGGTGGCGACGACGACCACCTTCAGCCCCGCCAGCACGGCCGAGGCCGCGTTGGTGCCGTGGGCGGAGGCCGGGATCAGGCAGATGTCCCGCTCACCCTCACCGCGGGCCAGGTGGTACTGGCGGATGGCCCACAGGCCCGCGAACTCGCCCTGCGAGCCGGCGTTCGGGGCCACCGAGACGCCCGCGTAGCCGGTGATCTCGGCGAGCTTGGCCTCCAGGTCCGCGATCAGGAACCGCCAGCCCTCGGTCTGGTGGTCGGGCGCGAACGGGTGGATGGAGCAGAACTCGGGCCAGGAGATGGCCTCCATCTCCGCGGTGGCGTTGAGCTTCATGGTGCACGAGCCCAGCGGGATCATGGTGCGGTCCAGCGCCAGGTCGTAGCCGGAGAGGCGGCGCAGGTAGCGCAGCATCTTCGTCTCCGAGTGGTGGGTGTTGAACACCGGGTGCGTCATGAACGCGGAGGAGCGGCGCAGCGCCTCCGGCACGGCCGGGGTGGCCACGGCGCCCTCGTGCGCGACCGCCGGCAGGGAGCCCGCGTCCAGGCCGAACGCCGTCAGGACGGCCACGAGGTCGGCGTCGACGGTGGTCTCATCGGCCGCGATCCGCAGGGTGTCCGCGTCCACCAGGCGCAGGTTCACGCCGTTCTCCTCGGCGGCCTGCAGGACCTGCTCGGCCCGGCCGGGCACGCGGACGGTGATCGTGTCGAAGAAGTGCTCCTCGGCGACCTCGACGCCGCCGGCCCGCAGCGCCTCCGCCAGGCGGACGGCCTGGGCGTGGGCGTGGCGCGCGATGCGGGCGATGCCCTGGGGGCCGTGGTAGACGGCGTACATCGAGGCGACGATCGCCAGCAGCGCCTGGGCGGTGCAGATGTTGGACGTGGCCTTCTCGCGCCGGATGTGCTGTTCGCGCGTCTGGAGGGCGAGGCGGTAGGCGGGCTTGCCGGCGTCGTCGTGGGAGACGCCCACGAGGCGGCCCGGCATGCTGCGCTGCAGGCCCTCCTTCACGGCCATGTAGGCGGCGTGGGGGCCGCCGAAGAACAGGGGCACGCCGAAGCGCTGCGTGGAGCCGACGGCGATGTCCGCGCCCTGCTCCCCGGGCGGGGTGATCAGGGCGAGGGAGAGGATGTCCGCCGCGACGGTCACGAGGGCGCCGGCCTCCTTGGCCTGCGCGATGACGGCGGCGTGGTCGTGGATGCGGCCGGAGTCGCCGGGCTGCTGCAGCACGACACCGCACAGGCCCTTCTCCTCGACCTCGGCGCGGACGTCCTCCGGGATGCCTGCGGAGAGGTCGGCCACGCGCACGTCGATGCCCACGGCCTCGGCGCGCAGGCGCACCACGGAGAGGGTCTGCGGGAAGAGGTCCGCGTCGAGGAGGGTGACGCCGTCGGTCCTGCGGCGGTTGGCCCGGTGCATGAGGAGCACGGCCTCGGCGGCGGCGGAGGCCTCGTCCAGCAGGGAGGCGTTGGCGATGTCCAGGCCGGTGAGGTCCTGGACCATCGTCTGGTAGTTCAGGAGGGCCTCGAGGCGGCCCTGGGAGATCTCCGGCTGGTACGGCGTGTAGGCCGTGTACCAGGCCGGGTTCTCCAGCACCTTGCGGAGGATGACGCCGGGGGTGACGGTGTCCGAGAAGCCCTGCCCGATCATCTGGGTCTTCATGACGTTGCGGCCGGCGATCTCGCGCAGCTGCTCCAGGACCGCGGACTCGGTCAGCGGGGCGGGCAGCTCGAGGGGCTTCGGCTGGCGGATGCCGGCGGGGACGGCGGTGTCCACGAGGGCCTCGAGCGAGTCGTAGCCCAGGGTCTGCAGCATGTGCGCGACGTCCGCGGGGCGCGGGCCGATGTGGCGGGCCACGAAGGGGGCCGAGGCGGTGTCCTTGGGCTCGACGCGCTCGTGGGGCAGCGCGGTCGTGCTCTCGGTGGTCTGGGGGCTGGTCACGGGGTACCTCCGGGGGATCCTGCCGTGGTCACGGCGTGGGTCTGCTCCTCCCCGCTCTGTCATGGACCTGAGAGTTTCCGACGCCCGGGCGGGCGGCTTGCACCGTCGGTGGTCTCGGTCCGGACGCGGGCGCGGCGGAGTGAGACGCTTTCCAGAGCGCCTGACCCCACGCGGTGCGGATGCCTGAGAGATTCCCGGGGAGGGTTTGCTCCTTCGGCGGCCTGCTCACGCGGCCGGCCGGGGCAGGACGCGCGCCGACGCTCTCCCGCGCGGGGCATGCGGCGTGCCGTCAGTATCCCACACGTGTAGGCCGCGTCACAGTGCGACCGGGAGGGGCCGGGCGCGGCGGATCGACGCGCTTTCGTTGAGGAAACGGGCGTCCGGGAGGGGTTGAGTCGCCCCCCGCGCCCGTGCCTACCGTGACGACGACGGGCGGGCGTGTTCCTCCGCCCCGGAGCCGACCGAGGGAGCGATCCACCCATGTACACCCGCAGCCGGAACGACGTCGAGAAGGTCGAGTGGGGCGGAGGCACCTCCGAACGCCTCATCACCGCGAAGGACGAGATGGGCTTCGCCGTCGCCCACACGATCGTGCGCGCCGGATCGTCCTCGAAGCTCCAGTACCGCCACCACCAGGAGGCCTGCTACTGCATCGCGGGCAACGGCTCCGTGGTGGAGCCGGACGGCACCGTCCACGAGATCACGCCGGGCGTCATCTACGTCCTGCCGGACCACGAGCCGCACGACCTGCGCGGCGGCACCGAGGACATGCACCTGATCTCGGTGTTCAACCCCGCCATCACGGGCGACGAGAAGCACACCCTGTCGGAGGACGGCTACTCCAGCTACTGAGCCCGACCCCGGGCACGGTGACGGGAGGCGTCGACGACGGCGCCTCCCGCGTCGGTGCCGACGGCGGCGTCCAGCCGTAGGGTGGCGGGGTGCTCGACCTGTGCGCCCCCGAGCGCACCGTGCGCCGCAACACCCACCTGGCGCTGGTGCTGACCGCGATCGCGGGGATCCTCAACTCCGTGGGCTTCGTCGCCGTGGCCACGTACACGTCCCACATGACGGGGATCGTGGCGTCCATGGCGGACGCGGCGGTCCTCCACGCCCCGGGTCTGGTCGGCACGGGCCTGCTCGCGCTGGCCATGTTCATCCTGGGCGGGGTCGTCTGCGCGCTGGTGTTCAACTGGGGCCGGGTCAACGGCCTCCGCTCGCGCTACGCCACCATCCTCCTGCTCGAGGGCGTCGGCATGCTGGTGTTCGGCCTGCTGGCCGAGCACGTCCGCGATGCGCACCGGCCGCTCGTCGTGGTGGCCGTGCTGTGCTTCACCATGGGCCTGCAGAACGCGTTGATCACCCGCATCGGGGCGTGGCCGATCCGCACCACCCACGTGACGGGCATGGTCACGGACATCGGCGTCGAGCTCGGCAAGATCCTGTACCGCAACGGCCCCGGGGCCGCGGCCCCCGTCGTCGGGGAGCCGCGGCGCGTGGGTCTGCTGGCGCTGCTCGTGGCCCTGTTCTTCCTGGGCGGGGTGGCGGGCGCGGCCGGCTATCTCTGGCTGGGCTTCGAGGTGGTCATCCCGGTGGCGGGCGTGCTGCTGCTCATCGCCCACCGCCCGCTGATCCAGGACCTGCGGGACGCGTGGCTCACACGAAGGCCGAGACGCCGGTGAGGGCCCGCCCCACGATCAGGGTGTTCATGCCGTAGGAGCCCTCGTAGGAGTAGATGGCCTCCACGTCCCCCATGATCTTGGCGATCTCGTGCTCCGTGAGCAGGCCGTTGCCACCGAGGGCGTCGCGGGCGAGCGCCGCCGAGGACCGGGCCAGCCGGGTCGAGGTGGCCTTGGCCATCGCCGCGTGCATCATCTCCATCCGCCCCTCCTGCCGCAGGGCGTCCACCTGGAGCATCATCCCGGCGGAGGCGGCCAGGTTGCCGGCGACCTCGGCGATCTGGGCCTGGATCAGCTGGAACGCGGCCAGCGGGCGGCCGAACTGCTCCCGCCGCAGCGCGTAGGAGCGCAGCACGTCCAGCACGCCCATCTGCGCGCCGACGCCCTGCCAGCCGACCCACATGCGCGAGTCGCGCAGCAGGGCGCGGGTGGCGGCGAAGGTGGTGGCGCCGGGCAGGATCGCGTCGGCGGGCAGGCGCACGTCCAGGGTGATGTCCGCGTTCTGCATGATCCGCAGGCCCATCTTCCCGCTGATCTTGGTGGCCTCGTAGCCGGGGGTGTCGGTGGGCACCACGAAGCCCTTGATCTCGCCGTCGGCGGTGTCGCGCGCCCAGACGAGCGCGACGTCGGCGATCGTGCCGGCCCCGATCCAGCGCTTGGCGCCGCGGATGACCCACTCGTCGCCGTCGCGGGTGGCGGTGGTGGCGAGGCCGCCGGCGATGTCCGAGCCGTGGTCCGGCTCGGTGAGGCAGAACGCGCCGAGGGCGTCGAAGGACTCGAGGCGTCCCTGCCATGTGGCCTTCTGCCGCTCCGAGCCCAGGCCGGCGATCATGCCGAGGTTGAGCTCGTTGTGGATGCCCACGAGGGCGGACAGGGACAGGTCCACGCGGGCGATCTCGGCGTGCACGAGCTGCTGGAACAGCGAGGACGAGCCGTCCAGGACGAGGCGCCCCAGACCCAGCTCGGCCAGGCCCGGCAGCAGGTCGAACGCGAACTCCTCGGCGTCCCAGTACCGGATCAGGTGCGGTCGCACGCGAGTCTGCAGGTGGTCCTCGATCGCGTCGAGCCGGGCACGCTCGGCCGGCTCGAGGCGGTCCCGGAGGCGCAGCAGGTCCACGTGGGGCAGGCCGGGGGTGACGGCGGGCGCGCCGGAGGCGGGGACGGGGCGGTCGGCGATGGCGGTCATGGCTCTCCTTCGGGGGCGGTCCGACGACGGCGGGCGGTTTCGCCGCGAATCCGACTGTAGGACTTCCAACTATCCAGGTCTGCCACTAGTGTTCCAGATCACAGGCCCCCGGCCAAGGATCCGTTCAGCAGCCACCCCGAGGAGGGACCCATGACCGTCCAGGACCCCACCGCCCCGTCGCCGACGGAGGTGTTCCGCGCGGCCCGCGACCTGCTGGTCGAGTGCCAGACCGACGACGAGCGCGCCCGCGCCGAGTTCGAGTGGCCCCGCTTCGAGCACTTCAACTTCGGCTTCGACTGGTTCGACCGCCTGGCCCAGGACCCGGCCCGCGCGGACGTGCCGGCGCTGATCATCGCCGAGGACGACGGGCGCAGCACCGAGCGCACCTTCGCCGAGCTCTCCGCGGCCTCCAACCGGGTGGCGAACTGGCTCTCCGCGCAGGGCCTGCGCCGCGGCGACCGCCTCATCCTCATGCTGAACAACCAGGTGGAGCTGTGGGAGTTCATGCTCGCCTGCATCAAGCTGCGGGTGGTCATGGTGCCCACCACCACGCAGATGACCTCCGGGGACCTCGAGGACCGCGTGACGCGCGCCGGCGCCGCGTGGGCCGTGGCCGGCGCCGAGGACCTGGCCAAGTTCGCCGGCGTCGGCGAGGGCCTGCACCTGGTGCACGTGCCGGGCGTCTTCGCGGAGGGCCCGGCGCGCCGCGCCCCCGAGGTCGCCGGCCACACCGTGCTCTCCTACGACGACGCCGCCGACGCCGCCACGGAGCTGACCCCGGCCGAGCCGACCCCCGCGGACGAGACACTGCTCTTCTACTTCACCTCGGGAACCACCTCGAAGCCGAAGCTCGTGGAGCACACCCACACCTCGTACCCGGTCGGCCACCTCACGACGCTCTACTGGATCGGTCTGGAGCCGGGCGACGTGCACCTCAACGTGGCCTCCCCGGGCTGGGCCAAGCACGCGTGGTCCAACTTCTTCGCCCCGTGGATCGCGGAGGCCACGATCTTCGTGCACAACGCCCGCAAGTTCGACCCCGCGGCCCTGATGGCCAACATGGAGCGCTACGGCGTCACGAGCTTCTGCGCCCCGCCCACCGTGTGGCGCATGCTCATCAAGGCGGACCTGGCGCAGCTGAAGACCCCGCCGACCAAGACCATCTCCGCGGGCGAGCCGCTCAACGCGGAGGTGATCGACCAGGTGCACCAGGCGTGGGGCACCACGATCCGCGACGGCTTCGGCATGACCGAGACCACCCTGCAGGTCGCCAACACCCCCGGCCAGAAGGTCGTCATCGGCGCGATGGGCCGCCCGCTGCCCGGCATGGACGTCACCCTGATCGACCCGCTCACGGGCCAGGAGGCCGAGGAGGGCGAGATCTGCCTGCGCCTCGACCCGCGTCCGGTGGGCCTGCTGAAGTCCTACTACGGCAACCAGGAGAAGACGGACGAGGTGTTCCGCGACGGCGTCTTCCACACCGGCGACATCGCCCGCCGCGACGAGAACGGCGTGCTGACCTATGTGGGCCGCGCGGACGACGTCTTCAAGTCCTCGGACTACAAGGTGTCCCCGTTCGAGCTGGAGTCGGTGCTGGTCAAGCACCCGGCCGTGATGGAGGGCGCGATCGTCCCCACCCCGGACGAGCTGCGCCTGGCCGTGCCGAAGGCCTTCGTCACCCTCGCCCCGGGCCACGAGCCCACCGCGGAGACCGCCCGGGCGATCCTGCAGTTCACGCTCACCCAGCTGCCCCCGTACAAGCGCATCCGCCGCATCGAGTTCCTCGAGCTGCCGAAGACCATCTCGGGCAAGATCCGCCGCGTGGAGCTGCGCAAGGCCGAGGTCGAGCGCGCCCAGACGGGCGCCGCCCCGGACGGCTACGGCACCGAGTTCCGCGAGGAGGACCTGGACCTGCAGCGCTGACCGGCCGTTCCCCGCCACCGCCCCGTCCGTGTCCGGCGGTGGCGGGGGACCCCCGGTGCGCCGCTAGTCTGGAGCGCCATGAAGAAGCCACCCCTCGCCCAGGACCCCATCCGGGAGGCCGCCCGGAACTGGGAGCGTCACGGATGGGGTGACGTCGCCCGCCCGATGGCCGCCATCACCTCGATCATGCGGGCCCAGCAGATCCTGCTGGGTCGGGCGCAGGCCGCGCTCAAGCCCTACGGGCTCACCTTCGCGCGGTACGAGCTGCTGGCGCTGCTGAACTTCTCGCGCGAGAAGCGGATGCGGATGTCCAAGGCGTCCGCGCTCCTGCAGGTCCACCCCACCTCGGTGACCAATGCGGTGGACCGGCTCGAGGCCGCCGGGCTGGTGGAGCGCACACCCCACGAGTCGGACCGCCGCGCGCTCGTGCTCGCCCTCACGGACGAGGGCCGGCGCGTCGCCGTCGCCGCCACGGAGACGCTCAACGCCGAGGTCTTCGGCCGTTCCGGCTTCGATCCGGCGGACGTGGACACCCTCATCGACGTCCTCGGCCGGTTCCGCGCCCAGGCCGGTGACTTCGAGGCCGACGGCCCCGACGCCGGCGCGCCCGCGACGTCGGAGCACACCTCCTCCTGACGTGCTCCCCGGCCTCCGGGCCGTCCGGCTCAGCGGGGCTCGAGGCGCACGGCGCCGTCGAGCCGGATGACCTCGCCGTTCAGGAACGGGTTGGACACGATCTGCTCGACGAGCAGCGCGTAGTCCTCGGGCCGGCCGAGGCGGGCCGGATGCGGGGTCTTGGTGGACAGCGCCTCGCGGGCGGCCTCGGGCAGGCCGGCCATCATGGGCGTCTCCATGAGGCCGGGGGCGATCGTGACCACGCGGATCTGCGCGGAGGCGAGCTCGCGGGCCGCCGGCAGGGTCAGCGCGACCACGGCGCCCTTGGAGGCGGCGTACGCGATCTGGCCGATCTGCCCGTCGTAGGCCGCCACGGACGCGGTGTTCACGATGACGCCGCGGTCCTCGCCGAGCGGCTCCTGCGCCTTCATCGCGGCGGCGGCCTGGGCCATCATCGACACGGTGCCGACCGTATTGATCGCCAGGACCCGGCTCAGCGCCTCGGCGGACAGCGGCCCGTCGCGACCCACGAGCTTGCCCGGCGTCGCCACGCCGGCGCAGTTGACCAGCACCCGCAGCGGCCCGGCCTCCAGCGCGGCGGCCACGGCCTCCCGGGCGGTGTCCTCGGCGGTGACGTCGCCCGTCACGAAACGCGCGCGGGGACCGAGGGCGGCCACAGCGTCCGCGCGGACGGTCTCGCCCTCGCGGTCCGGCAGGTCCACCACCACGACGGCGGCGCCCGCGTCCGCCAGGCGGCGGGCGGTGGCATGGCCGAGGCCCGAGGCCCCGCCGGTGACGATCGCGCTCTGGTTCGACAGGTCCATGGGCGGACCCTCCCTTCCTCCTCGGGATACCCCCCGAGTTCGATAGTTGCATGTCCTACGTTCTCATCCTAGATTAGCGGATGAGTAACCCAGATCACACGCACGGCCGGGCCCGCCACGCCCGCCGTGGGCGGCGTCGCCCGGCGTCCGCCTTCCGCCTGGACCCGCGAGGAGCCCCCATGTCCGAGAAGACCGCGCCCACCGAGACCGCCCCCGTGATCCCCCACTTCGTGCACGGCGAGCGGCGCGAGGGCGCCTCCGGCCGGCACAGCGACGTCTACCACCCGGCCACGGGCCGCGTGGCGGGCCGCGTGCCGCTGGCCTCCGCCGAGGAGATCGACGCCGCCCTGGCCTCCGCCGAGGAGGGCTTCGCCGCATGGTCGACGCTGAACCCGCAGCGCCGCGGCCGCATCCTGCTGCGCTGGGTCGACCTGATCAACGAGAACATGGACGAGCTGGCCACCGTGCTCGCCCAGGAGCACGGCAAGACCTTCCCGGACGCCAAGGGTGACATCCAGCGCGGCATCGAGGTCGTGGAGTTCGCCGCGGGCGCCCCGCACCTGCTCAAGGGCGAGTTCACCGCCGACGCGGGCACCGGCATCGACGTGCACTCCATCCGCCAGCCGCTCGGCGTGGCCGTGGGCATCACGCCCTTCAACTTCCCGGCGATGATCCCGCTGTGGAAGGCCGGCATCGCCCTGGCGGCGGGCAACGCCTTCGTCCTCAAGCCCTCCGAGCGCGACCCCTCCGTGCCGGTGCGCCTGGCCGAGCTGGCCCTCGAGGCCGGCATGCCCGCCGGCGCCCTCAACGTGGTGCACGGCGACAAGGCCGCCGTGGACGCGCTCATCGAGGACCCGCGCGTCAAGGCCGTCGGCTTCGTCGGCTCCACCCCGATCGCGCAGTCCATCTACGCGCACGCCGGCCGCATGGGCAAGCGCGCGCAGTGCTTCGGCGGGGCCAAGAACCACGCCGTGGTCATGCCGGACGCGGACCTCGAGATGACCGCCGACGCCCTGGTCGGCGCCGCCTTCGGCTCCGCCGGCGAGCGCTGCATGGCGATCTCCGTGGCCGTCCCGGTCGGCGAGGAGACCGCCGACCGCCTGATCGCCCTGCTCCGCGAGCGCATCAAGGACCTCACGGTCGGCCCGTCGCTCGACGCGTCCTCGGACTTCGGCCCCGTCGTCTCGAAGGACGCGAAGGAGCGCATCGAGGGCTGCATCGCGGCCGGCGTCGAGGCGGGCGCCGACCTGGTCGAGGACGGCCGGGGCGTCGTCGTCGAGGGCCACGAGGACGGGTTCTACGTGGGCGCCACCCTGTTCGACCGCGTCACCCCGGAGATGAGCATCTACCGCGAGGAGATCTTCGGCCCGGTGCTCTCCGTGGTCCGCGCGAAGGACTACGAGGAGGCGCTCACGCTCGTGAACGAGCACGAGTTCGGCAACGGCGTGGCCATCTTCACCCGCGACGGCGACGCCGCCCGCGACTTCTCCACCCGCGTGGACACCGGCATGGTCGGCGTGAACGTGCCGATCCCCGTGCCGATCGCCTACTACACCTTCGGCGGCTGGAAGGCCTCCGGCTTCGGCGACCTGAACCAGCACGGCACGGACGGGCTGAAGTTCTACACCAAGACGAAGACCGTCACCACGCGCTGGCCCTCCGGCGTGCGCGAGGGCGCCAGCTTCGTGATGCCGGCCGGCTCCTGACCTCCCCGCAACCCGTCCTGACCAGGAGGACCCCATGACCACCGTTCTGTTCATCGGCCTCGGCCACATGGGCGGCCCCATGGCCGCCAACCTCGCCGCCGCGGGCCACCGCGTGCTCGGCTTCGACCTCGTCCCCGAGGCCCTCGAGAAGGCCCGTGCGGCCGGCGTCGAGACCGTCACGGACACGGCCGCGGCGGCCGCGGAGGCCGACGTCGTGCTGACCATGCTCCCCCACGGACGCCTGGTGCTGGACGTCTACCGGGGGGAGGACGGCGACGGCGGCCTGCTCGCCGCCGCCCGGCCCGGCACCGTGTTCCTGGACTGCTCGACCATCGACGTCGCCGAGGCCCGCGAGGCGGCCGCGGCGGCGGAGGCGGCGGGCATGCGGGCGGCCGACGCACCGGTCTCGGGCGGCCAGGTGGGCGCCGAGGCCGGCACCCTCGCCTTCATGGTGGGCGCCTCGGACGAGGTGTACGCCGAGGTGCTGCCGCTGCTCGAGGTCATGGGCGCGCGGATCGTGCACTGCGGGGCCGCCGGCCTGGGCCAGGCCGCGAAGATCTGCAACAACATGGTGCTGGGGGTCACGCAGATCGCCGTCGCCGAGGCCTTCGTCCTGGGCGAGCGCCTGGGCCTGCAGCACCAGGCCCTGTACGACGTGATGAGCAAGGCCTCCGGGCAGTGCTGGTCCCTGACCACCAACTGCCCGGTGCCCGGCCCCGTCCCCGGCTCCCCCGCGAACCGGGACTTCCAGCCCGGCTTCGCCGGCGCCCTGATGGCCAAGGACCTCGGGCTCGCGCTCGCGGCCCTGGACGAGCAGGGCGTGGCGGCCGACCTGGGCCGCCTCGCGCAGGCCAAGTACGCCGAGTACGCCGCCGGAGAAGGCGCCGCCCGCGACTTCTCCGGCATCATCGAGGACATCCGAGCATCACACACGGACAGGAGCGAGGCATGAGCGAGCAGACCACCCCGGACGGCGCCGAGTCGCCGATCATCGTCGAGCGGCAGGGCCGGGTCGGCCACATCCGCCTGAACCGGCCGAAGGCCCTGAACGCGCTGAACGAGGCGACGATGCGCGCCGTCGTCGCGGCGGTGCAGGAGCTGGACACCGACCCGGAGATCGGGGCGATCCTGCTCTCCGGCTCCCCCAAGGCGTTCGCCGCCGGCGCGGACATCAAGGAGATGGCCACCAAGGAGTTCTCCGAGATGTACGCGGCCGACTGGTTCGCCGGCTGGGACGGGCTCACCCGTGCCCGCACCCCCATCGTGGCGTGCGTGACCGGCTACGCCCTCGGCGGCGGCTGCGAGCTGGCCATGATGGCCGATGTGCTCGTGGCCGGCGAGGGCGCGAAGTTCGGTCAGCCCGAGATCAACCTCGGCGTCATCCCCGGCATGGGCGGCTCCCAGCGCCTGACCCGCGCCGTGGGCAAGGCGAAGGCCATGGACATGATCCTCACCGGCCGCATGATCGGGGCGGAGGAGGCCGAGCGCATCGGGCTCGTCTCCCGCGTGGTGGCCGACGAGAAGGCCCTCGAGGAGGCGCTGGAGGTGGCCGCGACCATCGCGTCCAAGTCCAAGCCGGCCTCCTGGATGGCCAAGGAGGCCGTCAACGCCGCGTTCGAGACCACGCTCGCCCAGGGCATCGCCTTCGAGCGCCGCGTGTTCCACTCCGCGTTCGCCACGGCGGACCAGAAGGAGGGCATGGACGCGTTCGCGGCCAAGCGCGAGGCGGGGTGGCAGCACCGATGAGCGACGCGCAGACCACCGCGACGACGGCCCCCGCGGCCGCACAGGAGGGCGCGGCGGGCGAGGTGCTCCTCGAGGTCCGCGACGGCCTCGGCCGCATCACGCTGAACCGTCCGCGCGCCCTGAACGCGCTGACGCAGGACATGGTCCAGGCGATCGACGCGGCCCTGACCGACTGGGCCGCGGACCCCGCCGTGCGCGGCGTGCTGATCCGCGGTGCCGGCGAGAAGGGGCTGTGCGCCGGCGGCGACGTCGTCTCCCTGCGCTCCTCCCTCCTGGCCGGGCGGTTCGCGGAGGCCGAGCAGTTCTTCCGCGACGAGTACGCGATGAACGAGCGCATCGCCGCCTACCCCAAGCCGTACGTGGCCTTCATGGACGGGGTCGTCCTGGGCGGCGGCATGGGCGTGTCCGCGCACGGCTCGCACCGCGTGGCCACCGAGCGGACCCGCGCCGGCATGCCCGAGACGGCGATCGGGTTCACCCCCGACGTCGGCGGCTCCTTCCACCTCGCCCGTGCGCCCTTCCAGGCGGGCCGGCACCTGGCCGCGACCTCGGCGCACGCCTCCGGTTCCGACGCGGTGGCCCTGGGCCTGGCGGACGTCTTCGTGGAGTCCGCCCGGCTGGACGAGCTCGAGCAGGCCCTCGCCGCGGCGTTCGGCGCCCTCGGCTCGGCCGCGGACGCGGGCGCGCGCGACGAGGCCGCCTTCGCCGCCGCCGACGAGGTGCTGGCCCGGTTCGCGGTGGCCGAGGGCGCTCGGCCCGCCTCCGCCCTGGTGGCCGGCCGGGAGTGGATCGAGGACGCCTACGGCCGGGAGACGGCCGCCGAGGTCCTCGCCGCCCTGGACGAGCGCGCCGCCGCGGGCGGGGAGCACGCCGAGGCCGCGGGGAGGGCCGCCGAGGCCATCCGCACCAAGTCCCCGACCGCCGTCGCCGTGGCCCACGAGGCCCAGCGCCGGCTGGCCGCGCGCGGGGCGGACCTGACCGTGGCCGACGCGCTGCGCCAGGAGTTCACGATCGGCACCCACCTGATGCGCGAGCCGGACATGGCCGAGGGCATCCGCGCGCTGCTCGTGGACAAGGACAAGGACCCGACGTGGAGTCCGGCCCGGCTCGAGGACGTCTCGGCCGAGGACGTGGCCGGGCACTTCGAGCCCGTGTCCGGGGTGGACCCGCTGCAGCTCGGCTGAGCCCGCCCCGACGGACGGCGCCCCGTGGCCACGTGTGGTGGCCGCGGGGCGCCGTGCTGTGGGGGCGACCTGGCGGGCCCCCCGGCGTCAGCCGATCAGGCCGCGACCCACGATCATGCGCATGATCTCGTTGGAGCCCTCGAGGATCCGGTGCACGCGCAGGTCGCGGACGAGCTTCTCCACGCCGTACTCGTGCAGGTAGCCGTAGCCGCCGTGCAGCTGCAGGGCGGTGTCGGCGGCCTCGTAGCCGGACTCGGTGGCCACGAGCTTGGCCATGGCGCACAGGCGCACGGTGTCCGGGTCGTTGCGGTCCAGGGCGTCCGCGGCGCGCATGAGCATCGT
Organism: Micrococcus sp. 140720015-1; assembly: GCF_053627595.1. Lineage (NCBI taxonomy): Bacteria > Bacillati > Actinomycetota > Actinomycetes > Micrococcales > Micrococcaceae > Micrococcus > Micrococcus sp. 140720015-1. The sequence continues at coordinate 102,552 of NZ_JBSEYC010000006.1, forward strand.
GTGGGCGGTCTCCAGCTTCACGGACATGTCCGCGAGCTCGAAGACGAGGGCCTGCTTGGTGGCGAGCGGCTCGCCGAACGCGCTGCGCTCCTTGAGGTAGCGGGTGGCCTTGTCCAGGGCGGCCAGGCCGCCGCCGATGGAGCAGGCGCCGATGTTCAGGCGGCCGCCGTTGAGGCCCTTCATGGCGATGCGGAAGCCGTCGCCCTCCTCGCCGAGGCGGTCGGCCACGGGCACGCGGACGTCCTCGAAGATCACCTGGCGCGTGGGCTGGGTGTGCCAGCCCATCTTCTTCTCGTTGGGGCCGAAGGACAGGCCGGGGGTGTCCCTGCGGACCACGACGGCGGAGATCCCCCGGGCGCCCGTGTCCGCGGTGCGGCACATCACCACGTAGCAGTCGGACGCGCCGGCGCCGGAGATGAACTGCTTGACGCCGTTGAGGACGTAGTGGTCGCCGTCGCGGACGGCGCGGGTCTTCAGCGCGGCCGCGTCCGAACCGGCACCGGGCTCGGTGAGGCAGTAGCTGGCCAGGTGCTCCATGCCCACGAGGTCGGGGATCCAGCGGGCGCGCTGCTCGTCGCTGCCGAAGGAGTCGATCATCCAGGCGACCATGTTGTGGATGGAGATGTAGGCGGCGAAGGCCGGGTCCGCCTTGGCGAGCTCCTCGAAGATCAGGATCGCGTCCGTGCGCTCCAGGCCGGTGCCGCCATGCTCCTCCCCCACGTAGATGCCGCCCAGGCCGAGCTCGCCGGCCTCGGCGAGGACGTCCACCGGGAAGTGCTTCTCGGCGTCCCAGTCGAGGGCGTGCGGGGCGACGCGCTGCTCGGCGAAGTCGCGGACGGCGTCGACCAGGGCCTTCTGGTCGTCGGTGATGGGGAACATGGGTTCGTCCTCCTGGGGCTCGGTCCGGCCGCGCGGGCGGCCCACGACGGGGTGGGGCGGGGGTGGCACCGCGGGCGGCGACAGGGTGTGACTGTCATCACCATGATACTAGGACATCCAATGATTCGCCGTGTCGCCGCCGGGCCGTGGGCTAGCGTGCTCCCCGTGCAGACCACCACCAGCCCCACCGCGGACTCGCCCACCGGCCCCCGCTCCCACGCCTCCGGCCGCACGGAACAGCTGTTCGGCATCCGCCGCCACGCGCTGATGACCGAGCGGGACGGCGCCCTCAACCCGGCCGCGTTCGAGGTCGGCCCGTGGTGCCTCGACCTGGACGGCCGGCCCACCGGTGCGGCGGCCACCGTGATCATGGACAACGCCACCGCGGTGGCCGTGCACCACGCAGCACGGGACATCGAGACCGTGGTCACCACCGAGCTGCAGGTCAACGTGCTCGGCCCCCTGCCCGCCTTCGACGCGGCGGCCGTCACGGCCGGGGACGACGACGGCCCGCTGCTGGAGTGCTGGACCCGCCCGCTGTCCTGGGATGCCGGCGGCGGCGTGGCCCGTGCGTGGCTCGAGGACACGGACGGGCGTCGTGTCGTCGAGGCGACCGGCTGGTTCCAGTCGGTGCCCGCCGGAGCACCGGAGCGGATGGCCGAGTTCGTCGCCGCCGGACGGCTGCCCCGCGGGGCCGAGACCCGCGTGCCCATGCCGGGGCTGCTGGCCGCCCGCCCCGAGTCGCTGCCGACGGCCGATCCGGACGTGCGCCCCGCCGTCGCCGCCGCGGCGACCGCGGGCGCCCGCTTCGCCCCGAAGCCGGAGCTGGCCAACCCGTCGGGCGCCGTCCACGGCGGGGCCATGACGCTGCGGGCGGTCACCGCCGCGCAGGCGGCCATGCCGGACCGCGAGCGCTACGACGTCCAGGCCGTGCACGTGGTGTTCGTGCGCCCGGGTCACGGCGAGATGGTCGCCCTCACGCGGGTGCGGCATGCCGGCCGGTCCCTGCGCCTCGTGGAGGTGGACCTCGTGCCGGTCGGCGCCGACGGCGTCCCCGTGGCCGACAAGCCGATGGTCCAGGTGCAGGTCACCTTCCGCGCGACCCGGAGCTGACGCCCCGCCCGCCCGAGCGCCCGAGTGCTTTCGAACGTGAGAGAGGGCCTATCCCACGTTCGAAAGCGCTCATTCCCCCGACATCACGTTCGAAAGTCCCGGGGGGGGAGGAGGAGGCGCCGTCGTCGTGGGGTCGGCTCAACGGCCCACGGTGCCGAACCGGGAGGCCACGGGGGCCGTGAAGGCGGGCTTCAGGAAGAACCAGGCGGCGGCGGTGACCGCCACGCTCACGAGGAAGACCACGAGGCCCCACGCGTCGGTGGCGCCGCCGCGCGAGGTGTACATGTGGTTCAGGTTCGTCAGCAGGCCCGTGAAGGCCACGAGGAACACGTGCACCAGGATGAACGCCACGAAGAAGACCATCACCGGGAAGTGCACCTTGCGGGCCACCTCCATGGGGAACGCCTTGTTCAGTCCCTTGGCCTCCGTGGGGAACCACGAGGACATGCGCCAGCCCGTGAGGGCGGCGAGCGGGGCGGCCACGAACACCACCAGCGCGTAGGAGATCATCTGCAGCGCGTTGTAGTGCACCCAGCCGTTCTCCGTGGGCCAGTCCAGGGACAGGTACTGGATGCCGGCGGACAGGGCGTGCTGGAACACGTGCGGGTCCGTGGGCACGATCCGCGCCCAGTGGCCGGTGACGATCAGCAGGACCACGAAGATCGCGCCGTTGAGCAGCCACAGCGCGTCGAGGGCCTGATGCATCCAGATGGTGAGCGAGAACTTCTTCGGGGTGTTGCCCCGCGCCGAGAACAGGCCGTCCTTCGTCGGCGTGAAGTTGGCCGGAGGCCGTGTCTCGTGACGGATCTGCAGCCCCGTCCGGATGATCAGCACCATCAGGAACATGTTCAGGAAGTGCTGCCAGCCCATCCACCAGGGCATCCCCTCGGGGGTGCCCTCGGGCAGGACCGGGTGCCCGTCATAGGTCGCGATGAAGTCCGCCACCGGGTCGAGGCTCCGCAGCCAGCGTGCGGCCAGCACCGCGAGCAGCGCCAGCACCACGACGCCGGCCACCGCCGGCAGCGCCTTGCGCAGACGGGACGGGGGGGCGGCCTGGTCCACGTCCGTGTCCGCGGCGCGGGCGGGCGTGCCGGTGGCGGCCCCGGGGGCGGCCCGGGGCGGCTGCGCGGCGGAGGCCGGCGGGGCCGAACGGGTGTCCGGCGCGGTGGGGGCCGGCTCCGGGGCCGGTGCCGCGGCCACGGGGGCGGCGACGGCCGGTTCCGCATCGGCCGGCTCGGCGACGACCGGCCGGGCCGGCGCCGCGGCGGCGGGCTCGGCCGTGGGCTCGGCGGTGGCCTGCTCCGGTGCGTCGACCTCCTGCGCCACCGTCTCCGGCGCGGTGGGGGCGCCCACGGCGGCCAGCTCGGTGAACCACTCCCCCTCCCGGGCGAACGGCACGTACCCGGCCATGCGTCGCCGCTCCGCGAGCGGCACGAGGTCGGAGTCCACGGGCGCGCCCACCCCGGCCGCGGCGGGCGCACCGGCCGCGGAGGCGGCGACGGCGGCCGCCACGTCCGGCACGACGGGCTCGGTCTCCGCGGGTGCGGGGGCCCGCGTCGGGGACGCTGAGGCGGCGATGGGCTCGGGGGCGGCGGGCAGCGGCGGAGTGGCGGGCGGGGTCGAGCCCGCGGCCGGGGCGGGGGCACCGCCGAGCCACTCGGCCTCGCGGGCGAACGGGACGTACCCGGCCATGCGGCGTCGCGCGGACAGGGGCGTCAGGTTCGACACCGGCGCGGACGACACCACCGGGACGGCGGCCGCGACCACCGGGGCCGGGGCCGCCGTCGTGGTGTCCTGCGCCGGGGCGGGGGCGGGCTCGTTCTCGGCCGGGGCGCCCTTCAGGGGGACGTAGCCGGCCATTCGCTGCTTGGGCATGCTTCTCCTCGTCCGAGGGGCGCGATCCGCTGCGGACCGCGCCCGCACCGGTTCAGCCGCGGCGGGTGCGCAGCTGCTCGATGACCTGCGGGACCACCTGGAAGATGTCCCCGACCACGCCGAAGTCGGCGTGCTCGAAGATCTCGGCGTCCTCGTTCTTGTCGATCGCCACGATGGTCTTGGCGGTCTTCATGCCGGCCAGGTGCTGGATGGCGCCGGAGATGCCGAGGGCGATGTACAGGTTCGGGGACACGATCACTCCGGTCTGGCCCACCTGGCGCTCAGCCGCGGTGTAGCCGGAGTCGACGGCGGCACGCGAGGCACCCACGGCGGCGCCGAGCTCGTCGGCGAGCTGCTCGACGATCGCGAAGCCCTCCTCGGAGCCCACGCCGCGTCCGCCGGCGACGACGGTCTTCGCGCCGCGCAGGGGCGGACGGGCGGAGTTCTGCGTGCGGGCGTTCACCTCGAGCACCCGGGCGCCGGCGGTCACCGGGCCGAGCTCGGCGGCGGCCAGCTCCACGACCTCGGGCGCCTCGACGGCCGGGGCCCGGTCCGCGACGGCGCCGGGGCGCATGGTGATGATCCGGGGGCCGCCCTCGCCGGTGGACTCGCTGAGGTAGTCGCCGCCGAACACGGAGTGGCGGGCGATGACCTCGTCGTCGGCCCAGCGCAGTCCCACGGCATCCGCGCAGACGGGGCCGCGGGCGCGGACGGACAGGCGGCCGGCCACCGCGCGGGACTCGGGGCTGCCGGAGAGCAGCACGGCCACGGGCGCGGTGCGGGCGGTCGCGGCGGCGAGGGCCTGCACGGCGGCGTCGCCGAGGGTGGTGGCGGCGTCGTCGGCCACGAGGACGTGGACGCGCGTAGCGCCGTATTCCCCCAGACGGGCGACGGCGGCGTCCCTGCCCTCCGCGCCGGTCACGAGGACGGCCTCGGGCACGCCCACGGTGGCCGCGGCGCCGAGCAGCTCGGCCACGACCGGGCGGAGCGCGCCGTCCGCGCCGATCTCGGCGTGCACCAGCACGGTCTGACCGCTGTTCGCGGCGTCGGTCTGCGTCGTCATCTCGGTCTCCTCCACGTTCGCGCTCACACGAGCCCCCGACCCGCGAGGAACTCCACCAGCCGCTCGGCGGCGGTGCCGTCGTCGGTGATCTTCTCGCCCGCGGCACGCTCGGGACGCGTGTCCGCCGAGACCATCACGGAGCGGTAGGCGGCCTCGGCCGGGCCCGCGGCGATGCCGAGGTCGGCCAGGGACAGCACGGTGAGCGGCTTCTTCTTGGCCGCCATGATGTTCTTGAAGTTCGGGAACCGCGGCTCGGCGGTCTTCTCCGTCAGGCCCGCCACGGCGGGCAGGGCGACGGCGGCGCGCACGTCCGCGTCCGAGGTCGCCACGGTGCCGGTCAGCTCGCCGTCGGCCAGCTCGGGGGCCTCGACGTGCGGCAGGTAGGGCCGATCCAGGAGCTCGGCGACCATGGCCGGCACCACGCCGGTGCCGCCGTCCGTGGACAGCGTGCCGGCGAGCACGAGGTCGGCGCCCTCCTTCTCGACGGCCGCGGCGATCACGCGGGCCGTCTCCACGGCGTCCGAGCCGACGAGCGCGTCGTCGGTGATCTGCACGGCGGAGTCCGCGCCCATGGCCAGCATCTTGCGCAGGGTCTTCGAGGAGTCCTCGGGGCCCACCGTCAGGGCCACGACCTCGACGTCCGCGCCGGCGTCCCGCCAGCCCAGGGCGACCTCCATGACGCGCTCGCTGATCTCGTCCGGCACGGGCTCGGCCGCGCCGTCGCGCACCACCCAGCCGGTCTCCAGGCTCAGCTCACGCTCCTGCCACGTGTCCGGCACCTGCTTGGCCAGCACCAGGATCTTCACGGCCTCTCCTCCTTGGGTCGCGGTCTCGCCCCGGGGCCTCCGCCCCGAGCGCGGTGACTTACGCTACAGACTACGGGTCCGCGCACGTGCGGGCCGCATGACCCGCGCGCGGGAGCGGCCGGAGCCGCCGTCGTCGGCCCGTGCGTCCGGACCATGATCGCCCGAACCGAGGAGGCACCGTGAGACCCGCCGCCCCGCCAGCCGAACCGCCGGCCGCCGAGGACCGGCCCCGGGTCCCGGCGGTGCCCGCCTCCTCCCTCGTGCTGGTCCGACCCGGGGCCGGCGGCGAGACCTCGGTGTTCACCGTCCGCCGCGCCGGGACCATGGCCTTCAGCGCCCACGCCACGGCCTTCCCCGGCGGCCGCGTGGACCCCGCGGACGACCTGCCGGACCGGCTGTGGGAGGGCACGGATCTGGCCGACTGGGGCCGGCGCCTGGGGCTGCCGCACGAGCCCGTGGACGCCCACGGCACCCTCACGGGACTCGACCCCGCCGAGGGCGCCGGCCGCGTGCTGGCCGCCGCCGTCCGCGAGACGTTCGAGGAGACCGGAGTGCTCCTGGCCCGGGACGCCGACACCGGCACCCCCGTGGACCCGGCCCGGGTGGCCGCGTTCCCGGACGAGCTGCGCGGCGCCGTCGAGCGCCACGAGGTGGACTTCGGGGAGCTGCTCGACCACGAGGGGCTGCGCCCCGACGCCGGCGCGCTCGTGCCCTGGTCCCGGTGGATCACCCCGCACGGGGGCCCGCGCCGCTACGACACGTTCTTCTTCGCCGTCCACCTGCCGCAGGGCCAGTCCCCCGAGCGGATGTCCTCCGAGGCGGCCAGCCACGGCTGGGCGTCGCCCGCCGAGCTGCTGCGCCGTTTCCGGGCCGGCGAGGTCAACCTGATGGCCCCCACGTGGTGGCAGCTGCGCACCCTGGTCGACGCCGGCGAGGACATCCACGCGGGCCGCTCCCGGTTCGAGCCCCTCGAGGGGGTCATGCTCGTGGCCGGGCAGGGGCCCGTGTTCCCCCACGCGGACGAGTATCTGCGTGATCTGACGGCGTTCCGCGCGGCCGCGCAGGTGGAGGAGTCCAAGGACAACATCCTCTGAGCGCTCCCGGCTCCGGTCCGTGCGGCGGGCGACGGGCCGGAGAGCACCGCGGACCACGACCCGCGGCCCCATGGCCTGCAGGGCCCCGTGCCCCTAGTCTGGTCTGCACCGGATCACCCGGCCCCGCGCGTCCGGCCCCCACCCCCGGCCACCGCGCGTCCCGCTCGCACCCTAGGAGCACTGCATGGCGCTCAGCGTCCTCGACCTGTTCTCGATCGGCATCGGCCCGTCCTCGTCCCACACCGTGGGACCCATGCGCGCCGCCCGCCGCTTCACGGACAGCATGGGCCAGCACGGCGTCCTCGAGCGGACGGCCCGCGTGCACGCCGAGCTGTTCGGCTCGCTGGCGGCCACCGGCGTGGGCCACGGCTCGGACACCGCGGTGCTGCTCGGCCTGGCCGGCCAGGACCCCGAGACCATCGACCCGGACGCCTGCACCGGGCTCGTGGAGGAGATCGTCACGGGCGGTCGGCTTCCCCTGGACGGGCGCCACGAGATCGCCTTCGACCGGCAGGCGGACCTGACGCTGCACCTGCGCGAGTCCCTGCCCGGGCATCCGAACGGCATGCGTCTGACCGCCTACGACGACGCCGGCGAACAGCTCCACACCCGCGACTACTACTCGGTGGGCGGCGGCTTCGTGGTCACCTCGGACGAGCTCGAGGCCGAGCTGGACGCCACCAAGGACGTCAACCGCACCGACGACGGCGACACCGGCGAACCGTACCCCTTCTCCACGGGCGCCGAACTCGCCGCCCGCTGCCACGAGGCCGGCCTGAGCATCGCGGAGCTCATGCTCGCCAACGAGGCCACCCGGCACGACCTCGACGAGCTGCGCACCCAGCTGCTGGCCATCTGGGCCGTCATGGAGGAATGCGTCCACAACGGCGTGACCCGCACCGAGCCGATCCTGCCCGGCGGACTGCAGGTCCGCCGTCGGGCCCCCGCGCTGCGGGAGCACCTGCTCCAGACCACCAACCGCACCGACCCGATGTGGGCCATGGAGTGGGTCAACCTCTTCGCGCTCGCGGTGAACGAGGAGAACGCCTCGGGCGGGCGCATCGTCACCGCGCCCACGAACGGCGCCGCGGGCATCATCCCGGCCGTCATGCTCTACTACATGCGCTTCGTGCTCCCCGAGGGCGCCACGCAGCAGGAGCGGGACGACAAGGTGGTCGAGTTCCTGCTCACCGCGGCGGCGATCGGCATCCTGTACAAGCGCAACGCCTCCATCTCCGGCGCCGAGGTCGGCTGCCAGGGCGAGGTCGGCTCGGCCTGCTCCATGGCGGCGGGCGCGCTGTGCGCCGTGCTCGGCGGCACCGTGGACCAGGTGGAGAACGCGGCCGAGATCGGGATCGAGCACAACCTCGGGCTGACGTGCGACCCCGTGGGCGGCCTCGTCCAGGTGCCGTGCATCGAACGCAACGCGATCGCGTCCGTGAAGGCCATCAACGCGGCCCGGCTGGCGCTGCTCGGGGACGGCTCGCACCGGGTGACCCTGGACCAGGCCATCAAGACCATGCGCGACACCGGCGCGGACATGAAGTCCAAGTACAAGGAGACCTCGCGCGGCGGCCTGGCCGTGAACGTCATCGAGTGCTGATCGCCCGGGTCCGCGGCCCAGCGCCGCTCCGGTCGGGACGGACGGGGCACCCGTCCGCTACCGTGGGGCCCGACCCGCACCCTGCCCCCGAGCGCGAGAGGACCGACGTGGCCATTCATCCTGTGGACGCGACCCTGGAGGCCGCGAAGATCGATCCCGACCAGCGCGCCGAGAGGCTCAAGGGCGTGAAGCTCGACGGCGCCGGCTGGAAGTACGCGTTCACGCGCGCGCTCAAGGAGTTCGGCAACGACGGCGGCACCGACCTGGCCGCGAAGCTCACCTACTACCTGGTGCTCTCGCTGGCCCCCTCGCTGCTGGCCGTGTTCTCCATCCTGTCCCTCGTGCTCGCCTCCAACCGCGGGGCCATCGACGATCTGCTGGGGCAGCTGACCGGCCTGGTCCCGAGCGACTACCAGCCGCTCGTCACGAACCTGGTGACCACCATGAGCGACTCGGCCAGCTCAGGCGGCGGGATCATCGCCCTCATCATCGGCATCGCGACCGCCCTGTGGTCCGCCTCCGCGTACGTGAAGGCGTTCAACCGCTCGGCCAACACGGTGTACGGCTACGAGGAGGGCCGCGGCCTGGTGAAGCTGACGCTGACCAACCTGCTCACTACGCTCATCCTGATCGTGGGCATCGTGGTCGTGCTGCTCTCGCTGGCGCTGAACCGCTCGCTCGTGGACGGCTTCCTCCAGCCGATCGCCGGCCCGCTCGGCATGACCGGCGTGGTGAACTTCCTCTCGGACACGTTCCTGCCGGTGTGGGCGTGGGTGAAGTGGCCCGTCGTCGTCCTGATCCTGCTGGTGCTGATCGCGACCCTCTACTACACCACCCCGAACGTCCAGAAGCCGCGTTTCCACCTCTTCGGCCCCGGCAACATCGTGGCGCTGGTGGGCATGGTGCTGGCCGCGGTGGCCCTGTCCGTGTACTTCACGCAGTTCGCCGGCTACTCGGCGTACGGCGCGATCGGCACGATCATGGCGTTGCTGTTCGCCCTGTGGATCTTCAACATCGTGCTGCTGCTCGGGCTGGAGGTCGACACCGAGGTGGAGCGTGCCCGCCAGCTCGAGGCCGGCCTGCCCGCCGAGGCTCGGGTGCAGCTGCCCCCGAAGGACGTGGCCGGGGTGGAGAAGCGCGCCGAGAAGCAGACGACTGTGGAGGAGCGCGGCTACGAGCTGCGGGCCGTCCACGAGGGCCGCTGACCGCACCCGGCGCCGAGCACACGTTCGGCATGGACGACGACGGCCGCTCACCTGTCGAGGTGGGCGGCCGTCGTCGTGCGCGGGGCCCTCAGCGCTGGGCCGCGCGGTAGCCGTCCGCCTGGGCCGCGGAGGCGGAGGCGTAGCAGTGGCGCGCGTTGGTCCTGCCGTAGTGCTGCTGACCGGGCACGTGGTAGATGCCCGAGTTGTCGTTGGCCTTGACCGGGTGGGAGTCCGGGCACACGGAGTCGGCTCCGCTCACCGGCCCCGCGTCGCCGGCCGCGGGGGCGGCTCCGGGTGCGGGGGCCGCCTCCGGGATGGGCTCGGCCGCGGCGCCGCACTCCCCGGAGAACCTGCCGACGCCGTTCGCCCGGGCCTGCTCCCACGCCGCCTCGACCTCGGGCAGGAAACGGTCGTTGCCGTCGAAGACCGCCGGCTCGCCGTAGCCCAGGCGGGCCATCTCGGCGTTGACCAGGACGCCGTCTGCGTACACGCCGGCGAGGAGGCGGTCATAGCGGTCGTGGAGCCGGCGGTCGTACCGCAGCACCACCGTGTCGCCGGGGCTGATCATCGACTTCAGCGCCGCCGTCGCCTCCGGGCCCATGCACTCGACCGGCTTCGAGGGGTGACGGGTCTCGGGGGTGTCGATGTTGAGCAGGCGCACCCGTGTGGACACCTCGCCGAGTGTCACGCGGAGCGTGTCGCCGTCCGAGATCGACTCGACCGTGACCACGTCGCCCTCGACGTCGGCCGGGGCGGCGGACGCCGCCGGCTCGGCACTGCGGGAGCCCTCAGCAGTACGCGACTCCTCCGCGGCACGTGCGGCACGCGACTGCGCAGCCTTGATCGAGGACGACGCCGCGGCGCGCGAGCTCTGCGCGGCGGAGGAGGCGGCCAGCGACGACGCAGCGGCACGGCTCGTCGCAGCCGCGTCGACGGAGGGGGTGGGCGTCGTCGGCATCGTGTTGCCCGACGCGGAGGTGTCGGCATCGCTCGCCGGGGTGACGCCGTCGTCGGTGGCGGTGCAGCCGGTGAGCAGGAGCAGGGACAGTGCGGCCGCGGGGAGCGCCGCGCGCAGACGGGCAAGGGGCACGAGGATCCTGGAGGGGAAGGGACGGGGACATGACGAAGGCCCCGCCGTGAGGCGGGGCCCTCGGATCACCACATCATCGCATGTGGGAGGCACAGGTGTTGCCGCGCGTCACGACAGCATCGGTCCCCGTTCCGTCAATGACGACGGGGGTCAGCGGCGGCCGTCGATGGGGTCGCCGCCGCCGTCGAGGGCGTCGAGGACGAGGTCGCGGGCCTCGCCCGTCGCGGACCGACGGGAGAGCAGCAGCGCGGCCAGCCAGCACAGCAGGACGATCGCGGCGCCGCCCCACGCCAGGAGGGCGAGGCTGCCCGAGAGCAGCCCCGTGCCGTCCGCGCGGCCGACGCCGATCCACACCAGACCCCACGCGAGCGCGAACGCCGGAGCCGGGCGGCCTCCGTTGTACACGGCGGTGAACGCGCCGATCAGCACGGCCACCACGAGCATCACCTTCGCCCAGAGGGACGACTGCCCCGGATCGCCGACGACGCCGGTCGAGGCCAGCCACGCGGCCAGGTTCGCCACGGCGGCGATCGAGACCCAGCCCAGATGCAGGCCCTGCACCCCGTCCAGGAGGATCCGCTCGCCCCAGCTGTGCGCGCGGACGGATTCGAGGAGCACCAGGATCCACGCCAGGCACGCCAGCAGCAGCGCGATCACCACGACGCTCAGCCCCAGCAGCCCGGCCTGCACCGTCCAGATCCACGCGGCGTTGAGCAGCACCGAGACCAGGATCCACGGTCGCAGGCGGTCGTGACGGGCGGACTGGGCCGAGGGGAGGAACTGCCACACGGCGTAGGCGAACAGGCCCGCGTAGATCACGGACCAGATGCCGAACGCGGGGGTCGCCGGGGACACCCAGGTGGCGTCCGGGCCGAGCCAGCCGCCCGCGGCCTCGGCCACGGGGGTCAGGCCGCCGACGACGCCTGAGCCCAGGAACGCGGCCACGATCGCGAGGATCACGACCACGAGCATGGCCACCCGGCCGCCCGTCGAGGACAGCCCCGTCCCCGAGCTGGGGACGCGCGCCGCGGCGTCGGGGCCGAAGGGGCTGCGGGACGGGCCGAGGTCGGTGGCGGTGCTCATGGGTGCTCCCGTGGGGTGATCGTCGGGGGTGCGCCCCGGGCGGGGCGGGTCTCAGGGTCAGCGTAGCCGCCGGGCCCATCGCGGGCACGGGCCACCGCGGCCTAGGGTGGGGGCATGCACACTTCCTCCCCGATCGGACTCCTGCTGGACGTGGACGGCCCCGTGGCCTCCACCGAGACCCGGACCGTGCCGGAGGGGATCATCGACGTGCTCGTCCGCCTCGCGCGGCGCGGGGTGCCGGTCGTCTTCAACACGGGCCGCTCCACGGACTTCCTCCTGCACAGCGTGATCGCCCCGCTGCGCGAGGCGGGCCTCCCGGACGACGCTCCCTTCCACGCGATCTGCGAGAAGGGCGCCGTGTGGTTCCCGTTCTCCGCGGTGCCCTCCGGGGACCTGCCCGACGTCACTGTGGACGGCACCGCCCCGGACTGGCTCCGCACCGACCCTGACATGGCCATCGACGCGGACACCCGTGACGCGATCTGGGCCCTGAACGATGAGCGTGCCGGGGACCTGCAGTTCACCGACCGCACCAAGCTGGCCATGGTCTCCCTCGAGAAGACGGTGGGCGCGGACCAGACGGAGTACGAGCGGGTGCGCGACGACGTCGCCGCGGGCGTCGAGGACCTGCTCGCCGAGCGCGGACTCGCCGAGGACGTGCGCGTGGCCCCCTCGGTGATCTCGGTGGACGTCGAGCACCGCTCCTCCGGCAAGGACCTGGGCGTCGAGCGCTGCTTCGACCTGCTGGCGGAGGCGGGCACCCCGGAGCCCGAACGCTGGCTCACCGCGGGCGACTCGCGCAGCGACTACGCCATGGCCGACCGGCTGCACGAGCGCGGACTGGCCGTGGAGCATATGGACGTGCGCCCCGCCGACGGCGTCCCCGAGAAGCCCTACGGCGTGGTGACGGCGGCGATCCTCGCCGAACGCGGCATCGGCGACGCCGACGACATCCACGAGCGGGCGGGCGAGTCCCTGCTGCGCTGGGTCGAGCGCGACCTGCTGCGCTGACCAGGTCGGACGCCCCCTGCGGGCGGCCGCCCCTCCCCGGGCCGGGACCTCGACCCCTAGCGTGGAAGGCAATGCGGCGCCCACTGCCGAACCGGCCCGGGCGCCTCCCGACCAGAGAAGAGGTTCCACCGTGGCCACTGTCGCCCAGAACATCGTCGAGACCCTCCACGCCTCGGGCGTGCGCCGCATGTACGGCGTGCCCGGGGACTCCCTCAACGGGCTGACCGAGGCCCTGCGCTCCCACGGCGGCATCCAGTGGGTGCACACCCGGCACGAGGAGACCGCCGCCTTCGCCGCCTCCGCCGAGTCCCAGCTCACGGATGAGCTCGCGGTCTGCGTGGGCTCGTGCGGTCCGGGCAACCTCCACCTGATCAACGGCCTGTTCGACGCGCAGCGCTCCCGCACCCCGGTGCTCGCGATCGCCGCGCACATCCCCTCGGAGGAGATCGGCTCGGGCTACTTCCAGGAGACCCACCCGCAGGACCTGTTCCGCGAGTGCTCCGTCTACGTGGAGCACGTCTCCTCGGCGGACCAGATGCCCCGCATGCTGCGCACCGCGATGCGGGCCGCCGTCGAGCAGCGGGGCGTGGCCGTGCTCGTGATCCCGGGCGACGTGGCCCTCACCGAGCTCTCCGCGAAGCCCGAGGTGATCCGTCACACGCCGTCCCGCGTCATCCCGGCCGACTCCGTGCTGCGCGAGGCCGCCGAGGCCCTGGACTCGTCCAAGCGGATCACCATCCTGGCCGGCGCGGGCGCGGCCGGCGCCCACGACGAGGTCGTGGCCCTGGCAGAGCGGTTGCAGGCCCCGATCGTCCACGCTCTGCGCGGCAAGGACCGGATCGAGTACGACAACCCGTATGACGTCGGCTTGACCGGCCTGCTCGGCTTCGCCTCCGGCTACCACGCGCTCAAGGAGGCCGAGACGCTGCTGATCCTCGGCTCCTCCCTGCCGTACCGGCAGTTCTACCCCGAGGACGCCACGGTCATCCAGGTGGACGTGCGCGGCGAGCAGATCGGCCGACGGGTGGCCGTGGACGTGCCGCTCGTGGGCGGCGTGAAGGAGACGGCCCAGGCCCTGCTGCCGCTGCTGCGCGGGAACTCGTCGTCGGCGTTCCTGGACAAGGCGCTCAAGCACTACGCCAAGACCCGCAAGGACCTCGACCAGCTGGCCACCCCGGGCCGCGGACGCGTGCACCCGCAGTATGTGGCCCGCCTCCTCGACGAGCTGGCCGACGACGACGTGGTGTTCCTGCCCGACGTCGGCTCCCCCGTGGTCTGGGCCTCCCGATACCTGACGATGAACGGGCGCCGCCGGATCGTCGGCTCGATGTCCCACGGCTCCATGGCCAACGCGGTCACGCAGGCGGTCGGCGCCCAGGCGGTCGACCCCACCCGCCAGGTGGTGGCGATGGCCGGCGACGGCGGGCTGGCCATGATGCTCGGCGAGCTGATGTCGTTCGTGCAGAACGGCCTGCCCGTGAAGACGCTCGTGTTCGACAACGACTCGCTGAACTTCGTGGAGCTCGAGATGATGGCCGCCGGGTTCGTCCCCTACGGGACGAGCCTGGAGAACCCGGACTTCGCGGCGATCGCGGAGGCGATCGGCATCAAGGGCTTCCGCGCGGACCACACGACGGACCTGCCCGCGGTGATGCGCGAGTTCCTCGCCCACGACGGGCCGGCGCTGCTGGTGGTCAAGACCGAGCGTCAGGAGCTGACGATCCCGCCGAGCATCGAGTTCGAGCAGGCCAAGGGCTTCGCGCTCTACGCCATGCGCACCGTCCTCGACGGCAAGGGCACCAAGCTGCTCGACCTCGCGAAGGCGAACCTGCGCCAGCTCTTCTGACCTGCCGCGCACGACGACGGCCCGGACGCTGGCGGCGTCCGGGCCGTCGTCGTGGTGGGGCGGGGAGAGCCCAGCCCCGCCGGTAGGTCAGGCGCGGTGGGCGCCGCCCTCGGCGACGATCGGGTGCTCGGCCGTGCCGGCGACGCCCTGGGTGATCAGGCCGTCGGCGCGGTGCTCCCAGAAGTCCGCGTTGCGGATGCCGAGCGGGCGCGGGTCGAACTGCGGGTCGAGACCCTGGCGCTTCTGTGCGCGGTAGTCCTTGAGGGCCTTGAGGGCCGGGCCCTGCAGCACGAGGATGCCGAGGATGTTCAGCCAGGCCATGGAGCCCACGCCGATGTCGCCGAGGCCCCAGGCCGCACCCGTGGTGGCGACGGCGCCGTAGGCCACCGACACGAGGATCAGGGCCTGCAGGAAGCGCAGCGCGACGCGGCGGACCATGCCGTTGCGCAGGTTGCGCGTGAGGAACACGAGGTTGACCTCGGCCATGTAGTAGTACGCCACGATCGTGGTGAAGGCGAAGAACGCCAGCGCCACGGCCACGAACGTGGGGCCGAAGCCGGAGAACATGGCGTCGAAGCCGGTCTGGACGAAGGCCGGGCCCTCGGAGGCCGTCGGCGAGACGATGCCCTCGAACAGCAGGCCGGAGCCGGACCCGTCCGAGTACACCCGGTAGGCGCCCGTGGAGATGATGATGAACGCGGTGGCCGAGCAGACGAAGAGCGTGTCGATGTACACGGCGAACGCCTGCACGAAGCCCTGCTTGGCCGGGTGCGAGACCTCGGCGGCCGCGGCGGCGTGCGGGCCCGTGCCCTGGCCGGCCTCGTTGGAGTAGACGCCGCGCTTCACGCCCCACTGGATGGCGAGGCCGAGGATCGCGCCGAACACGGCGTGCACGCCGAACGCGCTGGCGAAGATGGAGCCGAAGACCTCGGGGATCTGGTCGAAGTTCAGGAACAGCACGATCAGCGCGAGGATGATGTACAGCACGGCCATGACGGGCACCACGTAGACGGCGAACGTCGCGATGCGCTTCACGCCGCCCAGGACGATGAAGGCCAGCAGGATGACCATGGCCAGGGCCACGACCCAGGCGGGCACGGCCCACGCCTCGCCCACGGCCGCGGCCACGCCGTTGGCCTGCACGCCCGGCAGGAAGTAGCTGGTGGCGAAGACGGTGACGACGGCGAACAGGATGGCGTACACCTTGAACGCGGGGGCGGCGGCCGTGTGCTTGTAGGCCTTCTCGAAGTAGTACGCCGGGCCGCCGCGGTACTCGCCGGTGTCCGGGTCGCGCTCCTTGTAGATCTGGCCGAGCGTGGACTCGATGAAGGACGTGGCGGCGCCGAGCAGGGCCATGACCCACATCCAGAACACGGCACCGGGGCCGCCGAACGCGATGGCCGTGGCGACGCCGCCGATGTTGCCCATGCCGACGCGGCCGGCGAGCGACATCATGAGGGACTGGAGGGACGAGGTGCCGTCCGCGGAGTCCTGGCCCTCGCGGAGCTGCTTCACCATGTCCGGGATGTTCACGAACTGCAGGAACATGGTCCGGATGGTGAAGTAGAGGCCGACGATCAGGCAGAGCCAGATCAGGGCCGGGGACCAGATGACGTCGTTCACGGCGGTGATGAGATCTGCGAAGGACATGGGGTCTCCAGATCGGGTGGGGATGGCCGGTGCGGTGCGAGCTCCGAGCGGCGGCCGCCGGCGGTCCCGGGCGACTGGGGAGAAGGATACGCGTAAATGTGACGCGCGTCTCGCATCCAGCGCGGCGGATCGGGAGTCCGGGCGCACCCTCTCCCGTCGACAGCGGTCCCGGACATGCGAAAAGCCCCGGGACCACTGGGGTCCCGGGGCTTACCCGCGGAGGATGGGGGATTTGAACCCCCGAGGGCTGTTAACCCAACACGCGTTCCAGGCGTGCGCCATAGGCCGCTAGGCGAATCCTCCTTGGTGCGCCCTCATGCGGCGGACCGCGCGAGGGCAGGCTCCATCATAACCAGATCGTCCTGGGCCGCGCCAATCCCCCGCGGGAGGCGCGGGCCCTGCCCGGGTCTCGCCGTGGCCCGAATCGCCGCGCCCGCCGCCGCCCTGGTAGAGTCGTGGGCGGCCCCTCACGTGGTGTCATCTCGCTGAACTCCCCCAGGACCGGAAGGTAGCAAGGGTAGGTGGGCTCTGGCAGGTGCGTGAGGGGTCTTCACTTTCCCCAGGAGATCCCATGCCCGCCGGACGCTACGCCCCCTCCCCCACGGGAAGCCTGCACCTGGGCAACCTGCGCACCGCGCTCGTCGCGTGGCTCGCCGCGCGCGCCACGGACCGCGCCTTCCTGCTGCGGATCGAGGACCTGGACCGCGTCCGCTCCGGGGCCGAGGCCGACCAGCGGGCGGACCTGGCCGCCGTCGGGCTGGACTGGGACGCCGAGCCGGTGCGCCAGTCCGAACGCACCGCCCTGTACGACGCCGCCGTGGCCGCCCTTCGCGCCGCGCACGGCGCGGACGCGGTCTACGAGTGCTTCTGCTCGCGCAAGGACATCGCGGAGGCGACGTCGGCCCCGCACCCGAGGCCCGACGACGGCGCCCCCGCCTCCGGCGGCGCCGTGCCGCTGCGTCCGCCCGGCTTCTATCCGGGCACCTGCCGGGGCCTGACGGAGGCCGAGCGGGCCGATCGACGGCGGGTGCGCCCCGCCGCCCTGCGGATCGATGCGGCGAAGGTCGCGGGCCTGCCGACGGGTGAGATCCCGCGCGCCACCGCCGTGGACGTGCTGCACGGCGAGGTCACGGGCCTGGTCGACGACCTGGTGCTGCGCCGGAACGACGGGGCGTACGCGTACAACCTGGCCGTCGTCGTGGACGACCTGGCGCAGGGCGTGGACCAGGTGGTCCGCGGCGACGACCTGCTCGACTCGGCCCCGCGCCAGCGCTGGCTGGCCGAGGCGCTGTGCGCCGCGCGCGGGGAGCCGACGCCTGCGGTGGAGTACCTGCACGTGCCGCTCGTGCTGAACGCGGAGGGGCGGCGACTGGCCAAGCGGGACGGTGCCGTGACGCTCGAGGACCTCGCCGCGCAGGACCCGGCGTGGACCCCCGAGCGGGTGCGGGACCGGCTGCTGGAATCCCTCGGCCTGCCCGCGGGGCCGCTCTCGGCCGCCGTGCCCGCGTTCGACCCGGCCGCCCTGCCGCGCGATCCGTGGGTGTTCACCGGGCTCTGAGCGGGCCGGCGCCCTGGCCCGCCGCAGACCCGGCCCCGGTCAGAGGACCTGGGCGGCCTGGCCGAAGTCGAGGCGGCCCTGGCGGGGCTGCTGCGCCTTCTCGTCGTCCGCGGCGGCGTGGCCCACGTTGATCACCAGGAGGGACTTCCACGCACGGTCCGCGTGGAACTCGGCGTCCACGGCGGCGGCGTCGAACCCGGCCATGGGGCCGACCTCGAGCCCGTGCGCGCGCAGGGCCACGAGCAGGTAGCCCACCTGGATGAGCGCGTTCATGCGGCCCATCCCCTCGCGCATGCCCGGCTTGCCCTCGGCATCCTCCTCGAAGCCCTGCCGGAACGGGGCGAGGTGGCCCATGTGGCGGTGCCAGTCGAGGTCGTAGGAGGCGATCAGCGTGAGCGGGGCGCGCTCCGTCTTTTCCCGGTTGAACTCGATCATGAGCGGGGCCAGGCGGACGCGGGCCTCGGGGCTGTCCACGACGTCGAGCCGCAGCGGCTGGTTGTTCATGGCGGTCGGCGCCCAGCGGAGGTCCGCGTAGGCCCGCTCGATCAGCGCGAGGTCGACGGGCTCGTCCGAGAAGAGCTGCGTCGTGTGGCGGTCCGCGAAGAGGCGGTCGATCTCGGCCTGACTCAGCGGTCCCGCGTCCGGGGCCGGCTGCGTGGGGTGGATCGTGTCCTCGGCATCGGTGTGCATGTGCGTGGTGGTCATGGGCCTGGGAACGGGCCGGCGGGCGTGCGCATTCCCCGGCTCCCCTAGCCCGTCCGCCCGCCGGATAGGCTTTCAAGGGTGAGCACCGCCCTGTATCGCCGCTACCGCCCGGACCGTTTCGAGGACGTGATCGGGCAGGACCATGTCACGGTCCCGCTGCGCACCGCACTGGCGAAGGACCGCGTGAACCACGCCTACCTCTTCTCCGGCCCGCGCGGCTGCGGCAAGACCACGTCCGCCCGCATCCTCGCGCGCTGCCTGAACTGCGCCCAGGGCCCCACGCCCACGCCGTGCGGCGAGTGCGACTCGTGTCGGGACCTGGCCACCGGCGGGCCGGGCTCCCTGGACGTGCTGGAGATCGACGCGGCCTCGCACGGCGGTGTGGAGGACGCCCGCGGCCTGCGCGAGCGGGCCACGTTCGCCCCGGTCCGGGACCGCTACAAGATCCTCATCATCGACGAGGCGCACATGGTCACCGCGGCGGGCTTCAACGCGCTGCTCAAGATCGTGGAGGAGCCGCCGGAGCACCTGAAGTTCATCTTCGCCACCACGGAGCCGGAGAAGGTCATCGGGACCATCCGCTCCCGCACCCACCACTACCCGTTCCGGCTCGTGCCGCCGGAGCCGCTCATCGCCTACCTCGAGCAGCTGTGCGCGGAGGAGGGCGTGTCCGTGGAGAAGGGCGTGCTGCCGCTCGTGGTGCGCGCCGGCACGGGCTCGGTGCGTGACACGCTCTCCGTGCTGGACCAGCTGATCGCGGGCGCTCAGGAGGGCCAGGTCTCGTACGAGCTCGCGGTGAGCCTGCTCGGCTTCACCCCGGAGGCCCTGCTGGACGACGTGATCGACGCCGTCGCCGCGGACGACACCCCCACCGTGTTCCGCGTGGTGGACCGTGTGGTGCAGTCCGGCCAGGACCCGCGCCGGTTCGTCGAGGACCTGCTGGACCGCTTCCGCGACCTCGTGATCGCCCGTGCCCTGCCGGAGGAGGCCGGGGCGATCCTGCACGGCATGCCGGAGGACCAGGTGCGGCGTCTGTCGGCGCAGGCCGCGCAGCTCTCCCGCGCGGAGCTCTCCCGCCTCGCGGACATCACCAACCTCGCGCTGACGGACATGGTGGGGGCCACCAGTCCCCGCCTGCACCTCGAGCTGCTCATGGCGCGCCTACTGCTGCCCGCCTCGGACGAGACGCACCGCGGCCTGGCCGCCCGCCTCGAGGCCCTCGAACGGCGCCTCGAGCTCGGCGGCGCCGCGCCCGTCGAGGACGGCGCCCCGGAGGGCACGACGACGCCGGCCCGGTCCGGCACGCCCGCCCCGGACGGCGGCGGATCGGCCGGGAACGCGGACGGCTCCGGCCCCCTGACCGGCGCCGCGCTCGCCCGGGCCGCCATGCGGCGGCCGGAGGAGTCCGCGCCGACGGCGCCCACCGCCCCGCCGGAGCGCTGGACGCCGCCTGCCCCGCAGTCCGTGGCAGAGGCGCCGGAGGGGGACGCGGCCGCCGGGGCCACGGGGTCCGAGCGCGCGCAGCAGCCGCCGCAGCCCGGGCGGCCCGAACCGGCTGAGGTCGGGGCCCGTCCCGAGGACGCGCGCCGCCCGGAGGCCGGGAGCCGCCCCGAGCCTGAGGGCCGCCCCGAGCCCGAGGGCCGGCCCCAGGCCCAGGAGCGCACCGGTGCCGCACCGGCCCCCGCCCACGGGCCCGAGGCGACGGCCGCGCCGTCGAGCCCCACGCCCGCCCCGGCGGCGAGCCAGGTGGAGATGATCCGCCGGGCCTGGCCGGACATCCTCGCGGCCCTCGAGGACGCCTCACGCCTGGTGTGGATGCTGGTGAAGGACAACGCGAGCGTCGCGGGCTACGACGGCTCGCTGCTGACGATCGGCTTCCAGCAGGACGGGCCCCGCCAGTCGCTGCTCGGCCGGGGCGGCGACCGCGTGCTCGGCGAGGCCGTCCACCAGGTGCTCGGCATCCGCCCGCGGCTCGACCTGATCCTCGGTGGGGACGCGCCGACCGGAGACGCCCGCGCACAGTCCGGCGCTCGCCCGGCCGGCCCGGCGCGGACGGACCGGCCTGAGCGCCCGGCCCCGCCGCAGGAACGGCCCGACCGACCGGCGGCGCAGCCGAACCGGCCCGCTCCGGCACCGGGTCCGGCCCCGCGCGAGCCGGAGTCCTCCCGCCCCGCCCCGCCGCGCTCCGCCGCACCCTCCACCGTGGAGGACGACCCGGCGCCGCCGGCGGCTCCGCCCCGGGCCACGCAGCAGCGCGAGACGCCGCAGCCGTCCCCCGCCTGGACGCCCGCGGCCCCCGCCACCTCCTGGGGGCCGGTGCCGACGTCGTCGACGACGCCCGCCCCCGCGCCGCCGGCGGACGGCTGGGGCGGCCCGGACGAGGAGCCGCCCGCCTGGGACGATGCTCCCCCGCCCGAGGAGGACCCGTGGGATTCGCTGCCCGCGTTCGACCCGGACGCGGAGCAGGACGACTCGGACGGCCCCGAGGGCTGGACCCCGCCGGCCCGCGACGCCGAGGAGCGGCCCGTCGGCGCCGCCGGCTGGGACGGCCCCGTGCCGTCGGTCGAGGACTGGGGGGCGCCGCCGCAGGCCGCACCGGCCCCCGGCGGCGCCGCGCCGGACGCCGGCCAGGACTCCCCGGTCCGGCCCGACGCCCCGGCCCCCGTCGAGAGCGAGCCGAGCGCCGAGGAGGTCCGTCGGGCCTACGACCCGGGGCCGCTGGTCCGCGAGGAGGAGCACGCGATCCCCGTGTTCGCCCGTCCGGAGGCGGAGCTGCGCGCCGAGTTCGCGAAGCGCTTCGGCGCGACCCGTCCCGCCGGCTTCGACGACGGCGCGGGCGGAGCCGCGGACGGTGACTCCGCCCGGCCTGCCACGCCGTCACCCGCCCCGGATGACGACGCAGCGGCCACGGAGCGACGCGATCTCCACCCGGCCGCCTCGGGTGCCGGCCCGTCCTCGGACGAGCAGCGGCGCCCCACGGGCGCGCCCACGGCCGACGCGACCCCCGATCCGGGTGTGCCCGCCGACGACTCGGACGCTACGCCGCGCGCGGCTGCCGGCCCGACCGGTTCGGACTTCCCGGGCTCGGGCCATCCGGCGAGCATGTACCCGCGGCTCATGGAGCGGCTGCGGGCCGGAGGGCCCCTCGAGCCTCCGGTGAACGCGGGCTCGGGCGGCGGCCGCGGGACGGGAGGCGGCCCCGGCGCTCCCGGCGGCCCCGGCCCGGACGCCACGCCGGGCTCCCCCGCCGGGGGCCGGCCGAGCGCGGCCTCGCTCGGGGCGCGCCCCGCCGACGCCGAGCCCGCCGGGGGAGCCTCGGCGCCGCCGTCGTTGGACGCGCGGGCCGCGGCCATCCGCGCCGCCCGCGAGGCCGCCCAGGGTCGCGGCCCGGCCCGGCCCGCCGACACCGGCCCCACCGCCCCGGCAACGTCCGGGGTGGGGTGGGAGGACGAGGTCGCCAGCGACGACGACGTCCCGCTCGAGGACTCGGGCCTCGTGGGCCGGGCCGTCGTCGAACGGGTGCTCGGCGGCCGTCTGCTCGAGGAACGCCCCAACGACGCCTGAGGCGAACGCGCCCGTACGCCGTCCGGGGCCGCGGGCATGATGGACGCGGCGCCGGACCACGGCGCCGCGTCGGGGCGCACGCCCCACGAGACGCACCATCGGACGAGGGAGACGGATGTACCAGGGCGCGGTGCAGGACCTGATCGACGAGCTCGGCCGCCTGCCGGGCATCGGGCCGAAGTCCGCCCAGCGCCTCGCCTTCCACATGCTGGAGGCGGACCGGGAGGACATGCTGCGGCTCGCGGACGCCATCCGCACGGTCAAGGACAGGGTGCGGCTGTGCTCGGTCTGCTTCAACGTGTCCGAGGACGAGGTGTGCTCGCTCTGCCGGGATGAGCGCCGGGACCGCTCCCAGATCTGCGTGGTCGAGGAGTCGCAGGACGTCATGGCCATGGAGCGCACCCGCGCCTTCCAGGGCCGCTACCACGTGCTCGGCGGGTCTATCAATCCGATCGCCGGCATCGGCCCCGAGCAGCTGCACGTCCGCGAGCTGCTCACCCGGCTGCAGGACGAGGCCGTGCAGGAGGTCATCCTCGCCACGGATCCCAACCTCGAGGGCGAGGCCACGGCCACCTACCTCGGCCGGCTCCTGGGCGCCACGGGCATCCGCGTCACGCGCCTGGCCTCCGGTCTGCCCGTCGGCGGGGACCTCGAGTACGCGGACGAGGTCACCCTCGGCCGTGCCTTCGAGGGACGCCGCCTGATCAGCGGCTGACACGGGCCGGCGTCGAGCAGGTCCTGCCCGACGCCGGCCCGGTTCAGGCCACGCGAGTGCCGGCGGGCAGCCGCCCGGCCGGGGTGTCCAGGCGACGGTGGCCCCACCAGACCAGCCCGGCCACGAGCACACCCTGCATCGCCAGACCGAGCGGCCACACCGGCCAGGTGCCCTGCCGGTCCGGCACGCCGCTCTGGTCGAGACCGCGCAGCTCGCCGTCGAGGCACTCGACGTCCCGGACGGGGTCGCGCTGGGTCCAGCGCAGCCCCACGGACAGCAGGTTGAGCGGCCCGGGATCCGCCCGGGTCCCGTTCTCGAGGAGCCCTGCCTCCCAGGGGGAGGCATCCGCGAGGACGGCGTAGGGGTTCGCCGCGAGCAGCCATCCGCTGCGCCGCGGGTCGGGGATCGTCCGGGCGGTCACCGGGCCGACGCACCGGTCGGCGATCCCGTCGTACAGTTCCGGGTGCGCCGCCTCCCACTCGGCCCAGGCCTGCTCCGCCTCCTCCGGGGTCATCTGCTCGAGCTCCGCCTCGGTGAACGGCTCCGCCGTCATGGAGCCGTACTCGGCGTCGTTGGCCCGCACCTCGGTCTGCAGGAACTGCAGGGACAGCCCGAAGGCCACCAGGGTGCCGATCGTCAGCGCCGCCACGATCAGGTACGTCACCACGACGGCGAACAGCGTGCGCCCGGTGATCGCCGACACGGCGACGCCGATCCCCGCGATCATGCCGAACTCCACGAGGATCATCACGAGCCCCACCAGCACGGCCCACGGGGACACGCGCCCCACCACGGCCGCGACCGCCAGCCACGGCAGCGCCGCCGCGAGGAACGCGGCGGAGGCGATCCACGCGGCCAGCCACTTGCCCGCCATCAGGTGCCCGGTCCGCAGCAGGGTGACCTGGGTGATGGCCAGGGTGCCGCCGGCACGGTCGCCCGAGATCGCGTTGGCCGCCAGGGCGGGCGAGACCAGCAGCGAGAGGGTGAGGACGAAGAGCAGGACGCCGTCGAAGAGCGTCCGCCCCAGGGCGCGCATCTGCTGCTCCGCCAGCTCCGGCTCCAGGCCGGACGCCTCCATCTCCGCCACGCCCAGGCTTCGCAGCCCGAGGGCACCGAGGGTCACCGCCCCCACCACCACGAAGAAGACGCCCAACAGCACGTACCAGCCGCGCGAGCGCAGCCGCTGACGCAGTTCCATGCCCACCACGGTGGCCACGGCCTGGGCCGCGCCGAGGCGTCCCCCCGGCTGCGGCTGCGGCGGGCGGCGGTCGTGGATCGAGGTCGCGACGGCGGTGCTCACGGCCGGTCTCCTTCGGTGCGGGGGCCCTCCAGATGGAGGCCCAGGTAGGCGTTCTCGAGGCGGGAGCCCTCCGGCGCGAAGTGGCTGACGAGCACACCCTCGCGCACGAGGTCCGCGAGCAGCGCGGCCGCGGCGGCCTCGCCCCGCAGCTGCACCACGACGCCGTCCCGGCGCTGGCCCGCGCCGGCGCCGGTGGCCGCGGTGACGGTCAGGCCGCGGGTCTCGAGGGCGCGGACGAGGGTGTCCCGGGCCGTCGGGTCGGGCCCGGCGATCCGGTAGGGGCGGGCGAGGTCGTCGGCGGCGCGGAACTCCTGGGTGGCCACCGTGGCACCTTCGCGGAGGAACACGGCGCGGTCGGACATCTCCTCGAGCTCGGCGAGCACGTGGGAGGAGACGAGCACGGCGGTGCCGGCTGCGGCCATGGCGCGCAGGTCGTCCCGCAGCCGGATGCGGGCGGCCGGGTCGAGGCCGTTGGCGGGTTCGTCCAGGAGCAGGACGGAGGGCCGGTGCACGGTGGCCCGTGCCAGGGACAGGCGCTGCTGCTGGCCGCGGGAGAGCACGCGGGCGGGCCGGTGGGCGAACTCCGTGAGCTCGACCCACGCGAGCTGCTCATCCGCGCGCGCCGACGCCTCCGCCTTCCCCATGCCGTAGAGCCGGCCCAGGCTGGCGAGGATGTCGTGGCAGGTCAGCTCCTCCCACACGCCCAGGGTGTCGGGCATCCAGCCGAGCCGCCGCCGGGCCTCGACGGGCTCGCGCACCGCGTCCACCCCGGCCACGGACACGGCGCCGGCGTCCGGGCGCAGCAGGGTGGCCAGGATCAGCAGGAGCGTGGTCTTGCCCGAGCCGTTCGGGCCGACGAGGGCCGTCACGGAGCCGGCGGGCACGGTGAGGGAGACGTCCCGCACCGCATGGACGGCGCCGAACGAGCGGGCGAGGCCGTGGGCCACGATCCCGTCGTGGGCGGCCACCCCCAGGACGGGTGAGGCGGGCGGGGGTGCTGGAGCGGTCATGGCCCCATCCTTGCCGCGCCGTGCACGGACGCGGATCCACCCGGGGGATGATCCCGGCGCCGATCCCGGCCCGACCGGGGTCGCAGGCGGGGCCGCGGGCGCCGTCGTCCCGGCCTGCCGCGGGCGCCGGGTCCAGCATCCGGAACAGGGGTTCACCTGGCGGACCCGCGCGGGTGCGCGCCCCTAGACTTGGCCCAAACCGACCCTCGACCCTGTCCGGAGCGACCCATGAGTCTCATCGTCCAGAAGTTCGGCGGCTCCTCCGTGGCCGACGCCGCCGGCATCCAGCGCGTGGCCCGCCGCGTAGCGGACACGGTACGGGCCGGGAACCGCGTGTGCGTCGTGGTCTCGGCCATGGGCGACACCACGGACGAGCTGCTCGACCTCGCCGCCGAGCTCACCCAGGACGCGCCCGCGCGCGAGATGGACATCCTGCTCTCGGCCGGCGAGCGCATCTCCATGTCCCTGCTGGCGATGGCGATCCACGCCGAGGGCGTCGAGGCCCGCTCCTACACCGGCTCCCAGGCCGGCATGCTGACGGACACCTCGTACGGCCGGGCCCGGATCGTCAAGGTCAACCCCCACCGCGTGCAGGAGGCCCTCGACACCGGCCGCGTGGCCATCGTGGCCGGATTCCAGGGCATGAGCCCCGAGTCCAAGGACATCACCACCATGGGCCGCGGCGGCTCGGACACCACCGCCGTCGCCCTCGCCGCCGCGCTCGGCGCGGACGTGTGCGAGATCTACACGGACGTGGACGGCGTCTACTCGGCCGACCCGCGCGTCGTGCCGACCGCCCGCAAGCTCACCGAGCTCTCGTCCGAGGAGACCCTCGAGATGGCGGCCTCCGGATCCAAGGTGCTGCACCTGCGCTCCGTGGAGTACGCGCGCCGCTTCGGCGTGCCGCTGCACGTGCGCTCCTCCTTCTCCGACCACGAGGGCACCTGGATCATGCCCGACCCGAACGACACCATCACCCTTCAGGAAGGCGCTCCCATGGAACAGCCCATCGTCTCCGGCGTCGCCCACGACCGCTCCGAGGGCAAGGTCACGATCGTCGGCGTCCCCGACGTGCCCGGCAAGGCCGCCGAGATCTTCCGCGTGATCGCCGTGTCCAACGTGAACATCGACATGATCGTGCAGAACATCTCCCGCGAGGGCTCGGGTCGCACGGACATCTCCTTCACCCTGCCGATCGTGGAGGGCAAGGACGCCATGGCCGCCCTGCGCGCCGCCCAGGACCGGATCGGCTTCCAGGACATCGTCTCGGACCCGGAGATCGGCAAGCTCTCGCTGATCGGTGCGGGCATGCGCTCCAACCCGGGCGTCTCCGCCACCTTCTTCAAGGCCCTCGCCGACGCCGGCGTGAACGTGGACCTCATCTCCACCTCGGAGATCCGCATCTCCGTGGTCACCGCCGAGAGCAAGCTCGACGACGCCGTCCGCGCCGTGCACGCCGCCTTCGGCCTCGACGCCGAGGAGGAGGCCACGGTCTACGGCGGCACCGGCCGCTGACGCCGCACCCGCCCCTGCCCCACCACCCGGGCGACTTTCGAACGTGAAATCGGGCGAATGGGCGCTGTCGAACGTGAGATAGGGCCTATCCCACGTTCGAAAGCGAGGGGGCGGGGGCGCTTCCACCCTCCCCCCTCCCCCACCCACCACGACGCCGGCCCCGCACCTTCAGCGTGAAGGTGCGGGGCCGGCGTCGTGCGGGCGGTTCCTCCCGTTCCGTCAGCGAGGACGGAGGGGGTCGGCGGTCACGGGACCTGGACGGTCACGTCGGTCGTGACGCCCGCGTCCCAGGTGACGAGGCCCTTCCAGGTGCCCGAGGTCAGGCCGGACCAGGAGAGGGTCGCCTCGGTGGCCTTGCCCGAGGTCACGGGGACCGGGTTCGGGGAGACGGTGAGGTTGCCCGCGTCCTCGCGCAGCTTGAGTGTCTCGAGGGTGCCGGTGTCCTTGCCGCCGTTGGCCGCGTACAGGTGGCCGACCACGGTGTAGGCGCCCGGGGCGGGGTCGGCGATCGTCAGCGTCTCGGACTCGGCCGCGGTCGCCCGGGAGAGCTGCTTGCCCTCGGGGGTGATCACGTACAGGTCCCAGTCGGCGCCGGCGGCGCCCGCGTTGATCGAGGCCGCCAGGGACTTGGTGCCCTCCTCCACGGTCACCGTGGACACGGCGAGTGCGCTGGACACGAGCGAGTTGCTCGCGGTGGCGGCGGCCACGGTGGAGTCCACCTTGCCCAGGCCCAGGACCTGCGGGGTCAGCTCACCGGTCATGCCGGGGGTGATCTCCACGTCGGCGGAGCCGGTGGCGCCGGAGCCCTCGACGGCGGAGGTGACGGTCGCGGACTTCGCCTTCACGGTGACCGGGGAGGTCACCTCCGGGACGGCCTTGCCCTTGGCGGTGGTCCAGGACATGGAGCCGTGGGTCCAGGTGTTCACCGCGGCGTCGGTGCGGGTGACGGTCAGCTCGACGTCGGCGGACTGGCCGGCCTTCAGGTCCAGCACGGCCGGGGAGGCGGTCACCTCGAAACCGGGCACGTTCGCGGAGAACTGCCAGCGGCCGTTCTCCAGGGCGGTCACGGTGCGGGTCACGGTGGCCGAGCCGACGACGTCGGGGATCGCCAGGGACGGGGCGTTCACGTCACGGCCGGCGATGTCGCCGCGCAGCAGCGCGTCCCACTGCTCCTTGCCGGAGTCGTAGACCAGGCCCGGACGGGCGGCGGCGGCCGGATCGGCGGAGCCGGCGCCCGTGGCGAAGTTGTCCGTGTTCACGGTGCCGTCGGCGTTGTACACGTCGCCGGCGGTGGTCATGAGGGCGGACTTCACGGCCATCGGGGACCACGCCGGGTACTTGCCGATCAGCAGCGTGGCCATGCCGGCCAGGTTCGGCGAGGCCATGGACGTGCCGGACATCAGGCCGAACGTGTTGCCGTGGTAGTCGGGGTCCAGCGGGGAGACGCCGGCGATCACGTTCACGCCGGGGGCGGCGAGGTCGGGCTTCAGGAGCTCCTGGTTCACGGCGTTGGCCGGGCCGCGAGAGGAGAAGCCGGCGATCTGGGGAAGCGGGTCCTCCGGCAGGCCGGTGGTGTCGCCCGGGACGATCGTGGCGGTGAGGTCGGAGGACTTCACCTTCTCGATCACGCCGTTGTCGTTCATGTGCACGGTCGGCACCGCGTGGATGTCCGCGTCCAGCGAGCCGGACGGGGTGTTCACGAGGATCATGCCGACGCCGCCGGCCTCCTCCACCACCTGCGACTTCTCGGTGCGGGCGTTCACGCCGCGCTCGCAGAGCACGATCTTGCCGGCGGCCTCCTCGGTGAGCCCGCCGGGCAGGCAGAGACGCGCGGCCTCGGCGTCGCCGGCGGCGACCTCGGACGCGTGGATGACCTCGGCCGGGCCCACGCCGGTGCGGGCCGAGGAGGCGCCGCGGAGCTGCGTGCCGTCGGAGAACTGCACGGTGGCGGTGAGCTCGTTGGAGAACGTCTCCGCGGCCACGGTGGTCAGCCACGGGGAGCCGTGGTTCACGGTGTTGGGGCCGGGGCCGGAGTTGCCGCCGGAGGCGGCCACGAAGATGCCGGCCTCGGCGGCGGACTTGAAGGCCATGGCCACCGGGTCCACGATCGAGGTGTTGGAGCCGGAGATCGAGTAGTTCAGCACGTCCACGTTGTTCTCGATGGCCTGCTCGACGGCGGCCACGGAGGCGGAGGTGTAGCAGCCGCCGGTGTCCGGGTCGGTGTCCTCCCAGCAGATCTTGTAGGAGATCAGGTGGGCGGCCGGGGCCACGCCCGCGCCCTCGCCGAAGGAGTCGCCGTTGATGGTCTGCTCCACCCCGGTGTTGCCGAGGATGGTGGTGGCCACGTGGGTGCCGTGGGAGAACACGCCCAGCGGGGAGATGCGCTCCTCCGGGGCCCGCTCGTCCACCGGGACGAAGCGCTCGAAGTCGTCGGAGAAGGCGTAGGCGCCGATCAGCTTGGAGTCGCACGACGACGCCGGGAAGTCCGGGCCGGTCTCGCAGTCGGCCGTGGCGGTGGTGCCGTCCGCCTTGAGCACGGTGATCTGGCCGTCCGCGGTGCGGTAGGGCACGCCGACCTTGGCCTTGCCCTTCAGCGGCTGGACGGGCTGGCCGTCGATGAACGGGTTGTCCGGGTGGATGCCGGAGTCGATGACGCCGACCACCACGCCCTTGCCCGCGTTCTCCGCCTTGCCGTACACGGACTTCCAGGTGCCCTTCTTGCCGGGCAGGCCGAGGAACTCGGTGGAGCTGTAGTCCGGGGCCACCTGCTCGTCCGGTGCGACGCCGAGCACGGCCGGGTCCTTCGCGATCGCCTGGGCCTCCTCGGCGGTCAGCTCGGCGACGAACGCGTTCACGGCGCGCTGGAAGGAGATCTCGGACTTGGCGCCGTGGGCCTTCGCGACCTTCGCCTGCTGGCGCTGGAGCTTGGCCTCGTAGTTCTTCACGCGCGGGTGCGAGGGGTCGAACTTCGCCTTCGGGGCGGCGCCCGGAACGGCGCCGGCCTCGGGGGCGGTCACCGACGGCTGGTCCTTCAGGACCACGAAGTAGCGGCCGTCCTCGAACTGCTGCTGGACCTGCACCTCGCCCTGCGGGCTGGAGACGGTGCTGCCGTCGGGCAGTTCGACGGCGGTGGCCGGGACCGCGAGCGCGGGAGCGGCCACGAGGCTCGCGCCGGCGACGGCCGCGGCCAGGGCCCGACGGCGCCGGGCAGGGGTGGGGTTCTGAGGCATTGCCTCCGCCTTTCTCATCAAGGTCCGCCCAGCTCTCGCCCGTGGCACGCCGGCGGGGATGGCGCCGGGGGACGGGGAGATCGGCGCCCATGTGATGGGCGCCACAGCGAGACACGTGCAATCTACCGTCCGGTAGGGCGTTTGACCAGATCTTTGTCAGGCAACGTCCAGGACCGTCGAATAAGGGCCGCCGGGGCGCGCTCCCCGCGTCGGCGTCGCGGACCCGCTCGCCCATGAGGAGCGCCACGGGGGAGGATGGTGGGGCCATGCCCGAGCCACGCACCGCCCCCGCGTCCCCGCCGACCGCCGTCGTCGCCCTGCCCGCCGACGTGTGGCGGGCCCACGCGCGGGCGCACCGCGAGCGCATCGCCCGACGCACGGACCCGCTGGTGGCCCTGCGGATGCGCGGCCAGAAGCACCCGGTGCAGGACTTCCTCTTCGGCTACTACACGCACTCCCCTGCCGCACTGCAGCGCTGGCACCCCGGGCCGGGGGTCCTCCTCGCGGACGACGACGGCGCCGCGGCCCGTGCAGAGGCGGCCGAGCTGGGCACGACCCCACGGGGCGAGTGGAAGCACTACCGGCGCGTCGAGGCCGGCGAGGTGGCGGGCGCCGTCGTCGACGGCCGCGCGGTGGGCGGCTGGCTGGTGGACGTGGCGGCGGTGCTGGCCGACCGCGCGTCGGGGGTGGCGTTCACGCGGGACCTGCTCGCGCGCACGGCGGAGCGGGCGCCGCGCCTGGGCTGCTTCGGGCTGCACGAGTGGGCGATGGCGTACCGCTCGGACGTGCACGGGGTGCGACACTCCCAGCTGCCGCTGCGACTCGGGGCCGGGGGGACGGACGCGGTGGTGGAGGGCTCGCGGATCCGGTGCACGCACTTCGACGCGTTCCGGTTCTTCGCACCCGAGGCCCGCGACCGCAACGAGGGCGACGACGGCGTCCTGCCCACGCGCGCCGGGATGCGGGAGATGGAGCAGCCCGGCTGCCTGCACGCGGGGATGGACCTGTACAAGTGGGCGTACAAGCTGGTGCCGGTGGTCGACTCGGACCTGCTCGCGGACTGCTTCGACCTCGCGTGGGACATCCGCCGGCTGGACATGGAGGCCTCGCCGTACGACCTGACCGGGGTGGACGACCTCTCCGACGGGCGCGGCGGCTACGCGGCCGTGCGGATCGAGGAGCCGGCCGGGCGTGCCGAGTACGCGCGGCGACAGCGCGAGTTCGCCGCGCGGGGCCAGGCGTTGCGGGCGCGGTTGCTGGCGGTGCTGGACGCGGCCGTGGGGGCGGCCCCCGGGACCGGGCCGGACGCCGAGTGGATTTCCAGCGCGCGTCCATGATTAGGATGGCCGCTATACAGGCTGTGAGGCGCATCACTCGCGTCATCCGGTGACCGCCCCGGCCCTCTCCGCACCGAACGACTCGAGGACCTGACGTGATCAGAACCGTTCCAGCTCGCCGCCGCACCACGCTCGCCGCCGCCGTCGCGGCCGTCTCGCTCGCCGTCACGGCCGCCGCCCCCGCGCTCTCCGCGCCCGGCAACGGCAACGGGTCCGCGACGCAGGGCCAGGCCCGCTCCAACGACCTCTCCGCCACGCGCGGCAACAAGGTCAACGACGCCGCCGCGCTCGCGCCGCACCTCGTGGGCCAGACGCTGGACTGGGAGGCCTGCGACTTCGGCAGCGAGAGCCTCAACGCCCGGTTCAGCGCGATCCCCGGCACCGCGTGCGCCGACGTCACGGTGCCCCGCGACTGGAAGAACCCCGAGGACGGCCACACCATCACCCTGCGCGTGGCCAAGACCGAGACCTCGAAGGGCAACCCGGAGCGCCAGGGCATCGCGCTGGTCAACCCCGGCGGCCCGGGCGGCTCCGGCCTGCCCTGGGGGCCTGCCATGGCCGAGCGCGCCCCGGAGCTCGCCGAGCAGTACGACTTCATCGGCTTCGACCCCCGCGGCGTGGGCCAGTCCACCGCCCTGGAGTGCACCTACACGCCGAACCCCGAGCACGACGTGTGGCAGGACACGAAGGCCCAGGTCGACGCGTGCCTCGAGAACGAGCTCACCCCGTACATCACCACCGAGCAGACCGTGTACGACATGGACTTCATCCGCGCCGTCCTGGGCGAGGAGAAGACCTCCTACATCGGCTACTCGTACGGCACGTGGCTGGGCAGCTGGTACCAGCGCGTGTTCCCCCAGCACGCGCACCGGTTCCTGCTGGACTCCGCCGTGGACATCTCCCGCGACGGCCTCCAGACCACCTGGGACCTGCAGCCGCGCTCCCGCGACCGTCAGTTCCAGGACGCGATGCTCCCCTACGTGGCCCGGCACGACGAGATCTTCGGCCTCGGCGACGACCCGATGCAGATCCGGCAGCGCTGGGAGGACGCGGGCGGCACCCGCACGCAGCTCGGCGTGATCGTCGCCGGCTCGTTCCTGCTGCCTGCCATGTACGACACGTCCCAGTACCTCGACGCCGGGTCCGTCATCGCCGCCTACATCCGCATCATGGAGTCCGAGGCCGCGGCCACGGACCCCGCGGGGCAGCGCACCCAGATCGAGCGCATCCTGGCCGAGGCCCGTGCGTCGCTGCCGGCCGAGGAGCGCGACTCCTTCGATCGCTTCGCCGCCCGCGGCCTGGAGACCGTGGGCGAGCGCGAGCAGCTCGTCGCCGCCACCCAGACCGGTGACGCCGTCACCTTCGAGGGCGCGTTCTCGGCGATCCGGTGCCAGGACGGCCAGTGGAACACCTCGCAGGGCTACTGGACCTCGTGGGTGGACGACCTCGGCCGCAAGGCCCCGTGGATCGGTGTGCTGATGGGCCCGTCGGAGTGCATGTACTGGCCCGCCCAGACCTCCATGCCCTCCCAGCCCGGCGGCAAGTCGGCCCCGAACACCGTGATCGTGCAGTCCGAGCTGGACGCGGCGACCCCGTACGAGGGCGGCCACCGCGCCGCCGGCGTGCTGCGCAACACGTCCCTCATCTCCGTGGACAACGAGGGCACCCACGGCCTGTTCCCGTACGGCACCGAGTGCGTGGACGCGCCCATCCGTGACTACTTCCTGACCGGCGCCCAGCCGGCCGAGAAGTCGCTGTGCGACGCCGTCCCGCTCCCGCTCGAGACCCAGCCGGTCCAGGTGGCCGGGACCCCGACCCACAAGGGCGACATCAAGATCTCGATGCGCACCGACGCCGTGCGCGAGGCCAACCGCATCACCCACGACGCGATCGAGCGTCAGCTGATCGACTCCCGCGCGGTGACCCCGGACGTCGAGGCCTTCCTGGAGGACTGACGGCCCGGGCACCCGGAACCCGATCCGCCCCCGACGGCCCGGCGACTCCCCCGCGGAGACGCCGGGCCGTCGTCGCGCCCGGGGAGGCCCTGCAACGCGGGTTGGGTTGTCGCGGGTTAGAGCGCCCAGCACCCGTGACAAGTCAACCCGCGTTGAGCCCGGGGCGGCGCGGGGCGTGAGAGGCTGGGGCCATGGATCGAGAGCTGCGCACCCCTCCGGAGCTGGAGGGCGTGGACTGGCACGACGACGCCCCGCGTCGCCCCCGTCCGATCGTCACCCTGGTGGCGTGGATCGCCATCCTGGGCCTGGTCCTCAGCGTGGGTGCCGGGATCTTCTCGGCCTTCTGACGCGTCACTGCCGGCCGCGGTCCGACGCGCCCCGGCCTCAGCGCACGTCGCCGTCCACGTAGCGCCAGACCCCGTCCTCACGGCGGAACCGGCTGACCTCATGGAGTCGGAACCGCCCCTCGGCCCCCGCGCCGACGGCCACGAACTCCACGGTCCCGGCGTCCTGGAACGGCCCGCCGTCCCGCACGTCCAGCACCGCCAGGCGGGTGAACCGCGGCGCCTGTTCCCCCGCGGCCGGCAGCAGCTCGGCCACGGTGGGCCGGTGCTCGGGAACCCAGGTCGCGGCGAGGTACTCGGCCATCGCCCGGGCCTCTGCCGGCCCGGCCTCGCCCAGCCGCGCGAACGCCGTGTACCGGGAGCGCATGAGCGCCTCGGCGGTGGGCGCGGTCAGGGCGCCGTCCTGGGCGAAACGCGCGTGCCGGCAACCGCAGCACGTCGCGAGCCCGGCTCCGGACCCGCAGGGGCAAGGCTCGGGACGGGTCACCGGCGCGGGCACCCGGCCGCGCGACGCCGGGCGGACCGGGCCTTGATGCGGCGCACTCCCGTCAGCACGACGCCGGCCGCCGCGGCGAGCAGCGCGGGGCCGAGCGGGCTGATCGGCCGACGGCGGCCGAGCGGGGACACACGGGTCTGCTGAGGTCTCATGCCGCCAGGCTACGCCGGGCCGGCTGCCGCGTGGCGCCCCCATCACACCCACGATCCCGCGTCCGGGCGGCCGAGTAGACTGGGCGGGCAAGCACGCGGAGCGCCCCGGGCCGGGCGTGAGACGGCATCTACACCGTCCTGCTCCGCGGCATCGTCCCGCACCCAGGAGCGTGTTCATGCCCATCATCGTCGTCGACGTCATGCCCAAGCCCGAGATCCTCGATCCGCAGGGCAAGGCGATCAACGGGGCCCTGCCCCGCCTCGGCTTCACCGAGTTCAGCCAGGTCCGCCAGGGCAAGCGCTTCGAGCTCACCGTGGAGGGCGAGGTCACCGACGAGATCCTCGCCCAGGCCCGCACGGCCGCCGAGGAGATGCTGTCCAACCCCGTCATCGAGGACGTCGTGAACGTGGCCGTCCTGGACGAGGTCGAGGGCGCCCGATGACCGAGCTCCCCCTCATCGGCGACTACTCGACGCCGACGACGCCGCTCAGCGGCGCGCGCATCGGCGTCATCACCTTCCCCGGCACCCTGGACGACGTGGACGCGCTGCGCGCCGTCCGCCTCGCCGGCGCCGAGCCCGTCTCCCTGTGGCACGCCGACGCGGACCCGCAGCGGACGCTCGCCGGCGTGGACGCCGTCGTGATCCCGGGCGGCTTCTCCTACGGCGACTACCTGCGCGCCGGCGCGATCGCGCGCTTCGCCCCCATGATGGACGCGGTGGCGACGGCGGCCGGCGGCCCCGAGGGCGACGCGGACGGCCTGCCGGTGCTCGGCATCTGCAACGGCTTCCAGATCCTCACCGAGTCGCATCTGCTGCCGGGCTCGATGGTCAAGAACGACCACCTGCACTTCATCTGCCGCGACCAGGAGCTGGTCGTGGAGAGCACGGAGACCGTGTGGACCCGCGACTTCGAGCAGGGCCAGACCATCACCGTGCCCCTGAAGAACCAGGACGGCCAGTACGTGGCGGACGAGACGACCCTCGACGCCCTCGAGGCCGAGGGCCGCGTGGTGTTCCGCTATCAGGGCTGGAACCCGAACGGCTCGCGCCGGGACATCGCGGGCATCGCGAACCCGGCCGGCAACGTCGTCGGTCTGATGCCGCACCCGGAGCACGCCGTGGAGCCGGGCTTCGGCCCGGACACCGCCGCCGGCCCCCGCTCCGGCGTGGACGGCCTCGGCTTCTTCACGTCCGCCCTGACCACCCTCGCCAGCCGTGGAGGCCATGCATGAGCCAGCAGTTCAACATCGAGACGGTCGCGGACGCCCAGGCGACGCCGGACGTCGAGCAGCCCTGGGCCGAGCTGGGCCTGAAGGAGAACGAGTACGCCGAGATCAAGAAGATCCTCGGCCGCCGCCCCACCGCGGCCGAGCTGGCCATGTACTCGGTCATGTGGTCCGAGCACTGCTCGTACAAGTCCTCGAAGGTGCACCTGCGCCAGTTCGGCGACAAGCTCACCGACGAGATGAAGCAGCACATGATGGTGGGCATCGGCGAGAACGCCGGCGTGACCGACCTCGGTGACGGCTGGGCCGTGACGTTCAAGGTCGAGTCCCACAACTCGCCCTCCTACGTGGAGCCCTACCAGGGCGCGGCCACGGGCATCGGCGGCATCGTGCGCGACATCATCTCCATGGGCGCCCGCCCGG
The DNA here is from genome assembly GCF_053627595.1 of Micrococcus sp. 140720015-1. NCBI lineage: Bacteria > Bacillati > Actinomycetota > Actinomycetes > Micrococcales > Micrococcaceae > Micrococcus > Micrococcus sp. 140720015-1. The sequence continues at coordinate 138,402 of NZ_JBSEYC010000006.1, forward strand.
TGGCCGTGATGGACCCGCTGCGCTTCGGCGCGATCGACCACCCGGACACCGCCCGCGTGTTCCACGGCGTGGTGGCCGGCATCGGCGGCTACGGCAACTCCCTGGGCCTGCCGAACATCGGCGGCGAGACCCGCTTCGACCCGATCTACCAGGGCAACCCGCTCGTCAACGCCCTCGCCGTGGGCGTGCTCAAGCACGAGGACCTGCGCCTGGCCAACGCCTCCGGCGTGGGCAACAAGGTGGTCCTGTTCGGCGCCCGCACCGGCGGTGACGGCATCGGCGGCGCCTCCGTGCTGGCCTCCGAGTCCTTCGACGGCGACGGCAAGCCCGCCAAGCGCCCCTCGGTGCAGGTCGGCGACCCCTTCTCCGAGAAGGTGCTCATCGAGTGCTGCCTCGAGCTGTTCCGCGACTCCCTCGTCGAGGGCATCCAGGACCTCGGCGCCGCCGGCATCTCCTGCGCCACCTCCGAGCTCGCCTCCAACGGCGAGGGCGGCATGCGCGTGGAGCTGACGGACGTGCTGCTGCGCGACTCCACGCTGACCCCGGGCGAGATCCTCATGTCCGAGTCGCAGGAGCGCATGATGGCCGTGGTGACTCCGGAGAACGTCGCCGCGTTCGAGGCCGTCATGGCCAAGTGGGACGTCGAGTACTCCTGGCTGGGCCAGGTCACCGGTGACGGCCGCCTGATCATCACCTGGGACGGCGAGGTCATCGTCGACGTGGACCCGCGCACCGTGGCCCACGACGGCCCGGTCTACGAGCGCCCGTACGCGCGTCCGGCATGGCAGGACGAGCTCCAGGCGGACACGTTCCGCTCCTCCGAGGCCGGTCAGCACCTGCCCGCCACGGGCGAGGAGCTGCGCGCCGCCGTCGTGGAGCTGATGAGCTCCCCGAACCTGGCGGACACCTCCTGGATCACCCGCCAGTACGACCGCTACGTCCGCGGCAACACCGCCCTGGCGGCCCCGGACGACGCGGGCGTGGTGCGCGTGGACGAGGAGACCGGCATGGGCGTGGCCCTGGCCACGGACTGCAACGACCGGTTCACCTACCTGGACCCGTACACGGGCGCGCAGGCCTCCCTGGCCGAGGCGTACCGCAACGTCACCACCGCCGGGGCCGTGCCCCTGGCCGTCTCCGACTGCCTGAACTTCGGCTCCCCCGAGGATCCGGACGTGATGTGGCAGTTCGCGGAGGCCGTGCGCGGCCTGGCGGACGGCTGCCAGACCCTCGGCATCCCGGTGACCGGCGGCAACGTGTCCCTGTACAACCAGACGGGCAGCACCCCGATCCACCCCACCCCCACGGTGGCGGTGCTCGGCCAGCTCGACGACGTCCTGCGCCGCACCCCGTCCGGCTTCGCCCCGGACGCGGACGGCCAGGCGATCTACCTGCTCGGCGAGACCGGGGACGAGCTGGACGGCTCCGAGTTCGCGCGCCTGCGCGGCCACCTCGGCGGCCTGCCCCCGAAGGTCGACCTGAAGAAGGAGCGCCTGCTCGGCGAGCTGCTGGTCAACATGTCCCGGGACGGCATGATCGACGCCGCCCACGACGTCTCCGGCGGCGGCCTCGCGGCCACCCTGTCCGAGATGGTGCTGCGCTTCGGCGTGGGCGCCCGCGTGGTGCTGGACGAGGTGCTGCGCCGCGACGGCGTGGACCTGTTCACCGCGCTGTTCTCCGAGACGCAAGCGCGCGCCGTCGTGGCCGTGCCCCGCACCGAGGAGGTCCGGTTCACGGACATGACCACGGCCCGCGGCTACGCGGCCGTGCGCATCGGCGTGGTGGACGCCGACTCCGCGGCCCTCGAGGTCCAGGACGCCTTCACCCTGCCGATCACGGAGCTGCGCGAGGCCTGGGAGGCCACCCTGCCGAAGCACTTCGGCTGACCCCGTGGGCCCCACGGGCCCCGGCTCGACGACGGCCGCTCACCCCCGGGGGTGGGCGGCCGTCGTCGTGGGGCGGGGCGGTGGGGACGAACGCCACCGGCCCGCGGCTATGCGGCCGTGCGCCTCAACCGTTGACGCGGCGGGCTCCGGTGACCAGAGTGATCCCAGGACAGCGCGCCAGCGCGCCGCCCGGCCCGTCCAAGAGGGTCGACGCGGTCCCGACACACGAAGGAGACCACCCATGCGCCTCATCACCCTGGGCCTCGGCGCCGCACTCGGCTACCTGCTCGGCTCCGCCGAGGGCCGCAAGAACCTCGAGAAGATGACCCAGAACGCCCAGAAGCTCTGGAACGACCCCAAGACCCAGGAGAAGGTCGGCCAGGTCCAGGAGACCGCCCAGCAGAAGTTCGCTGAGGTGAAGAACTCCGATCCGGTGCAGAAGGCCACGACGAAGGTGGAGGATGCCATGCAGGGCAACGACAAGAAGAACGACGTCCGCGACGACCGCGTGACCGAGGCCAACAACGACAACGTCACCTCGGCGGCCAGCCACGGTGCCGAGCCGGACACCGTCTCGGACCCGTCCACCCCGCTGGGCGCCGAGGGTCCGCAGACGCGCTGACCCGCGCAGACACGGCGGCCCGCCTCCCCTCGGGGAGGCGGGCCACCGTCGTCGTGGGCCGGGTCAGCCGTCCTCCGTCAGGACCTCATCGGCCGGCGGGGCCTGCACCGGATCCACCTCGCCCATCTCGGACAGGGTCACCACGGCCTTCGTGCCGGCGGACTCGGTCTCCACGGTGAGCAGGCGGCCGTCCTCCTTGGACACCGTGAACGCGGTCAGCGCCACGCCCTCCTGCGGTCCCGAGACGGGCTCGTCCAGCACGTAGCGGATCGCGTCCTGACCGCTGCGGCGGATGCCGTCCGCGTCCGCCTCGACGTCGTCCAGGCCGCCCGACTCCGGCAGGGAGCCCAGCAGCGAGCTCACCATCGCGCCCATGCCGGTGGCGCGGGGATCGCTCTCGTACGGGGTGGCGGTCCAGCGCTCCACATAGGCGGGGCGGTCCTCGCCGCTCGCGCCGGCGCGCTCCACCGTGAACCGGGAGTACGCGGTGCCGTCCACGATCCGGGACTCGTCCCGGGTGATCAGACCGTCGTCCTTGTACACGGACACGTACCGCATGGACGAGCCGTCCACGGGACCGGAGATGTCCACCGAGTCCGGGACCGCGCGGCCGTTGCTCGGAGCCTCGGACCGCAGCTCGGTGACCATGCGGACGGAGTCGGCCTCCTCGAGCTGGGTGCGGGCGCGGTCCCAGGCGCCGGGGGCGTCGTCGCCCGAGGCGCAGCCGGTCAGCAGCAGGGCGGCCGCCCCGACGGCGGCGAGGGACAGGCCGCGGCGGGTGCGGCGGGTCTGGGTCTGGCGCTGCCTCACTCGGCCACCTCCTCCGGCGCCTCGGCCGGCTCGATCTGGTTCCAGTCGCTCAGGGCGTACTGCTGGGTGGCCCGGCCGTCGTCGACGGTGAGCGCGACCAGCTCGCCGTCGTCGTCCACCGTGAAGGAGTGCACCCGGGTGGCGTCGCCCTCGGCCATCGCCGCGTCGGCGACCTCCTCGGGCACGGCGTAGCGGTAGGCCGTGCCGCCGTTCCAGTCGACCTCCTCGGCGTGCACCTCGGCGCCGTCGAGGGCGTCCGCCGCGGGGAAGCCCACCTGGTCGAGGAGGGACTTCAGGGGCGGCTCCTGCCCCTCCCCGGCCGAGACACGGCGCCACTGCGGGTCGGAGTACATCATCTGGACGTCGTCCGGGACGTCGGACCCGTCCACGTCGACCCGCACGAAGAGGTCCTCGCCGACCTGGCGGGACTCCATGGTGATGTGCGAGTCGCGGCCGACCTGCATGACGCCCTTCGACTCGGCGTCGCCGCCGTCGAGCCGACCGGCGATGTCCCAGCGGACCGACTGCGGGCCCTGACGGCCGGTGGTGTAGGCGGTCTCGAGTCGGACGGTCTCGGCCTCGTCCAACTGGGTGCGGGCCTGATGCCAGGCCTCCCCCGCCGACTGCGGCTCGGATGCGCACCCGGCCAGGGCCAGGGCGCCCACGACGCCGAGCCCGGCCGCGCGGACGGCACGTCTGCGCTGCATGTTCTCCTCCTGGGGCTGCTGCCGGCCGAGGCAGGGCGCCGCGGCCACTGGCGTCACCCTACCGGCGGCGCAGGGCGAAGGAGGCGCCGTGGTGGTTCTGCGGCAGGTGGTCGCCGCGGCCGAAGAGCTTGTGGCGCAGCGTGCCGTCCGTGTACGCGGTCTTGTAGCGGCCCAGCTTCTGCAGCTCCGGGACCACGAACTCCACGATGTCCTCGAAGGTGCCCGGGGTGATGTGGTAGGCGAGGTTGAAGCCGTCCACGTCGGTCTCGTCGGCCCACTCGACGAGCTGGCGGGCCGCGGACTCGCCGCCGCCCACGATCACGGGGCCGAAGCCGCCGATGCCCACCCACTCGGCGAGCTTGCGCACGGTCCACTCCTCGTCCGTGCCGGAGGCCTTCTGGAAGGTCTCCACGGCGGACTGGATGGCGTTCGACTTCACGTCCCCGATCGGCTCGTCCAGGTCGTACTGGGACAGGTCGATGCCCATCCAGCCGGACATGAGCACGAGGCCGCCCAGCGGGTCCACGTACTGCGCCAGGTCGTCGTACTTGGCCCGCGCGTCCTCGTCGGTGGCCCCGGTGACGATCGTCTGCATCGCGAAGATCTTCACGTCGTACGGGTCACGGCCGGCGTCCACCAGGGCCTGGCGGATCTTCTTCACGGTGGCGGCCGCCAGCTCCTTCGTGGGGGAGTTGATGAACACGGCCTCGGCGTGCTTGCCGGCGAAGGCGCGGCCGCGCGTCGAGGCGCCGGCCTGGTAGATCACGGGAGTGCGCTGCACGGACGGCTCGGTGACGGCGTGGCCGGGGACCTTGAACCACGTGCCCTCGTGGGCGATGTCGTGGACCTTGGCCGGGTCCGCGAACACGCCGGACTCCTTGTCATAGACGACGGCGTCGTCCTCCCACGAGCCCTCGAGGAGCTTGTAGACGACGTCGAGGTACTCGTCGGCGTGCTCGTAGCGCTCGTCGTGCTCCATCTGGTCGTCCTGGCCCATGTTCTGGGCGGCGGAGGGCAGGTATCCGGTGACCACGTTCCAGCCCACGCGGCCGCCCGTGAGGTGGTCGAGCGTGGCGAGGCGGCGGGCGAACGGGTAGGGGTGCTCATAGGCGGTGCCGGCGGTGACGCCGAAGCCGAGGTGCTCGGTGACCGCGGCCATCGCGGAGACGAGCAGGAACGGGTCGTTCACGGGGGTCTGCGCGCCGGTCTTGATGGCGGCCTCGGAGGTGCCGCCGTACACGGAGTACGGGCCGAGGACGTCGGCGATGAACAGGCCGTCGAACAGACCCTTCTCCAGCGTCTGCGCCAGGTGCGTCCAATAGCCCAGGGTGTTGTAGTCGCGGGCGTGGTCGTCGGGGTGACGCCAGAGCCCCGGGGACTGGTGGGCGACGCAGTTCATGTCGAATGCGTTGAAGAGGATCTCGCGGTGCTCGTCCGGGCGGGTGGGTGCTCCGGCTCCAGCGTTCTCGGCGGTGCTCATGGGTCTCCTTTCCAAGGCCGCCCGGCGCAGGGGCACGGACGGGCGGGCGACGGTTCCGCACCATGCAACGCCGACGCGGCCGGCGGTGGAAGTCGGTCCGGCCCAGGGGTTCATGACGGCCCTGCCGGGCCCGGCCACGCGTCCGGCGCCCGGTTCGTGACATGCCCTGACCGTGACGGAGGACACGTCCGTGGGTGGCGGCCCTGCGGCGACCCAGCGGCGACCCAGCGCTGGGCCAGTGACGCCCCAGCGCTGAGCCAGAGAAATCTGCTGTTTCCACCCTGCGGAGACGACCGAAACGTCTGGCTCGGCGCTGGGCCCGGGCCGTGACGGCCGGCCGGGCCAGAACCGGCGGCGCCCCCGGTATGACGCCCGTGTGACCCCTCCGGCGCCGGCGGCCGGGCGAACGCGCGGCCGACCGGGCCCACGGTGGTCTACTGGCATCCGTGTCCGTCCGGCGCCGACACCGACGACGAAGCGACGATGGGAGCCCTCCATGAGCGTGCACGCGCCTTCCCGTGCCACCGCCTCCACCCCGGTCCGGGACGAGGACCGCCACAGCCTCGACGTCGTCTTCCGCGGCGTCGGGCGCACGTTCCCCACCGCGGACGGACCACGCGTCGTCCTGCGCGACGTGGACCTGACCGTGGCGCCCGGCGAGGTGCTCGCCGTGATCGGCGCCTCCGGCTGCGGCAAGTCCACGCTGCTGCGCGCCGTGGCCGGCCTGGACCCGGACTTCGACGGGGAGCTGCTGATCGACGGCTCGCCCGTGCGCCCCTACGACGAGCGCACCGCCGTCGGCTTCCAGGAGCCGCGCCTGCTGCCCTGGCGCACCCTGCGCCGCAACGTGGAACTCGGCCTGCCCCGGGGGCTGGACCGCGCTGCGGGCCGGTCCCGCGTGCAGGAGCTGCTCGAGCTCGTGGGCCTCGCGCCCTTCGCGGAGCACCGCCCCCGGGAGGTCTCCGGCGGCATGGCCCAGCGGGCCTCGCTCGCCCGCGCCCTGGCCCGCCGCCCCGGCGTGCTGCTGCTCGACGAGCCCTTCGGCGCCCTCGACGCCCTGACGCGCCTGAAGATGCAGGACCTGCTGCTGGACGTGCACGCCGCCACCGGCACCACCGTCCTGCTCATCACCCATGACGTGGAGGAGGCCCTGCAGCTCGCCGACCGCGTGCTGCTGCTCGCCCGTGACGTCCCCGCGCCCGACGGCGCGGCCCGCCCCGGAGCGACCGTGGGGCGCATCGTGGACGTGCCGGGGGCCCGGCCCCGCGACCGCGCGGACGCCCGCCTGGCCCAGTTGCGCTCCGAGCTCCTCGAGGGCCTCGGCGTCGAGAGCCACGCCCGATGAGCGGCGCCGGCTCCGCCCGCCTGACCCGCCGGACGGCGCTCGGCCTGCTGGCCGCGTCCCTGCCCCTGGGCCTGAGCGGATGCGTCCTGCAGGGTGAGGCGGGGGCCGGCCCGGTGAATGACCGGGACACGCTGAGCATCGACTACGCCACCTACAACCCGCTCTCCCTCGTGATCCGCCACCAGGGATGGCTGGAGGAGACGCTCGCGCCCCGCGGCGTCCGGGTGAACTGGGTGTTCTCCGCCGGCTCCAACAAGGCCAACGAACTCCTGCGGTCGAACTCCGTGGACATCGGGTCGACGGCCGGCTCGGCCGCGCTGCTGAACCGGGCCAACGGAGCGCCCACGCGCATCGTGGGCATCGCCTCGCGGCCGGAGTGGTCCGCGCTCATGGTCCCGCCCGGCTCTGACATCACGGACGTCGCCCAGCTCGCGGGCCGCACGGTGGCCGCCACGCGCGGGACGGACCCGTACTTCTTCGCCGTGCAGGCGCTCGAGGCCGCCGGGGTGGACCCGGCCGACGTCGAGATCCAGAACCTGCAGCACGCCGACGGCCGCGCCGCCCTCGCCGGCGGATCGGTGGCCGCGTGGTCCGGGCTCGACCCGATCATGGCCAAGGCCGAAGCCGAGGGCGCCCGCTTCCTGCACCGCGACCTCGCCCTGAACACGTTCTCCGTCCTCAACGCCACGGAGTCCTTCCTCGAGGAGGACCCGGAGACCGCCCAGACCGTCCTGGACACGTACGAACGCGCCCGCGCCTGGACGCTCGAGCACCCGGACGAGACCGTCGAGATCCTGGCCGAGGCCGCGAAGATCTCTCCCGACGTCGCCCGCACCGTGATCCTCGAACGCACCAACGCGGACGTCAGCCCCGTGCCGGGCCAGGAGCTGCTCGACGCCCTGACGGGGGTCGGACGGATCCTGGTCGACACCGGGTCCGTCGACTACCAGCACCAGGTGGACGCCGCCCTGGCGAGCATCCTGGACACCCGTTTCGCCGAGGAGGCCATCCGATGAGCACCGCCCCGACCACCCCCGCCGCGACGACGGGCCCCGAGGCGCGCGAGCGGTCGGGTCACGACGACGGGGAGACGGGGGCGCGCCGACGGCAGCGCTCCTCCCGGGTGCTGGACCGGCCCGGCGCCCGGGCGGTGGTGGGCCTGGCCGCGCCCGCCGTCCTCCTGGTGCTGTGGTGGGCGGTGACGGCCGCCGGGCTGCTCTCCGCGGTGCAGCTGCCCTCCCCCGGCGCGGTGCTGAGCGCCGGCGTCAACCTGCTGGAGCGGGGCGACCTGTGGCTGCACGTCGGCATCTCCACTCAGCGCGTGCTGCTGGGCTTCCTGCTCGGCGCCGCACTCGGGCTGGCCGTGGGGTCCGCGCTCGGGCTGTCCCGGTGGGCGGACGCGCTGTTCGCCCCGCTGATCGGGGCGCTGCGCGCGGTGCCCTCGCTGGCCTGGGTGCCGCTGCTGATCCTCTGGATGCAGATCGGCGAGGAGTCCAAGGTCACCCTCATCGCGATCGGCGCGTTCTTCCCGGTGTTCACCACCGTCTACGCGGCCCTGCGCCACGTGGACCCGCACCTCGTGGAGGCCGGGCGGGCCTTCGGCTACCACGGGCTGTCCCTGCTGCGGACGGTGCAGCTGCCCGCCGTGGTGCCGGCCGTGTTCTCCGGCCTGCGGCTGGCCCTGGCCCAGGCCTGGCTGTTCCTGGTGGCCGCGGAGCTGATCGCCTCCTCGATGGGCCTGGGCTTCCTGCTCACCGACTCGCAGAACAACGGACGCACGGGCCGCCTGATCCTGGCGATCATCCTGCTCGCCGTCCTCGGCAAGCTCACCGACTGGCTGCTCGGCCTGCTGGAGCGCCGGGCCCTGCGCCGCTGGGCCTGAGCCCGGCACGTCCGGCCGCCCGGTCGTCGGGTCAGTCCCCCTCGGGGGCCTCGCCGGCCGACGTGTACGCGGTCGGCGGGGTGCCGTTCACGAGCCAGTCGCCGGCCATGCGCACCTTGAACGCCGCCGGGTCGTGGGTGGCGAGGGTGCGGGCGTTGCGCCAGTGCCGGTCGAGCCGCAGCGTGGCCGACGTCGCCGACGCGCCGAGCGTGTCGAAGATGCGGGTGCACACCTCGAGGACGGCCTCCGGCACCACGGCCTGGGCCCGGTACGCGGCGGCCATCGCCTCGGCGGACGCCGCCACGACGTCGGCCTCCGCCGGGCCGGCCCCGTCGGCACGGTCCTCCCCCTCGTCGAGCAGACGCCCGATCTCGCGCACCATCAGCTCGGCCGCGGCCTGCCGCCCGGCCAGCTGCCCCATGATCTCGAGGAGCTGCGGGTCGTCCTTGGGCAGCGCGGCCGTGCCGGTGTTGAAGGTGCGGCGCCGCTGCCGCAGCAGCTGCGTGCCCTCCGTGAGCGCCGCCCGACCGATCCCGGCCTGCAGCGCCAGCAGGGTCGCCTCCATGAGCACGGGCACCGGCCCGTCCTGCCGCGGCACCTCGAGCAGCTCCTCGGCCGCGGCGTCGTCGAGCACCACGGACCCGGTGGCGGTCAGGCGCTGGCCGAACCCGTCCCAGTCGTCCTTGATGCCCACGCGCGGCTGACGCACGCGCACGACGGCGACGGCCCGGTCCGGCTCGCGGACCGCGCCCCCGGCCCGCTTCGAGTTCCGGCGGGAGACGAGGTCCGCCCCCTCGATGCCCACGGTTGCGGCGGTCCACGTGGCGAAGGCCGAGCCGGTCGCGTAGTACTTCTGCCCCCGCACGACCCAGGTGCCGCCCTCGTCCCGGCTGGCCAGGGTGGCGGCGCGGCCCGGCGCGGCCCCGCCGGCGCGTTCGGCCAGGGCGGAGCCGGCCCAGTCCCCCGCGACGATGTGCCGCAGCCACCGCTCCCGGCGGGCGGGCGCCTGGTCCATGGCCGTGGCGATGAACACGAGGTGGGAGCGCCAGACGTGCGCGGTGTTCACGTCCCGGGCGGCCAGATCCATGAGCAGGCGCAGCACGGTCTCGCTGCCGCCGCCCTCGCCGCCCGCGTCCACGGGGACGCCGACCTTGCCGAACCCGGCGGCCTGCAGCTCCCCGAGCGCGGCGAACGGCAGGTGCCGACCCGCCTCGCGGGCCCGCTCGCCGTGGGCGACGGAGTCGAAGGCGTCGGCGTACCGGGCGGCGAGGGTGGCGTAGGTGGTCATGGACCTACTCTGACACGCGCGGGCGGCCCGGCGGCCGGGACGCCCCGGCCGTGGGACGGGGTCCACACCGGCCGCCGTCGCCCTGGCCCGCGCCGGACGCCCGCGGGGCCCCGGCGGGCCGAGCATGACCGCCGGTGACGACGGCGGGCGCGGCGCCGTCATCGTCGTCCCTACCCTGGTCGGACCCGCCGACCAGGAGGAACCGCCGCCCATGACGCCCACCGAGGACCCCGCCCGCACCGACCCGGCCGAGGAGGGCGCCTCCGGGGCCGTCCGCGGACCGAACGACGGCGTGCCCGCCGCGGCCCTCGCGACGCTGCCCGGCCCCCTCCCGCAGGCGCTCGTCGACGCCGCCGACCCGGACGTCCACCCCGGTCGCCCGACGGACCGGCTGCACGGCGGGCGCGGCGACGGCCGTCCGGTGGCCGAGGCGGACCGGCTCGCGTTCTGGGAGGCGGCCGGCCGACGTCTGAGCTGGGAGCGGCCCTTCACCCGGACGCGCTCCCTCACCGCCCCGGACCCGGCCGCCGAGCGCGGCCCGGAGATCCGCTGGTACGAGGACGGCACCCTGAACGTGGCCGTGAACTGCGTGGACCGGCACGTGGCGGCGGGGCGCGGGGAGAAGGTCGCCCTGTACTTCGAGGGCGAGCCCGGCGACCGCCGCGCCGTCACCTACGCGCAGCTGCAGCGCGAGGTCGCCCAGGCCGCGAACGCCCTCGAGGAGCTGGGCATCGAGGCGGGCGACCGCGTCGTCGTGTACCTGCCCGTGCTCGTGGAGACGATCGTCATCACGCTGGCGTGCGCGAGGATCGGCGCCGTGCACTCGCTCGTGTTCGGCGGGTTCTCGGCGGAGGCGCTGCGGTTCCGCGTCGAGGACACGGGCGCCAAGCTACTCGTCACCACCGACGGCCAGTTCCGCCGCGGCGCCGCCGTCCCCGTGAAGGCCAACGCGGACGAGGCCGTGTCCGGGAACAACGCGATCGAGCACGTCCTCGTCCTGGACCGCACGGGCCACCGGGACATCCCGTGGACCGAGGGCCGGGACCTGTGGTGGCACGACGTCGTGGACCGCCAGCCGGACACCCACACCCCGCGCGCCTTCGACGCGGAGCACCCGCTGTTCATCATGTACACCTCCGGCACCACGGGACAGCCCAAGGGGCTCGTGCACACCTCCGGCGGGTACCTCGCCGCGGCCTCGTGGACGCACGACTTCCTGTTCTCCCACCCGGACCCGGCGCGGCGCGACGACGACGTCCACTGGTGCACCGCGGACCTGGCCTGGGTCACCGCGCACACCTACGAGATCTACGGTCCGCTCTCGAACGGGGTCACGCAGGTGATCTACGAGGGCGTGCCGAACGCCCCGCACCCGGGCCGGCACTTCGAGGTGATCGAGCGCTACCGGGTGACGAGCTACTACACGGCGCCCACCCTGATCCGCTCGCTCAAGGGCTGGCATCCGGACGGGATCCCGGCGCACGCGGACGGCGGCCCGGACCTGTCCTCGATCCGCCTGATCGGCACCGTGGGCGAGTCCGTGAACCCGGAGGCCTGGACGTGGGCCCGCACCCAGATCGGCCGGGGCACCCCGGACCTGCCGATGGTGGACACGTGGTGGCAGTCCGAGACCGGCGCCACCGTGCTCTCCCCGCGCCCCACGGACACGGCCTTCAAGCCGGGCTGCGGCTCCCGGCCCCTGCCGGGGGTGGACGTGGCCGTGGTCGACGACGACGGCGCCCCCACGCCCGAGGGCCTGCAGGGCCGGATCGTGGTCACCCGCACCTCGCCGTCGATGGCCCGGACCGTGTGGCGGAACCCGGCCCGCTACTTCCACTCGTACTGGGAGGACTACGCGGACCAGGGCGAGGCGGGCTGGTTCCTCGCCGGCGACGGCGCCAAGCGGGACGAGGACGGCGACGTCTGGATCCTCGGCCGCGTGGACGACGTCATCAACATCTCCGGGCACCGGCTGAGCACCATCGAGATCGAGTCCGCCCTCGTGGCGCACCCCGAGGTGATCGAGGCGGGCGTGTGCCCCGTGCCGCACGAGACCACCGGGCACGCCGCCGTCGCCTTCGTGGTGGCGCACGAGGGCTGGCTGGCCGGCGCCGACGGCCCCGGCGCCTCCGCCGCCGACCGCGCCGAGGAGCTGCGGCGGCACGTGGGGCGGGTGATCGGGCCGGTGGCCAAGCCCGCCGAGGTGGTCTTCGTCCCCGACGTGCCCAAGACCCGCTCGGGCAAGATCATGCGGCGGCTGCTGACGCAGCTGCACCAGGGCACCGCGCTCGGGGACACCACGAGCCTGCAGAACGAGCCGTGCGTCGGGCAGATCGCCGAGGTGCTCCGGGCCGGCCGCCGCGCTCAGGACGCCGGCACCGGCGCCGTCCGCAGCGCCAGCTCGGCCAGCACCTGAGCGGCCCGCGGCACCGCGGCGTCGTCGAACACGGCCTGCGGGGAGTGGTTGACCGGGGCCTCGTCCGGGGCCACGCCCTCCGGGACCGCCCCGAGCAGGACGTAGGCGCCGGGCACCCGCTGGAGGACCTCGGAGAAGTCCTCGCTGCCGGGCTCGGGCTCGGACAGCTCCCGGTAGGCGTCGGCCCCGTAGAGGTCCTCCACGGTCCGGCGGACGAAGGCCACCGCGTCCGCGTCGTTGGCCGTCACCGGGAACGCGCAGTCCGTCCGGACCTGGGCGCTCATGCCGTGCGCCGCGGCGATCCCGTGCACCATGCGCTCCACGGCCGCGCGCAGCCGGGCTCGGGCGGGCGCGGAGAAGGTCCGCAGGGTGAGGGCGAGGGTGGCGCTGTCCGGGATGATGTTGGCCGCCGTGCCCGCGCTCAGGTGCCCGACGGTCGCGACCACCGGGTCGAAGGCGTCGAACTGCCGGGTGACCACGGACTGCAGCGCCAGCACCATCTCGGCGGCCACGGGCACCGGATCCAGGGCGAAGTGCGGCACGGAGCCGTGCCCGCCTCGGCCGTGCACCGTCACCACCAGGTCGTCGCAGCCGGCCTGGATCGCCCCCGGGCGGCTGAGCAGGACGCCGCGCGGGTACGTGCCCGAGGAGACATGGATCGCATAGGCGGCGTCCACCGGTCGCCCGGCCGCCTCCAGCAGTCCCTCCTGGATCATGTGCAGGGCGCCGCCGCCGGTCTCCTCCCCGGGCTGGAACATGGCCACCACGTCGGCGGTGAGCTCCCCGCGACGGCGCACCAGCCAGGCCAGCGCACCGTAGAGGCCGGCGGTGTGCAGGTCGTGACCGCAGGCGTGCATGGTGCCCGGCACGGCGGGGGCGTACTCCAGCCCGGTCTCCTCCGTGACGGGCAGGGCGTCCATGTCCCCCCGCAGCAGCACGACCGGCCGCCGGGCCCCCTCCGGCAGCGGGGCCCCGCCGCGCAGCACCACGACGACGGAGCTCAGCGCCCGGCCCACGCTCGTCTCCAGCGCGGGGCGGCGGGTGGCGGCGTCCTCCCCCGCCTCAGCGCGCAGGGCCTCGAGCCGCTCGAGGACGGCGGCCTGGGTGCGGGGCAGGTGCAGGTCCAGCTCCGGATGCCCGTGGAGGAGGCGGCGGAAGGCGATCGCCTCCCGGGCGATGTCCTCCGGCAGGTCCGGGGCGAGGGCGTTCGCGGGCGGGGTGGGGGCGGCGCGGTCCATCAGGACATCATGCCGTGGCGTCCCGCCGGCCCACCCGGATCGCGCAGCGGGTCAGCCGGCCAGCTCCTGCAGCTCGGCCAGGTCGAAGACGTCCTCCTTGGCGGGGGCCTCGGGCGCCTCGACCGCGTTCCACTCGGTGAAGGTGGCGTTCGCGTCCACGTCCTCGTCCTCCGAGTTCACGTCCTCGAGGCGGTAAAGGGTCGTGCTCTCCGGGTCGATCAGCATCGTCCGACCGAACTCGTGGTGCTCCTCGGGCAGCGCGTACTTGAGGTACTTCTTGCCCTCGAGCTCCACCTCCTCGGGCTTCAGGTCCTTGCCGTCGAAGGCGTCCGCGGCGGGCATGTCCTCCTCGAGGTCGGACATGATCTCCTCCAGTGAGATGTCCATCTGCGCGGCCTGATCGGCGTTCGTCTTGATCCAGCGGTCGCCCACGAGGGTGGAGAACATGCCCATCTCCTGGGGCAGGTCGTCACCGTCGGCCTTGAGCTTGAAGAACACGTCGGCGTCCCGGCGCAGAACCTCGATGTCCATGGTGGCCGCCCCCATGTCCACGTTCATGGTGCCCTTGAGGTGGGAGTCGTCGGTGGCGCCGGCGAGGTCCATGTTCGCGGACTGGATGGCGTCCGCGCCCAGGGAGGCGGAGGGCGACGCCGAGGCCGACGCGTCCTCCTTCTCCTCCTCCGTGTCGGCGGCGGTGCCCTCCATCCTCAGGCGCAGGCTCTCGGCGTCCACGACCTTCTGGCGGATCTCGGGCCAGCTCTCGTCCAACGTCGGGTCGGAGGCGCAGCACAGCCGCGGCTGTGCCGATCCTGTGCGGGTCAGCCGCCGGTGGTGCCGTCCTCGAAGATCTGCCCCGCCGGGGTCTGCTTCTCCGCCTGGAACACGTCCTCGGCGCGGCCGTAGGCCCAGTACGCGCTCACCGACAGCTGCCGCCGGTCCACACCACGCACATCCGTGAGGTACGCCCGGACGCGCTTGACCTGCTCCCGCTCGCCGTGCACGAACGCGTGCACCCGTCCGTCCCGCCACGCCGCGTCCTCGACGGCGGCGGCGAACCTCGTCGTCTCCGGGGTGAAGGGGCCGCCGCGGTGCAGCCAGCGCACCTCGACGCCGGCCGGCGCGGTCAGGGGCACCTCGTCGCGGGCGTCGGTCACCTCGATCAACGCGAGACCGGCCGCCGCGGCGTCCGTGGCGGCGAGGTCCTCGAGGGCGGCGGCGATCGCCGGCAGCGCGGACTCGTCGCCGGCGAGCAGGTGCCAGTCGGCGGTGGGGTCGGGTCGGTAGGCGCCGCCGGGGCCCAGGAACGCGACCTGCTGCCCCACGGGCTCGGAGGCCGCCCACGCCGCGGCCAGGCCGCCGTCGTGCCCGGGGGCAGCGCCGTCGTCGTCCGCGCCGTGGACCACGAAGTCGACGTCCATGGTGCGGGCGGCCGCGTCCATGCGGCGCACCGTGTAGGTGCGGCGGACCGGCAGCTGCTCCGGGGCGAGACGCTCGCGGAGGGCGTCCAGGTCGTACGGGGGTTCGAGGCCGAGCGCGGGGTCGGCGAAGAGCAGCTTCACGTACTGGTCCGTGGCGCCCTTCTCCGCCCAGCGGGCGTGGACGGCGTCGAACTGCTCGCCGCCGAGGGTCAGGCGCACGAGGTGCGGGGTGAGCCGGCGGGCGGCCAGCACGGTGAGGACGGTCTGGGGCCGGGCCATGCGGGCCTCCTGGGGTCGGGGCGGGGTCTGCGCGGGCGCGCGTCCCCCACTCTCCCATGACGAGGCGGATTAGCGCACGTCAGCGTGATGTTTTCCGCGGCCTCGGGGTCAGCGGAATCGGGCTCCCCGGTGGTCCTCGGGCAGCAGCGGTCCCGCGCCGGCCACGTTCTCGCGCAGGGTCCGCCCGGCCTCGGGCTCACGCAGCAGGCCGCGCCGCCGCAGCTCGGGGCTCACGAGCCGGGCGAACCGCTCGAGGTCCGTCGGGCGCACGGCCGCGGAGATGTTGAAGCCGTCCACGCCGGTCTCGCGGTGCCAGCGCTCGAGCTCGTCGGCCACGGTGGCCGGGGACCCCACGATCACCGGCCCCCGCCCGCCCACGCTCACGAACTCGGCCACCTCGCGCACCGTCCAGCGCCGGTCCGGCGACTGGGTGGTGAACGCGGCCAGCGCCGTCCGCGAGGCCTCGCTCTCCACGTGCTCCAGCTCGGCGTCCGGGTCCAGGCCGGACAGGTCCACCCCCGTCCAGCCGCCGAACAGCGCGAGCGCGGACTCCACGTCCACGTGCTCGTGGTACGAGGCCAGCCGCGCCTGCGCCTCCTCGTCCGTGTCCGCGACGACGACGGTCACCATCGCCAGCACGCGGATCGCGTCCTCGGGGCGGCCGGCCTCCCGCAGGCCCTCGCGGGTCTGCTCGACGAACCGCCGCACGTGCGCCGTCGTCGGGCCGATGTAGAAGACCGCCTCCGCGTGCTCGAGCGCGAACCGTCGCCCCCGCGAGGACGCGCCGGCCTGGAACAGGAACGGGGTGCCCTGCGGTCCGGGGTGCGCGAGCGCGACGCCGGGCAGGCGCACGTGCGGGCCGTCCACGCCGATCGGGTGCACCTTCGCCGGGTCGGCGAACACCCCGGACTCGTGGTCCGCCACGACGGCGTCCCGCTCCACGGACCCCTCGAACTGGCGGTACATGGCGTCGAGGTAGGCGTCGGCGCGGTCGTAGCGCTCGTCGTGGCCGGGCTGCCGGTCCAGGCCGAGGTTGCGCGCGGCCGAGTCCTGGTAGCCGGTCACCACGTTCCACGCGATGCGCCCGTCCGTGAAGTGGTCCAGCGAGGTCAGCGTGCGCGCCAGCAGGTAGGGCTGCTCGTAGGTGACGGACGCGGTGACGCCGAAGCCCACCCGCTCGGTGACGGCGGCCATCGCCGAGACCACCGTGAACGGGTCCAGCAGCGGCCACTGCACGCCGCCGCGCACCGTGGCGTCCACGCCGCCGCCGTGCACGTCGTACAGCCCGAGGATGTCCGCGAGGAACACGGCGGTGAACCCGCCCTCCTCCACGGTGCGGGCCAGGTCCGTCCAGAAGGACAGCCGGTCGAACTCGTGGGCACGGGACTCGGGGTGCCGCCACAGCCCGGGCGACTGGTGCACGGGCGTCACCATGTCGAACGCGCTGAGGATGAACGGGGCGGGGGCGGGGGTGGGGGTCGCGGTCATCGGGTCTCCAGGGTCACGGGGGCACGGTCGGCCGGCACGACGGCGGCCGGCCCGTCCGCCTGTGCGGCCAGGATGGCGGCGTCGTCGGCCACGAGGTCCGTCTCGGGGCGGGCCACGGGGTCACGGGCGAAGCGCGAGGCGATCAGCGAGAGCGTGGCCAGCAGCGTCAAGTACGCGGCGATCAGCCACGGCGTGTGGCCGCCGGCCTCGTACAGCAGCGCCGCGATGAACGGGGCGAACCCGCCGCCCACCACCGTGCCGAGCTGATAGCCCAGGTTCACGCCCGAGTACCGCACGCGCACCGGGAACTGCTCGGCGAACCACGCGGCCTGCGGGCCGTAGACGCTGTCGTGGGCCACGTTGATCACCAGCACGACGACGAGCGGCAGCACCGCCAGCGCACCGGCATCCACGACGGCGAACAGCACCCAGCCCGACACCGCCGTGAGCGCGTACCCGACCCGGGACACCCGGGCGCGGCCCACGCGATCCGAGACCGCGCCCCAGAAGGGGGTGCTCAGCAGCCCGATGGCCGAGGCGACCATGATGGCGGAGACGAGGACGCCGTCGTCGGCGCCGCGGAGCACGAGGTAGCTCACCAGGTACGCGGTGACGAGGTAGTAGAGGCCGTTCTGACCGAGACGCAGGCCCGCGGTCACGAGCACGGGGCGGGCGTGATGGCGCAGCAGCTCGACGACGGGCGCGCGGCTGACGGTCCCCGCGTCCCGGTGCACGCGGAACTCCGCCGAGTCCTCCACGCCGAGGCGGATGGCCAGGCCCACCACCACGAGCAGGCCCGAGGCGAGGAACGGCAGGCGCCAGCCGAACGCGGCGAACTGCTCGTCGGTGGTGACGAGCTTGACCAGGGAGAACACGCCGGTGGCCAGGAGCATGCCGGCCGAGGAGCCGACCTGCGTGAACGAGCCGAACAGGCCGCGTCGGCCCGCGGGGGCGTGCTCCACCGACATCAGGGCGGCCCCGCCCCACTCCATGCCGGCCGAGACGCCCTGCAGGCAGCGCAGCAGCACGAGTCCGGCCACCGCCCACCAGCCCGCCTGGGCGAACGTGGGCAGGACGCCGATGAGCATCGAGGCGCCGCCCATCAGCAGCAGCGAGATGACCAGCAGGGCCTTGCGGCCCACACGGTCCCCGAAGTGGCCGGCCACGATCCCGCCCAGCGGGCGCAGCACGACGCCGACGGCGAGCGTGGCGAACGAGGCGAGGGTCGCCCCGAACGCGGTCTGGCCGGGGAAGAACTGCACGTTGAACACGAGCGCGGCGGCCAGGCCGTAGAGGTAGAAGTCGTACCACTCGATGGTGGTGCCGATGAACGAGCCGAGCGCAGCCCGGCGACGGTGGGTGCGCAGGGTGCTCATCGGGCGGCCTCCCCGGGGGCGGAGGCGTCGGCGCCGAGGGGCGCCGAGGCGGCCGGGGCGTCACCGATCGCGTTGAGGCCCTCGGGCACGGTGCCGTTGATCCAGTAGTCACCGATCGCCCGGGCGCGGAACGCGATGGGGTTGTGCGTGGCCACGGTCTGCGCGTTGCGCCAGTGCCGGTCCAGGCCCTTGGCGGTGCTCGTGGCAGAGGCCCCGCCGGTGAGGAACAGCTCCTGGGCGGCGCCGAGGGCCAGCTCCGGGACGGTCACCTGGGCGTGCTCCACCGCGAGCTCGGCCCACGTGAAGGAGGCGGGCACCTCCTCGGGGGCGCCGGAGCCGGTGCGGCCGGCGTCGTGGTCCGCGAGCGCCGCGTCCAGGGCGTCCGCCGCCGAGAGCACCGCGGCCTCGGCCGTGAACGCCTTGGCCGCGATCCGTCCGACGGCCTCCTGGATCAGCGGGTCCTCCCGGAACGGCAGGCCCAGGCCCGTGTTGAAGGTGCGCACGCGGGCGGCCACGGCGTCGGCGGCGTCCCGGCGGGCGGCCCGGGCGATCCCGGCGAGGACGGCGAGGAGGATGAGCTGGAACCACGCCGCCTCGTAGACGGCCTCGGCGCTGCCGGGCACCCGGTCGAGCACGTCCTGCGGCGGCACGGCGACGCCGTCGAACACCGCGGTGCCCGTGCCGGTCAGGCGCTGGCCGAACCCGTCCCAGTCGTCGTCCAGCCGCACGCCCGGGGCCTCCACCGGCACGACGGCGAAACGCCGGCCCGGGGCCGGACGCCCGTCCGCGTCGGTCTGGGCGGCGGACACGCGCGTGTGCGAGGAGAAGATCGAGCCGGTGGCGTAGAACTTGGTCCCGGTCAGGGTCCACGGGTCGTCGCCCGCAGGCGCCGGGGTGAGGACCGTGTTGAGCGTGCCCAGCGCGTTGCCGCCCTTCTCGGTGGACGCGTTGCCGACCGTGGCGCCGGCCAGGATGCGGGCGTGCCAGCGCTCGCGGACGGCCGCGGGCTGGAAGCGGAGCGAGTCGAGGAAGCCCAGGTGCGAGCGGTAGAGGTGCGCGACGTTCGCGTCCGCCTCCGCGAGGTCGATCAGCAGGGCCACGGCGGTCCGCACGTCCACACCGGGCCCACCGGCCTCCGCGGGGACCCGCAGCGTGGCGAAGCCGGCCTCGTTGAGCGCGCGGACCTCCTCGAACGGGAGGATCCGGCGGCGGTCGCGCTCGCGGGAGCCTTCGGCGATCCGCGCGAACACCGGGGCGAAGTGGCGGCGCAGGCCGGTCAGGTCGCGGGGCAGGTCCGCGGGGCGCACGAGCGGCGGGACGGTGCCGAGCGGGGTGGGCGCGGCGGCGGGCGGCGCGGACGCGTCCGTCGGGTCGGTGAGTGGCATGTCGATCTCCTGGGTCCGGAGGCGGGCACCCCGCCGGGCACGATGCCGCGGGGCGTGGGGCACGTGGCGTCCCACGCTAGGAGCGGCGCCGGGGCGGTGTGCCGGCCGCGGTCACATTCGGCGGGCCGGGCGCGAGGAAGGCTCCGGCCGGGCCCGGGGTGGCGCGGCGCGCCCCTAGGCTGAGCCCGTGCGTCTCGTCCTGCTCGTCCTGCTCTCGCTGCTGAGCCAGCAGCTCGGTGCGTCCGTGGCGGGCCTGCTGTTCGACGACGTCGGCGCGTCCGCCATGGTCGCCCTGCGCGTGGTGTTCTCCGCGGCCGTGCTGCTGCTCGTCACCCGGCCCAGCCGCGCCGCCCTCGCCGGACTGGGCACCCGGGGGTGGGCCGCCGTCGTCGGGCTGGGGGCGGCCATGACCGGCATGAACCTGGCCATCTACGAGGCGTTCGCGCGGATCCCGCAGGGCGTGGCCGTGACGTTCGAGGTGCTCGGGCCGCTGGCGCTGTCCGTGGCGGCGCGGCCGTCATGGCGGTCGGCGGCGTGGGCGGCCCTCGCGCTCGCCGGGATCGGGGTGCTCGGCCGGGAGGGGTTCAGCGCGGACGGTGGGATCGGCGGGGCGGGGCTGGACCCGGTGGGGGTGGCGCTCGCGCTGGCCGCGGCGGCGTGCTGGGCGGGGTACATCCTGCTCTCGCGGCGTGCGGGGACCCATCTGCCGGGGGTGCAGGGGCTGGCCCTGGCGACGGCGGCCGGGTCCCTCGTGGCGCTGCCGGTCGGCGTCGCGACGGCGGGGGCGGCCCTGCTCTCTCCCGTGGTGCTGGGCGTGGGACTGGCCGTGGCGCTGCTGTCCACGGCGGTGCCGTACGGGATCGACCTGCAGGTGCTGCGCCGCATGCCGACCGCCCTGTTCTCCCTGCTGACGTGCCTCTCTCCGATCGCGGCGGCGTTGACGGCCTGGGCCGTGCGCGGGCAGGAGCTCACCCCGCTGGACCTGGCAGGGATGCTGCTGGTGATCGCGGCGTGCGCGGCCGCCGTCTGGACGGGCCGGTCACCGGGTGTGGCGGGCGGGGGCCGAAGTTAGCCTGGGTCGATGACCCACCCGCCCCATCCCACCCCCGACGACGTCCCCGCCGCCGAGCGCGCCGCCCTGCGCCGTGGCCGGCTGCGTCCGTGGCTGCCGTTCCTGCTCGCGGCCGCCCTGTGCCTGGCACTGCTGGGGTGGGCACTCGTCGCCCTGCCGGGCCTGCCGGCGCGGGTGCCCACGCACTGGGGGATCGACGGGCGGCCGGATGCGTGGGAGGACACCTCGTTCGGCACGGTGGCGACGGGGCCGCTGATCGGCCTCGGCATGACGGGGTTCCTGGCCCTGGTCTCCGCGATGGTCACCGCCCTCACCCCCACGGATCCGGGGCTGTCACCGTGGCGGCGCGTGCGCCAGACGGGGGTGCACCGCGGGGTCCAGGAGGGCATCGGCTGGCTGTGCGTGCTCATGGTCCTGGCGCTGGCCCCGTCGACAGTAGAGGTGCTCGCCGCCGGGGCGTGGACGATGCCGTGGTGGCTCCTGCCCCTCACGCTGACCGTTCTCATGGTGGGTGTCTTCCCGGCACTGCGGGCTGGAACGCAGCGGTGGGCGCGCTGGTCGGACCGCGTCGCGGCGGAGCTCGGGTACCGACCCACGGCCGCGGAGCTCGCCGAGGACGAGGTGTGGACGCCCCTGGGGCTCAAGCGCGACCCCGACGACCCGGCCGTCTTTCCCGCCAAGCGCCCCGGCTACGGCGCGGGCGTGACGGTCAACCTCGCCACCCCGGCAGGCCGGTGGCTGGTGCGCGGATTCGTGGCCGTGTTCATCGTCGGCCTGCCGCTGGCGATCTGGCTCGGCGCGTACGCGGCTCGGTGAGGCGGACCGTGCCCGACGACGTCGCCGCCCGCCTGCTCCTGATCGCCGACACCCACATCCCGCGGCGCGCCCGCGCCCTGCCCGCGCAGGTGCGGGCCGAGGTGGCGCGGGCCGACGTCGTGCTCCACGCCGGGGACTGGGTGGCCGAGGACGTGCTCGACGACCTCGACGCGCAGGCCGCCCGGCTGGTGGACGTGTGGGGCAACAACGACGGGCCTCGGCTGCGGGCGCGGCTGCCCGAGGTGGCGCGCGTGGAGATCGGCGGGGTGCGGATCGCGATGGTCCACGAGACGGGCCCGGCGGCCGGCCGCGAGCGCCGCATGGCCGCGGCGTTCCCGGACGCGGACGTGCTGGTCTTCGGGCACAGCCACATCCCGTGGGACACCGTGGCCGGGCCGGACACCGCGAACCCGGGACTGCGGCTGCTCAACCCCGGCTCGTGCACGGACCGGCGGCGGCAGCCGGTGTGCACCCTCATGCGGGCCGTGGTGCGGGGCGGGCGGCTCGAGGACGTGGAGCTGGTGCCCGTGGACCGCACGCCGTGACCGACGGGCCGGCCGCTCCCCGCAACGCGGGTTGAGTTATCGCGGGTCCAGGCGGCTTGCACCCGTGATAACTCAACCCGCGTCGCGCCGGTGCCACCGTGAACGGCGGGCCGGCCGCTCCTGCACAGCCACCACGACGACGGCGGCCCTCCCCAGGGCGCATCGGTTCGGCTCGTCGCAGGGTCCGGGGGCGGCAGGCTCGCCCCATGACCGCGCGCACGCCCCTGCCGCCCGCCCTCGCCGCGGGCGCCTTCACGACGGCCGAGCTGCACGCCGCCGACCTGCCGTGGCGCCGGACCCTCGCGGCAGACCTCGCCCGGATCTGCCGCGGCGTGCACACCGCGGGCGCCCCCGACCCGTGCTCCCCGGACGGCGCGGCCGCGCTGGTCCGCCTCACGGGCGGGGTGGTCTCCCACGTCTCTGCCGCCCTCTGGCACGGACTGCCGCTGCCGCCCCGCCTCGCGCCGCCGGCCGGACTGCACCTGACCTTCGACCGTTCCGCGCGCACGCACCGGACCGACCTGGGCGGCGTCGTCAGCCACCGGATGCGGCTGCCCTCCGACCACGTGCTCGAGCTTCCCGGCGGCCAGCGCGTCACGACGGCTGCGCGCACCTGGTTCGACCTCACCGGGATGCTCCGCCCCCACGAGGTGGACTGGGTCATCGCGGCCGGCGACCACCTGGTGCGTCCGCCGTGGACGCCGACGGGCCGGGCGGATCCCGTGGCCACCGTGTCCGAGCTGTCGGAGGTGCTCGCCCGCTGCCGTGGCCGGCCGGGTGTCCGTCTCGCACGTGCCGCGCTGGCGGAGGTGCGCGTCGGGGCCGACTCCCCGCCCGAGACCTTCCTCCGGCTCGCGCTGATCCGGGCCGGGCTGCCGGAGCCGGAGCTGCAGGTCGCCGTCGAGCCGGCCGACCCGGCCTCGCCCGTCGTGGACCTCGGGTACCGGGCGGCGCGCCTGGCCCTCCAGTACGACGGCGCCGGCCACCGCACGGCTCAGCAGCAGGCGAGGGACGCCCGTCGGGACGCGTACTGCCTCGAGCGGGGATGGACGACCCTGCGCTGCACCTGGGAGGACCAGCGCGCTGGGTTCGGGCGGATCGTGGGGCTGGTCCGGCGTCGGCTCGCCCGCACGCGCTGATCCGCCCCCGCCCGGCCAACGCGGGTTGAGTTGTCACGGGTCCAGGCCCGCGTAACCGGTGATAACTCAACCCGCGTTGCATGCCACCGGCCTGCGCCGCGTGACGCTCTGCGACGTGCCCACCCTGCCCCCGGCGCACCTCGCCCGGGACAATGGGTCGGACTGTCCCGAAGCCTCCATCGAAAGGACCCCCGTGGCTGACCACGAGTTCGGCTTCCGCACCCAGGCGCTGCACGCGGGCGCCGTCCCGGACGCCGTCCACGGCTCCCGTGCGGTGCCGATCCACCAGACCAGCTCCTTCGTGTTCGAGTCCGCCGAGGACGCCGCCAACCTCTTCGCGCTGCAGAAGTACGGCAACATCTACTCGCGGATCGGCAACCCCACGGTCGCCGCGTTCGAGGAGCGGGTCGCCACGCTCGAGGGCGGGATCGGGGCCGTCGCGACGGCGTCCGGCATGGCCGCCGAGTTCGTCACCTTCGCGGCCCTCGCCGGGGCCGGCGACCACATCGTGGCGTCCTCGAAGCTCTACGGCGGCACGATCACCCAGCTGGACGTCTCCCTGCGCCGGTTCGGCGTCGAGACCACGTTCGTGGACTCCGCCGAGGCCGCGGACTTCGAGGCCGCCCTCCAGCCCAACACGAAGGCCGTCTACACGGAGATCGTCGCCAACCCCTCCGGTGACGTCGTGGACCTGCCGGGCCTGGCCGACGTCGCCCACCGGCACGGCGTGCCGCTCGTCGTGGACGCGACCCTCACCCCGCCCTACCTGATCCGGCCGATCGAGCACGGCGCGGACATCGTCATCCATTCGGCCACGAAGTTCCTCGGCGGGCAGGGCACCACACTCGGCGGCGTCGTGGTGGAGTCCGGCCGCTTCCCGTGGGACAACGGCAAATTCCCGTCCATGACCGAGCCCGTGCCCTCGTACGGCGGCGTCTCCTGGTGGGGCAACTTCGGCGAGTACGGCTTCCTCACCAAGCTCCGCTCGGAGCAGCTGCGCGACTTCGGCCCGTCGCTGGCCCCGCAGTCGGCGTTCCAGCTGCTGCTCGGCGTCGAGACGCTGGCCCCGCGCATGGACGCCCACCTCGCCAACGCCCGCGCCGTCGCCACCTGGCTGGACGAGGACCCGCGCGTCTCCTGGGTCCGCTACGCGGGGCTGCCCGACCATCCGCACCACGCCCGCGCGCAGCAGCTGTTGCCCCGGGGCGTCGGCTCGGTGTTCAGCTTCGGCGTGGCCCCGGCAGCCACGGACACCGACGACGGCGCCTCCGGTCCGGAGGCCGGGCGCGCGACGGCGTCGCGCTTCATCTCCGCGCTGCAGCTGGCCTCCCACCTGGCCAACATCGGCGACGCGAAGACGCTGGTGCTGCACCCCGCCACGACGACCCATCAGCAGCTCACCGCCGAGCAGCTCGTGGCCGCGGGCATCCCGGCGGACCTGATCCGCATCTCGGTGGGCATCGAGGACCTCGAGGACATCCTCTGGGACCTTGACCAGGCCCTGACCGAGGCCACCGGCCGCACCCGCGACGACGCCGTCGTCCCCGCAGAGCAGGAGGCCTGAGCCATGAGCACCACCCACCCCGAGCGCACCTGGACCGGTCCGGGCGCCCCCGAGCGCCTGGCGATCCTGCGGCGCACCCGGTCGATCGCGATCGTCGGCGCTTCGGACAAGCCCGCCCGCGCGTCGTACTTCGTGGCCACGTACCTGCTGAGCTCGACCACGTACGACGTCTACTTCGTGAATCCCGTGCTCGCCGCGGCCGGCAAGGAGATCCTCGGCCACCGCGTGTACGCCTCGCTGGACGACCTGCCCGTCATCCCGGACCTCGTGGAGGTGTTCCGCAAGTCCTCCGACGCCCCCGAGGTGGTGGCGGACGCCGCCCGCGTGGGCGCCCGGACCGTGTGGCTGCAGCTGGGCATCTGGAACGAGGACGCCGCGCGTCAGGCCGAGGCCGCGGGCCTGGAGATCGTGATGGACCGCTGCGTGAAGATCGAGCACGCCCGCTTCCACGGCGGGCTCAACCTCGCCGGCTTCGTCACCGGCGTGATCAGCTCGCGGCGCCAGGAACTGGACCGCTAGGCGGGCGACGCCCCGTGTCGGGCGTCGTCCGGCCGTCGTTGCGCACCCGCCCGTCGATGGCGTGGGATGGTCCCATGACCTCCGAGCTCCCCTCCTCGTCCCTCTCCCCCGCCTGGACCGGCCGCACCGACGGTGACACCCCCGAGCACCTGCGCTGGCACCAGGTCGTCCGCCCCGCCGACGGCCGCGGCGAGCCCACGACGCCGCAGCGCGACCCCGGCGCCGGCGCTCCGACGTCGGGCGCGCGGTCCACGGCGCTCATCGGCTTCGCCTCGGACGAGGGCGTGCGCCGGAACCACGGCCGCGTGGGCGCCGAGGACGGCCCGGAGGCGCTGCGCGGCGCGCTCGCCTCGCTCGCGTACCTCGAGGGCACGGGCGCGCTCGTGGACGCGGGCGACGTGTCCGTGGACCGCGGCGACGACGACGCCCCGGGCGAGCTCGAGGCGGGCCAGGCCGAGCTGGGCACGGTGGTCAGCGGGCTGCTGAACGCCCACGACCTGGCCATGGTGCTCGGCGGCGGGCACGAGACCGCCTACGCCTCGATCACGGGCCTGACCGGCTCCACGCGCGTGGGTGCGGGCACCCGCGTGGGCATCCTCAACCTGGACGCGCACTTCGACCTGCGTGAGGCGCCGCGGCCCAGCTCCGGCACCCCGTTCCTGCAGGCGCTGCGCGACGCCGAGGGGGCGGAGCATCAGCTCTCCTACGCGGTGGTGGGCATCAGCGAGGCCAACAACACCCGCGTCCTGTTCGACACCGCGCGCGAACGCGGGGTCACGTGGGTGACCGACGAACAGGCCCAGACCGCCGACGTCACCGGCGTCCGCCGCTGGGTGCGCTCGTTCATCAACGCCGTGGACGTGCTCTACCTGACGATCGACCTGGATGTGCTGCCGGCCGCCGTCGCCCCGGGGGTGAGCGCACCGGCCGGCTTCGGCGTGCCGTACGAGGTGATCCACGCGTGCGCGCTGGAGGCCACCCAGTCCGGGAAGCTGGCCCTGGCCGACGTCGTGGAGCTCAACCCCGCCCTGGACGTGGACGGCCGCACGGCGAAGGCCGCGGCCCGGCTGATCCACACGATCGTCAGCCGTCACCGGACGGACGCGTCGCTGCTGGCCTGAGCGGGCCGGGGGTCCCTTCAGGCGCGGGGGGCCGCGGGCGTCAGCGTCCCTCCGCCCACGGGGCCGGGGGCTCGGCGCTGCCGTGGGCCGCTCGTCGGGCGGCGTAGTCCAGCGCCGAGCCTGCCAGGAAGTCGTGCAAGGCCAGCACCCCGGCCCGGGCTCCCGCCGAGTCCCTCCGGGTCACCGCCTCCAGCGCCGGGACGTAGAACGCCCGGCCGCGTTCGACCTCGTCGGGCAGGCCCTTCGTGGTGGCGAGCCAGAACCGGCGGCACAACCCCTGGAGCGGGACCAGGGAATCGGCGAGATAGCGGTTGTTCGCGATCGTGCGCAGGAGTTCGTGCGAGCGCCCGACGGCGGCGACGTACGCCGCCAGGTCCTCCACCGTGCGCAGGTGCCGCACGTGGGCCGCGACGGCGGCCAGCTGCTCCTCGTCCGCCCGCGCGCAGGCCAGTCCCACGGCCAGCGCCTCGAGCGACCGCCGCACCTCCAGCCTCTCCAGCTGGTCGTCCACGGAGATCGGGGGCACCTGCAGGCCACGTCCCCCACCGGCCAGGAGCCAGTGGTCTCGGATGAGGCGCTGCGCGGCCTCGCGCAGGGGCGTGCGCCCCGTCTCGGCGGCGGCGATGAGGTCCGCCTCGCTGAGGATGGCGCCCGGTGGCAGCTCCCCGGTCTCGATCTTCTGCGTCAGGCGGGCGTAGGCCTCCTCCGACTTGTTCATGGGGCCCAGCCTAGGCAGTCATCTGCCCCCATCCTCTTGATATATCCGGAATATGCGGCGTAGCGTGGCCCACATCCTGTTACCGGCATCACATGGAGGACTCATGAAGTACCGCCCGCAGCACGAGGCCAACCCCCTGCCCTTCTCCCCCTTCAAGAGCTCCACCGTGCCGCGGCCCATCGGCTGGCTGTCCTCCGTGAGCACGGACGGCCGGGAGAACATCGCCCCCTACAGCCAGTGGCAGAACCTCACCTTCGACCCGCCCATGGTGATGTTCTCCGCGAACCAGTACCCGGACGGACGCCGCAAGGACACCGTCCTCAACGCGGAGCAGACCGGCTGGTTCGTGTGGAACATGGCCACCTACGACCTGCGTGAGGCCGTCAACGTCTCCGCCATGGCCCTGGAGCCGGGCGAGAGCGAGTGGGACCGCATCGCGGAGCACGGCGTCACCAAGGTCTACGCGGACAACCACCCCATCCCGATGGTCGCCGAGTCCCCCGTGCGCTTCGAGTGCCGCTACCACTCGACGCACCGCATCAAGGGCGACTCGAACGTCGGCACCATCGACGTGGTCTTCGCCCACGTGGACACCATCCACATCGACGACGACGTCATCACCGCCGACGGCCGCATCGACATCCCGCGCATCCAGCCGATCGCCCGCCTGGGCTACTTCGACTACACCGTGGTGCGGGAGACCTTCGAGATGCGGGTGCCCGGCGCCGACGGTGATGCCCAGGCCGGCCTCGAGGGACGGGCATGAGCACCGCGGCCACCGGCGCGGCCCGGCCCGCTCCCGTGCCCCGGGCCCGCCCCCGGAGCCTGAAGGACATGTTGGCCGTGAACTTCGGCAACGCGCTGGAGTGGTACGACTGGAACGTCTACACGATCTTCGCCCCGGTCTTCGCGGCGCAGATCTTCCACGCGGACAATCCCACCTCCGAGCTGCTCGCGACCCTGGCCGTCTTCGCGGTGGGCTTCGTCGCCCGCCCCATCGGCGGCTACGTGTTCGGCGCCTACGCGGACCGGGTGGGCCGCAAGCGCAGCCTCTTCGCGGCGATGATGATCACCGCGCTCGGCAGCCTGATCATCGCCTTCACCCCCACCTACGGCACGGTGGGCGTCCTCGCCTCGGTGATCCTCGTCATCGCCCGCCTGCTGCAGGGCCTGGCGCATGGCGGCGAGATGGGCACCTCCGTGACCTACCTCGTGGAGCGGGCGCCGCAGGGTCGGCGCGGGCTGTTCGGGGCGACGTCGTGGGTGTCCGTGGTGGTGGGCACGATCCTGGCGACGCTCGTGGGCCTGGCCATCAACACGCTGCTCTCCCACGAGCAGGTGGCGTCCTGGGGCTGGCGCGTGGCGTTCGGCATCGGCGGCGTCCTCGGCCTCTACGCGCTGTACCTGCGCCGGAGCCTGACGGAGTCGGAGCACTTCACGGCGGCGCAGCAGGTGGTGCCCACCGCCGACGAGGCCCCGCGCCGGGAGCCGGGCGCGGTGTGGCGCGGCCTGCTGACGATCTTCCTGGTCTCCGCGGGCGGATCCCTGATGTTCTACACGTGGCTGATCTACCTGCCCACGCACGCGCAGGTGGCCCATCAGATGGACAAGTCCACCACCCTCTCGGCCTCGCTCCTGGCCCAGGTGATCTTCCTGGCCGCCATCCTCGGGGCGGGCCTGCTGGGCGACCGGGTCGGCCGCCGTCCGCTGGTCATCGCCTTCGGCCTGCTCTTCGTGCTGCTGCCGTTCCCGCTGTTCGGCATGCTCGACGGCACCTTCGCCTCGTTCCTGCTCGTGCAGACCATCGCCCTGCTGGCCGTGGCGCTGCTGTTCGGCGTCAACGGCGCCGTCTGGTCCGAGGTGCTGCCCACGGCGGTGCGCGCCAAGGGCGTGGCCACCATGCTCTCGCTGGCCACCGCGATCTTCGGCGGCACGGCGCCGTACCTGATCACGTGGCTGACGGCGCAGGGGTGGACCAGCGCGTTCCCGATCTACCTCATGGTGGTCGGCGGCCTCACCGGGCTGACCGGCCTGTTCATGAAGGAGACGAAGGACGTGGACCTGGCGGCCTGAGCCGGGGCGACCGGGCCCGCAGGCCACCCCCTCCGCACACAGAGTGGTCACGACACGCCGTCTCGTGCAGACGCACGCGGCGTGTCGTGACCACTCTGTGGCCTCTGACCGCTCTGCGGCGTCAGTGCCCCTCAGCCTCGGCGCCCTCGGACTCCTCGGCCAGGTCCTGCGGCTCGGCGTCGACGGACGCACCCGCGAGCGCCTCCGCCACGGCGGCCAGCACGGACCCGTCGCGCAGGGCCTGCTCGGCGGCGGCCAGCTGCGGGGCCATGTACTGGTCCGGGCCGGGGCCGGGGACGCCGGCCTCGCGGATCACGCGGACAGCGGCACCCGTCGCGGCGGAGGGCTGCAGCGGCGCGCGCAGCTCGATCGCGCGGGCGGCGGCCACGAGCTCGACGGCGAGCACGCGGCGGAAGTTCTCCACGGCCGAGCGCAGCTTGCGGGCGGCGTGCCAGCCCATGGAGACGTGGTCCTCCTGCATCGCGGAGGACGGGATGGAGTCGACGGACGCGGGCACGGCCAGGCGCTTCATGTCCGAGACGAGCCCGGCCTGCGTGTACTGGGCGATCATCATGCCGGAGTCCACGCCCGGGTCGTCCACGAGGAACGCGGGCAGCCCGTGCGAGCGGGCCGGGTCCAGCATGCGGTCGGTGCGGCGCTCGGACATGCTGGCGACGTCGGCCACCGGGATGGCCAGGAAGTCCAGCACGTACGCCACGGGCGCCCCGTGGAAGTTGCCGTTCGAGCTCACCCGGCCGTCGTCGAGCACCACCGGGTTGTCCACGGTCGCGGCGAGCTCGCGCTCGGCCACGGTGCGCACGTACGCGAGGGTGTCGCGCAGGCCGCCGGCCACCTGCGGGGCGCAGCGCAGCGAGTAGGCGTCCTGCACGCGGGAGTCGCCCTCCTTGTGGCTGGCCACGATCGGCGAGCCCGCCAGGATCTTCAGCATCCGGTCGGCGGAGGCCGCCTGGCCCGGGTGGGGGCGCAGCGGCAGGTGCAGCTCCGGCACGAACACGCGGTCGGTGCCGAGCAGCGCCTCCACGGACATCGCGGCGGTGAGGTCCACGGTGTCGGCGAGCTCCTCGAGGTCGGCCAGCGCCATGATCAGCATGCCGAGCATGCCCTCGGTGCCGTTGACGAGGGCCAGGCCCTCCTTCTCCCGCAGCTCGACCGGCTCGATCCCGGCCTCGGCGAGCGCCTCGCCGGCCGGACGCAGGGCACCGTCCGCCCCGACGACGTCGCCCTCGCCCATCAGCGCGAGGGCCACGTGGGAGAGCGGGGCGAGGTCGCCGGAGCAGCCCAGGGAGCCGAACTCGCGCACGGCCGGGGTGATGCCCGCGTTGAGCATGGCCACGAAGGTCTCGACCACCACAGGGCGCACGCCCGTGCGGCCGGAGGCCAGCGTGGTGGCGCGCAGGAACATCAGCGCGCGGACAACCTCGCGCTCCACCACGGGGCCCATGCCGGCGGCGTGGGAGCGGATCAGCGACTTCTGCAGCTGCGCGCGGGACTCGAGCGGGATGTGCTTGTCCGCGAGCGCGCCGAAGCCGGTGGACACGCCGTAGGTGGGCGTCTCGGCCTCGGCCAGCGCCTCGACGTGGCGGCGGACCGCGCCGACGGTCTCGAGCACGTCGTCGGCGAGCACCACGCGGGCGTCGTGGCGGGCCACGGCGAGGACGTCGTCCAGGGTGGCCCCGGACGTGCCGAGGGTGACGGTGGTGGTCATGGTGATGCGTTCTCCTTGATGTCGGTCGATCAGACGGCCCGGCGGCCGGCACGCCAGACCGCATGGGTCAGCGGCATGCCGGGGCGGTAGGCCAGGTGGATGGCGGCGGGGGCGTCGAGCACGTGCAGGTCGGCGCGCTTGCCGACCTCGAGGCTCCCGACGCGGTCCTGCGCCCGCAGGCCGATGGCCCCGCCGAGGGTGGCGGCGCGCACGGCCTCGGCGAGGGTCAGGTGCATCTGCAGCACGGCGGTGCCCACGTTGAAGTTCATGGACGTGGTGTAGCTGGTGCCCGGGTTGCAGTTCGAGGCCAGGGAGACCTCGATGCCGGCGTCGAGCAGGCGACGCGCGGGCGCCAGCGGGGCGCGGGTGGACAGGTCGCACGCCGGCAGGCAGCCGGCCACGGTGCCGGGCGTGCCGGTGGCCGAGGCGCGGTCCCAGCCGGTCCAGGTGCCGGCCAGGGCCTCGACGTCCGCGTCGGAGAGGTGGTTGACGTGGTCCACGGAGGCGGCGCCGAACTCCACGGCCACGCCCACACCCGGGCCCTGCTCGATCTGGTTGCCGTGCAGGCGCACGCCCAGTCCCGCCGCCACGCCCGCGGCGAGCACGCGGCGGGTCTGCTCGGCGTCGAAGGCGCCGGTGTCGCAGAACACGTCCACCCAGCCCGCGTGCTCCCGCACGGCCTCGAGCATCGGCCCGACGACGTCGTCGAGGTAGTCCTCCACATCCCGGCCCGGGGGCACGAGGTGGGCGCCGAGGAAGGTCACCTCGTCCACGAGGCCCTCCTCGCGCAGCCCGGCCAGCAGGCGCGCGTGGCGCGCCTCCTCCTCCACGGTGAGCCCGTAGCCGGTCTTGGTCTCGAGGTACGTGGTGCCGCCGGCCACCGCGTCGGCCGCCCGGCCGCGGACCAGCTCGGCCAGGCGGTCGTCCGAGGCGGCACGGGTGGCGGAGGTGGTCACGCCGATGCCGCCGGCCGCGTAGGACTCACCGGCCATGCGGGCCTCGAACTCGGCGGAGCGGTCCCCGTCGAACACGAGGTGCGTGTGGGAGTCCACCCAGCCGGGCAGCACGGCGCGGCCCTCGACGGACACCCGGTCGTCCGCGTCCGGGGCGTCCGCGGCGGCGCCGATCCAGGCGATGCGCTCGTCCTCGACGACGACGGCCGCGTCCGTGAGCACCCGCCCTTCGGGGTCGACGGTGGTCAGCTCGGCGATGTCGGTAATGAGCGTGGAGCGCATGGGGGCCTCTCTGCGGGACGGACGGGGGGTGGGGCGGTGGGGTGGGCCTCAGGTGAGCGCGGCCACCAGGTGGGCCAGCGGCGTGGCCAGCACGATGGTGAGCGCCACGCGCTCGACCCAGATCACCAGGAGGTGCCACATCTTCACGGGGATGTCCGTGGCCAGGATGGCAGGAACCACCGCGGAGAAGAAGATGATCGCGGAGACGCAGACGACGCCGATCACGAACCGGGCGACGAGGTCCTCGTGACCGGCCGCCATCGTGGCCGGGATGAACATCTCGGCGATCGAGGTGGCGGAGGCCGAGGCCAGCAGGCCGGGGTCGGAGTAGCCGAGCGCCCAGAACAGCGGGTAGAAGATCACGCCGATCCACTCGAACACGGGCGTGTACGTGGCCAGGACCAGGGCGATCAGGCCCACGGACATGATGGACGGCAGGATCTGGAGCACCATCACGAGGCCGTCCCGGAAGTTGACCCAGATGTTCTTCGGCAGGGACGGGGCCTCGGCGAGGGTCTGCTCGGCGGCGCGCAGGGCCACGCGGAAGCGGTCCCGGGTGACGGCCTGCTCGGGCGAGTGCACCGCGCCGGGGTACACCTCGTCCGGGATGCGGCTCAGTGGAGGGATGCGCACGGTGATGGCCGTGACCACGAACGTCACCAGGAGGGTGCCGAGAAAGTACCAGAGCCAGATGTCCATCAGGCCCAGCGTCTTGGCGACGATCACCATGAAGGTCGCGGACACCGTGGAGAAGCCGACGGCGATGATCGCCGCCTCGCGGGCCGTGTAGCGGCCGCCGGTGTACATGCGGTTCGTCAGCAGCAGGCCCAGGGCGTAGGAGCCCACGAAGGAGGCGACGGCGTCGACGGCGGCGCGGCCGGGCACGCGCCAGATCGGCCGCATGGCCGGGCGCAGGTAGACGCCCACGAACTCCATGAGGCCGTAGCCGATCACGAGGGCCAGGAAGACGCCGCCGATGGGGACGATCAGGCCCACGGGCACCACGAGCTTGTCCATCAGGAACGGGCCGATGCTCTTGTCCAGGATCCAGCTCGGGCCCACGCCGAACACGACCATCGCCGAGGCGACCAGGCCGAGCACGGCGAGGAAGGCGAAGACCGTCCGGGTGGTGCTGGTCCGCCAGCGGCCCGAGGCGAACGGGTACACGGCGCCGGCGGCGATGATGGCCAGGCCCACCCAGCGGTCGGCCGGGCCGAGCAGCCCGCGCACCCAGGTCACCAGGTGGTCCAGCGGGATGGAGCTCGCCCCGTTGATCGTGACGGGCACGAAGAACATGACGATGCCGATCGCCGAGTAGACGATCATGCGCCAGCGCGCCGGCGGGCGGGGCGCGTCGGCCTCGATCGCGGCCATCGCGGTGGTGTCGGTGTGCAGCTCGTGGTCTGCGGGGCGGGACGAGTCCATCGTGGTGTCCTTTCGATCGCGAGCCGGACGGGCGGCCGCCCGTCCGGCTCGCGGCGGTGAAGCCGTCGGACGGCGACGGCGCGGCGGCACCGTCGCCGTCCGACGACGTGACCGGGTCAGTCCCGGATCGTGGCCTCCATGGGCACACGGACGCCGCGCTCGGCGGCGACCTCGACGGCCCGGGAGTAGCCCGAGTCGACGTGACGGAAGACGCCCATGGCGGGGTCGTTCGTCAGCAGGGCGGTGAGCTTGGCCGCGGCCAGCTCGGTGCCGTCGGCCAGGCCGACCTGGCCGGCGTGGATGGAGCGGCCGATGCCGACGCCGCCGCCGTGGTGGATCGACACCCAGGTGGCGCCGGAGGAGGTGGCGGTCAGCGCGTTGAGCAGCGGCCAGTCGGCGATCGCGTCGGAGCCGTCCAGCATGGACTCGGTCTCGCGGTACGGGGAGGCCACGGAGCCGGAGTCGAGGTGGTCGCGGCCGATCACGATCGGCGCCTTGACCTTGCCCTCGGCCACGAGCTGGTTGAAGAGCAGGCCGGCCTTGTGGCGCTCGCCGTAGCCCAGCCAGCAGATGCGGGCCGGCAGGCCCTCGAACTCCACGAACTCGGCGGCGCCGTCGAGCCAGCGGTGCAGGTGCTCGTTCTCGGGGAACAGCTCCTTCAGGGCCTGGTCGGTCACGCGGATGTCCTCCGGGTCGCCGGAGAGCGCGGCCCAGCGGAACGGGCCGAGGCCCTCGCAGAACAGCGGGCGGATGTAGGCCGGGACGAAGCCCGGGAACTCGAACGCGCGGGAGTAGCCGGCCTTGCGGGCCTCGTCGCGGATGGAGTTGCCGTAGTCGAACACCTCGGCGCCGATGTCCTGGAAGCCGACCATGGCCTCGACCTGGCGGGCCATGGACTCCTGGGCCTTCTTGGTGAAGGTGTCCGGGTCGGCCTCGGCCTCGGCGTGCCAGTCCTTCTCGTCGATCTCGATCGGCAGGTAGGACAGCGGGTCGTGCGCGGAGGTCTGGTCGGTGACGATGTCGATCTCGACGGTGCCGGCCTTCTGGCGCTCGAGCAGCTCGGGGAACACCTCGGCGGCGTTGCCCACGAGGCCCACGGAGACGGCCTCGCCGTCGCGCTTGGCCTGCATGACGCGCTCGACGGCCTTGTCGATGTCCGTCTCCACCTCGTCCAGGTAGCGCTTGCCCATGCGGCGGCGCAGGCGGTCCTCCGAGACGTCCACGATCAGGCAGACGCCGCCGTTGAGGGTGACGGCCAGGGGCTGGGCGCCGCCCATGCCGCCGCAGCCGCCGGTGAGGGTCAGGGTGCCCTTGAGGGAGCCGTCGTAGCGCTTGCGGCCGATCGCGGCGAAGGTCTCGTAGGTGCCCTGCAGGATGCCCTGGGTGGCGATGTAGATCCACGAGCCGGCGGTCATCTGGCCGTACATCATCAGGCCCTCGGCCTCGAGCTCGCGGAAGGTCTTCCAGTCGGCCCAGTCGCCCACGAGGTTGGAGTTGGCGATCAGCACGCGGGGAGCCCACACGTTGGTCTTCACGACGCCGACCGGCTTGCCGGACTGCACCAGGAGGGTCTCGTCCTCGTCGAGGTCCTTGAGGGTGGCGACGATGGCGTCGTAGGCCTCCCAGGAGCGGGCCGCGCGGCCGGTGCCGCCGTAGACGACGAGGTCCTCGGGACGCTCGGCGACCTCGGGGTCCAGGTTGTTCATGAGCATCCGCAGCGGGGCCTCGGTCTGCCAGGACTTGGCGGACAGCTCGGTGCCGCGCGGGGCGCGGATGGTGCGGGACGGGTCGTGCTGGGTGAAGCCCACGGCCATGGCAGTTCCTCTCGACGGGGTGCGTGCGCCGCCGGGACGGGTGGCCCCGGTGATTTCACGGCTCGGCATGCACTTTCCGATCATTGAAACAGTGACTCCCCTCACGCGCAAGCCTGATCCGCGTGTCCCGCACCCGTTACGCTCCCTGTCATGACCACCACCCCCACCGCCTCGACGCGCACCGTGGACCGGGCCCTGGACCTGCTCGCCGCCGTCACCGAGCAGCCCCGGCTGAGCCTGACCGAGGCCGCCCGCGCCACGGAGCTGCCGGCGTCCACGGCGCTGCGCCTGCTGCGCAGCCTCGAGGGGTCCGGCTTCGTGGCCCGCGACGACGACGGCGCCTACCGCCCCGGCGTGCGCCTCATTCAGCTCGGGGCGCGGGCCTTCTCCCGGGACTCGCTCGTGCAGCTGGCCCGCGGGCCGATGGACCACGTCGTGGCCGCCACGGGCGAATCCGTCTATCTCTCGGTGACGACCCCTCCGGACTCCGCCGTCTACCTGGCGATCGTGGAGGGCACGCACTCGGTCCGCCACACGAACTGGGTCGGACGCACCGTCCCCCTGGCGGGCACGGCCGTGGGCGATGCCCTGCGCGGCGGCGTGGCCGCGGGGGACTACACGCTGCGCACCCGTTCCGTGGAGAGGGACGTCACCTCGCTGTCCGCCCCCATCAGCGTGGCGGGCACGGTGGTGGGTGCGCTCAGCACGCTCGTGCCGGCCTACCGCTGCACGGACGAGCTGGCGGACCGGTGCGGGGCGGCCCTCGTCGCCGCCACCGACGAGCTGGCGCACCTGCTCGGGGCGGCCGACACTCCCAGGGAACGCCCAGCCGACTCCCCTGGAAAGCCCAAGGCGAGTTCGTAGGCTGAAGCCACCTCATCGAAGGTGCGAGTGATGACGGAGAAGGCCCCGGGCCCGGCGAGAGCCGGAACCGGGGCCTTTCTCTGCGACCGGCGCCCGAGGCGCCGGTCCGGGGATCAGCGGCGGGAGGAGACGACGCCCGCCCAGAGGCCGGCGAGCAGGCCGGCCACCGGCAGCATCCAGAACAGGTGCACGCCCGACCCGTAGAGGACGGTGTTGGAGAACACCGCGAACAGGCCCACGGCACCGAGGAAGCCGCCGACCACGCCACCGACCACGTAGCGCACGACGGAGCGGGCGGACCCGCCCATCAGCAGCACGATCAGGTAGCCGGCCGCACCCGCCAGGGCGCCGCCCACCAGGCCGAACATGAGGGACTGCAGCAGCACGACCCAGCCGCGGCCGGTCTCGCCCAGCGCCACGGAGCCGTTCGGATCACCCAGGCCGCCGGTGAGCACGCGCACGACGTCGCCGATGATCACGACGAGCACCGAGACGAGGATGACGCGGTTGGTGAAGCCCCAGCCGTCCACCGGGCGCAGCGGCTCGAGCACCTCCTCCTCCACCACGGCGTGGCGCACGGGGCGGGCCGGGGCGGTGTGGGCGTTCGCGGCGTGGGGCTGGACGGCGTGGCTGCCGTCGGCGTT
Source organism: Micrococcus sp. 140720015-1 (assembly GCF_053627595.1). Taxonomy (NCBI): domain Bacteria; kingdom Bacillati; phylum Actinomycetota; class Actinomycetes; order Micrococcales; family Micrococcaceae; genus Micrococcus; species Micrococcus sp. 140720015-1. The sequence goes on from NZ_JBSEYC010000006.1 coordinate 175,297, forward strand.
GATGGTCATCTCTGATCTCCCGTCCCGCCCCGGGCGGGGCGCGTTCCGAGCGCCGGGGCGCCCGTCTGGTTGCACATCTGACGTGATTTTAGGCTTTTCCCAGCCCGAGGGGGTAATGGTGACCCGTCCGCCGGGCGGGGGCGGTTCAGAGGACGTCGGTGCGCCGGTTGGCGAGCGAGGGGAGGAACTCCCGGACCTCGTCGATCCGCTCGCGGGTGACCTCCGCGGTCACCACGGCCTCCCGCTCGTCGGCGAGCTCGGCGACGGGCAGCGCCAGCGGGTCCACGATCATCGAGTGGCCCACGGTGCCGTCCGAGCACGTGTCCGCCGCGGCCACCCACACCGTGTTCTCCACCGCGCGGGCCTGGAGCAGGGTGCGCCAGTGCTCCACCTTGTGCTCGCCGGAGAACCACGCCGCGGGGATCACGAGCACGTCCGCGCCCTCCACCGCGAGACGCCGGGACAGCTCGGGGAAGCGCAGGTCGTAGCAGGTGAGCAGGCCCAGGCGGAGCCCGCCGAGCTCGATCGCCGCGACGCCGCCGTCGCCGGGGGTGATCCGGTCCGACTCGCGGTGCGCGAACGCGTCGTAGAGGTGGAGTTTGCGGTACGCGCCCAGCCGGGCGCCGTCCGCGCCCACCGCCAGCAGCGTGTTGTAGGGACGCCGGTCCGGTCCCGGCTCGTAGCCGCCCGCGACGACGGCTATCCCGTGCTCGCCCGCCAGCGCGGCCAGGCCCGCGGCGAACGGCTCCCAGGCCGCGGCGACGGCGTCGGGGAACTCCTCCCCCACCGCGCGGGCCCCGAGCATGGCCTCCTCGGGCAGCACCAGGAGGTCCGCCCCCTCGCCCGCGGCGCGGGCGGCGAGGCGGGCCATCGCGGCCAGGTTCGCCTCGACATCGCCCACGGGCCCGAACTGTCCGACGCTGATCCTCATGCCCCCAGGGTAGCCAGGCCCCTGCCGGTGGCCGTCAGCCCTGGTCAGCGCCGAGGCCAGCCGCCACGCTGGAAGCTGGGCACGACGTCGGCCCGCATCGGCCGCCGTCGTCGTCCGCCCCCGATCCGCGCGGCACCGCGCGGCAGGTCGACACCACAGGAGCAGACGCGATGACCACCCAGCAGCCCGACATCCCCGGCACGCCGGGGCCGATCACCCCCGACCTCGAGGAGCACACCGCCCTCACCCACCCGGACCAGCCCGTGGCCGTCCCGGCCCCGGATCAGCGCGGTCCGGCACAGGTCTCCCCCACCGGCCAGGACACCGGCGCCGACCCCGCGACCGCCGCGCAGGGCTGCCCGTACCTGACCACCGCACACGGTGTGCGCCTGCAGGACTCGGACCACTCGCTCAAGGCCGGCCGCCGCGGCCCCACCCTGCTGCAGGACCACCACCTGCGGGAGAAGCTCAGCCACTTCGACCACGAGCGCATCCCCGAGCGCGTGGTCCACGCCCGCGGCGCCGGCGCCCACGGCGTGTTCCGCGGCTACGGCACCGCCGCGAAGATCAGCCGGGCCGGGCTGTTCGCCAAGGACAAGGAGACGGAGGTGTTCGTCCGCTTCTCCACCGTGGCCGGCTCCCGCGGCTCCATGGACCTGGCCCGCGACACCCGCGGCTTCGCCACCAAGTTCTACACGGACGAGGGCACGTGGGACCTGGTGGGCAACAACATCCCCGTGTTCTTCGTGCAGGACGCCATCAAGTTCCCGGACGTGGTGCACTCGGTGAAGCCGCACCCGGACCGGGAGATCCCGCAGGCGCAGTCCGCGCACGACACGTTCTGGGACTTCGTGTCCCTGCACACCGAGGCGCAGCACCACACCCTGTGGAACATGTCCGACCGCGGCATCCCGCGCTCCTACCGGACGATGGAGGGCTTCGGCGTCCACACCTACCGCCTGATCGCGGCGGACGGCTCCACCGTGCTGGTCAAGTTCCACTGGAAGCCGATGCTCGGCGTGCACTCCGTGACCTGGGAGGAGGCGCTGCTCACCAACGGCATGGACCCGGACTTCCACCGGCGTGACCTCGCCGACGCGATCGAGGCCGGCGCCTTCCCCGAGTGGGAACTCGGCGTGCAGGTGTTCGAGGACAACGAGGAGCAGATGTTCGAGGGGATCGACCTGCTCGACCCCACGAAGCTGGTCCCGGAGGAGCTCGCCCCCGTGCAGCCCCTCGGCCGCATGACGCTGAACGCCAACCCGTCCAACTACTTCGCGGAGACGGAGCAGGTAGCCTTCAACCCGGCCAACCTCGTGCCCGGCATCGACGTCACCAACGACCCGCTCCTGCAGGGCCGCCTCTTCTCCTACCTGGACACCCAGCTCACCCGCCTCGGCGGGCCGAACTGGACCCAGCTGCCCATCAACCGCCCGCACGCCCCGGTCAACGACATGCTGCGTGACGGCTTCCACCAGAGCGCCGTGCATCGCGGCGTGGCCCCGTACCGGCCCAACTCGCTCGACGGCGGCCTGCCGTACGAGACCCCCGCGGACGGCCACGCGTTCATCGACCACCCGGAGCCGCTGCCGGCGTCGGTGAAGGAGCGCGCGCACGCCGCGTCCTTCGACGACCACTTCTCGCAGGCGCGCCTGTTCTTCCTCTCCCTCTCCGAGGTGGAGCGTGAGCACGTGGCGCAGGCGTACACGTTCGAGCTCGGCAAGTGCTACGAACAGACCATCCGCGAGCGCCAGCTGGCCCACCTCGCCGCGATCGACACGCGACTGGCCCAGCAGGTCGCGGACGGCCTGGGCATCCCCGTTCCCGCGCCGACCGAGACCCCGGCCGACGTGCAGCCCTCCCCCGCGCTGTCCCAGGTCGGCGGCGCGTGGCCGCTCGACGGCCGTCAGGTCGGCGTCGTGGTGGGCGAGTCCGTGGACGAGAAGGAGCTGGACGCCCTCGTGCAGGGCATCCACGGTGCGGGCATGGTCCCGCTGGTCATCGCGCCGAAGGGCGGCCCCGTGGCCGGGGAGATCGTGGCCCAGCGGACCTACCTGACCGCCGCGTCCATCGAGCTGGATGCCGTGGTCGTGGCCTCGCCGGCGGCCCCGGCCGCTGACGCCGCCCCCAGCCTGGACGCGAAGGCCGGCGCCGCCGACTCCGAGGCGGTGGACCCGCGCGTCGTCAAGGTGCTGCAGGAGATGTGGCGCCACTCCAAGGCGATCCTCGCCCTCGAGCCGGCGGAGGCCGTCCTCGCGGCCGCCCAGGTGTCCGGCAAGGGCGTCGAGTCCGCGGCGGACGGCGCCTCCGCCGTCAACCGGCTGACGGAGCTGCTGCCCGCGCACCGCGTGTGGGACCGTTTCCCGACGACGGGCCGCCTGGCCGACTGACTCGGCGAACCCCCGGGCGCTTTCGAACGTGAGATAGGGCCTATCTCACGTTCGAAAGCGCCCATTCGCCCTCTTTCACGTTCGAAAGTGCGGGCCGGGCCGGGGCGGCGGGCCGGGTCAGTCCTCGATGAGGTCGCGGACCTGGACCACCTGGTCGCGGCCCGGGCCCACGCCGATCGCGGAGATCCGGCACCCGGAGAGCTTCTCGAGGGCCTCCACGTATCGCTGGGCGTTCAGCGGCAGATCCGTGAACGCGCGGGCGCCCGAGATGTCCTCGGTCCACCCGTCGAAGTGCTCGTAGACCGGCTTCGCGTGGTGGAACTCGGTCTGGGTCATGGGCATGCGGTCGTGGCGCACGCCGTCCACCTCGTAGGCCACGCACACCGGGATCTTCTCGATGCCGGTGAGCACGTCCAGCTTGGTGAGGAAGTAGTCCGTGAAGCCGTTGATCCGCGCGGCGTAGTGCGCCATGACGGCGTCGTACCAGCCGGTGCGCCGCGGGCGACCGGTGTTCACGCCGAACTCGCCGCCGGTGGTGCGCAGCTGCTCGCCCATCTCGTCGAAGAGCTCCGTGGGGAACGGGCCGGCGCCGACGCGCGTGGTGTAGGCCTTCACGATGCCGATGGTCCGGGAGAAGCGGGTGGGGCCGATGCCCGCGCCCACAGCCGCGCCGCCGGCGGTCGGGTTGGACGAGGTCACGAACGGGTAGGTGCCGTGGTCCACGTCCAGGTAGGTGGCCTGGCCGCCCTCCATGAGCACCACCTTGCCCTCGTCCAGGGCGTCGTTGAGCAGGTTCACGGAGTCCACGACCATGGGGCGCAGACGGTCCGCGTAGCCCAGGAAGTACTCGGCGATCTCGTCCACGGTGACGGCGCGGCGGTTGTAGAGCTTCACCAGCAGCTCGTTCTTCTGCCGCAGGGCGCCCTCGATCTTCTGGCGCAGGATCGACTCGTCGAAGATGTCCTGCACGCGGATGCCCAGGCGGGCCACCTTGTCCATGTAGGTGGGGCCGATGCCGCGGCCGGTGGTGCCGATCGCACGCTTGCCCAGGAACCGCTCGGTCACCTTGTCCATGGTCTGGTGGTACGGCGCCACGAGGTGGGCGTTGGCGGAGATCTTCAGGTGCTCGCACGAGTGGCCGCGGGACTCGAGCCCGTCGATCTCCTCGAACAGCGCCTCCAGGTTCACCACCACGCCGTTGCCGATCACCGGCACCGCGTTGGGCGAGAGGATGCCGGCGGGCAGCAGCTTGAGCTCGAACTTCTCCCCGTTGACGACGACGGTGTGCCCGGCGTTGTTGCCGCCGTTCGGCTTGACGACGTAGTCCACTCGGCCGCCCAGCAGGTCGGTGGCCTTGCCCTTGCCCTCGTCGCCCCACTGGGCTCCGACGATCGCGATCGCTGGCATCTGCATCTCTCCTCAGGGCCGCGGGTCGCCCCGGACCGGCCCGTACATGGAAAACGCCCCCTTGCGGTGCACGCGGAGGCCGTACCCCCGAATCCTACCAGCGTGACGGATGCCACCCTCTGGCTACGCTGGCTCCATGAGCACCGCAGCGCCCGGCACCCAGCACTCGGACTTCGCCTCCCCGGCCCCCGCCCGCAAGGGCCCCAGCGTGGGCACGTGGCGACCCTGGGCCGTGCTGCCATGGGCGCTGGCCCTCCTCGCCCTGCCCTTGATCGCGCTCGCCCTGCGCTCCAACTTCGGCGCGAACGGCTGGATGACGGTCATCTACATGGTCTTCGGCGCCCTGCCCCACGAACTCGTCCTCATGCTCATGGTGGGGAGCCTGTTCCTCCTGCCCCGCGTGAACCCGCAGGATGAGCAGCGGGGCGGCATCCGGCTGGGGCGCCTGCTGCACACGCTGTTGGGCGTCTCCTGGGGGTCCTTCGCGCTGGCCGCGATCATCTTCCCCGACGGCGGCGACCACCCGGACTCCGGCGCCACGACCCCGGTGCTCATGGACCTGCTCGGCAAGAGCACCGCGATGGACGTCGGCCTCGTGGGCGGCCTCGCCCTCGCGGCCGTCAGCGTGCTCGCCGGTCTCGCGGTGATCGTGGTGTGCGTGGTGCGGCGGATCCGCGCCGTTCGCTGAGCACGCTCCCGACGACGGCGGTCAGCGCGCCGACATGACGCGCGGCGGGGTGCCCCGCGGCACCGTCTCCAGCACCGCCCCGTGGGCGCCGGCCAGGCGGGCCAGGAACACGAGGTTGGCCCGCTCGACGGGGTCTGGGTCCGCGGCCACGCCGCTGACGAGGATCCGCTCGGGCGCCACGCCACGGGCGGCGGCGTGCTCCACCGTGAGGCGCGCGTGGTTCTGCGTGCCCAGCCCGGGGCGCGCCACGACCATCAACCCTGCGTCAAACCCGGCCGCCCGCAGCGCGCGCACGGCGTCCACAGGCCCCTCGTCGGCCTCGGTCCACGCCACGGTGATCCCGCCGGCGCCCTCGATGAGCAGGTGGTCGACGCCCGCGGCGAGGCCACGCCACCGGCCCAGCTGCTCACCCAGAGGCGGCAGAGGGGGCGTCCCCTCCCCCGCGTGGGCGACCGCGTCCACGGGGGCCATCGCGGGGCCGACCCGCGCCCCCTCGGACACGGTCAGGCGGGCCGGGGCGGCGGCGTCGAGCGCGCCGGATGCGGCGGCCGCGGCCACCAGGTCCCGGACGGTCTCGGCGTCGCCGGCCTCCCCCGGTGCGACGCCCGTCTGCACCGGCTTGTCCACGTGCACGCGGAGCCCGGCCGCCAGGGCATGGGCCGCGAGCGCGGCGGTGCCCCACGTCTTGCCGACGTCCGTGTCCGTGCCGGTCACGACCTCGATGCGCATGCGTCCACTCCACTCTGCTCGATCTGGGTGTCCTCGCCGCCGTGCCACGGCCCGGGCGTCACGAGCACGTGCTGCGGCGCCTGGAAGGAGAGCAGGCGCAGCCACGTCGCCGGCGGCCCGGTGAGCCGGGCGTCCGGCAGCAGGCGCGCGACCTCGCGGACCACGAGGGCGGCCTCGAGCTCCGCAAGCCCGGCGCCGAGGCAGCGGTGCAGACCGAAGCCGAAGGCGAGCCGGGCGTCCTCGTGCTGTTCGCCGCTGAGGTGCAGCAGGAGCTCGTCGCCGGCGCGGACCTCGTGCTCGCCGACGCGGACGTCCGCCGTGGCGAGGCGCCGCCAGGTGGGCACCGAGGAGCTCGTCCGGAGGCACTCGGCCACGAGCTCGGCCGCGGCCGCCTCCGCCGCATCGGCTCCGGCGCCCCCGTCCGCCCCGGCGCCGAGCGCGGCCCAGCGGGCGGGGTCGGCCAGGGCGCGGGTGAGCGCGGTGGAGATGAGCAGCCGGGTGGTCTCCTGCCCGGCGATCACCAGGAAGTAGCCGAGGGAGACGATCCGCTCGTCGTCGACGCCGGCCTCGTGCAGCGCCGCGAACAGGTTGCCGGGCTGTGCGTCGTCCCCGCGCGCCTCGACAACGGCCCCGCGCAGCCACCGGTGGAAGTCGGCGGCGGAGCGGGCGAGCCGCAGCTGGCGGTCCTCATCCGGCCAGCCCCAGAACAGTTCGAGGGAGTCGGCGCTCCAGCGGTGCAGCTGCGCCTCGGGCGGGTTGGGCACGCCGGTCAGGGCGGACATCACGCGCGCCGGGACCGCTGCCGCCACGGTGGTCGCCAGGTCCACGGCACCGCCTGCGCGGCCCGTGTCGGCGAGGGCGGCCGTGAGGGCCGTCCGGGCGGTCGCGAGGATCCGGCCCCGGGCTTCGCGCACCTTCGCCGGGGAGAAGAACGGCGCCACGACGCGACGCACCGCCCGGTGGTCCTCCCCGCCGGCGGAGGCCAGCACGGGCGGCAGCCGGAAGCGGGCGGCGGCCAGGATGCGGCGGGCCGGGCCGCTCAGCGGGACGACCGCCGTGAGGGCGTTGTCCGAGGCGAACGTCCCGGGGTCGGTGAGCACGCGCCGCAGGTCGGCGGGATCGGAGATCCGCAGGTGGTCGCCGCGCACGGCCTCCGGCCGCGGGTCGCCGTGGGCGAACGGGCAGCCCGTGGACGCACCCCACGCCCGGGCGGCCACGCTCGCCACCGCCTCCAGCGCCGCCCGCAGCCGGGGCTCGGGGACGGCGGTGGTCACGCTCACGCGGAGGCGGGCGACACCGTCGGGCACGCTGGGCGGGCGGAAGCATCCCACGAGGACGCCGTGCGCGCGCAGCTCCGCGGCCGCGGCGACGGCCTGCTCCGGTCCGGGCATGCGGATCGAGTGGACGGCGCCCGCCCCGACCTCCACGTGCCCGGCCAGCTCGGGCCGGCGGGTGAGGACGTCCACGGCCGTCTCCCGGGCCCGCGCGAGCCGCGCCGCGGGCTCCCCCGTGGCGGCGATCCGGCAGGCGGCCGCCGCGGAGGCGGCGAGCACGGGGGCCAGGGCCGTGTCGAAGACGAAGGTCCGGGCGGTGTTCAGCACGTGGTCGCGCCAGGACCGCGCGTCGGGCCCGCCGAACAGGGCCAGCCCGCCCTGGCCGCCGAGGGCCTTCGAGCAGGTGGCGGTGACCACGACGGGCGCCTGCCCCGCCCACAGCCCCAGGGCGCCCGTGCGGCTGCCGCCGGGGACCACGCCGAGCGAGTGGGCCTCGTCCACCACGAGCAGGGCGCCGTGTTCGGCGGCCAGGGCGGCCAGGGCGGGCAGGTCGGCCTCGTCCCCCAGCACGGAGTACAGGGACTCGACCACGACCACGATCCGTCGCGCCCGCCCTTCGGCGCGCAGCCGGTCGAGGGCGGCCCGGAAGGCGGGCACGCTGTTGTGCTCCACCGTGGTGACCGACGCGCCCGGCAGGGGGGCGGACGCCCCTGAGCGGGCGGTGGCGGCGAGGGCGGCGCCGTCGCGCAGGCTCGCGTGGGCGTGCTCGTCCAGGAGGAAGGCGGTGCCCGGCCCGGCCAGGGCGCCGAGGACGCCGAGGTTCGCGGTGTAGCCGGAGGAGAAGGCGAGGGCGGCATCCGCGCCGGCCAGCGCGGCGGCGGCGGACTCGAGGTCGGCGTGAGCGGGATGCGTCCCCGTCACGACGCGGGAGGCCCGCGCGCCGACCGGTCCCTCGGTGGCGATGCGCGCGGCGGCGGCCCGCACGTCCGGGTGGACGGCCAGGCCCAGGTAGTCGTTGGCGGCCAGGTCCACGACGCCCGACGACGGCGCGCCCGGCTCCGGCGGGTCCGCGCGACGCTCCAGGCCGCGGCGCGCGCGGACGGCGGCCCGGGAGCCCAGCCACGAGGACCAGGGGTCGGCGGGCGTGCTCGTGGCCGCGCCGGCCTCGGCGGTGCTCATGCGCAGACCTCCTCGACGGCCCCGGTGACGGCCGCGCAGATCGTGGCGACGTCGTCGTCGGTGCTCACGTAGGGCGGCATCACGTACACCAGCCGCCGGAAGGGGCGCACCCACGCACCGCGGGCGACGGCGGCCCGAGTGACGGGCTCGACGTCCACGGTCCGGTCCAGCTCCACGACGCCGACCGCACCCAGGACCCGCACGTCGGTGACGGCGGGCAGGTCGGCGGCCGCCGCCAGCCCGGCGCGCAGCCCGGCCTCGACGCGGGGCACCTGGGCGGCCCAGCCGTCCCGCGGGTCGGTGAGCAGGTCGAGGGACGCGGAGGCGACCGCGCACATCAGCGGGTTGCCCATGAACGTGGGCCCGTGCAGGAGTGCCCCGGGCATGCCCCGTTCCCGCCGGGAGACCGTCTCCGCGACCTCGGCGGTGCACAGCATGGCCGCGCCCGTCATGGTGCCGCCGGTGAGCGCCTTGCCGAGGCACAGCACGTCCGGGACGACGCCGGCCCCTTCGCACGCGAGCCAGCGGCCGGTGCGGCCGAAGCCGGTGGCGATCTCGTCGGCGATGAGCAGGAGTCCGTGCTCGTCGCACAGCTCACGCAGCACGGCGAGGCAGCGCGGGTCGTAGACGCGCATGCCCCCCGCCCCCTGGAGCACGGGCTCGAGGATCACGCCGGCGATCTCGTCCGCGTGCGCGGCGGTGAAGGCGCGGGCCTCGTCCTCCCACGCGGCGAGGGCGGCGTCGTCGGTCTCCCAGTGGCCGGCCGGAGCGGCGTCGGGTGCCGCGGTGACGCCCTCGGGCACCCAGCGTGCCGCCGGCGGGCGGGGCAGGAACAGATGCCGTGCCACGAGCGAGGTGAAGGCCGCGTGCATGCCGTCCACGGGATCGCACACGCCCATGGGCGCGGCGGTGTCCCCGTGGTACCCGCCGCGGACCGTGAGGAATCGGCGGCGGCTGGGCCGGCCGCGCGTCGCCTGGTACTGGAGGGCGAGCTTGAGCGCGACCTCCACCGAGACCGAGCCGGAGTCGGCGAGGAACACGTGCTCGAGCGCGGCGGGGGTGTGCGCGACGAGCCGTTCCGCCAGGTCGATGGCGGGCGCGTGCGTGAGCCCGCCGAACATGACGTGCGGGAAGGCCGCGGCCTGCCGGGTCAGGGCCTCGACGAGCGCGGGGTGCCCGTGCCCGTGCACCACGGACCACCAGGACGCCATCGCGTCGATGGCGCGGTGACGTTCCCCGCCCGGCCCCTCGAGGTCGAGGTGGACGCCCCGGGCACCGCGCACGGCGTAGAGCTGGCGGGCGCCGGCGGCCCCGTAGGGGTGCCAGAGGTGGGCGGCGTCGCGGTCGAGGAGGCCGGCTTCAGCGGGGGCGGTCACGGTGCGTTCAGGCGTTGGCGGGCTCGGCCGTGCCCGCGCCCCGGCGGCGCAGCTCGGGCTTCACGGTGCCCTCGGCGCCCGTGTCGGGGCGGGCGACCTCCGCGGCCCCGGCCTCCGAGGCGACGGCGGCACCGGAGCCGCACGGCCCGGCGTCGTCCGCGCCGCCGCAGCAGCCGCCGGCCGGGGCGCCGTCGTCGGCCGCGGCCCGCTGCGCACGCTTCTCGGCGCCGAGCACGGTGAAGCCGGCGTCGGCGATCATCTGCAGGTCCGCCTCGGCGTCCTGGCCCTCGGAGGTGAGGTAGTCGCCGAGGAAGATCGAGTTGGCCACCTGCAGGCCGACCGGCTGCAGGGAGCGCAGGTGCATCTCGCGGCCGCCGGCGATGCGCAGCTCCTTGTCCGGGCAGGCCAGGCGGACCATGGCGAGGATCCGGAGGCACTCGAGCGGCGTGAGCTGCTGGTGGCCCTGCAGCGGGGTGCCGTCGAAGGGCATGAGGAAGTTGACGGGGATGGAGTCGGAGTCCAGGTCACGGAGCGCGAGGACGGCCTCGACGAGCTGCTCGTGCGTCTCCCCCATGCCCGCGATCAGGCCGCTGCAGGAGGACAGGCCGGCGGCGCCGGCACGTTGCACGGTGTCCACGCGCTGCTCGTAGGTGTGGGAGGTGCAGATGGACTCGTAGTGGGACTCGGCCGTGTTGAGGTTGTGGTTGTAGGCGTCGACGCCGGCGTCCTTGAGCTTCTCGGCCTGGCCGTCCTTGAGGAAGCCGAGGCACGCGCACACCTCGACGTCCGGGTGCTGGGCCTTGAGGTCGCCGACCATGCCGGCCACGCGGTCGACGTCGCGGTCCGTGGGGCCGGTGCCCGAGGCGACCATGCACACGCGCGAGGCGCCGCCGGCGATGCCCAGGCCCGCCTGGCGGACGGCCTCCTCCGGCTTGAGCCACGTGTAGCGCAGGATCTCGGCCTCGGTGCCGAGCCGCTGGGAGCAGTAGGTGCAGTTCTCGGGGCAGAGACCGGTCTTGAGGCTGACCAGGTAGTTGACCTTGACCGTGCGGCCGAAGTGCTTCTCGCGCAGGCGCGAGGCCGCCGCGACGATGCGGAACGTGTCCGCGTCCGGGGCGTCCAGCACAGCGACGGCCTCTTCAGCGGTGAGCACGTGGCCTGTCTCGATGCGGTCCACGAGGGCCTCGGGGTCGAGGGCGGCGGCGGGGCGGGGGTCGACGGCGGGGGCGTCCTGGGTGGCGGTCATGCGGGCCTCTCCGGTGGGCGGGGCTCGGCCCCGGGTGGGTCTGACCCGAGGGACTCTAACAGTGTTCATTGAACAGCGTTCAGGAGCGCGGGACCATGACCCCGACGTCAGCGAGTGCGCCGGTCCAGAGGGACCGGCTCGGGCCGGGGCTGCTCCTCGAGCGTCGTCGTCGCCGCGAGGATGCCGTGGGCGGCGGCAGCGAGCGCCGCGCCGAGCAGACCGGCCCCGACCGCCCGGACGCCGGCGTCGTCGATCACGTTCAGCACCAGCCCCGGAATGACCGCGGCCCCCATCAGCAACATCACCCACGCGGTGGAGCCGGCTCCGGCGTAGAACACGTTGCGGCGAGCCCGCTCCGCCTCGACCCGGTGATGCACCCCTCGCAAGGCGAGCATCGCTCCGAGGGCCCTGACGGCCACCAGCGTCAGACCCCAGCCCAGTCCCAGGTCCTGCCACAGTCCCGCGAACACACCGGCCGAACCCACCAGGGCAGACGCCCCACCGATGCGCCACCGCCACTCACGCTCTTCCCCCACCCGGCTCGCAGCCCCACGCTCGCACACGGCCCTCGGAGGCGGAGCGGCGGATCATGCGGTCACGGCCGCCGGGATCACTCCTGCGTGAGGGGCGAATGGAACTCCGAGGCGAGCATCGCGTAGGTGGCACCATCCACCCAGCCGCGCGTGAGATGCAGAGACTCCTCCTTGAACGTCCCCTCGTGACGCATCCCCACCTTCTCCATGATGCGCAGACTCGGAGCGTTGTCCGCGAAGGCATGAGCCTCCACGCGCCGCACACCCAGATCGTTGAACGCGAAGCCCAGCAGGGCTCGCGCAAGCTCGGTGCCATAGCCCTGCCCCGCCTGGCGCGGATCGATCGTCCAGCCGAGCTCGGCCTGGGCGTCCCGGGCTTCCTCCCGCGGGCCGCCCTGACTCCACGCGTCCTGCACCGCGACCTTCCCGACACCGACAACGACGTCCCCGACCCGCACGGTGAGACGGTCCCCCGCCCCGAGGTAGAACTCGCGCAGCGCGTCCTCACTCTCCGGGCGGCCGGAGGTCCACGTCCACACCTGCTCCAGACGGCAGAAGCCCCATACGGCGGGCGCATCGAGACCCCGGAACGGGGTGAGGGTCAGCCGGCGGGCCCGCAGCGGGAAGCAGACGCCTCGACTCGCGGCGAGCTCCAGGAGAGGGGTGGCCATGACAGACAGGGTACGAACAAAAGTCCTCGAGTCAGCCCCCGGACAGACCAGTGCCCACACCCTGCGTCGATGCCGGATCCACGCGGCCTCTCAGGGCCCGTTGACCTCGGGCAGATCCCGCCACGGAGTCCCGCACCTGCACCGGTAGATGATCGCTTCGCCCATCGTGCGGTCTGGGGCAGCGGGGCGATCAGTTCCCATCGGGCGTCGGAGACGACCTGGAACCGGGACATGGCCTCCCGGGTCTTAGCGGGTCCCTGGATCCATTCTCAGACACGCCCTAGGCCATCTCCAGCGTCTAGGCCCGCCTCACATCCGAGGAGGTCCTCCACGGCGATTGCCGCGTCCGCTGCCTCGTCACGGCCGATTCCGGCATCTACCAGCCGGCGGCCCTCGCCCATCCACCCCAGGAACCAGCGAAGCCGCGTCGCGGCGCTTCCGTGCAGAGGTGGGTCCGGTGCGGCATCGTCGAGCAGACTCGCCAATGCCACGGCGTCCTGTAGGTGCCTCTCCCGGCCCCGGGAGTCCACACGGTACGCCTCGATCTTCAGTCCCAAGGCCCCGATCGGATCCGGGACAGCGATGGCCACAGGGCCCTGCGGCGTGAGAACCGCGACGTGGAGGGGCCGCTCGAGCGCATTACGACCACCCGGCGCCTGCACGGACAGCGGCTGGGTCAACTCCTGCACGGCAGGCGGGGGCACGTGGTCGGCGATGAGGAAGTCCGCCTGCATGTCCCCGTCACCCTCCGCGCGGGTCATGCGGTGCGAGGGGGCCGAGGTGTCAATCGGGTCCTTGTCCTCATACCCCAGAGCGCGAAGACCGCCGCGCAGAGCCGTGAGGTGTTGACGCCAAGCGACCTCCACACGCGCCAGCGTGTCGATGTCCAGGGTGGCGCGGCTCAGACACGATGCAACAGTCGATCGAGGGCCTCTCGCCCAGCGGCCCGCTCACGGACGTCGTCGGAGTCCATGAGGTCCAGCGCCACGACTGCCTCAGTGCCAAGCAGGGTGGAGGGATCCACGGGGGCAGGTACGTGGCGGATCACCACTTCCCCCGCCGCGGAGGCGTCGAGGCGGAGCCGGGACTGGAGAGCCTCCAAGTCGCCGAGCAGATAGCCCTCCTCTCGCTGGCTCCCTTCGACAGCGGCGAGCCCGAAGCGGCGGGCGAGATCCGACTGACCCAGGGCGGAGACCCCCGAGGGCACGAGAACGTCGGCGAGCTTGGCTCGGGCTCGAGGCGAGGCGTGGAACCGGTGGGGCCGGGCCCTGTTCTCAGCCAGTCGGTGCATCTCGGCAGCGGTGAGCGTTCGCAGCCGGGAGCGCAGACGGGAGATCCGCGGCTGGTCGAGGAAGGCCCGTCCGTTTCCTCCGGCAAGGAGGTCGACGGCGGCCCAGACGGTCCGCGGAGCCCAGGTGCGGCCTATACCCGGCGCCCTGCGGGCACGACGGGTCAGATCGCGCTCATCGATGAACCAGGATTCCCCGAGGCGGCGGGCCGGCACATCACCGTCCTCGACGAGACGCCGCACATAGCGGTTGGAGACCTTGAGGCGCTCGGCGGCCTCCCCCACCGTCAGAAGAGTCATGCCAGAAGAGTACCGGATCCGGACCTATTCATGCATGCCCGGGAGCCCTGACTTTGAGACCCTGTCATGCCATGCACCGAGAGCGCGTGGCCCTCTCACCAGAGCCGTACTCCACCAGAGCGGAGACGGAAGGGCCATCGACAGCAGCGCCTGGAAGGGGGCAACACGCCCTGGGGCGATCCCTTCGGCCTGGCGCTCCTTGATCCGTCGACGCTCGAACTCAGCGAATGCGGCCTTGATGCCGAGCATGAGTCCATCTATGGGGGAAGTGCCGGACCTGCGCACCGTGATCCCACTCGGACGAGACCTGCACGGTGCACCCCTTGTCGGTGAGCTCGTCCACGCTCGCGTACAGATTCCGGGTGACCCGGCCGAGCCGGGCCACGACGTCGTCGACCACTGGGGGATCGACCGCGCCGGCACCCTCGTCAGCTAGGGCGTGTTGCTAAAGGGTTCCAAGGGGTCGATGCCTCAGTCTTGAGGGATGTCGCGTGACGTGATCTCAGACGAGGTCTGGGCCGTGATCGGCC
>NZ_JBSEYC010000007.1:0-58841 GCF_053627595.1 Micrococcus sp. 140720015-1
CTTGTGGTTCACCACCCACCCCTCGGCGCGGGCGTCGTGATACGCCCGCCGATACCCGTAGCGGGGATGGTCCTTCGCCCAGGCGCGCAGCCACTCCCTGAGCGCCCGATCCGGGTCCGCGACCGTGTCGCCCTTGAGCGGTCGCCGGTACGCGGAGCGGCTCAGCCCGACCAGACGGCACGCCATCCGTTCGCTCACCCGCAACTTGCGCTTGAGGTGACCGACGGCGGCGCGGCGCCTGTCCGGGCTTAGAAGTTTCCCTCAGCCAGCTCCTTGAGCGCGGCCTTCTCCAGCTCCGCTTCCGCGAGCAGACGCTTCAGGGTCGCGTTCTGCTTCTCCAGCTCCTTCAGGCGCTTTGCGTCGTCGGCCTTGAGGCCGCCGTACTGGTTCCGCCACCGGTAGTACGTCTGCTCGGACACCCCGAGCTCCCGGCACACCGCCGCGACGTCCTGACCATCGGCGAGCATCCTGTCGGCCTGCCCGAGCTTACGGACGACCTGCTCGGGGGTGTGACGCTTCCTGCTGTTCGTCATGATCTGACCAGTCTCCCTGCCCGCGACCGCGGGCAACAGGACGACTCTCATAACGACTGGACCTACGAAACGGGGTCAGCCCAATACGTCGTCGGCCGAACCTTCAGCAGTCCCAACCGGCACATCCAGCGTCTCGAGACCACTACCTCGATGCCGGGTGTGAGTGGTCGTTGACGGTGTAGGAGCACACACCCAAGCGTCCACCCTCCGAGGACGAAGCCGTGTTAGACCCGACTCCCCGACTCCGCCTGACGCATCAACCTGCCCACCCACCGAAATACCGGAGGTGGAGACTGGTGCGCTGACCGTTCACACCACAGCGTCCCTCCTCGATTTTGGAACTGTTCGCCGCGTGTCGTATGAACTCTTCGCTGCATCTCTACAAACGCGCCAATTTGATTCATACACGTTCTAGCGCCTCTGTCGAGATGCAGCGAAGATTTCACAAACGCGCAAATATGTTTCATACGACCACGAGCCACTTAGGTATTGACAGTTGAACCCTGTCCGGGTGCAGCTCGTGGTTCTCCAGTCAGCCCGTGTGCGACGCTGACGCCATGAACCAGCCCTCCATGGCCACCCTGTCTTCGGGAAAAATCACCCTGCGTGACGCCCGTCGCGGGACCACACGGGATGTGGAACTGGAGCCCTTCGAGATGGCCGTGCACCCCCTCCGTGACCGGAGCACCGGACGCCCGCTCACGCCTCTGACATGGTTCGAGACCATCAACCTCTGCAACGAGCTATCCAATGCTGAAGAGCTGCAGCCGGCCTACACGCATGCTGGGGACGGACGCTCCGTCACCTGGAACACGAGCGCTGACGGGTACCGATTGCCCACCGAGGCCGAGTGGGAGTACGCCTGCCGCGCCGGAACGACCTCGCCCACCTACGGGCCGCTTGAAGACATCGCCTGGACCAGCCTCGACCACCTTGAGGGCCCCCAGCCCGTCGGCATGAAGAAAGCCAACCCGCACGGTCTGCACGACATGCTCGGCAACATCTGGGAATGGTGCTGGGACTACGCCGATCCCGCCCGCTACGGCGACTACCGCAGTCTGCGCGGGGGTGGCTGGGCGGATGAACCCTGGAGCGTGCGCGCCTCAGTGCGCCGGGGCAGCGCCCCGGACGCCGTCCTGGAGGACGTGGGACTCCGCCTGGCCCGGGGTCTGGTCGGCAGCCCGGGACAAGCTCAGGGCTGGTCCCATGAGGCAGACAGGCAACGAGCCGCCATCTGCGGGCCGCTTCCCGTGGGGTGGACACCCTTGCGGGAGATCTTCGCCTGAGAAGGGAACCGCCCAGCCTCATTCGGCGGAACGGAGCCGATCCGTCGGCAACGACAACATCACCGTCGCGGTGAGATCCGGCGCCTTGGCCACCGCCCTGTCATCGAGCCGCGGCGCCACTGTGACGGCCTCTCGTGAGAACTCCTGGATGCCCACGGGCACCCATGCGTCACCCTCGGTGCGAAGCAGCCACTGTTCGCCCAACGCCTGCAAACCGACGGTGTCAAGCAGTTCTTCGGCCTCGGTCGACTCCATGGGTTCACCGCATCGCCGACGCAGGAGGTCGTAGGGGATGAAGAGGCCTTCGTCGGTCATCTCGATGTACCCGACGTGCTCGCGGTCATCAGCGCGGAGGTGATCTAAAACAGTGGTCACGGTGACAGCCTAGAGTTGTCGACTCGATACCCCAGCCTGCTCCCCGCCCCAGCACGGCAGGGGCGTCCGGCCAGGCTCCCTCACACACCGGATCCCGCCCCCTCTCCGAACGGTTCACGGCGAGTCGCGTGCAGTCTTTGCTGCATCTCGACAACCCCGAGGGTGACGACGTCCTCCACGGGATCGGCCCGGCCACTGACTGTCCCCGTGCTGCTGCGCCCGCGCGCCTTCACCAGGGTCACCGTCAGAGACCCCTGCCTGGGGTCTCCGGCACCGCGCTTCCCGAGCGTTGACCCCACTCACTGACGGGTCTGGGCGCGAGTCGGTTTCGTACCAGTCTTCGCTGCCTTCGTCGATGCGGCAAGGCAGTCCACGGTTCTGATGAGCCGAGGGGTCACTACTCTCCGACGCGCAGCGCCAGAACCCAGCGGATCGCCCCGCAGCATCGGTGCACCACAAGGCACACCTCGGACGCTCCAACCATTGTTTGCAGCACTTGCGCAATGCAGCTCACACGATCGCCTCCCTCCTTGCGGAATACCTGACATGGGTATACGTTTGACTAGTACACGTACCCGGTAGGGGTACTCCCGACGTACAACCCGACATACAAGGAGGACACCTGATGGCTTCGAACGATTACCAGGTGACGGGCATGACCTGCGGCCACTGCGAGATGTCGATCCGCGAGGAGGTCAGCGAGATCCCCGGCGTCCAGGACATCCAAGTCAGCGCGCAGACCGGCAAGCTCAACGTCACCGCCGAGGGCGAGATCGACGACGCCAAGGTCCTCGCGGCGGTCGAGGAGGCCGGCTACTCGGCGGTGCGCGTCTGATGAAGGCCGGAGGACGGCTCGCGCTCTACGGGGCCGGGTTGGTGGTGGCGTTCGGCGGGGCCTTCGGCCTCGCCGGCGCCGTCATTCCCGATAGCTTCGCAGCAGCATGGGCAGAAGGAAGCGGCGTGAACGCACACGGTGAAGGGCACGGCGACGCTGCGCAGGAAACCGCGGAGCCCGCTCTGAACGGGGTCTCCGCAAGCGCGGACGGCTTCGTGCTCTCTCCGGTCCAGGCCCCCACGGCCGCAGGCGAGGATGGAGACCTGAGCTTCCAGATCCTCGACGAGTCCGGCGAACCGGTGACCGAATACACCACCGCGCACGAGAAGGACCTGCACCTGATCGCCGTGCGCACCGACGGCGCCGGCTTCCAGCACGTGCACCCCGAACTCGACACGAGCACAGGCACCTGGTCGGTGCCGTGGACCTGGGACGAGGCGGGCACCTACCGCGTGTACGCCGACTTCACACCCGCGGGCGAGGAAGCCGAAGGCATCACTCTCACCCGCGCAATCGAGGTCGCGGGCGACTTCACCCCTGTCGAGACCGAGGCGCAGCCCACCGACGAGGTCGACGGATACACCGTCTCCCTCAACGGCGACCTCACTGCGGGCACCTCAAGCGAGCTCACCATCTCGGTCGAGCGTGACGGTCAGCCGGTGACCACGCTGGAGCCTTACCTGGGCGCGTTCGGCCACTTAGTGGCGCTGCGCGAGGGTGACCTCGCCTACCTGCACGTCCACGCCGAGGGCGACCAGCCCCAGGCCGGGGACACGGCCGGACCCGACATCGGATTCGCAGCGGAGGCCCCGACCGCCGACCGTTACCTGCTCTACCTGGACTTCCAGGTCGACGGGCAGGTGCACACCGCCGAGTTCGTGATCGACGCCGAGCATGGTGACGGCACGAAGACAGACGATTCGCATTCCGACGGCCACTGACCCGCAGGGCCCGGCGTCGCACGAGAGCTGAGAAAGAAGGAAGAGGATGAGCACATCAGCGCCCCCAACGGGTGGGCCGGACATCGAGTTGGAGATCGGCGGGATGACCTGCGCCTCCTGCGCGAACCGGATCGAGAAGAAGCTGAACAAGCTCGATGGCGTCGCGGCCACCGTCAACTACGCCACTGAGAAGGCTAAGGTCACCGTGCCTGCCGGCTACGATCCGTCACTGCTGGTCGCCGAGGTCGAGAAGACCGGGTACACGGCCGCACTGCCCAAGCCCAAGGACACTACGGCGAACACGTCGGAGACCGAGGCCGGGGAGGAGGAAGACAGTGAGCTCACCTCGCTGCGGCATCGGCTGATCGGCGCGATCGTGCTCACTGTTCCCGTAATCGCGATGGCGATGATCCCCGCGCTGCAGTTCACGTATTGGCAGTGGGCCTCACTCGCCCTGGCCGCACCGGTGATCATCTGGGGAGCTTGGCCGTTCCACAAGGCGGCGTGGACAAACCTCAAGCACGGTGCGGCGACGATGGACACGCTCATCTCGATGGGCACCTCCGTCGCACTGCTCTGGTCGCTCTACGCGCTCTTCCTCGGCACTGCCGGCACTCCCGGCATGACGCACCCCTTCGAGTTCACGATCGCTCCGTCGGATGGCGCGGCGAACATCTACCTCGAAGTCGGCGCGGGCGTGACGATGTTCATCCTCGCCGGCCGCTACTTCGAGAAGCGATCCAAGCGCCAGGCCGGGGCCGCGCTGCGCGCCCTCCTGGAGCTGGGCGCGAAGGAAGTCGCCGTACTCCGCGACGGCGTAGAGGTGAAGATCCCCACCTCTGAGCTGGCGGTCGGCGACGAGTTCATCGTCCGTCCAGGCGAGAAGATCGCCACCGACGGTCTCGTGACCTCCGGCTCCTCCGCGGTGGACGCCTCGATGCTCACCGGCGAGTCCGTGCCGGTCGAGGTCCGCGAGGGCGACTCGGTCACCGGTGCCACCGTCAACGCCGGCGGCCGCCTGGTCGTGCGGGCGACTCGTGTGGGTTCGGACACACAGCTCGCACAGATGGCGAAGCTCGTCGAGGACGCGCAGACCGGCAAGGCCGAGGTGCAGCGTCTGGCCGATCGCATCTCCGGCATCTTCGTGCCGATCGTCATCGTCGTCGCGTTCATCACCCTCGGCGCCTGGCTGGGAGGCGGGTTCCCCGTCGCCGCCGCGTTCACCGCAGCGGTCGCCGTGCTCGTCATCGCCTGCCCCTGCGCGCTGGGTCTGGCAACCCCGACCGCGCTGCTCGTCGGCACCGGGCGCGGTGCGCAGATGGGCGTCCTCATCAAGGGTCCGGAGGTGCTGGAGTCCACTCGCAAGGTCGACACCGTCGTGCTCGATAAGACCGGCACCGTCACCAGCGGCAAGATGACTCTGACCGACGTGATCACTGAGCCCGGTGTGGATCGTGCGGAGCTGCTGCGTTTCGCCGGTGCACTGGAAGACTCTTCCGAGCATCCGATTGCGCAGGCGATCGCCAAGGGCGCGACCCAGGAAGTCGGCCAGCTGCCTACTCCAGAGGACTTCGCCAATGTCGAGGGCAAGGGCGTGCAGGGCATCGTCGAGGGGACCCCGGTCGTCGTCGGCCGCGAGTCTCTGCTGGCGGACTGGTCGCAGAAGCTCTCTCCGGAGGTCGCACAGGCGAAGGCCCAGGCCGAGGGCGAGGGCAAGACGGTCGTCGCGATCGGCTGGGACGGTGCTGCGCGTGGCATCCTGGTCGTCGCCGACACCGTCAAGCCCACGAGCGCCGAGGCGATCCGCGGGCTCAAGGAGATCGGCCTGACCCCGGTGCTGCTCACCGGTGACAACGAGGCCGTGGCCCGCCAGATCGCGTCCGAGGTCGGCATCGACGAGGTCATCGCCGAAGTGCTACCCAAGGACAAGGTCGACGTCGTCACCCGCCTCCAGGAAGAGGGCAAGATCGTCGCGATGGTCGGCGACGGCGTCAACGACGCCCCCGCGCTCGCGCAGGCCGACCTGGGCCTCGCGATGGGCACCGGCACGGACGTCGCGATCGAGGCCTCCGACATCACGCTCGTGCGCGGTGACCTGCGGGCCGCCGTCGACGCGATCCGCCTGTCCAGGAAGACCCTGTCGACGATCAAGACCAACCTGTTCTGGGCATTCGCTTACAACACCGCCGCGATCCCGGTCGCTGCGCTCGGCATGCTCAACCCCATGCTCGCAGGTGCGGCGATGGCGTTCTCCAGCGTCTTCGTCGTCGGCAACAGCCTCCGCCTGCGCGGGTTCACGAGCGTCGCCTCGAAGTGACGTACGAGAACCCACCCATCCACACGAATCCAATAACGAAGGAACACCAGAGAATGAGCAGCTGCTGCAGCACGAACGAGACCAACCCGGCCGTGGAGAACGGTGGACGCGAGAACCTTCTTGGCGGGGGCGCCGATGACATGACTACCTGCCCGGTCATGGTCGGCACCCCGGTCAGCAAGAAGACCGCCGAGGCCGCCGGCCTCTACCGCGACTTCGAGGATGAGCGCTACTACTTCTGCTGCGCTGGCTGTGGGCCCGCGTTCGATTCGGACCCAGCCAAGTACGCCGCCAACATGGCGTAATCCACCAGCGTGCGGGGTGCCGCGGCACCGCTGCGGCACCCCGCCACCTGATCGGAGCGAGCCGACATGACCACTACGACTCCCACCACCGAAACCCATCTCGACACCTGCCCCGCAGGAGGCGACGGCGACGCGTCCGTCCACGGATACATCAGCGATAAGACGAAGTACCGCAATCGCCTGCGCCGCCTGGAAGGCCAAATCCGCGGCATCGATCGGATGGTCGACGAGGACCGCTACTGCATCGACATCCTCACCCAGATCTCCGCAGTCACCAGGGCACTCGAAAACGTCGCCCTCGGCCTGCTCGACGATCACCTCAAGCATTGCGTCCTCGACGCCGCACTCGCCGGCGGACCAGTCAGCGAGCAGAGGCTCGGCGAGGCGTCCGAGGCCATCGCCCGCCTCGTGCGCTCCTGACGCCGGCGCATCAGTTCGATCACGACCAGCATCCAGGAGTTCTTCTATGACCCCACAGCACGTCCTCATCCTCGGATCGGGAGCAGCCGGGGCCGCAGCCGCCCGCACTCTCGCCTCACGCGACGATGTCCGGGTGACGCTGGTGACCCGCACCGGGGAGACGCCCTATACGCGGATGCTCATCAAGGGAATCGCGTTCGGTCAGACACCGCCGGAGATGATCAAGCTCCCGCTGCCTCAGATCGAGGTCATCGCCGACACCGTGCTTAAAGTCGATACCTCGGCGAAGCAGGCCCAGTTGACCTCCGGCGCACAAGTCTCCTACGACGCGCTCATCGTCGCGACCGGGAGCATGCCCCGCTCCCTGCCCGCTGACGTGTTCGGCGGCGACGACGCCGGACAAGGGCGGGTCACCGCTCTTCACTCCGTGGGGGATGCCCTGGGCATCCGAAAGCTGCTGACCGGACTGGGGCGACCCGCGCGGGTAGCGATCTACGGCGGTGGAATCATCGCAGCCGAGACGGCCTCGTCTCTGCAAGCCGACGGACACATGGTCACGCTGGTCTCCCGCAGTTCAGTTCCCGGCGTCGGAGCGTTTGGGGCGCCCGTGGCTGAGCGCCTCGCCGCCGACCATGCCGCCAAGGTGCAGGCCCGATTCGGTCGCACTCTCCAGCATGTCGACGAAACAGAATCCGGTGTCACCATCACCCTCAACGACGGAAATCCCGTCGTGGCTGACTTCCTTCTCCTCGCGCTCGGCACGACGCCCGCAGCCCCGTCACCGTGGACGAACGGTATCGACGTCGACGATCACCTCCGCGCCGCGGCAGACCACGTCTACGCAGCCGGAGGCGTGGCCACGCACCACGACGAAGCACTGGACGCCTGGCGCATCGACCATTGGGAAGACGCCGCCGCACAGGGTGCGCATGCCGCGCGGGCCGCATTGCACGACCTCGGCGTTAGCGACGATCCGGGCGCCTACCTGCCACGCAGCCCTTACATGGCAATGGTCTACGGTCAGATGATCTCCGGAGTCGGGTACACAGCCGGCGCAGACGCCCACCTGGAAGCGGGTGAGGAGTTCATCGTCCGCCACGAGATCGACGGCATCGTCGTCGGCGTCACTGGCATCGACGCAGTCGGCACCGTCTACCAGTGGGGGCAGCAGCTCCACGGCGTGCGGGCATAGGCAATGGCGGGAGACTGTATTAGGCAGATCCCACGGTGGGGCTTCGTGCTCTCGCTGGCAGCGACCATTCTCATGATGGCCGCTGCCAGCGCGCCGTCCTTGTTCTATCCCCAGATCGCCGAACGGCTCGGACTCATCCCCGTCGCCACCACACTCGTGTTCGCGGTCTACACCTTCACCCTCCTGGCCGCGCTGCTCTACCTCGGACCACTCTCCGACCACGTCGGCCGACGTCCGGTCGTGGCCGCCGGTTCTTTGGCGCTGGCGCTGAGCGTGGCCATGTTCTGGTTCGCCGGTAGCCTCGCGGCGCTCCTGGTCGCCCGAGCCTTGCAAGGGCTCGCAGCGGGTCTGCTGATCCCGGCGCTGTCGGCGATGATGATCGACTTCGAGTCCCCGTCACATCGGAACATCGCAGCCCTGTGGAACACGATCGGCCCGATGATTGGCCTTGGGGCCGGGGCTCTCGGTGCTGCACTTCTCCTCGATCTCACCTCCGAACCGACAACTGCCGTCTTCGGGTCGCTCGTGCTTGCCTTCCTCATCGTGGCAACGGTCGTGTGGAGCACACCGGAACTGGTCCCGAAGACCCAGATACGACGTGGCGACCTCCGTCCGCGGTTCACCGTGCCACCGCACCTACGCCGCATGTTCACCGTCGGAGTGCCCGTGATCATCGCCGGGTGGGCGACCAACGGACTCTTCCTTGCGCTCGGAGCCGACCTCGTCGGCAGTGAGCTTGGGGGCTCCACGCACACCCAAGCTGGGATCGTCCTCTTCGCACTGGCGATCTCCGGAGTCACCGCCTCCTCCGTCCTACAGCGGCGTTCCGCCCGCACCATCAGCCTGTATGCGACCAGTGCCCTGGCGTTCGGCACCGCAGTGAGCATCGGCGCCCTCGCACTCGGTTCCTACCCAGCCTATGTCGCCTCGGTCGCGATCGTCGGTTCCGGGTTCGGCACAGCGTTCCTCGGGGTACTGCGCACACTCATGCCCCACACGGCATCGTCGGAACGCGCCGCCGTGATGGCTGTGATCTACACAGTTGCCTACCTGGCATTCGGCGTGCCCACCATCGTCGCCGGATTGCTCGTGCCGGTGCTCACCCTGTCGGGGACGATGACGATCCTCGGTGCGATCATCATCGCCCTCAGCCTCGTCGCCACCGTCCTGCGCCTGCGCATCCCGCACCCGGCCGCAGGCCCGGCAGAGGCTGACGACTTCCCCGAGCCTCCCACCGGCTCTCACCGCCGATCCGCACCCGACCGAGAGGAGCAGCCATGACCTACGTGATCGCGCTTCCCTGCGTGGACGTCAAGGACCGCGCCTGCATCGACGAATGTCCTGTCGACTGCATCTACGAGGGCGAACGCTCGCTCTACATCCACCCCGACGAATGCGTCGACTGCGGAGCCTGCGAACCGGTCTGCCCCGTCGAGGCCATCTACTACGAAGACGACCTGCCCGACGAATGGTCTGACTACTCCAAGGCCAACGTCGAGTTCTTCGACGAGTTGGGTTCTCCCGGAGGAGCCGCGAAGACCGGACCGACGGGCTTCGACCATCCCCTCATCGCCGCATTGCCCATCCAACACGAGCAGACCCTCTGAGAAGGGGTTTCCGATTGATCCATACCGACACAACACACAAGTCTTGACTAGTACCCCCTAGGGGTATAGGGTAGGCATATTGATGAAAGGAAATGACATGCAGAGGAGACTGCGAACAGGACTGGCAGCGGGAGCCCTCGGAGTGGCGCTCGTGCTCGCCGGTTGCGCCAGCGGAGCAGACGACAACCAGCAGACCGACCCCTCGGCTACTGAGGAGCATCAGGGCCACGGCGGCAACAACGCAGAAAGCGGTGATGAAGAGATGGAGCACCCGATGGACGGCGGACCGGCACCCGAGGGTATCGCCGAAGCCAGTGAGCCCACCTACCCTGTCGGTACCGAGGTGCAGCTCACGGCCGACCACATGGAAGGCATGGAAGGGGCTACAGCAACGATTTCCGGCGCATTCGACACGTACACGTACTCCGTGAACTACACGCCCGCAGGTGGCGGCGACCCCGTCACTGATCACAAGTGGGTCGTGCAGGAAGAAATTGAGGATGCCGGCGACGCGCGCCTGGCCGACGGCACAGAGGTGACTCTGCTCGCCGAGCACATGGAAGGCATGGAAGGCGTAAAGGCCATCATTGCTTCGTCCACCGATGAGACGGTCTACATGGTCGACTACGAGACGGACGGCATGAAGATGACGAACCACAAGTGGGTCGTCGAGAGCGAGATCCAACCAGCGTCCTGAGCCGACGTTCGCTTGCCCGGCCACCGGGTGAGCGGCAATCGGCCTGGCTCGATGACGGAGGAGAGGAATCATGACGGACCCGAACTCACAACAGCATCACGGTCACGAAACCGATACACCCGCCCACGGCGAGCATCACCACGGGTCTGTGTCCGCGCACGCCTCGGCGGATGCGCACGGCACGCGCGAGGGTCAGCACACCGGGCATCAGGGCCACGCCATGGACCACGGGCAGCACTCAGGCCACACGGGCCTCGACGAGCACGGCGGCCACGATGAGCATGCCCAGCACGGTGGGTACGGAGATCACAGCGGCCATGGCGGGCACGGGGACCACGTTGGCCAGTTCCGCCGACTGTTTTGGATCAACCTCGTCATCGCCATCCCCGCGGTCGCCCTCTCACCGATGTTCGCCATGCTGCTGGGCTACGAGGTCCCCGGCTGGGCGGGCTGGGTCGCCGCGGCACTGGGCACCGTCATGTACGTCTGGGGCGGCAGGCCCTTCCTCACCGGTGCCGTCAGCGAGTTGAAGTCCCGCAAGCCCGGGATGATGCTGCTCATCGCTCTGGCGATCACGGTGGCCTTCTTCGCTTCCTGGGCCGCCACGCTCGGGCTCGTCCATCATGAGCTCGAATTCTGGTGGGAACTGGCGCTGCTGATCGTAATCATGCTGCTGGGCCATTGGATCGAGATGCGCTCCCTGGCCCAGACCACCTCGGCGCTCGACTCGTTGGCGGCACTGCTGCCAGACGAGGCCGAGCGCGTCGAGGGCGAGAACGTCGTCAAGGTGGCCCCAGCCGACCTCGACGTGGGCGACGTGGTCCTCGTGCGCCCCGGCGGCAGCGTCCCGGCTGACGGAACCATCGTCGACGGCCGCGCCGAGATGGACGAGTCCATGATCACCGGCGAGTCCCGCCCGGTCTCTCGCGGCGAGGGCCAGACCGTCACCGCCGGCACCGTCGCCACCGACTCCGGCCTGCGGGTGGAGATCACCGCCACCGGTGACGACACCGCCCTGGCCGGCATCAACCGGCTCGTCGCCGAGGCGCAGAACTCATCCTCCCGCGCCCAGCGGATCGCCGACAAGGCCGCGGCCTGGCTGTTCTGGTTCGCTCTTGGCGCGGCGCTGGTCACTGCGGTCGTCTGGACGCTCATCGGCATGCCCGACGAGGCCGTCGTGCGCACCATCACCGTGCTCGTCATCGCCTGCCCCCACGCCCTCGGCCTGGCGATCCCGCTGGTCGTCTCCATCGCCACCGAGCGAGCCGCCCGCGGCGGCGTCCTAGTGAAGGACCGCCTGGCGCTGGAGTCCATGCGGCAGGTCGACGCGGTCCTGTTCGACAAGACCGGCACGCTGACCAAGGGCGAGCCCACCGTCACCGGCGTCGAGCCGACCGGCGAACTCGACGCCGACCAGGTCCTCGCCCTCGCTGCCTCGGCCGAGGCCGACAGCGAGCACCCGCTCGCCAAGGCCATCGTCACCGCCGCCAAGGACAAGGGTTTTGCCCTCCAGCAGGCCAGCGGCTTCTCATCCTCGCCCGCCGTCGGCGTCACTGCGACCGTCTCCGGCCAGGAGGTCCGCGTCGGCGGGCCCCGGCTGCTCGAGGAGACCGGTCAGCACGAGGTCGGCACGGCCGAGGCATGGCGCTCCGAGGGCGCGATCATTCTGCACGTTCTCCGCGGCGGCCAGGTGGTCGGCGGGCTGAGGCTCGCCGACGAGGTCCGGCCAGAATCCCGCTACGCCGTCGACGCCCTCCACGCCCTCGGCGTCGAGGTCGTCATGATCACCGGCGATGCCGAGGCGGTCGCGAACGAGGTCGGCAAGGAGCTCGGCATCGACCGCGTCTTCGCCGGCGTGCGCCCGGAGGACAAGTCCGCGAAGGTCTCCCAGCTGCAGGAAGAGGGCAAGAGGGTCGCGATGGTCGGCGACGGCGTCAACGACGCCCCGGCTCTGGCGCAGGCCGATGTCGGCATCGCGATCGGCGCTGGCACCGATGTCGCCATCGCCTCGGCCGGGGTGATCCTGGCCAGTTCCGACCCACGCAGCGTGCTCTCGATCATCCAGCTGTCGCGACGCGCATACGGCAAGATGAAGCAGAACCTGTGGTGGGCCGCCGGCTACAACCTTCTTTCGGTGCCGTTGGCGGCCGGTATCCTCGCACCGGTGGGACTCGTCCTGCCAATGTCGATCGGCGCGATCCTGATGTCAGCCTCCACCGTGGTTGTCGCGCTCAACGCCCAGCTGCTGCGGCGCATCGACCTTACACCCGAAGCTAGCACGCGTTCCGTCCTGGAGCGCCAGAAGTAAGGACATGCCCATGTCTGTCGATAACGATTCCCACCAGCACGGCTACATCAGCGACAAGGAGCGCTATCTCGGCCGCATGAAGCGCATCGAAGGACAGGCGCGTGGGATCGCGAAGATGATCGATGAGGAGAAGTACTGCATCGACATCCTCACCCAGGTCTCCGCCCTGACCCGTGCCCTCCAGGGGGTCGCGACTGGTCTGCTCGACGACCATCTCAAGCACTGCGTGCTTGATGCCGCCAAGCTCAGCGACGAGGCGGCCGTCGAGAAGATCCAGGAAGCCACCGACGCCATCAACCGGCTCGTTCGCTCCTGAACCCGGCCCCTGACCACCGCGTTCCAGGACACGGCGGGCACAAACCCTCAGGATGCCAGCGCGCTTGATCCTCGCCGACGCGCCGCCCGCCCGCGACGCGCTCACCTTCGCTCAGCGGGCCGCGCAGGCCGGTGCCCATGGCGTGCGCTTGCAGGCCGCAGCCGCGCTAACGCCCCGTGGCCCGCTCGACCGCACTCCTACGATCCTCGTCCTTCGCACGCTCCGCTCCGACCCCGAGCTGCAGTGCGACGTCACCGTCGACACCCTGACCGCGACCGCCGACCCCCTGACCCTGGCGCTGCCGGAGACCGCGCTGGCACCCGCCTGGACCAGCGTCGAACCCCCGCAACACGGGTGGAGACTTATTGCCGATGTGACCAGCCTGACGCTGATGCGCAGCGCCCGTGCCGGCATCGAGGCCGTCGCCCAAGCACTTCCCGACAAACCCGGCGACGATGTCGTCCGCAAGATCCGGGGCACGGTCTGGGGCACCCCGGACACGGCACTCGCATCGCTGCCACAAGGCGTTGCGTTCGCCGCCTACGTCTTCGGGTTCCTCAGCCGAGGAAACGGGGCCACGATCTCAACCGCCGGCCGTTGGACGCGGTTGACCCTCCCGACTGGACACGTGCTCCTGCGCGGACCCGTCGCCTCTGGCCTCACCCCGATCCGCCGCACCCGGCCACGCGTCTCCAAGTCCGTCACATCGATTGAATAACCCTTGATACCCTATAGGGGTATAGGGTAGTATTAATGACTATGAAAGAGGTTGAGCACGCGCACGCCACGTATGACACACCGCATCTGAATGCGGCGGTCGGAGTCTTCGCGTTGCTGGCGAATCTGGTGAGTGTGAAGATGATCCTCGCCATTCGCGACATCGAGGTCTCTGCCAATCATCTGGCGGACATCGTCGACCTTCCCGTCGACCAGACCTCCCACGAGCTTCACCGCCTGGAGTCGGCCGGGATCGTGAGTCGGCAGCGACGCGAGTCCCGCGACTTCTACCTATTGAACGGTGTGCATGCCGGGGCGCTGGCTGAGGCTGCGATCTTCCATGCCGAACATCAGCAGCAGGAACGCACTCGTGCAGGTTCTCCCACCTCGAACTTGCGACCGAACTGACAGAGGAGGCATCATGCCCCGTTTTTCCCGATTAACCCCTGAGACCGCAGTGGGGGCCTCACGAGACTTGCTCGGCGATCTCGTCGAGCGGCACGGCCAGGTCGGAGACATGGTCTCGACGATGGCGCACTCCCCGGCGGTGCTCGGCGGTTATCTCGACCTGAGCAAAGCCATGCGTCGCGCCAAGCTCGACCGTAAAGTCAGCGAGCTCGTTTCGATCGCCGTGCAGTCGAAGCAGGGATGCGGAATGTGCCTGGCCTCGCACATCAGCGCGGCACGATCGCTCGGGGTCAGCGATGACGAGATCGCACTCGCCCAGCAGGGTACGGCGATGACCAGCCCGGTCGCGGCGATGATCGCGCTCGGCCTCCAGGTCTACCGTGAGCCTACGTCGATCACCGACGAGCAGATTGACGAGCTTCGGGGATACGGGTACAGCGACCGTGAGATCTCTGATGTCGTCGGGGTCGTGTCGCTGAACATTCTCACCGGCGCCTTCAACCTGGTTGCTGGCCTCACGCCGGGCGACTGACTTCGCCGGCGACTTGGTGCCTTGGCCGAGAGGATAGGCAGCGGCCTGCAAAACCGTTTACACGGGTTCGAATCCCGTAGGCACCTCCACTTCCCGCTGAGCCCAATAGGACACACGTCGCAGGAGGCGAGTGATGGAGAGCCAGCACATCTCCAACGGGGACATGACACGCGCCGCGCGCATCCTCGTGAAGGTGAGCGCCCAATATATCGCCCGCGAAGCCAACGTGACCAAGGAAGAGTTGCGCGACTTCGAGAAGGGGCGACACGACTTGTCGGAGAAGAAGCAGGAGCGTGTGCGGGCCGCCCTCGAAGAATTGGGGGCAGAGTTTCTGCCTGACGGACCCAACGGCGGCTACGGCATCCGTCTGAAGTTCGGCCGTTCCAGGATCTACTCACTTGAACGTTGCGAGGGCGAGGGCGGGCCGCGGCTCACAACAGAGTCTGATCGTCGGACCCAGGCCCATGTGCCCTTCTCGGAACCGGATTCAAACCTGCCTTTTCACCTGGAAGATCGCACCACGGCCTCACTGCGCATCCTGGTGCCGTTGCGCCTGGGCCGGCTTTGGCCGTCACACCTTGCCTCTGTTCCAGGAATGGAAGCGCGGGCACGCTGAGCTCATCGAATACAGTCGCCCGACGGACCCGATCTGGGCGCTGCGCGACGGGGGCGATCGATGCCGCACTCATCCGCTCTTCTCCACCCAAACGTGCCATTGGTCCGGGTTTGGAGCGGTTACCGCTGTTCACCGAACGCCTGGTTGTATCGGTGACGAGCAGCGACTCCCGTGCCCGGCAGGAGTCGGTGACCCTAGCCGATCTCGCTGACGGGCCGGTGGCGGTCTGCGCGACCGCTCCGACGGCCACCGGGGAGCTGTGGAGTACGACTGCTCACATGCCGCGCACGATCTCGGTGGCGAACACGGGCGAGTGGTTAACCCGCATCGCTGTCGGCGACGCCATCGGCATCACTGCAGAGGCGACAACGCACAATCACCGCGCGCCGGAGGTGGTCTATCTGCCCATCGAGGATGCCCCACCGGTGACCGTGGCGCTGACCTGGCCAGGGCAGAGGAGGAGCCACCCGCAGGTGGGGGTCGTCGCCACCTGCGCACAGGACTACTTCACCCGACTCATCGACATCGGCTCCCCACCCCGCCTGCTCTCCACCGGGGCCGATGGTCAGCTGGCGTAGCTTCCCACTGCAGCTATGCGACCGACCATCCCCCAGGTAGCCCATCCTCGGGTGCGACGGGACCCCTGAGCTTCATTCCGCGTCGGAGCGACATATCACACTCGACAATATCGCTCTAGAGCGATATGATCGGCTTATGGCGATGATTCAAGAGAAGGGGGCAACCCTCGACGAAGTGGCGACGGTAGCGTACGCCCACCTGTTCCAGGCATTTGCGGAGCCGACGAGGTTAGCGATCGTGCAGCACCTCGCCTCCGGGGAGCACCGGGTCCGGGACCTGGTCGAGCACATGGGCCTGGCCCAGTCCACGGTGAGCAAGCATGTCGGCTTCCTCGTCGAGTGCGGCCTGGCGACGATGCGCCCGGAAGGGCGCTCCACCTGGTACTCGCTGGCACAGTCCGAGCTCCTGCGTACCCTCATCGCCGCTGCCGAACGCCTCCTCGATGCCACCGGCACGCAGGCCCTGCTCTGCACGCACCTGCGACTCCCACATACCCACCACGCGTCAGATACGGACAAGAAGTAGACATGGGCGCAGGACACAATCACGGCCCCGCCGCCAGCGAGACCGGTCACCCCGGAGATTTCCGCAAGAAACTCTGGATCGCATTCTCGATCACCGCGACGATCGTCGTTGCCCAGGCCATGGGCTCGGTCATCACCGGCAGCCTCGCATTGCTGACCGACACCGCCCATGCCATTACCGATGCGTCCGGCCTGCTGGTCGCACTGATCGCCGCGACGCTGATGCTCAAGCCCGCCAACTCCAAGCGCACCTGGGGGTTCCGGCGTATTGAAGTGATCGCAGCCCTCGGACAGTCGGCACTGCTGCTGGCGGTGGGCACCTACGCCGCCATCGAAGGCATCCGGCGACTGTTCGAGCCGCCGGAGGTGCCCGCAAGCGAACTGCTGATATTCGGCATCATCGGCCTGGTCGCGAACATCATCGCCATCACCATCCTCGCCTCCAGCCGCGGCTCGAACTTCAACATGCGTGCCGCGTTCCTCGAAGTTCTCAATGATGCCCTCGGGTCGCTCGGAGTGATCATCGCGGCGATCGTCATCGCCACGACCGGGTTCATGCAGGCCGATGCCATCGCCGGACTGCTTATCGCCGCATTGATCGTGCCTCGCGCGTTCAAGCTCATGCGCGAGACCACTGGCGTCCTTATGGAGTTCACTCCCAAGGGCCTCGACCTCGACAAGGTGCGTTCGCACATCCTCGAACTTGACCATGTCAAAGATGTCCATGACCTGCACGCCTCCACTGTGGCGACCGGCCTGCCGATCCTGACCGCCCACGTCGTCGTCGAGGACGAGTGTTTCACCGACGGTCGTGCCGCGCAGACGCTCCACGAGATCAAAGATTGCGTCGCAGGACACTTCGAGGTCTCCATCCATCACTCGACCTTCCAGATCGAGACCGAGCACATTGCCGAACATGAACCGGAAATCAGCAAGCACGACTGAACGCAGTGCCCCTCCCGGGCTCGTTCCGGGCGGGGGCGCTTCCGCGTCACGCAGGTAGGCACTACCCCTATGGGGTAGTAAGGCCAATTGGCACCACGGGCAGACACGGGAAGGAATCCCATGAAAAACTTCAGGCCATTCCCGAAGTACGGCGGAACGAAAACCGCTGCAATCACCGTCGTGGTCGGTGCTTTCCTGCTCACCGGATGCACGGCCGCCAACGACTCATCCTCAGCCTCCCGGCACTAACGATCAGCTGTCACCAGTTCCTGCTTCACGCCCGCCAGCTGTTTCTCAACTGCTGACCTTTGCCTCGCAGCACGCTTCAGCACAGATTCGCAAGGCTGCACGCGAGAGCATCCCCGACTGATAGCCCGCCGTCGACCACGAGAGGTGACTCCTCTGCACCCGGTGCCTGAGGCGGAAGTCGAGCGGCAGGTGGCACGGCCTCAGAATCGCCTTCCCGGCATGAGCGCACTGTCAGGCGCGCGCCTGGGACATGTCCGCGACGCAGCGGTCAGGGTGGTCGGCTAGATGTACTGACCCTGGGCGTTGATGACTCTCTCGGCGGCCGAGGGGTACATTTCACAGACCCCGCTGAAGGTTTTGCTCCGAGAAGGGTTCACCGCGTGTCGTGTGAAATCTTCGCTGCATCTCTACATCAGGCCTTGACATAGACCAGTCCTCAACAATAATGCTCCCGCCGTTTCTGTCGAGATGCAGCGAAGAGTTCAGAAACGCATGAATATGGTTCATATCCGGGTGAGCACTTGAACCCTTGACGCCGGGGTAGATCCTGCCCCGCCGCATTCAGGGGCCGTGGGTCCAAGCCCTCTGCGAGAATTGGCGTATGGATCTGGCTCCTTCCTCGTCGCCCACGATCGAGCTGAGCTGGCACGCCGACCTGACGCCTGGCCAGCTGGATGACCTGAACCGCCTCTTCGCTGCTGAATACCTCGAGGACTTCGGAGAATGGGATCCCGACCAGCCGTACGGGTATGCGCCCCATGACATGCACGTCATCGCCACCCTCGACGCGCAGACCGTTGGGCACATCGGATGGGCCCGCCGCTCGATCACTGTGGGTGGTCATCCTCTAACGATTGCCGGCGTGGGCGGTGTGCTGGTCACCCCGAGCGGGCGCGGCCACCATCTGGGCCAGCGGCTGATGCGGGCAGCGGTGGATTCCATGCGCGCCCACTCCGATGCGGAGTTCGGTTATCTCGGGTGCGACGAGTCCGTGGTGCCGTTCTACGTCTCGTGTGGATGGCGGCGCATCGTCGCAGCTGAACGCTGCATTGGGCTCAACGGACAACCATCACAGAGCACTCAGGGGGACCCTCTGCTGATCATGCCATTACGCAACCCCAAGGGGCCTTGGCCGGCCGGGGAGATCGACCTCCAGGGGCGGCCATGGTGACGGGGGAGCGGACTTCCCTCGTTCCCTTGCCTTGCCGCGGCGCCGCAGTGTTGAGGCTTGCTCAAGACAACTGGACTGCCGGCAGGAGCGAGTGATGTCCGCAGAATCCGACGGAATGCGGCCGCATTCCCCGTCCGTCCAAGAGGCCTACGCCGCCCGCGCCGTCGAGTATGCGGACCTGCTCGGGCGCATGGACGCCGTGGCCAACGCCGACAAGAGGCTGGTCGAGGCGTGGGCCCAGAGGACGGGCGGGGTTCTGGAAGATGTCGGCTGCGGGCCGGCCCACTGGACCGCGTACCTGCACTCCCTGGGCCATGACGTGAGGGGCATCGAGCCGGTCGAGGAGTTTGTGGCCCACGCGCGCCGCGCCCACCCCGAGGTGCGCGTCGAGCGGGGCTCCTTCGAGACTGTGCCGACGGCCGCCGTCGACGGGATCCTCGCCTGGTACTCCATCATCCACACGCCACCGGCGGAGATGCCCCGTCTCTTCGAGCACGCACACCGGTCGTTGCGTCCGGGCGGATCGATGCTGCTGGGCTTCTTCGCGGGAGACGAGGTCGAACCCTTCGACCATGCCATCACCACCGCCTGGCACTGGCCGGTCGACGCGCTCTCACGCCTACTGACCACGGCAGGATTCACCGTGGTCGATCGCGGGACTCGTCAAGATCCCGGTGCGCGTCTCCACGGATGGATCGAGGCCGACCGTGAGTGATTCGTCCGTCTGAAGCGCCCTGGGTTTCGCTCCGATCTACTTCCTCAAGGAGGATCGGATCATGCCCCAGAAGTACACCCCCGAGTTCAAGGCCCGAGCCCTGGAGCTCATCGAGGAACGCATCCGTGCCGAGCAGTGCTCCGGCTGGGGGCCTGCGTAGCCGTAGGCGAAGCCCTCGGCGGGATCTCCCCTCATACGATGCGGAACTGGTGGAGGCAGGGACGCATCGATCGAGGCGAAGCTCCCGGGGTGAGCACCGACGAGTCTGAAGAGATGCGCCGCTTACGCAGGGAGAACCCCGAACTGCGCCGCGCGAACGAGATCCTGCGCAAGGCCTCGGCTTTTTTCGCAGCGGAACTCGACCGCCCCACGACGAGATGATCGCGTTCATCGACGAACACCGCGAGCGTTTCGGGGTCGAGGCCATCTGCCGCGTGCTCAGCGCGACGGAGTGTGGGTTCATCACCTCGACGTGAGCTACCGGGCCGCGAAGACCCGCCCGGCTTCCACGCGGGCGCTGCGAGACGAGATTCTCTTCAAAGAGATCCGACGGGTCCATGCGGAGAACTACTGCGTCTACGGGGTGCGGAAGATGCACCACGCGATGCGCCGCGCCGGGTGGGAGATCGGCCGGGACCAGGTCCGGCGCCCGGGTGGCAGCGGTCGGATTCACTGTCCTCGCCGCTCTCTCAGACGAGCCTGCTTGTTCCGGTTCCCACAGATCGCCATCGAGCACCACTGGCCGGTACGGGAGCGCGAGTGATCGTAGAAGGCCCATTTGCACTCGTCGTCCCTGCAGGCCTTGAGGCGAGACCACGTTCCGTCCACCGTTGCCGCCGCAACGAGGGAGAGAATCCTCCCGGCGACATAGTGCGCTCCGTCTCTCCGAGGGATGAGGCGCAAGCCCTCCTCGGTGAAGGTCGCCTCGGCCTGACTCCAGGCCAGCATTCGATCGAGCACCTCGCGGGCTGCCGGAGGCATTGAACCTCGCGAGTGATGAGCAAGCAGGCCCTCACGCAGTGCCTCACGAAGCTCACCCAGGAGCTGACGGTCGGTCGCACTCGACTCGACCGAGAGTCCTCGTTCCGCACACCACCGACCCCACGTTTCTGACGATTCCAGGGCGTCCGTGCCTTTCTCGATGTCCAGGGTGTTCACGAACGTCCGCACCAGCTCGAGGTCACCCGGCGCGTACGGCTCACTCGAAGATCCCATGCACCGATCTAACCACCAATCTGATCAAGACGGTTGCCAAGAGCATGCCCGTGGATAACCATCTATCACATGACAAGAGTTAGCGCGTGGCGCAGTCGGGACTTCCGTCGCCTCTGGGGTGCCTCAACGGCGTCAGCCTTGGGGGGCGAGATCGGCGAGCTGGCCATGCCGGTTCTCGCTCTGGTGTGGTTGGGAGCCTCGGCCGAGGAGCTGTCCTGGGTGCGAGTCGCGACGTTCCTGCCGTACCTGGTACTGCCCCTGTGGCTGGGCGTGCTGGTGGACCGGTGGAGGCGGCGACCCTTGATGATCACGGCGGAGACGGTCAGCGGGATCACTCTGCTCGGTATCGCCGGTGCGGCATTGGCCGGATGGCTCACCGTGCCGGCCCTGGTGGCCGCGGCCGCAGTGCTGGGGGCGATGTCCGTGCTGCACATGCTCGCGGACTTCTCCTTCACCCCCCAGGTGGTCAGCAGGGCAGCTCTCCCGGATGCGAACGCGAAGATGACAGCCACCTACTCGGCGATCGGCATCGGGGGTTCCGGAGTCGGAGGTGCGCTCGTCCAATGGCTCACGGCACCGTTCGCCGTCACGATCAACGGGGCGGGGCGGCTCCTCTCCGTCCTGTTGCTGCGGCGGATTCAGACCCACGAGCCGCCTGCGGAGGCTCCCGACACTTCGGCTCGACAACAGGCTCGGGAGGGGTTCTTGGCCCTGCTTCGCCACCGTGTCGTCCGGGCTCTTGCCGCGGAGGCGACGATCTGGAACCTGGGCAATGAGGTCTTCATGCTCGCCCTCACCGTCCTGATCGTCGACGCCCGGGACGACGGGCCTCTCGTGCTCGGGCTGATCTTCATGGCCGGCGGACTCGGCGCCTTCCTCGGGGCGGGCATCAGCGCCCGACTGACTGAGCGTTTCGGCTATGGCCGATCCCTCATCACGGCCATGCTCGTAGGCAACACGGCGCCGCTGATCGGCGTGCTGTTCAGCTCCGACACCTCCGTGACGTCCCTGGTGGTCCTCGCCGCGGCCTTCTTCGCGTCCGGGTTCGGCACCGGCGTCGCGAACTCCCAGGCCGTCACCGTCCGTCAGGTCACGGTTCCCGAGGAACTCCGCGGGAGGGTCAACGCCAGCTACCGCATGCTCTCCTGGGGCGCCCTCGCAATCGGTGCACTGTTGGGAGGCTGGCTGATCTCGGCTGTCGGGGGATGGCTTGCCGCCGCGCTGGGCACGGCCGCGATGGCGGCTTCCACCCTTCCCGTCGCCCTGTCACCGGTGCGGCAGATGCGGGACCTCGACGACGGCGCCCCACCCGCCGCCGAGTAACTCAGTCCCCGCCTAGGCTGGCGTCATGGACACCCCCGTCATGGCCTCGCTCCCCGCGGGGGTCATCACACTGCGGGACGCCCGTCGCTCGCAGACCCGCGAGGTAACCCTGGAGGCCTTCGAGATCGCCGTCCACCCCCTCCATGCCTCTGACACCGGCCTGCCCACAGCGCCCTTGACCTGGTTCCAGGCGATCGAGACCTGCAACGAACTCTCCCAGCGGGCGGGCCTGCAGCCGGCCTACTCGCGCGGCACGGACGGACGCGCCATCGCCTGGGACACCACCGCCGACGGTTACCGGCTACCCACCGAGGCCGAGTGGGAGTACGCCTGCCGCGCCGGCACGACGTCGCCCACCTACGGGACGCTCGAGGAGATCGCCTGGACCAGCCTCGATCACCTCGGGGGACCTCAACCCGTCGGCCGGAAGGAGCCCAACATCTGGGGGCTGCACGACATGCTCGGCAACGTCTGGGAATGGTGCTGGGACTACGCCGACCCTGCCCGGTATGGGGACTACCGCACCCTGCGCGGCGGCGGCTGGGCCGACGAGCCCTGGAGCGTGCGCGCCTCCGTCCGCCGCGGCAGCGCCCCCGACGCCGTCCTGGAGGATGTGGGCTTGCGCGTGGCGCGCGGCCCGGTGGGGACGGAGGGGTCAGCGCAAGGGTGGTCCCACGAGGATGACGTCGACCGCGCCAGTATCCGAGGCCCCTTCCCGATGGGGTGGACACCCCTGAAGGAGATCGCCCGGTGACCCCTCGGCCGGTCGGGCTCGCGGCCGCTCGTTGCCACTCTCTGCTCGTCACCGACGACGGCCATGTGCTCGCCGCGGGGCCCGCCGGAGCCTCCGAATGCGCCGTGGCCGACTGGACGGATGTGGTCGCTGTCGCCGCCGGCAACGTGCACACCGCGAAGAACACCAGCCGCTCCCATTCGGTCGGGCTGTGCTCTGACGGCACGGTCCTGGCCACCGGGTGGAACGCGCACGGCCAGTGCGACGTCGGCGCGTGGACCGACATCGTCACCGTCGCCGCCGGATGGCGCCGTATTCCGGGCGTGCGCGCCAAGGGCACCGTGGTGGCCACCGGCCGCAGGGCCGAGGGTGCGTGCGATGTGGAGAACTGGTCTCAGATCCTGGCGGTCTCCGCTGGGGACTGGCACTCCGCGGGAGTGCGGGCAGACGGCACCGTCGTGGCGGTCGGGTTGAACACGCGCGGACAGTCGGAGGTCGCGGGCTGGGCCGACGTCGTTGCCGTCTCCGCAGGCAGCCTGCACACCGTGGGACTCACCAGGAACGGCTCCGTCCTGGTATGCGGAAACCCCGCCGCAGGTCTCACTGAGACTCGCCTTTAGCGCGGCGTCACGGCGATCTCCGCCGGCAGCGATCACACGCTCGGGCTGACGGAGGACAGCCGGGTCCTCGCCGCCGGCGACGATAGCCACGGGCAGTGCCGCGCCCAGGAGTGGCGTGACATCGTGGCGATCGCGGCAGGGTCGTCACACTCGCTCGGACTCCGCAGCGACGGAGTCATCCTGACCACCGGCGACGATGCCCAAGGACAATGCCGGTGGGCATTGGCATACTCGCCTAAGTACGCTGATCGCGGACGACGCTCAGAGCAGCTGTCACCGCGGCCCGCACCGTGACTTCCTGAGGCTCCCGGCCTTCGATGAGCGCCTGGTAATGGATGGGGCCGGCCAGCAGCCGGGTGATCAGGCGCGGGTCAGCGGCACTGCCGTGCCGGCGCAGCACGGCGGCGACATCATCGATCCGCGCCTCCCAGAAGGCAGCGAGGTGGCCCTTGACCTCGGGGTCCTGCCAGGCGAGCAGCGCACGGACCAGCTCCGCCCCGTCCCCAGCGAGGTGGGCAGCCAGGCGCCCGGCCAGAACCTCCAGATCTCCTTCCACGACCCCCTCCCGGGGGAGCTGGTCCGTTGTGGAGAGCTGGCCGGCCAGGTCGGCCACGATGCCGGCCGGCCCTCCCCACCGTCGGTAGATCGAGGAGCGGTGCACGCCGGATCGGGCTGCGATCAACTCCACCCGCATGCCCGACGCCCCCTGTTCCACCAGCAGATCGCGGGTCGCCGTCAGCACCGCCTCCCGTGTGCGTGCGGTGCGCCCCCCGGGTCGAGCGCTGCCAGGAACGTGCTGGGAGTTGTTCATGTCACCACCTTAACGCGACACAAAGTTGTGTTAGCGTCCGCGTCATGTGGCCCATGAATGCTCTCCAGGAACGCGCCGCCGCCTGCGCCCGCGCTGGCGCCGTAGATGAGACCGCGCCCGTGATCGCCTCCGCGCAGATCACCGTGGAAGCCCCCGCCCAGACCGTGTGGGAAGTGCTCTCCCAGGTAGAGCAATGGCCCCAGTTCCTGCCAGGCGTCACCCGCGCCCGGTGGACCGACCAGGCCTACGCCGCCGTTCCAGGGGCCCGATTCTCCTGGGCCAACGCGGGAATCCCCGTGCACTCGAGGATCGAGGTGGCAGAGCCCGGGGCTGAACTCACCTGGACGGGCGTCGCCCTGTGGCTGGTCGCCGTGCACCGCAACACCCTGAACCCGCTTTCGGGTGACCGGTGCCGTCTGACGAGCACCGAGAGCATGGCCGGCCCCGGGGCCGGGCTGCTGATGCCGGCGGCTCGCCTGGACGCTCAGTTGGCCGAGTTCGTGGGCGCCGTCGCCGCGGAAGCTTCGAGTCGCGTCGCGTGAGACTCTTCGACGTTTTGTCTTCCTTGCGGAAATGGCTGTCTAAGTGGCGGTCGCCTGCGTCGACAGATCGACGTGACACCCACGAATTACCGGCGCACCTTCCGCGCTGACCAAAAAACGGGTCGATCAATCTCTCCGGTCAGTACAACTAGATGTACTGACCGGAGACGTTGATTGACCCGCGTGGGTGCTTTGAGCGTGAGTCTGGACCGCGCCCAAAGCACCCCGAAGGTTCAAGCGGTGAGCTGGCCCGTTGCCAGAAGTGCCATCACGATGAGTCCAACGGGAATGCGCCACGCCGCGAACCAGGCGAAGCTGTGATTGGCAACGAACTTGAGTAGCCAGGCGATGGAGGCATAGCCGAGCAGAAAGGCGATGGTGGCACCGACGAGCAGTTGTGGCGCCGAGGCCGCCTGTCCTGCGGTGGGTGCGAAGGCGTCCGGGAGGGAGAACAAGCCGGAGGCGAGAACGGCTGGGATGGCGAGGAGGAAGGAGAATCGGGTTGCAGTGGCCCGGTCCTGGTTGAGGAACAGCCCCGAGGAGATGGTGGCGCCCGAGCGCGAAACGCCGGGGATCAAGGCGAGGCACTGTGCAAAACCCATGATGACGGCGTCACGGATGGTGAGTTCCCCCGGACCGCGCCTCTTGGTGCCAGTGCGTTCGGCGATGATGAAGACCAGGGAGAACAGGATCAGCATCGCGGCGGTGAACCAGAGGTTGCGCAGGGCATCGCGGATGTAGTCCTTGCCGAGGTAGCCGATGATGCTTACGGGCAGGGTTCCCAGGATCACCATCCAACCCATCCGGTAGTCCGGGTTGGTGCGTTGGCCAGCGTGCAGGATGCCTTGCAGCCAACCGGTGGCGATGCGCCAGATGTCCCTGGCGAAGTAGACCAGGACGGCCAGCTCAGTGCCGAGCTGGATGACGGCAGTGAAGGATGCCCCGGCATCCTGGCCCCAGAACATTTCAGAGATGATCCGCAGGTGGCCCGAGGACGAGACGGGGAGGAACTCGGTCAGGCCTTGGACGATCGCGAGGACAATGGTCTGCATCCAACTCATGTCGGTGGATGCCTGAAGCAGGGGACTTGGCATGGTGTTGAGCCTGTCAAGCGGGCATCTCAGCTCACATCGTTCCGGGAGAGGAACTTGATCTCCACTCCCGGGATGAGCGTTGCGGGGCTGGATCATCCTCGGGCCCGATGTTGGATGAGCAGTGCACCGCGAAGACTCGTGGTCATGATCGAAGTGCAGAACCTGACCAAGCGCTACGGCGCAACCACCGCCGTCAATGACCTCTCCTTCACCGTCCCTGATGGAGCCGTCACAGGGTTCCTGGGCCCTAATGGTGCCGGGAAGTCCACCACGATGCGTTGCCTGCTGGGACTCAACAGACCCACCAGCGGGCGTTGCACCGTGGACGGTCGCTCCTTCCATGACAATGCCGCTCCGGCCCAAGTAGCTGGGGCGGTGCTCGACGCATCGTGGTACCACCCCGGACGCACAGGACGTGGGCACCTGCAGACAGTTGCGGCGTCGGCGGGGATCGCCCAGAGTCGCGTCCGGGAGGCGTTGGCGATGGTCGGACTCGAGAAGGCGGCCGACCGCCGTATTCGCGGCTATTCGCTGGGCATGAAGCAACGCCTGGGACTCGCAACAGCCCTGCTGGGTGATCCTCGCAACCTCGTTCTGGACGAGCCTGTCAACGGTCTTGATCCCGAAGGGGTCCACTGGATGCGTGACGTGTTGCGGCGGTCCGCCGCCGATGGCAAGGCCGTTCTGGTCTCCTCCCATCTGCTGTCCGAAGTGGAGATGGTCGCCGATCGACTCGTCGTGGTGGGTCGCGGTGAGCTGATCCGTGAGTCGAGCATCGAGGATCTTCTTGCCTCCAGCGCGCAGCGCAGCATCGTGCACACCACCGATGACGTCCGGCTGCAACAGGCCCTCCATCAACGCCAGATCCATCATGAACAGCTCGGTCCACATCTCGCCGTGGAACATTGCGATCAGCTGCCCGACCCCCGGGCCCTGTCCCAGCTGTGTCGTGACCTCGACCTGCTGGTCGTCGAACTACACCAGGACCGCACCAGCCTCGAGGATCTCTTCCTCCAGCTGACCGACGCCAGCTCCGAATACCGCTCCGAGAACTGAGACCAGCCATGATCAACGCCATCCACGCAGACCTTCGGCGCCTCGCAACGCTGCGCTCCACATGGATCTACGCGATCCTGCTCACCGGTGCCTGCTACGGCCCCATCATCCTGATGACCCTTCTCTACAACGTCGAGTACGCCGGCCCCATCGACGCGGGCGACCTCGGCAAGTGCGCCAGCATCTTCCAAATGGTCGCCATCGTCTTCGCTGGCGCCACCGTTGCCACCGAGATCCGCAACGGCTCAGTGGGGATCAGCTTCCTGACCCAACGCCGCCGCTGGACCTCACTGGCCAGCGGAGCCGTCGTTGGCACGATCTTCCTGACCGTCACCTACGTGGTGGGGATGGCTCTGGCCATCCTGGTCGCCCAGTTCTACCCCGACAGCATCACCATCGGGTCTCGCGGCTGGCCCTACCTGGCCGCCCAGCTGCTCGTCATCCTCATCTGGGCTCTCGCGGCAGCCGCCCTGGCGGTGACCACCAGATCCATCGCTGCCAGCGTCGCCATCCCCATCGTGTGGATGTTGCTCATCGAGAACCTCATCGCGATGGTGCCCATGCTCAAGGACCTCATCAACTGGATGCCCTTCAACGCCGGCCACGCCATGCTCGGCCACGTCCTCGGGGAGTCCACAGCCAGCCCCTGGCCCGGAGTCATCGTCCTCACCGTGCTCACACTGCTCGCAACCACGGCAGCAGCAACCACGCACACACAACGCGACATCCCCGCTTAACCCCGACCAAGGCCCACCGCCATACCCGTCAAGGAGAGTGAATGCCTCATCCCAACGCTGCCCTCACCCCTCGCCACCGCCTCCGAGTTGCCCAACTTGTCGTTGACCACGGCTGGCCGATCAGCGAGGTCGCCGCCCGATTCCAGGTCGCGTGGCCGTCAGCAAAGCGCTGGGCAGACCGCTACCGCGCCGGTCAGTCGATGCAGGATCGCAGCTCACGACCTCACCACTTCCCGACCAAGACCGATGCGAAGACCATGAAGCGCTGCGTCCAGCTTCGGCTACGCCTGCGAGAGGGACCGGTCCAACTCGCCTGTCGGCTCGGGATCGCGCCGTCGACGGTCCACCGGATCCTGGTCGACGCGCATCTCGACCGGCTCTCCCACGTCGACCGGGCCACCGGGGAACCAGTCCGCCGCTACGAACACGACCACCCCGGGGCAATGCTGCACGTCGACGTGAAGAAGCTCGGCAACATCCCCGACGGCGGCGGCTGGCGCTACGTCGGCCGACAACAAGGCGACCGCAACCGAGCCGCCACACCCAACAAACCCAAGAACAAGCACCACGACCCGTTGATGGGAAAGGCCTACGTCCACACCGTCATCGACGACCACTCCCGCGTCGCCTACGCAGAGATCCACGACGACGAAACGGCCCTCACCGCCACCGCCGTGCTGGTGAGGGCTGTCGAGTGGTTCAACGCTCGCGGGGTCACCGTCGAGCGTGTTCTGTCCGACAACGGTGGCGCCTACAAGTCGCACCTTTGGCGCGACACCTGCGCCGAACTCGGGATCAAGCACAGGCGCACCCGTCCGTATCGGCCGCAGACCAACGGCAAGATCGAGAGATTCCACCGCACCCTGGCCGACGGGTGGGCCTACGCCCGCTGCTA
Organism: Micrococcus sp. 140720015-1; assembly: GCF_053627595.1. Classification (NCBI taxonomy): domain Bacteria; kingdom Bacillati; phylum Actinomycetota; class Actinomycetes; order Micrococcales; family Micrococcaceae; genus Micrococcus; species Micrococcus sp. 140720015-1. The sequence continues at coordinate 28,615 of NZ_JBSEYC010000007.1, forward strand.
CACCTCCGAAGCGGAGCGTCGCGGGGAGCTCGACGGCTGGCTGCCCTACTACAACCACCATCGGCCGCACACGGCCTGCGGCAACCAGCCGCCCTTCTCACTATTGATCAACGTCCCCGGTCAGTACATCTAGTCGCCCCTGAACAGTGGTGTACGGACTGTGGGCCGCCCCCTTCATTCGGTCCGGTCGCTCTGTGAGTCGTCGGTTTCGATTTGATGGGTGCACTGCCGAGCGTACTCGGCCGGGGGTAGGTAGCCGAGCGATGAGTGCCGACGCAGATGGTTGTACTCGGTCTTCCAGTCGCCGATCACGACCTGGGCGTGCAGCAGTGAGTAGAAGCTGTTGATGTTGAGGCACTCGTTGAAGCGCCCTGGGTTTTGTTCCGAGGTCAGGACGCAACGGGCGCTGAGTCCTGGTGGTGAGTGTAGGCCGCCTCGACCTCGGTGGGCGTGCGGTAGTCCAGGGCCTCATGGAGGCGGGTGGTGTTCCACCAGTGCACCCACCCCATGGTGGCCAGCTCGACCGCCTGCACGGACTCCCAGATCCGCTTGGAGTGGATGAGTTCGGCCTTGTAGAGCCCGTTCACGGTCTCGGCCAGGGCGTTGTCGTAGGAGTCGCCCACGGTGCCTACCGAAGCCGTCACCCCGGCGGTGATGAGCGCGTCCGAGTACGCCAAGCTGACGTACTGGCTGCCGCGATCCGAGTGGTGCACCAGGCCCTGCCGGCCACGGCTTGCACCGGTGCTCACGAGGGCGTGCTCCAGGGCGAGCAACGGCAGCCCCGCGGTATGAAGGCTGCCCGAGACCGCCCATCCCACGATCCGCCGGGAGTACACGTCGGTGATGAAAGCGACGTAGCAGAACCCCGAGATCGTGCGCACGTAGGTGATGTCTGCGACCCAGAGCTGGTGCGGGCCTTCCGCGGTGAAGCGGCGCTCGACCAGATCTGGGCGGGCATCCGGCTCGCCTGTCGGCCTCGTGGTGATCGGCTTACGTCCGCGCCGCACCCCTTCCACGCCGGCGAGCTTCATCAGTCGGACGACCTGGTCCCGGCCGATCACCCAGCCGGCACGCACGACCGCCTGATGCATCTTTCTCACCCCGTAGACCGAGTAGTTCTCGGCATGGATCCGCTTGACCTCCTCCAGGAGCAGGACGTCTCGCAGGGCCCGCGCTGAAGTCGGTCGTGTCTTCGCGGCGCGGTAGCCGCGGGAGGTGATGAACCCACATTCCGTCGCACGAAGGGTGCGGCAGATGGCCTCGACCCCGAACTGATCGCGGTGTTCGTCGATGAACGCGATCATCTCGTCGTGGGGCGGTCGAGCTCCGCTGCGAAAAAAGCTGAGGCTTTGCGCAGGATCTCGTTCGCGCGGCGCAGCTCGAGGTTCTCCCGGCGCAGCTTCTTGATCTCCTCGGCTTCAGCGGTGCTGAGCCCTGGGGCTTCGCCGTGATCGACGCGATCTTGCTTCCACCAGTTCCGCAGGGTGTGTGGGGAGATCCCGCCGAGGGCTTCGCCAACGGCGGTGCAGGCGACCCAGGCGGAGCACTGCTCGGCGCGGACGCGTTCTTCGATGAGCTTCAGGGCTCTTGCCTTGAACTCGGGGGTGTACTTCTGGGGCATGATCCGATCCTCCTTGAGGAAGTAGGTCGGAACGAAACCCAGGGCGCTTCACGTCGCGGAGGCGGCTGTTGAACGATTCGACGTATCCGTTGTGCCAGGGCGAGCCGGGCGGAATGTAGAACAGGCCGGTGCGGGTACCCGCCCAGTCGGCCATCGCGTCGCTGATGAACTCGGGCCCGTTGTCGCTGCGGAGCACACCCGGTGCACCGCGGACGGCGACGAGCTCTTCGAGGTGGGCGGTGAGCCGGTCGGCGGTGATCGACCGCTCCACGAGCCCGCCGATGCATTCGCGGGTGTGCTCGTCGACGATGGAGCAGATCTTGATCGGGCAGCCCCGCTCGTCGGCGTCGAACTGGAAGTCCACCGCCCATACGAGGTTCGGTGCGACTGCCGCCGGGGCGTCGACGGTCGAGGATCCGACACGCTTGCGGCGTCGCCGCTGCGGGACGCGGAGGCCTTCGGCTCGCCAGAGGCGTTGGATCTTCTTGTGGTTGACCGCCCAGCCCTCACCCCGGGCGTCGTGATACGCCCGCCGGTACCCGTAGCGGGGATGCTTCTTCGCCCACGCGCGCAGCCAGTCTCGCAACGCGCGATCAGGGTCGGCGACCGTGTCGCCCTTGAGCGGGCGACGGTACGCGGACCTGCTCAGCCCGGCCAGACGGCACGCCATCCGCTCGCTCACCTGCAGTGTCCTGATCAGGTGCGAGACGGCGGCGCGGCGCCTGCCCGGGCCTAGAAGTTTCCCTCGGCCAGCTCCTTGAGCGCAGCCTTCTCCAGCTCCGCTTCGGCCAGCAACCGCTTGAGCGTGGCGTTCTGCTTCTCCAGCTCCCTGAGGCGCTTCGCGTCGTCGGCCTTCAGTCCGCCGTACTGATTACGCCACCGGTAATACGTCTGCTCGGATATCCCAAGCTCCCGACACACCGCAGCGATGTCGCTGCCGTCGGCGAGCATCCTGTCGGCCTGCCCGAGCTTGCGGACGACCTGCTCCGGGGTGTGACGCTTCCTGCTGTTCGACATGATCTGACCAGTCTCCCTGCCCGCAACCACGGGCGACAGGACGACTCCCAGAACCACCGGACCTAAAAAACGGGGTCAGCCCAACTGTACAGGTGTGCCGCACGCCGTCGGACACTACATTGCACACGTGAGGTCGCAGAGGAGGATTTGTGCAGTCTTCCTCGCGTGTCCTGTGCAATCTTCGCTGCATCTCGACAACAGCACAGGAGAAGGCACTTTCACCGCCGGGGCTTCCCTGGCTGAATCAGGGAACTCCCGACAGCCTGCTCACCGCCTTATCGTGGGCCCATGGGAGAAGTCGTGTACCTCGCGGAGAGAGCGGACCAGCACCGGCAGCTGCTGTGGCGGGAAGCGATCGGCCATGTCGTTCGGCAGGAGCGGCACACGCGACGAGAGCGGCTCACAGACGTGGGCGAGCGGGCCGGCATCGCTCCGCAGTACCTCTCGGAGGTCGAGCGCGGCCTCAAAGACCCGTCCTCCGAGGTGCTTCACGCGGTCTCTGACGCCCTCGAAACTCCTGTCCACGAGATTGCCCGCCGCGCTGCGTCCGTACTCGACGGGACGGCCTGCCTCGGCCCCACGGTCCTGGCCATCGCAGCCTGACGCCGCTCACAGCGGATCAACCCCACGTCGATGTGTCCGCCAGACACACTGAAGACATGCAGATCCTCCTTCTCGGCGGTACCGGTTTCCTCGGCCGTGAGCTCGCCCGCGCCGCACTCGACGGCAGCCACACCGTGACCTGTCTCGCCCGCGGGTCGGCTCCCGCCGCATCCGGTGCCAACTTCGTCCGCGCCGATCGGGACGACCCCGATGCCCTCGCTCCCGTCGTCACCCAAGCGTGGGACGCCGTCGTCGATCTGACTTCCCACCCGGCCCACGCCCACGACGCCGTGCACCAGCTCACCGCCCGCCATCGCCTTCTCGTGTCCACCACCAGCGTGTACGCCGCGTTCGACACCCCCAACCAGTCGGAGAACGCCCCCCTGGCACCGCCCGCAGGCATCGACCGGATGACCGAGATGAACCAGTACCCCGGCGCCAAGCGCCGCTGCGAAGACATCTACCGAGGCGCGGATGGGCAGGTCACGGTGATCCGCCCCGGGCTGATCGGCGGAGCCGGCGACGACACCGGACGCTCCGGCTACTACCCCTGGCGATTCGCACACCCGACGGGGCCCGACGTGCTGGTGCCCGATGCGACGTTCCCCGTCTCCGTCATCGACGTGGCAGACCTGGCCGCGTGGATTCTGCATTGCATCGAACACACGGTCACCGGCACGTTCAACGCCGCCGGTCAGACCCACACCTTGGCAGACCTCTACCGGGCGAGCATCGAGGTCACCGGGTCGGCCGCCCAGCCACACGTGATCCCCGACGACGTCCTGCTGTCCCAGGGCGTCGCCCCGTGGGCGGGGCCGAACTCGCTGCCCCTCTGGATTCCGTTGCCGGGGTTCCGTCACGTCGGCAGCGTCGACTCCTCGGCGGCCCTGGCCCACGGGCTGGTCCGCCGCCCGCTGGGCGAAACCCTCGCGGCCGCCCTGGCCACCGAGGAGGCGCGCACGACGGAGCGCCCGGTGGGACTGACCGACCAGGAGGAAACCGCCCTGCGCGCCGCCCTCAGCCCCACCGGCGGCTGAGGCGCCCGGCTTCACGATGACCGAGATCTGCCCACTCTGCGCCGAGTGCACCGCGAGCCGTGTGGATTCTTCGCTGCAACTCGACGGCACGATCGCACAAACGCGCGGACAGGCTTTCTACCCGGCCACCCCGTGACCACACTGAGGGATCAGGCCTGAAGCCTGCCCGGGCCGGTCACCCGGACCCCCACGTCCACGGGCGTGGATCTCGGAGATTTGCCATGGATCCCGACGCTTCCCCTCGGGGATCGCTTCATCTAGCGTGCGCCCCATGCTGCTCAAGGTCTGCGTGAACGGAGCCAGGACACCCGGCGAGCATCCCCGGCTCAGTGCCTCTCCCGAGGACGTGGCCGCCGAGTGTGCCGACGCCGTTGCGGCCGGAGCGAATGCGATCCATCTCCATCCCAAGGACGAACAGGGCAGGGACAGCCTCCTGGCTCCACACGTCGACCGGTGAGTGCGAGCGGTCCGCGAGCGGTGTCCCGGCACTCCGGTCGGCGTCACCACGGGGGCCTGGACTGCGCCTCGGGCAGCGGACCGACTCCATGCCGTCCGCCGATGGCGGGAGCTGCCGGATTTCGCCTCCGTGAACTGGCACGAGGACGGCGCGGAGGACGTGGCCGCCGCCCTGCTCGAACGAGGTGTCGGCGTCGAGGCCGGCATCTGGCACGAGCGAGGCCTGCGGGCATGGGCAGCTTCCCCGATACGGCGTCGCTGTCTGCGTGTGCTGGTCGAGGTGCAGGACATGCCACCGGCAGATGCAGAGACCGTCGCCCCCGTGCTCGTCGAGAGTGTCCGCCGTGCCGATCCCGGTGCCCGCGTGCTCCTGCATGGGGAGGAGCGATCAACCTGGGCGACGATCGTTCTGGCCCGACGCCTCGGCCTCGCCTCCCGGATCGGCCTCGAGGACACCCTGGCGCTGCCGGACGGGCGGACGGCGGCGGGGAACGCGGAGCTGGTGCGAGTCGCGCAGGGCATCCTCTGTCCTGCCTGAGCAGCCCGAGCAGAGCCACGGCTCACCCGCTCCCCTCATGGTTCTCCCAGAGCTGCGCGGCCAGGTCACGGATCCGGTCAATGGCCTCAGCCGGTGCGGTGACGCGGATGTGGTCGCCGAACTGGAGCAGCTGACGGACCGACTCCACCTCCGGATACCGGACGACGATCGTGACCCATTCGACACCTGGGTCGTCGACGGCGATCAGGCGGCTGCCGAGGATGCGGCGGGCCAGATCCACCCGGCTGGAGCGCAGACGCGCGTGGACGTCGACGACCGAAGTCGGTCGAAATCCTTGCCGCAGGTACTCCCAGACGGAGCGGAGGTCCTGCTCCGGGCGCAGGAGCGCCCCCTCCGCCAGTGCCTGCCGCGCTTCGATGCGATCCACGTTGAACAGTCGCGGGCGACCGTCGACGTCGGCCACCAGGTACCAGGAAGCGGCCTTGCTCACCAGGCCGTAGGGGTCGGCGACGAGCCATCGTCCCGCCGCCTCCCCACTGCGGCGATACCGCAGTCGCAGGCGCCGCCGAGCACGGGCTGCTTCGACGAGGTCCGTGAGATCCGTGCCCGGTCCGTCCGAGAACCAGCCGGCCGCATCGACGAGCAGCACCTCGGACAGCGTGGCGGGCGTGGGTTCCGTCCGTCGTGCCAGCGTCGCTGCCACCTTGTCCTGAAGCCGGCTCCCGATCTCCTGCAGGCCGAGGCGTTCCAGCTGCGTGGAGTCGAGTCCCGCGACAGCCAGCAGCTGGAGCTCGGCCGGGTCCAGGCGCACCGGATCAAGCCGGGAGCGTCGGTCCAGGACGATGGCGCCGCCGCGGCCGCGTTCGGTGTGGACCGGAACACCGGCGGCCGACAAGGCCTCGACGTCACGAAGGACCGTCCGCTGGGAGACCTCGAAGCGTTGGGCCAGCTCCCGGCTGGTCATCCGTTCATGGGTCTGCAGAAGCAGCAGCATCGACAACAGCCGAGAGGACTTCATGCCCAAATCCTGGCAGAGAACCTGACACGTTCTGTCGTCTTCAGCTGCTCGGATGGACACGTCCGCCACCCCCGAGCGAGGAGGAACCTCATGCCGGCACCCAACCTGTTCATGACCTACGTCAGTGACGCTGAACGGTCCACAGCGTTCTACCGAAACCTGTTCGACATCCAGCCTGACTTCACCAGCCCGCGGTACGTCGCCTTCGAGGTGGCCCCGGGCGTGCTCTTCGCGATCTGGACCGGAGACAACGAGCATGCCTCTCCCCAGACGCCTCGCACGAGCGAGATCGGTCTCATGGTGCCGGGGGCGCCCACTGCGGTCGACGACCTCTATCGAGCGTGGGTCACCAAGGGGGCGCGCGTCGTCGAGGAGCCGCACGACGACGTCTTCGGCCGGACCTTTGTCGTCGCCGACCCCGACGGCAACCTCATCCGCGTCAGCCCCATCGACTGATCTTGGGTAAGCCACTCAGCGGTGGCGGCGAGTTCACGCTCGCCGCCACCATTGAGCCTGGCCGTCATCACCGTCGTGCCGAGTGGTGGGAGCCCCCCCCGACGGCGCCAGGACCTACGCTTCAGGTCGTGCCTGATCCGTCGTCTCCGAGAGATGCCCACCGCGTGTCGTGTGAAATCTTCGCTGCATTTCGACAATACGCCAAAGAGCGCCTGAACTCTTGACACCCCGCGGTCTGAGTGGTCTGGCATGCTCCCGCAACTGCCCCCCCTGCTCATCGTGCTTCGCGGCAACGCAGCCCCCTCAAGACCACCATCGCCCGCCTGGCGACCGACGGAGACGTAGCACCATCCGTCGCAACGCCGTAGAAGAGGGCTGCAGGCAACTCCGCGACAAGTTCGCCCCGAGTCGCGTGAAGTCTTCGCTGCATGTCGATAGATGCAGCGAAGAGTTCCAAAACGCGCCAATTTGATTTATACGCCGAAGAGCGCCTGAACGCTTGACAAGCCACACTCAGAGAGGTGAGCGAAGGAGCCGCCTGAGATCCACACGCCCGCTCGGAGACACCGTCATGTGGAGCACCTGCCCCACTGGACCCGATTTGAGCGGCGCGATAGTGTTCCCCCCCATGCGCAACTGATCTTCGTCCCGCTCCCGCGCCCGTGGCTGTGCCCGGCGGGAGGCCAGAGCCAATCACGAGGATCCGCATGCCTGCCACCCCCATCACTTCCTTGTCTTCCCCTGCCCATGTCCGGGTGGAGGGAATCTCTAAGTCATTCGGAGACCGACGCGTTCTGACCGACATCTCCTTCTCCGTCCCAGCCGGCGTCCGACTGGGTCTGATCGGCGAGAACGGCTCTGGCAAGAGCACGCTGCTTCGGATCATCGCCGGCCTGGTCGACCCGGATGCCGGCGCGATTCAGGCGACCGGGCCCGGCGGCGCGGCCACCATCGGGCTTCTGCACCAGCGCCCGCCCTTCGACCCGGGCGACTCGGTCGCCGACGCCCTCGAGTCAGCCGTCGCCGACGCCCGAGACGCGGCCACAGCGGTGGAGCAGGCCTCCCAAGCCCTGGCTGTAGATCCCACTGCGCACCGCGCCACCGAGGATCTCGCGGCCGCGCTGGATGCCGCCGAACGACTGGGCGCGTGGGAAGTCGATGCCCGCATCAGCGCGACCCTGGCCGGCTTCGGCCTGGCCCACCTTGCCCGGGACCTCCCCACCGGTGCCCTCTCCGGCGGCCAGCAGGCTCGGCTCTCACTGGCATGGCTGCTGCTCTCCCGCCCGGACGTGCTGCTGCTGGACGAGCCGACCAACCACCTCGACGACGCCGCCACCGAACACCTGCGCCAGACACTCGCCGGCTGGCCGGGCCCCGTACTGATCGTCAGTCACGACCGCGCTTTCTTGGACGAGGCCGTCACCGCCCTGGTCGATCTCGACCCCCACCCACTGCCCCATGCCGTCCACGACTCCGCAGACCCGGATGGTTCCGACACGGGCCTGGGCGTCACCCGCTTCACGGGCACCTACACCGACTACCTCCAGGAACGCCGACAGGCCCGCACACGGTGGGAGCGTCAATACGAGGAGGAGCAGGCTGAGCTCAAGCGTCTCTCTGCAGCCGTCGGCAGCAACCAGACGGTCGGGCACCCCGAGCGTGGACCTCGCACCGAGGTCCGCAAGGCGCGCAAATTCTACGCGGACCGCAACGCCAAAGTCGTCGCACACCGGGTCAACGACGCGCGCTCCCGGCTGGAGAACCTGAGGGAGCGGCAGATCCGGCGCCCGCCCCGGGAGCTGATCTTCCGCGGCCTGACCGCCGCCGACCAGCCCCAGCCGGCCACTGCCGGAACCGAAGCCGTGCTCAGTGCCGTGCAGGTCGGCGTGGAGCACCGGCTGGGGCCCGTGTCGCTCACCCTCGGTGCGGGCGCGAAGTGGCTGATCACCGGGGCCAACGGGGCAGGCAAGTCGACGTTGCTGCACGTCCTGGCTGGAAAGCTGGCCCCGTCTCAGGGGACCGTGACCCGCCGGACCGGTGCACGGGTCTCCCTGCTCACCCAGGAGACGTCCCTGCCCGATCCTCACCGGCGGGGCGACGGGCGCACGGCGGCGCAGGCGTACGCGGACCTCGCTGGCGCCGAGAGGGCCGAAGAGGTGCCGCTATCGACGTTCGGGCTCATCGCGCCCCGGGACCAGAACCGCCCTGTGGAGGCCCTCAGCGTCGGCCAGCGGCGTCGGCTAGCACTGGCCACGATCCTGGCCGACCCGCCGGAGGTGCTGCTGCTGGACGAGCCCACGAACCACCTCTCCCTGGCCCTGGTCACCGAACTCGAGGCCGCCATCCCGGACTACCCCGGAGCCGCCGTCGTCGCCTCCCACGACCGGTGGCTGCGACGTCGCTGGACCGGTGACGTCCTGCAGCTGGCCGCGCCTGCCGACATCCGAGATTGACAGTGAGGCGCCGAACTAGGCCGAGCGAGCCGTTTTCTCGGCTTCACTGAGCAGATATGCCACAGCGGCGAGCGTGAGGTGGCGGATGTAGTCGGCCAGCTCCTTAGAAACATCAGTCGGCTCGAGATGCCCGTGCCCGTCGCCGCCTGTGTTCCTGGTACTGGTGACTGCCTCGGCGGTCCTAATGACTTGTTGTCGAAGTGCAGCAACGGCCTTGGCGTTGGTGCTGTCGATCTCGCTGGGGATCGTCGACAGGCCAGCTGCGCGCATGGCCTGGCTCACTACTGCCGGCATGTCTCGGGCCGGGACGCCTGGGCTGCACTCCTTCAACAGGTGCTTCGCGGTTGCCTCCATGAGGTCTTTCGACGTCCCCAGAATGGCCCCGGGATCGAGGGAGGGGTCGCGCAACCTGCCTTGCAGTCGGCCCACAGTCTCCCGGCCACCCGCTTCGATGGCAGGGCCGATGACGAGGGGCTCCAAGCTGCCGTCGTCGGCGAGGAGAGCTCCTGCCCTCGCCAGTGAGACACGTAGCGCGCCGATCAACTCCTGGGTCTGTTCGTCGCTCGAGGAGAAAACCCGCTTGAACCGCATCTCCTCGATGATCTCTTTGACCAGGTTGATGGCTGCCTGCTCACCACGAGCATTCGCCTGGTCGAAGGCTCGGCGAAGGCGTTTGACCTTGTTGATGCTGGATCCCTGCCGGTCAATCTCAGGCGAATCGATCGCCAGCTTGCCGAAAATGGTGTCGAGGCCTCCATGCGAGGGGTACCACGTCTCCTCCATGAGCCGACTCAAACTCAACGCCACATCCGCTGCCCATGGGGTGTTCATGCCCCCATCCTGCAACACGCTGATGCACGTCTGTCGCGCCCACCTCATTCAGCGAGAGCGGCCGGGCTCCTGCCTTAGACGCGCTGGCCGGAGACGTTGGTCCATTGAGAAGGGCAGCCACGAGGCAATGCCCTACTGTTCCTGGTTTGGGTCGGGGTAGCGGCGGAGCATCCACGTTCGCTGGGCGATCCCCACTTCGAGGGTTCGACGGGTCTCCACTGGGGCGCCACCGCGGTCTCGCAGCTTGGTCAGGGCATTGATCTCGTCGCGTAGGCGGGTCCGCGTGCGTTCGAAGTTCTGGCGGCAGTTGCGACTGCAGAAGGTCTGGGGCCGGCCGGCAGAGGAGTCCGTAGGCCACACGCAGACGTTCGCGCAGTCCGGATGCATGCACCGCATCTGTTCCGCTGGCTGCAGCCCCCGAGCCAGTGCGTCGTCAATCTCCTCCCAAGTGCCTCTCTTCACTCGGTCGAGAGTCCGGACGATCGAGGGCGTCCGGGCACCACCTGCACCTCGAATCTCATGAGACATATGAACCACATCACCTTCATGCCAGCTTCATCCTCGCGAGGGTCGAGCACTACCCCTTGAATCAGGATAAAACTCATGAACCATCAGCGGCAGATTGATGGCTTCGGAGTGTGGCCCCGCAGATCTACGGGTGTCTAACCATACACATGGCCGAGCACCTCCGCTCGGGCGGTCATGAGGACAGCTACATGCCTGGCAGGGTGTTCGAGAGATGTATCTCTACGGAGGGGCGGCTCGCCACTCAGTGTGGCCGAGAGTCATGAGATCTATCCCGTTGCAGCTTTCGCTCGCACCCGTTACGGTCTGCATAGGCCGCCCGTGCCGACTGACTCTGGTGTCAGACGCGCGGGAGGGCGCAACGGTAGCCGCCGTCACGCCCTCCAAGTAGCGGCCCTGATACAACGCGAACTGAAGCGAAGGAACCGCCGTGTCCCAGCTTATGGGCGACCCCGGCGGAGGACCAGCCACACCCTGGAGCCATCTGGAGTTCTCCACTCCGGACGGCCGACTCCTCTGCCACCCCTCCGACCCCCTGCCCGACCTGCACAGCATCAGCTCCGTGCGGGCCCCGCGGTCGCACGCGCTGAGCCGGCACGTGCCCGTACACACCTTCAGCACCACGAACACGGACGTCGTCGCCGTGGAATCCGGGCTCGAGCAGGAGCTCGTCCTGGTCCTGGACCGGGATCCCTCCCAGGCCCGGCTGGTTGGTCAGCCGCTGACTGTGGAGTGGAGCGGCCAACGCGGAAGCGCGCGCCGCCACACTCCGGATCTGCTCGCGCTCGCTCAGGACGGATCCGTCACGGTCTGGGACGTCCGCCCTGAGGGCCGGCGGGACCGCGAATTCTGGGATGCCGTGCGATGCACCCGCGCGGTGTGCGAGCACTACGGGTGGGGCTACGAGCTCTTCGGCGGCCTACCCGAGGTGCACGCCATCAACCTGCGCTGGCTCTCCAGCTACCGGCACCCGATGCCCTGGTACCAGGACAAGCGCAGCACGCTCGAAGGGCTCGCCCGCATCGATGGCACCACCGTCGGGACCGTGCTCGGCACCGACGACGGCTCCGGTGAGCTGGTCTCAGCCATGTGGCACTGGGCGTGGGACGGACACCTGCAGCTGGATCTCACCCAACCCTGGAGAGCCACTACGCCGGTGCGATGGGAGCCGAGATGAACTTCGTCGTGGACCTGAACATCGGCGACCGCGTCCTCACCGATGCCGGGCCGGCCCTGGTGAAATCGATGTGGGCACTGGGCGTGGAGCTGGAGACCATCAGCGACCCGGCCAAGCTCGTCCCGTGGACGAACCTGGTCATCCGGCCGACCATCGACGGGCAGGCACAGGCCGTGGATGCGGCCCTGCACCCCTGGTGGGACCAGCTGCCGGAGAAGGTACAGCAGGATGCCGTGTTCAAGATGGAGTGCGTCCTCGAGATCCTCACCGGGTTCCGCAGCGGGCTGGCCTCCCTGGCACTGCCGCATGAGCCGGTCACACCGTTCGGCCCGCTCTACGAGGCCAGCCTGAACGCCCAGTGCGAAGCGATGGCCCGGCTGGTCAGCTTCGAGAAGTCCGCAGACCGGCAGCTGATGCGCCGGGTCCAGGACGGAGAACTCAACAGCCCCAGCGTGACAGCACGCGCGGTGAACAAATGGGTGAGGCGGTGGCAGGCCTCTGGGCTCAGGGGCCTGGTCGACGGGCGCGCCCTGCGCACCACCCAGGGATTCGGTGCCCTGGACCCCAGGTTCCTGAAGATCGCCGACCAGGAGTTCGCCCGCTTTGACGGGTCCGCCTCGGCCATCAACCGGCAGGAGATCCACCGGCGCATCCAGGTGCGCATGCACGCCGAGGGCATCACCGACGCCCACCTGCCCCAACGGCTCGTCAGCGACTACCTCAGCCACCGGTTCGCCCAGCTGGGCAAGACCACCCGGGCGCAGCGCTCCCGTCGGCAGCGGCAGATCTCCTCGACCGCCAGCGCTGCCCTGCACCACCTCGGGCACTGCGCCACGGACGTCACCCGGGCCGACAACCTCGTCTACGACGAGTTCACCGGCAAGCCCATCAGCGTGGAGATCGCCACCATCATGAGCGTCCCGGCCCGGGTCATTGTCGCGGTCCGGGTGTTCCCGAAGTCGGTGAGCGCCACCGAGATCGCCCTGCTGCTCTACGACGCGATGCGGCCCCAGTCGATGGCCGTCGATCAGGACGGTGCCGGTGACTGGCGCTGGTGCGGGGTCCCGACCTCCCTCCAGCTGCCCGGGCAGGCTCCCCCACTGGCCAACGACCCCGCCACCGGGTTGGGCGAGCATGCGATCCCCGCGGTGACCCCCACCCACCTGCGCATGGACAACGGATCCATCTTCCGCAGCGAGCAGCTGCGCCGGCTCGCCCTGCACTGGTCGATCACGTTGAGCCACTCCCGCGGCACCCGTCCCACGGACAATCCGCACATCGAGCGCTTCCACGAGACACTGCAGCGCTTCTACCAGCAGCTGCCCGGCTACAAGGGCCGCAACGTCTCCGAGCGCGGCAGCTGGGCCGGCGTGTTGGCCGAGGCGCCCCTGCTCACCCCAGCCGAGCTCGAGCGGCAGCTGCGACAGTTCATCGCCCTGGACTACCACCGACGACCCCACACCGGGCTGTCCCTGCCCGGGGCACCCGAGGTGAACATCTCCCCGCTGGAGATGTTCGACTGGATCCTGGCCACCACCGGACGGATCCACGTCCCCCAGCACCCGGACCTGATCTACCAGTTCCTGCCCACCCGCTGGCTCACCCCGAACCACGCCGGCGTCGAGTACCGCAACCTCACCTACGACGCCCGGATCCTGGACGAGTTCCGCGACCCCGTCCCGGGGCGGTTCCGGGACGACGACGCCACGGTCCCGTTCCACTACGACCCCAGGGACGCCACCCGGCTCTGGTTCCGCCACCCCGACACCGACCGCATCCACGAGATCCCCTGGCGCAACCGTCACCTCTTGCACGCGCCCCTGACCGACGTCGTCCTCGAGGAGGCCCGCCGGCGCATCCGCGCCCGCGGCGGCCCCAAGGCTCTGACCGGCGCGCTCATCGACCGCCAGCTCATCGAAGAGATCGGGCACCTGGCACACACCCGGTCGGACGAGACCTGGTCCACCACGATGGCCGCCTCCCGCATGCGCTTCGACCAAGCCCAGCTCGATCACGACGAAGCCGCCCTCGCGCACCGTCTCGCCACCCCAGAGGCACCTGCCGAGCTCGGCCCCGGCGGACGGCACCTCCACCTGGTTCAACCGACGGCGGAGCCGGACCGGACCGCCACCCACGGCCTCGCCGGCCTCTTCGAGCGCTGGCCCGACTACGCGCAGGAGATCTGATGGACGCCCTGCTCTGGCACACCCAGGCCATGACCCCCGCGCCTACCGCGCCTGAGCCGGTCCTGCTGCACGAGTTCGGCCAGCTCTCGCCCGAAGCCCAGAACGAGTATTGGACCCGACTGAACAGGTGGATGTGCGCGACCACCCTCGACTGCGAACGCGCCGACGCGCTGCGCGCCGGCATGGACCGGGTCGTCTACCGCAACGCTTACTCCCGGTCCGGGGCCAAGACCATCATCGGCCTGTCCGCACCCAACGGGGTGGGCAAGTCGACGTTCATCAAGTCCTACGCCCAAGACCGGTACCACCAGTCGATGCAGGGCCAGGCGGTCGACAAGCTGCCCTCCCACACGGACAGCTCCGGCGCCCCCTCGCACTGGATCCCCCAGGTCTACATCACCCTGCGCGCCGCCTCCGAGGTCGCCGACGTCAACGCCGCGATCCTCAGCTACCTGGGCTACCCGATCATGGGACGAACCACCAAGGACACCACCCTGCTGGTCCACGCCGTCGCCCGACACGGGGTCAGGCTGCTCATCCTCGATGACGCCCACATGCTCCGCGCCAAGCAAGCCCGAGCCCGCGACGTGCTCGACTACGTGAAGTTCCTCAACACGATGATGGGCGAACGCGACGGCACCCTCGTCCTCGTGGGAGCCAACATGGAAGGCGGCCCCGTCTACGAAGACCCTCAGCTCGCGGCCCGGCTGCGCACCTTCGCGCTGCACCCGTACAACGTCCAGCAGGACACCACCGAACGGATGGCATGGCAGCACCTGCTGGCCGCGGTGGAGAAGAAGTTCATGCCCTACCTGGACACCGCCACCGAAGGAACCCTCACCCGGGAACTGGCCGGACCGATCTGGGCGCGCACCCAAGGCCACCTCGGAGACACCCACCAGCTGATCACCACCGCCCTGCTCGCGGCCTTCGACCAGGGCGACACCACCCTGACCAGTGAGCACCTGCACGGTGTCCGCCTCTCCGCACGAGCGGAGGCGGCAGAAGCGGACCTGGTCCGCGAAGCCACCCTGACCTCCCGCCGGGAGCAGAACCGCAAGGCCAAACGGTGACCGACCAGGGGCATCCCCTGTTCACCCTCGCCCCGATCCCCGGCGAGTCGCTGACCGGGTACGTGCTCCGGTTCAACGCCACCAGCATGGCCCCACCCCTGGCCCTGCTACCGCGCTACGCCGACGCCGATCTGCCTTCCGCCCTGGCCGCGGCGGTGCACCAGAGCACAGGGCTGGACACCCGTCAGGTCAGGCGGATGACCATGGCCGGCTGGCCGCTGGCCCTGCGCGGACGCGGAATCCAGCACCGACACGGGTGGGCCTTGCACCGGCGCGACGTCTGGCTCTGCCCCACCTGCACCCCCTTGACCGGATACCGCGCCCTGCGCTGGCGCCTGGCCCTGGCCCCGGTCTGCCTGCGCTGCCACACCCTCTTGACCCACGAGCGGACCTTCACGCCGACCCGCTCCGCCACCACAGAGGAGCTGGCCCGTCTCCGACGCCTGGACGAGCTGACGACGAGGGCCCTGCAGGGGTCGAAGACCTCCAGGTCCCACCTGTCGGTCTTGCGCCGCATCTGTGCCGCCTCAGATGCTCATGAGCCTGAGGGCGACGTCCTGCCCAGGCCGGCTCTCGGGGACACTCCCACGCCAGCAGGGAGTCAATGGGGAGCCCATCCCCCCGGTGAACCGAGCATCGTGATGAAGCAGCTGGCTACGCTGGACCCCGCGCTGCTGAACGAGTCCCGCGCCCGAGCGCACTGGCAGCAGCTGCAGCACGAGACCGCGCTGCCCCCGAGCTCCGTCGTCGTCCCGGCACCGCTGCAGGCCGAAAGCCCGCTCACCGGCGTGACCAGCCCGGCCATGGATCGGGCCCGGCGACGCGTCCTGCTGCGCCAGCTGGCGGCGCTCTGCGCAGACACCGGCCTGCGGACCCAGCACATCCCCACCGTGGTCGATCCCTGGCGGCCAACCCGCTGGTCGCGCGTCCGTGACCTGGAAGACCAGGCATTCGAAGCCCTCGCCCTGCACACCTTGCTTCTCGAGGCACTGGGCGAGGACGCCACCGGCAGCGCCGTGTTCGTCGCGCATGGCATCCCGGCCGTCGTGAACCAGCACGACCTGCTCACCCGGGTCCGCACCCGAGACACCCTGAGCCCGGGCGAGTGCGACCGGCTGCTCGCCCGCGCGCAGACCCTCGTGGATGACGGGCTCGTCGACTACGCCTACCGCCGCGGGACCCTCCTGGCTGCCCCTTCTCTGCCCCGCCTCCCCGCCGTACGCCTGCCCCGGCACCCGTTCTGGCCGGCCCGCACCATCGTCCCGGCATGGGCATGGGTGGCGTACGCCCGCGGCCTGCCCGAATCCGGCCCCGTTCCCGATGTTTCCCTCGAGGCCGTGGACCGCTTCCACGCCGACCTCGACGCCGAAGCTCGTCTGCGACTGCTCGAGGCCTTCGACGCCCACGTCCGCGGTGAGGACTGGCCCACGATCGCCTCCGCGGTCGACAGCACCTCTCCCACTGTTGCTTCCGCCCATCAGAGGATCGCCTGATGTCGACGCTGCTGCCTATCCGCCCCAGACCCGCCCCTGAGGAAGCACTGGACTCCTACCTCGAACGCGTGGCCACCGCCAACGGGGTCACCACCAGCGGCCTCGTTCGACAGCTGACCGCGGAGGCCGCGGCGCCCCTGCGTTTCACGAACATCGCCCCACCGCCACCAATCATGGACGTGCTGGCCTCCTGGACAGGCGCGGACCCGGGCCTCCTGCAGGACTGCCTGTTGACCCGGTACCCGATCATCCCGATCATCGACAGCCAGAACCGTCATGCAACCCGGTCGCTGGTGGCCCACGGGTGGGTGCTGCTCAACCGCTCTCAGGCTTGTCCGTGGTGTCTGGCCGAGACCGGGGTCTGGAAGATCTCGTGGCGTCTGGCCTGGGTCACCGCGTGCCTGGACCACGGACGTCTCCTCGCGACCGACTGCCCTGGGTGCCAGAAGCCGCTGCGCACGACTGATCACGGTGTGCTCCGTCCCTCCGGCCCCGGATCGATCTGCGGAAACCCCCGCCCTCAGGGACAGGGCAAACGGTGCCCCTTCGACCTGAGCCGGATCTCCCCGCCCTCCGTGCCCTCGCCGGTGTTGCAACAGCAACGACGCGTCGAGCGCGCCCTCCGCGGAGCGGACGTCGATCTCGACGGCCACTCCGTGGACGGAACGGTCTACCTGCAGCTGGTTCAAGCCCTCGCTGCTGGAGTCCTGGGTCGACCGACCTCGGCACAAGCGACGCTCTCCCGTGCCGCAGACCACGTGCCGTGGACACGTCCAGGAGCAGTCATCCGCGCGCGGCCAGCCCCGCGGCCAGCGCGTCTCAGGGCGTCCGCCGGTGTTCAGATCGACCAGATCCTGGCCCTGTATTCGCTACCCATCTCGCTGGCGGCCGGAAGCCGGGGAAGACCCGCAACCCGGCAGTGACTCCGGCCCGGTAGGTCCCGACGGCTGAGCCTGGCGGTCGTGCTCCGCCCTTAGCGTCCCTCATTGAGCCCGTCGGATTCCACGTCTTCGTGGGATTCCAGCCCAAGGCGGCGCCCGCCTGTGGCCCCTGGAAGGTCGCCGTCGATCGGGGCACGCCAGCGTTCGAGTGCCTCCAGGTCGGCGATCAGTTCATCCACGCTGGAGTAGAACCGCGAGAACGGAGACAGCGCTCCGTCGTGGCTGGGAGGATCCACCTGAAAACCTGCGACGCCGTTCATCTCTTCTGAGAAGACGTAGACCGGCGTTGGCATGTCGTCCTCGTTCTGGTCGGCAGGAAGGCTTGGCTCGTAGGACCACGCCTCGTCCAGTCCGATGTCGAGTGCGCCGAGGTCGAAGCGCCAACCGCGTCGAGGCCCAAGCACGTAGAGGAGCCTCACTTCGTAGAACCACGTCCCGTATCCCGCCTCAGCGATCTGGTTCTTGATCCGCCGGACTCGGGGGTGCTCCTGCGCGGAGGTCGTGTGGTCGAGGTTCATCATCGAGCTCCTATCTGAGGCTCTCCCGGGAGCCCTTCAACGCTGCTTTCGCAGGCTTCAGACCTCTCCGGCCGCGGGCTTCTCTCTACATCTTGTGTCTGAAACTGAAGCGTCCCGGGTGCGATGCCGCTTCCTTTCGAGTTCGAGAGGATGTTGTTCATGCCGAAGAAGTTCGATCCCGAGGTGAAGGACCGCGCGGTGCGGATGGTCCTGGACCGTGTCGAGGAAGCCGGGTCAGTCACGAAGGCCGTGGCTTTGGTGTCGCCGAAGGTCGACGTGGGGCGCGAGACCTTGCGCCGCTGGGTCTGTCAGCACCGCGTCGACGCCGGCCTCAAGGACGGGCCGACCAGCGATGACCTGGCCGAGCTCAAGCGCCTGCGCGGCGAGGTCAAGCGATTGCGGGAGGACAACGAGATCCTGCGCAAGGCCTCGATTTTCTTCGCGGGGGAGCTCGACCCCCGCAACCGATGATCATGGGATTCATCGATCAGATGCGCGCCAAGGGGCATGCGGTCGAGTCGATCTGCAGGGTGCTCCGTCAGGAGGGCTGTCAGATCGCCGCACGCACCTACCGGGCGTGGCGCCGCCGCAGCGCGTCGGCTCGTGACACGTCCGACGCGGTCCTGCTCAACGTCCTGCACGACCTTGTCGGCACCCCGGAAGGGCTGTACGGGCGTCGGAAGATGACCGCGTGGCTGCGTCGAGAAGGTCACCAGGTCGGCGCCGGTCGTGTGGACCGGCTCATGCGGGTTGCGGGGATGAACGGTGTGCGTCGAGGCAGGCCAGTGCGCACCACCGTCCCGGCCAAGGACGGCTGCCGTGCCGGTGACCTGCTCAATCGAGACTTCACCGCGGCCGCGCCGAACACGAAGTGGGTCGCGGACTTCACCTATGTGCGCACGTGGGCGGGCTTCGTATACGTCGCGTTCGTGCTGGACTGCTACTCGCAGAGAATCCTCGCCTGGCATGCCGCGACGGCCAAGACGACCCCGCTGGTCCTGACCCCGCTGCGGATCGCGTTGTGGGACCGTGACCGGCACGGGCACCCTGTGCAGCCCGGCGAGCTGATCGCGCACAGCGATGCCGGGTCGCAGTACACGAGCCTTCGCTTCGCCGAGCACCTGGCCGCCGAGGGCATCGCCGCGTCCATCGGGACCGTCGCCGATGCGTATGACAACGCGCTCATGGAATGCGTCATCGGCTTGTACAAGACCGAGTGCATCACCACCACGATCTTCCACAACGGCCCGTACAAGACCATCGCCGACGTCGAGTACGCCACCGCCGGATGGGTCGAGTGGTACAACAATCGAAGGCTCCACTCGTCCCTGGCTATGACCACCCCGGCCGAGTACGAGACTGCCTACTACGCCGCCCTCAACCGAGAGCTGGCACCCACATAGGAGCGGCACGAAACCCGGGACGCTTCAAACACCTCGGACACGCCATCCAGGAGTGTTGCACAATAAACTTTCGGAGCGAATGGGAGACCCGATGGGGACAATCCACAATGTGGACAAGCAGAAGCCGTGTCGGCGTGTCGGGCCTGATTGCTGCGAATGATTTTCTCACCGCCTGTGAACAGAGGTGGAGGCGGGGGGGGATTGGTGTAATCACACAGGTGTAACTACTACATGTAGTGGCGACCCAGCCACCTCGGCGCCACATATAGACTTGGAGCGCCGGGGCATCCTTGGTCTTAGAGTCAAGGGAAAACCCGGTGCGAAACAGCTCTGGGCCGTCGCGGGTGGCACCCCGATGACGACCCAGTAGCTGGACTTGAACTAGCAGTTCATCCCTCATGCTACAGACGGCGTGGGTGCAGTTCGGCGTGTTGCGTCGCTTCTCAAATCAACCGAACCGAGAGGAAGGCGCCTCATGCCTCCTACACACCACCACACCACCCATCACCCCGGAGAGATCACCCACCGCACCGGGTACTACCCCCTCCTTGACGCCGCTGGCAGGGACACTGGCGCCCGCTATCTTCTGCAGGCTGGCAACCCGATGCCGCCAACCCCGGGCGCCGGGTGGGCCTGGGGTCACCCGCACCTCTGAGTCCTCCGCATATCTGACATGAGAGAGGGGGAGGCGCGGCGACCGCTCCTCCCCCTCTCGCAGACCCAAACGTGTAAGTGCAGCCGGGGGCAGTTCACTCTCCGGCGCACATCGAAGCGGCCTCTCTAGGTTGGGGGCCAGCGAGACGCGCTAATCAAGTCGGGACGCACCCATAGCCTTGCCACATCGAGAAGATCGGGAGGTAAGCATGGAATGGGCCCGAAGCATCTACACCAACGACGTATGGAACGCCAGGAATTTTCAACATGCCAGCGATGAGCTCAAGGCCCTACATCGCTCCAACGGCAACGGATTTCGTTGCATTGAGTGCAAGGGGCAAGCCTGGTTCGTCATCCCGTTTGGCAACTCCTGTAGAGATGCAGCGAAGATTTCACACGACGCGCGGCCAAGAGTTCACAAACACGCGCCACACGTTCGTCTCTGCAAAGTAGGCCGAGCTGGAGATGAGTGAAGAAGGGCATCCAGGACGGGGCCGTGCGAATTCGCCTGGGTGCGTAGAAGGCGCCTCCAGACTGGAGCCGCGGTACTTCCTGCGGGTCGCACGAGCGCATCCACGCCCACTCCGAACACTCTGCATGTCTAAGAGTTGCTACTGGATCGCCATCTGCCACGTCCGGCGGCAGGGTGTCCTAGTAGGCGATCAGTGGGGGCCGTGCTCCTCTCACCAGGGAAACGTGCCGCCCAAGAACTGGGTCAGTAGTGCAGTGAGGCCACTCACGGCAGCTTGGCCGGAAGCTTCGGCGGCCCCGTCGCGCAATTTTGTCAGAAACGAGCGTGTGGACTCACCGACCGTATTGCCGTCCTCATCGAGAGCTTGTCGAAGATCTGCAACCTGATCGGGCTCGAGAAGCTTGGCGGCAGCATCCAAAAGTCCCTCACGATCTCCAGGAGTCACGCGAGCGTCAATTGCAACTGAGGCGGCGCCGTCAACCTGCCCTTGTGAGACCACCGATGCCCGGTCGCCATAGATGTTTTGGGTGATGATTTGAAGAGAGACGCTGCGTGCTTCTCCCCGTGTGCCCTCCGCATCCTTGCCGACATCGCCCACTGATGGATCAATGGCTTCGAGCTCCAACAGCAGCTCTAGGGCAGAGGTGCGCACACGATCGACGATGCCCTCCAGATGCGTCCGGGGCAGGACTCTGCAGGCCGATGCGAGCTCCATCATCTCAACTCTGGGCGCTTTGCCTTCATTGCCGAGGCGACGGAACTCATCGACCCAAATGAGAGGAAGGCTAAGCTCCGGTGAGTTCTCCCGGTCTCGGGTCAGGGCGCTGACCTCCGCCACGGGCTGGCGTAGGAAGTCTGCTTCTGCGGGTACTCGTAATGACTCTGGGATGTCCGAACGACTGAGTGACTGACGCAACGAGGCGCCCATCGGACCATGGAATGTGAGCCTGTATGGAGCGAAGAGAGTTGAGCGATAGTTCGGAGGTTTAACGTCTGGTGACCCGTACCCCTGAAGCTCGCCCTTCACCCATTCCACCATAGGGTCGGACTGGATTCGCTTTGCCACTACCAGACATTGCCGCAATGCGTGTTCGATCTGCACATTCGGATCTGACAAGGTCTCAATTGCGCGAGTGATAGTGAAAGTCATCAGAAAAAGCACCAATCGGTGTGGCGGACGTGGCAGACGGTGGCACGTGGACAGTCCTAGAACTTTTCGTGAAACGGTCGCATATGGGCAAGGCTGAGGCTTCAAGAGGCTTGCGAGGGCCTTCTATCGAGCCGCAGACCTCTGACGGGGCCGCAGAGGCCAAACCATGACTGTCTCGCTCGTCAGTTTTCCAGTCTCTGCCTCCCCGGGACGCTCGATAGCTCGACATACAGGTCTGTGGCGATCCGGGACTCCTCTGCCGCGTTTGATATCGTCGAGTCCATGTACAGAGGCATCGCGTCGATGAAGCTCCGCTCCGCCCGCTGACGGCGGCGGACCACTCCTGACGAAACCCGCTCGCCGTCCTGGCACCCTGCCGGGCGGCTTTCTCGTGCTGCCCGGCTCCATGACGAGCTGAGAGACCACGATGACCCTGACCCCTCTGAACACCCCTGCCCTGCCTGCAGGCAGCGCCGCCCACATCCGAGCCGAGAGCATCACCCTCACCCTGGGCGATCGAACCGTGCTGAACGACGTGGACGTCACGGTCTCCGCCGGATCCCGGCTGGCCGTCGTCGGTGAGAACGGCCGCGGCAAGACCACGCTGCTGCATGTGCTCGCCGGCACCCTGATGCCGGACTCCGGCACCGTGACCCGCGCAGGGACGGTCGCCCTCGTCGAACAGGACCTCGACGTGGACGACGACCGCACGGTCGGTGACCTCGTCCACGACTCCATCGGCGAGTCCCTCCGTGTCCTGGACCGCCTCGAGGAGGCCACCCTCGCCATGGCAGAGGGCAGGCCTGGAGCCGATGACGCCTACGCCCGAGCGCTGGAGACGGCCACCGCCCTCGACGCCTGGGACGCCGAGCGGCGCATCGACCTCGCGTTGCACGGCCTGTCCGCCTGCACGGATCGGGCTTGTCCGCTGCGGGCACTGTCCGTCGGACAGCGGTACCGCGTCCGGCTGGCCGTCGTCCTGGGCTCTGCGGTGGACCTGCTCTTGCTGGACGAGCCCACCAACCATCTCGACGCCGGGGCCCTGGAGTACCTGACACGGGCACTGAGGGAGCACGCTGGGGGGTTCGCCGTGGTCACCCATGACCGCGCACTGATGAAGGACGTCGCCGACGTCTTCCTCGACCTGGATCCCACTCGTGACGGTCGCCCCCGGCAGTACACCGGAGGCTATGAGGCCTGGGAGAAGGGGCGGCGTGCCGAGCGGGCCGCCTGGGAACAGGAGCATGAGCAGCAGCTGGCCGAACACGCCGCCCTCACCAGCGCGGCCGAGGCCGCCCGCGGACGTCTCCAGGACCGGTGGCGTCCGGACAAGGGGACGGGCAAGCACCAGCGGGCCACTCGCGCCGGCGGCGTGGTCCAAACCTTCAACCGCAGGATGCGGGATCTGGCGGCGCACGAGATCACCGTGCCGGACCCGCCCCGGTCCCTGACGTGGCCGGCCTCGACGACCAGGGCAGGCCGGCCACTGCTCAGTGCGGAGGGGGTCGGCCTGGCCGGCCGCCTCCACGGGCCGGCCTCCGTCGAGCTCCACGGCGGGGATCGCCTGCTGCTCACCGGCCCGAACGGCGCCGGCAAGTCCACGTTGCTCCAGGTCCTCGCCGGCATCCTCGAGCCCACTGCCGGCCGCATCCTGCGGCACACGGGCGCGAAGATCGCGCTGCTCGCCCAGGAAGTGCCCGCATGGAACCCGCGACACACGGCGCGGCAGGCGTTCGAGGCGCACCTGCACCGCAACGGTCTGATGGCGAGGAACAACGGTGTGCCGTCACTCGGGTCATTGGGCCTGCTAGAACCGCGGAGCCTGGACACGCCCGTTGGGCGGATGTCTCAGGGGCAGCAGCGAAGGCTCCACCTGGCGCTGTGCCTGGCTGAACAGCCGGACCTGTTGATGCTCGACGAGCCGACCAACCACCTCTCCGCCGCGCTGGTGGACGAGCTCACGGACGCCATCCGGGAGACCCGGGCGGCCGTGGTGGTGGCCACTCACGACCGCCAGATGCTCCGAGACCTGACCGACTGGCCGCGTCTCGAGCTGAGCACCGAGGGGGTGAGCCGTTGACCTCGATCACCGCACTGGCACCTCTGTCCTCTCCCCGGTATCGGCCGCTGTTCCTGGCGATGGTGCTGGCCATCTTCGGCCAGGGTGCCTGGAACCTGTACCTGGCCATGCAAGTGCTGGAGCTCGGAGCTGATCCGCCGACGCTGGCCGGCGTCGTCATGTGGAGCGGTGTCGGCCTGCTGGCTGCCTCACTGCCGGCCGGCGTCGTCGCCGATCGCCTGTCGAAGAAGGGGATCCTGGTGGCCGTCCTGGTCGTCAATGCGGTGGCGGCCGGTGTCGTCTCCGGCCTCGCCACGATGGGGGCCGTTCAGTACTGGCTCCTGGGATTGTCAGCACTGATCGTCGGGGCATCGACGGCGTTCTTCTTCCCGGCCTACACGGCGTTGGTGCCGCTGCTCGTCGAGGAAGAGCAGCTGATGGCCGTGAACGGCCTCGAGGGGGCGACGCGGCCCGTCGTCGGTCAGGCCCTGGCACCAGCCCTGACCGGGGCGGTCATCGGTGCGACGACACCTCCTGCGGGCGGGCTGCTCATTGCCCTTTCGCTCGCGGCCGGCGCGGTGCTGGCCGCCCGCCTGCCTGCGGTGGGCCCTCCAGATACGAATGCGGCGCCTCAGCACCCGTTCCGGGACCTGGCCGAGGGATTCACGTACGTCCTCCGGACGCGCTGGGTGAGGAGCAGCGTCCTGTTCGCCGCCGTCATGGGCCTGGTGACGACCGGCGTCCTCGAGGTGCTGCTGCCGGTGCTGCTGCGCGACGGCCACGAGAACGGTGCCGCGGTCTACGGGGCGGTGCTGGCGGCGCTGGGCGTCGGCGGGCTGGTCGGCTCGCTGCTTGCTGGCGGCATGGAGGCGCCGCGGCGGTTCCTGCCCGTAATGGTGGGAGTCTGGGCTCTGGCCTGTGTCCCGCTGGCCCTGCCTGCTTGGACGCTGAACCCCTGGATCATCGGGGCCGGTCTGATGCTCTACGGGGCCGGCATCGGAGTGGGCATGGTGATCTGGGGGACCGTCCTCCAGGCGCACGTGCCCTTGGACATGCTCGGACGGGTGGCGAGCCTGGACTTCTTCGTTTCGATCGCGTTCATGCCGCTGTCCGTCGGGCTCGTGGGGGCGGTCTCCGCCGCCGTCGCCCCAGGAGCACTGTTCGTGGCCGCGGGGATGGTCCCGCTGGCCTTGGCCGGCGTCCTGGCACTGGCCGGGCAACTGCGTTCCGACGAGCCCCACGCGGCGTGACTCGTGCCTCGCGGCGGGGTCGGGCGATGGCTCGGCCCCACCACGCGGCAGGGGGCGCCCCCTGCTGTTCCGACGCTTCAATCGACGCGCCCACTCAGGAGGCCCGCGTGCGTCCCCTGGCCCTCACGGCGCGTAGTCGCACGATGGCAAGGGACTGCTGCACGGATAGGTGACATCTGATCTGTGACGCTGTGAGGCGTTGCTGGAAGGATGAACACCGTGCCCAAGCCCTATCCCCAGGAGTTCCGCGACGACGTCGTGCGCGTCGTCCGCGATCGTGAACCTGGCCAGACCATCAAGCAGATCGCCGCGGACTTCGGCATTGCCGAGTCCTGCCTGCGCAACTGGATGCGCCGGGCGGACGTGGAAGAGGGCTCCACACCCGGAACGAGCGCCGCCGAGCACGCCGAGCTCCGGGAGGCCAAGAAGCGCATCCGGCTGCTGGAGCAGGAGAACGAGGTTCTGCGCCGGGCGGCGGCCTATCTGTCCCAGGCGAACCTGCCGGGAAAATGAAATACCCGCTCGTCCGTGAGCTGGCCGCCGACGGGATCCCCGTCACGGTGACGTGCCGGGTCCTCAAGCTCGCCCGCCAGCCCCTACTACCGCTGGCGCGCCACCCCGGTCACCGACGCCGAACTGGCCGAGGCGTACCTGGCCAACGCGTTGTTCGACGCCCATCGCGACGACCCCGAGTTCGGCTACCGGTACCTGGCCGATGAGGCCCGAGACGCCGGCCACGCCGCGTGTGACCGGACGATGTGGCGGGTGTGCTCGGCCAACGGCTGGTGGAGCGCGTTCGGCAAGAAGCGCGGCAAGAACGGCAAGAAGCCGGGCCCACCGGTCCACGACGATCTGGTGAAACGCGATTTCACCGCCGACGCCCCGAACGAACTCTGGTTGGCCGACATCACCGAACACCGCACCGGTCAAGGCAAGCTCTACCTGTGCGCGGTCAAGGACGTGTACTCCAACCGGATCGTGGGCTACTCGATCAGCGACCGGATGAAGTCGCGCCTGGCCGTGAATGCGCTAAACAATGCCGTGGCCAGACGCACCGAGGTGGCCGGCTGTATCCTGCACACAGACCGCGGATCGCAATTTCGGTCCAGGAAATTCGTCCGCGCCCTGCACCACCACGACATGGTCGGTTCGATGGGCAAGGTCGGTGCCGCCGGTGACAACGCGGCCATGGAGAGCTTCTTCGCGCTGCTGCAGAAGAACGTCCTGGACCGTCGCACCTGGGCCACTCGCCAGGAGCTGCGGATCGCGATCGTCACCTGGATTGAGCGGACCTACCACCGCCGGCGCAGGCAGACAGCCCTGGGCCGATTGACTCCCGTTGAATACGAGACCATCATGACCGCACCGGCCGCTCAGGCAGCCTGACCCACCCTGTCACCTATCCGTGCAGCAGTCCCGGCTATACATAAAACCCGAGCTGCGCCCCTGGCCACAGCTCACGCGCATTATGGAGCCAGCACTACGAACTACGTGCCACCAACCTTACGAGACGCCCTCCCCCACGGTGTTGACCCCCAACTCTGGGCCCTTCAGCACCATGGGATGCCTTTTCTCACGCAAGGGCACATGACGCGGTACGTGTCCATCACCACTTTGGAAGACGCCGCGATTGCCATCCATCAGGTGACTGTGGAGTACTGGCGCGTGCGAGTAGAAGGCGGGACCGTCTATGAGTCGCTCGGCGGACTGGGTGGAACTGGCGACGACAATATGGCGCGGTTCATCGCGACCTTGAACACCCGCGGGAGGCACCACGGGGTCGTGCCCGCCGTTCGCGTCACAACGTTCGGAGAAGGTTCCCACGTAGTCGATTCAGCAACTGACGGGCCGCACAGGGTGACCTCGACTAGGGAGCTGGCAATGTTGCTAAGGATCATCCCGGATGAACCTGGTTGCTACACGTGGGCCGCCACTATCCGAGCCAGCATCAACGGCATCTACCAAGACTTCGAGATTCGTACCAGCGAGTGGTATGGCCACAGGTTCGAGAACCAGTTCTACTTTGGCCAAGGACACCAAACCTACAAAGAGGTCCTCAATGCCGACTTCCAGCCCGCCGGGTGGGAACTGGAGACATAGTGGTACTCGTCGGGGTCGCTGGTTGCCCCACCGACTTTTCGCACAGACGGTGTCGGAGCTGGTTCTGCGAAGGATTCGCCGCGTGTCGTATGAACTCTTCGCTGCATCTCTACAATATGTCTCATAGGTAGTTGAGCGTTCTGCCTCTTGACGGTGTCTGCGCACGGTGGGGGGACTATTGACCAGGCGCGACTCAGATAGGTTTCAACCGTGACGCGCACCCTCGAGGAGATCTGGCCGCCCTACGGACTCGTCGTCGAGGCCGGTGATCTGCGGATGACCGCGCTGCGCGAGGCCGACGTGCCGGAGGTGCTGGACGTGGTGGCGGGCGGAATCCACGACCCGTCGTGGACGCCGTTCCTGTTCCCGTGGACCGACGGCCCGGCCGAGGAGATGCCCGCGAACTACCTACGGTTCTACGCCTCCACCCTCACCCGCACTGTGGACGGCGACGTGAGCCTCGAGCTTGTGGTGCGGCGGAACGGCCAGGTGATCGGCATGCAGGGCATGAACGGTCCCGACGTTGCCGGCACCCGCCGCCTGGAGACCGGCTCCTGGCTGGGCCTGCCGTTCCAAGGCCAGGGGCTGGGCACTCGGATGCGGCGCATGATGTGCGCGCTCGCGTTCGACGGCCTGGGTCTCGACGCCGTCACCTCCTCCGCCTGGGAGGACAACGCCGCCTCCCGGCGGGTCAGCGAGAAGGTTGGCTACCTGGAGACCGGCCGCGGCCAGGCTGAGCGCCGCGGCGTGCCGACCGGCGAGGTGTTCTTCGAGCTGCGCCCGAAGGACTTCGTGCGCGGCGACGATCCCGTGGAGATCACGGGCGCGGCGGCGCTCCGCCGGTTCCTGGGGCTGGGATGACCCCACCAGCAGCCCTGTCGCTTGACCTGGACGGTAGCCTCCTGGACTACGATCACGCGGCACACGCCGCACTCTGCACAGCAGTCGGCGCTGCAGGCCTGACCGACGTGAGCCGCTCTTCTGCCATGTCGTTGTGGCGCGACCTCATAATCTCCAATTCCAAGAGCATGTCTGCCATGCCCTGGGAGTTCCACCCGATGCGGGCTGGTACATCGGCGACACCTTGGAGGCAGACACCCAGGGCGCCATCACGGCAGGATTGCAGGGGATCTGGCTGAACCGAGCCGGTGACACAGATCAGCAGGCAGAACCGCCGCGGGCGTCCTCGCAGACCGAAGTGCTGGAATGGGCCCGCGCAGGCTCGAACGTCATCGGCTAGGGCGCGCGATTATTCGTGTTGGTCGGCTCTTGGCCACACTGGCCAGAGTCCATCGGGAGTCGCGTGAAATCTTCACTGCATCTCGACAGCTATGTAGCCCCGGGCGTTCTCGACGGACTCTCGGAACGGAACACAGAACCGGGCCGCCTACAGCGGCCGGGTGGCCGAGTACACGGAGCTGCGGGGGGCCATGAATGCCGTGGCCGAGGACGACAGGCTGCTGGTCGAAGCCTGGGCCGACCGGGCGGGTGGGGAGTTGAGTCCCTGATAGTGGTGGACCACGAGGCGGCCCGAGACGGGAACCTGGCCACCAGCCGCTCACCCGATGACCTCTGCCTTCTGTTCCGCCGCGGTGGTACTGTCCAGCCCACCGGAGCCGGAAACCGCTCGTGAGCAGCCCGGTACGCCACATGGCGCAGACGGGGCTGACTACCGGCTCGACACCCGGCACCTCGGTACCTCGGTACCCGCCACCCTCCTATAAGCCAGCACCGGTCGAGGACGCGCCAGCCCTTCGAGGATCTCAGCCCACGTCCCACCTCAGGACAACCAGAAGGAAGTGATCGCGGATGCGACGGATAACGTTGCCGAGCGGGGAGTCCATCCCTGTGCTGGGCCAGGGCACCTGGGGCTGGGGTGAGGACCCCGGCCGCCGCGGCGACGAGGTCGCCGCGCTGCACGCCGGCCTCGAGCTGGGCATGACGCTGGTCGACACCGCCGAGATGTACGCCGACGGCGGCGCGGAGGAGGTGGTCGGTGAAGCATTGGCGGGTCGCCGCGACGAGGCGTTCGTGGTCAGCAAGGTCCTGCCGTCCCACGCCTCCCGTTCCGGCACGATCGCGGCCTGCGAACGCAGCCTGAAACGCCTGGGCACCGATCGGATCGACCTCTACCTGCTGCACTGGCAGGGCAGGTACCCGCTGCAGGACACCGTCGCGGCTTTCCAACAGCTCGTCGAGGACGGGAAAATCCGATACTGGGGCGTCAGCAACTTCGACCACCGGGCCCTCGCCGAGCTGCAGGACGTGCCGGGCAGCAGCGGGCTGGCCACGGATCAGGTGCTGTACAACCTGTCGCGGCGAGGACCGGAGTACGACCTCCTGCCGTGGTGCGCCGACCACCAGCTGCCGGTCATGGCGTACTCGCCGATCGAGCAGGGCCGCATCCTTCACGACACGACGCTGAACGACGTCGCGACCCGTCACAGCGTCAGCCCCGCGGCGGCGGCCCTCGCCTGGGTGCTGCGCCGCGACTCGCTCTGCACGATCCCCAAGGCGAGCAGCCCGCAGCACGTGCGCGACAACGCCACAGCACTGGACGTGGAACTGACCCGCGACGACCTGGATGCTCTGGACCGTGCGTTTCCGCCCCCGAGCGGACCGCGACCACTGGAAGTGCTGTGACCTTGCCCAAGGGCGCAGCCCGGTCGGTCCGGGCAGCCCGGGCAGTCCGAACAGCGCAAGTCTCCGAAGGACCTGCCTGTCACCTCCTCCTGAACCTGTGCACGCCATCCATCAACTCCTTTCCTCGGGCCTTGTCGGGTTCGCGGTAGGCGCTGATCATCCGCTGGCAGGTCCCCCAAGTGGCCTCGAGCCGGGCCCTCTGCTTGTCGGTGAGCAACCCGGTTCCGGCGTGCAGGGTTCGACGGGCGGAGTAGAGCGGGTCGCCCGTGCGGCCGCGGTGGCCATGCAGGTCCTGCTGGACCCGGCGGTGGCAGCGGGCCAACGCGTCGCCGGCTAACCGGGCTGCGAGCGACCGGCGTTGTGGACGCAGACGACCTGGACACTGGGCCGTGCGGTCAGGAGGATCTCCAAAGTCGGCGGTGGGGGTTCAGGCGATGTCGAGGAAGGAACGGAGCTCGGCGAAGGCCGACGGCACGACAGAGTAGTGCGCCCAGCGCCCCTTCTGCTCGCGCGTGAGCAGGCCAGCGTCGACGAGCTTCTTCATGTGGTGACTCACGGTCGGCTGGCTGATGCCCAGCGGCTCGGTGAGATC
>NZ_JBSEYC010000008.1:0-30442 GCF_053627595.1 Micrococcus sp. 140720015-1
GCCGGAGGTCCTCTTGCAGGGCGCGCATCGTCGCGGAGACCTCGGGCGTGTAGAAGACGGTCCGGGCGCGGTGGGCCGCGGCATAGATCTTGGTGTCGTCTTCACTGCGTGCGGCCCACCTGGCGATGAACGGGCCGATGCTGTCCCAGTGCGCGTAGCGGCGCGCTGAGAGGGTCTTGCCGACGCCGGCGGGCCCGAAGCAGACGCCGATGGTGTTCTGCTTCCGGACCGCGTCGGCAAACTCTGCGAACCGGCGGTGCTCCTTGGTGACGATGAACTGGCTCGTCATGACCGGTCCTCCTCGTAGGTCTTCAGTCGCGGCCGATCCGTCTCGACGGCTGCCGGTGTGGTGGTGTCGTCGAGTTTGGGATTGACGATCGCGATGCGTTCGTGGATCTGCCCGCGTAAAGCCCGGCGGTGAGCGTTCCTGGCGGCTTGGATCTGCTTGAGGCTGATCGTCTCGGTCTGGTGCTCGGTGCTGATCGCGGTGCAGAGGAACACGTCGCGGTGGAAGACGCGGATCTCGGTGACGTCGCGTGGGTCGTACCGGACACTCACGGTGCTACCGACGAACGGCGCGAGAGTGGCCGCGGTGTAGCGGAGGCCCTCGAAGTGGATGCCATCGCGCTGCACGACCCGCGTCGTGGGGACGGTGAGCAGGAACCCGTCGAGCTGTTCAAGGGACTCCGGGAGCCGTGGCAGCCACCCGTCTGCAATCCACGCGTGCAGTGGGCTCGTCCGGAGCTCGCGGTGGGTGCGGGCGTTGTAGCTGCGGATGAACGTGCTGATGGCACTGTCGACGCCGCCGAGATCCAGCGCCGGCGTCGGCGCCGAGGATCCGGCTGCGAAATGGCCGGGGAGCGTTGGGAGCAGTTCGGTGTTGATCGTGCCGAAGAACCGCTCGATCTTCCCGCGCCCCTGGGGCCGGGCGACCTGCGAGTGGATGATGCGGAGGTGCAGCACAGCGGCGGTGTCGCCGAGACGATGGCTGGTGAAGTCGGACCCGTGGTCCGTGTAGAGCACGTCCGGGATCCCGCAGACGGGCCAGTCCGGTTCCGGCTTGTGCCAGATCGCTTGGCGCAGCGCGAGCGCGGTGTTCGCCGCTGACGGGGCACCGAGGAACACCATGTACCCGCAGATCGCGCGGGAGTAGTCGTCGAGGATCACCGTCAACCACGGCCGTGCGGGCTTGCCGTTGGGCCCGACGATGAGCAGGTCAAGCATCGTGTGGTCCGCCTGCCAGATCGCGTTCGGGCGGTCCGCGCGACGTCGGAGCAGCAGCTCGTGTTTGTCACGGTATGACGCTGGCCCCTCGAGTGCGAGCGTCACCATTCCGGGATCGAGCCCGTTCACGATCGACCGCACGGCGGAGTACGACGGCGACGGCAGTCCCCGTTCAGCGCAGTGGACGCCAACCTGACGGTGAATGGTGGCGATCGACGGCCGCGGCTTGGTGAGCGCAAGCCCTTCGACCAGGCGGACGAGTTCCGGTGCTGTGCGTCGGACGCCATGGTCGGCGCGAGCGTCGTCGGCGAGGGCGGCGTATCCGCCTGTCCGGTAGCGGGCGAGCCAGCGTTGCAGGGTGCGCTCGGTGACGCCCGTGCTGCGGGCCAGAGTGGCAAGCGGGATTGCGTCCTCGACGTGCAGTCGAAGGATTCGCCACCGCTCGCTCGCGTCCATGACCGGCTACATCGTCGGTGAGGGCTTTGCGCGTCGGCGGGCGACGGGTTCGGCGTGCTTCGCGAGCGTCCGGTAGATGGTGGTGCGGCTGACGCCGAGGACATCGCCGATCTGCGCGACGGTCATGTCCTGCTGTTCGTAGAGCCGGCGTGCGGTGCGCACCTGGTCCGCGGAGAGCCGAGATGGTCGGCCGCCGGTTCTGCCGCGGGCTCGGGCGGCGGCGAGGCCGGCGTTGGTGCGTTCCTTGATGAGGTCCCGTTCGAACTCCGCCAGCGCAGCGAAGACGTGGAACACAAGCCGGCCACCGGGTGAGGTGGTGTCAATGGTCTCCTGCAGCGACCGGAACCCGATGCCGCGTTCGGCGAGTGCGTGCAGCTGGTCGATGAGGTGCCGGATGGATCGACCGAGCCGGTCGAGTCGCCAGACGACGAGAGTGTCGCCGGGGCGGAGCTGGTCGAGGAGCTTGTCGAGCTCGGGCCGGTGTTGCAGCGACCCGGACATGGTGTCGACGAACACGCGGTAGCAGCCGGCGGCGCCCAGCGCGTCGATCTGTAGCGACGCGTCCTGGTCGGTGGTGGACACGCGCGCGTACCCGAGGAGGTGACCCATGGAGAGAACGTAGCGAAACTCGACCAGGAGGGGTAGTGGCGGCACGTAGATTCCGGGATTGGGTTCCGTTACAAGACACGCCGCCTCACACGCTGCCGAACCGTCGGCACGGGCAGTTGTAGCGGAGTCGTTCGTATTTGCTACAGCCGGTGAGTCAGCGCCGCGAGCCGGAGCGCTTGGACGGAACGTCGTTGTTGTTCCGCGCGATGGCGGCCGTTGGCCGGAGAGGGGTGTGGTGCCGCGATGACGGGTACGAGTCGGGGGTGCTCGTCCAGGGTGAGGTGCCGCATGACTCCGTTGAGGGCGGCGGTACCGTACGTGACGATGGCATCGAGCACGGGGAGCACCTTGAGCAGAGTTTCGAGGGCGTGTCGCCCCTCGTCGATGTCCACAGGTCGGACGCGGCCGAGAATCTCCCACGGGATGAGGTTCCAGCGGAGGTAGTCGTTGCGTGCGAGTCCGGACTCGATGCGGGCTGCGCGGAACGCGGCCGCGGTCGGGCCCGGGTTGTCCTCGCTGCAGATCGCCGTGTGCGCTGCGGCGATCGTCTGGGGGCCGGGCGACTGCATGAGGACCAGGACGCGGCTGGATGTGCCGCCGGATCTCGGGTCGAAGTTCGGGACGAACCGCCGTGAACCGTCGGGTGCGGTGCGCCATGCCTCGGCGAGGGCGTTCAGGGATCGAACGTCCGCGACCTCGTCCGCGAGTTCGTCGGGGGTGCTCATGCCGGCTGTGGTGGTGCGAGGAGTGTGCCGCGGATGACGGAGCCGTGGAAGGTGCGGACGGCAACGGTGATCCACGCGGCGACGAGGCCCACGTAGTAGACGACTGCGAGGACGGCGACGACGGTGAGTCCGGAGTGCAGGGCCAGGCCGTTCAGGCCGGTGACGCAGGTGCCGACGGGGAACGTGAATGACCACCAGGTCAGGCTGAACAGCAGGTGTTCGCGGGCGGTGCGGATGGTGATGGCGAGGGCGATGACGGTCCACAGCAGCGCGAAGCCGAGCATCGCGAACCCGTACACCAGCGCCACGACCAGCAGTGCGTGGGCGGTCGACGCGTCGACGACGGCGGGGGCGTTCGATGCGAGGAGGTTTACCGCGGTGATGGACTGTCCGACCGGTCCGAGGACGATCCACAGGGTCGGCACCATACCGGCGGCACCGACCTTGTGTTGCGCGAGACGGTTCCAGATCAGCGTAATGACGACCAGGGACGTGATGAGGCTGAGGCCGAAGAAGCCGTAGCAGGACCACAGCAGGGTCTCCCGTGCCTGCCCGGCGGGGGCATACGGCAGGAGGAGCGCACCGGTCGAGGCGGACACCATCGGCGGGACGATCGGCATCAGCCAGCCGCCGAACGCGGATTCGGGCGTGTTCTCGTGGCGGGTGAACGCCAGGTACGGCACCAGGACCGCGGTGAGCAGGCCGCCGATGGTGCCGATGGTCCAGAGGACCCAGTCGACGGTGACGGCGGCGGGGAGGCCGATCCAGTCCTTGCCGAGGAGGATCGTGCCGGCGCCGACGGTGAGGAACGCCATGGGCGGTGCGCCGTAGAAGTGGGAAATCACCGGGTTGAGGTGGTGCTTCGCTGCGGTGCTCCGGTAGCGGACCCAGTGCAGGACCGTCGCGATGGTGAGGGCGACGAGCAGGACCGCCGCGATCGCCCAGACGACCGTCGCCGCCGTGCGCAGACCGGGGAACTGCAGCGGTAACGACGCGGCCGCGACGGCGACGATCCCGGTCCCCATGATCGACGCGAACCAGTTCGGGGTCAGGTTCGACACGATCAGGCCGGGCCGCTCCAGCTCCCGGAACAGCCGCCGGTCGCGCACACCGTGCTCAGAGGCTGCGGGTGCGTGGGCGAGGTGAGCGGACATGCACCCATCGTGCGCGTGTGCCCCGTGGTTCGGGAACGGCGGACTCGTTGGCAGGGCACAATGGTTGCTTGTGGCACTGCGGCGGTTGACGGACCGGATCCTGGACCTCGACACCCTCGAGGTCCTCGTCCGCGTCGCGGAGACCGGGTCGTTGACCCGCGCGGCCGAGGTGTTGGGGGTGACACAGCAGGCGGTGTCTGCGCGCTTGCGTGCCGCGGAGCAGGCGACCGGTCAGCCGCTGGCGCACCGGACGGCATCCGGGACCGCGCTGACCGACGCCGGCCGGGTGGTGCTCGGTCTCGCCGTCCCGGTGTTGGAGGCCTCCCGGCGGCTTGAAGCAGGCGTCGCCGCGCTGCGGGAACCGGCGGGATCCCTCGTGATCGCAGCGTCGCAGACGATCGCCGAACTCCTGCTGCCCGGATGGCTGCTCACCCACCGTGCTGCCACGCCGGATGCGTCGGTGCGTTTGATCGCGGGGAACTCCGCCGACGTGACCGACCTCGTCCGTTCCGGCGCTGCCGACGTCGGGTTCACGGAGACTCCTGCTGCGCCGATTGGCCTCTCATCGTTGGTGGTCGATGAGGACGAACTCGTGGTCGTCGTCGCCCCGCACCATCCTTGGGCAAGCGCTTCGGCCATCACCTCGGATGACCTCGCGGAGACACCCCTGCTGCTCCGTGAGGAAGGGTCCGGCACCCGCTCCACGGTCGAAGCGTGGCTCGACGACGCGGGTCTGACCCTGGTCCCGCCGGCTGCAGTGCTGGAAACGACTGGCATCATCCGCGCCAACGCTCGAGCGGGCATCGCGCCCGCGGTGATGAGTCTCCGCACCGTCGACACTGACCTCGAAGACGGTGCCCTCGTCCGGGCGCTACTGCTCGGCCCGCCACTGATCCGGCCGCTGCGAGCGATCTGGTCAGGCCGCCCGGGGCCCGCTGTGACGGCGTTCCTGGACACTGCTCGCAGCTCGAGTACCGGTGGTCAGATCAGTCCGTAGGGCAGCTCCGGGTGCTGCTCGGCGATCTCGGTGAGCCGGTTGTACTTCGCGACGCGTTCCCCGCGGCCGGGTGCGCCGGACTTGATCTGCCCGGTGCCGGTCCCGACAACGAGGTCCGCGATGAACGTGTCCGTGGTCTCCCCAGAACGGTGGGAGACCATGCTGGCCATCCCGATGCTCTTGGCGGTGGCGATCGCGCCGAGGGTCTGGGAGACGGTCCCGATCTGGTTCGGCTTGATCAGTGCCGCGTTCGTCAGCTGCTGCTCGCCGCCGTCGCGGATCCGCTGTGGGTCGGTGACGTAGAGGTCGTCGCCGACGATCTGGATCCGGTCGCCGAGCGCCGCTTGCATGCGGCGGAACCCCTCATGGTCGTCTTCCGCGAACGCGTCTTCGATGCTCCGGATCGGATACGTGTCGATGAGGTGCCGGTAGTAGTCGACCAGCCCGTCCCGGTCGAGGCTGTCGTTGAGCACCCGGTAGGAGCCGTCGCCCTGGGAGAACTCGTTCGCGGCCGGATCGAGCGCGATCGCCACCTGATCGACGCCCGGCTCGTAGCCGGCGGTACGGATCGCGTCGACGAGCAGGTCGAGCGCTTCCTCGGGCGCAGCGATCGACGGTGCGAAACCGCCCTCGTCGCCGAGGCCGAGGCTGCCGAACCGGTCCCGAACCAGCGCCGCGAGAGCGTGGTACACGTCTGCGCCGATTCGGACGGCGTCTGCCATCGAGCCTGCGTTGACGGGAGCGATCATGAACTCCTGGAAGTCCAGCTCGTTCGCTGCGTGCGCGCCGCCGTTGAGGACGTTGAAGTGCGGGACCGGCATCCGCGGCGTCGAGCCGGTGATCTCAGCGATCCACTGCCAGAGCGGGAGGTCCGCGGCATGGGCGAGGGCCCTGGATGCGGCGATCGAGGTGGCGACAACGCTGTTCGCGCCGAGCCGGCGGTACCCGGTGGTGCCGTCGAGTTCGGCAAGGGCGGCGTCGATCTGCCCGATCGCCGACCACGACCGGCCGGTGAGGAGCCCTGAGATGTCGGTGTCGATCAGGTGGAGCGCCTGGGTGACGTCGCGGCCGCCGAACGCGGAACCGCCG
This sequence comes from Micrococcus sp. 140720015-1, assembly GCF_053627595.1. Classification (NCBI taxonomy): domain Bacteria; kingdom Bacillati; phylum Actinomycetota; class Actinomycetes; order Micrococcales; family Micrococcaceae; genus Micrococcus; species Micrococcus sp. 140720015-1. The sequence goes on from NZ_JBSEYC010000008.1 coordinate 6,255, forward strand.
TCGCGGAGCTCGACGGCTTCGTGGGCGCCGGTGGATGCGCCCGCGGGGGCGTCCCCGGTGACGGTGCGGCCGTCGTCGAGCTCGAGGGACACGCGGACGGTCGGGTAGCCGCGGGAGTCGAGGATGCGGGCGCCGTGGACGGCGTCGATGGTGACGGGGTGGTCGTGGTGGGTGACGTACTCACCCTGATGGGCTCCGTGGTGGTGGATGCCGCTGATGTAGTCGTTCATGGTGACGCTCCTTCGGTTCGGTTCGGGTCATGCGTCGAGCTGGTCTGTGGTTGGAAGGGGAAGCCGCGGGGAGGCGGAGGGACGACCTGCTGGCGATCACTCAGCGCCAGTGCCTCCCCGCGGCAGTCTGTGGACCCGTGGGTCACGGGTGTCGGGTGTGGGCGTTCTGTGCGGTGCGGATGACGGCTTCGGCAGCAGCACGGTCGGCCCACCCGTTGGTGGTGACGTGCTTGCCGTGCTCGATCTCCTTGTAGTGGGCGAAGAAGTGCTCGATCTCCGCCAGCGTGTGTTCCGGCACATCGGTGATGTCCCGCAGCTGCGCGAAGCGGTCGTCGCCAGCGGGAACGGTGAGGATCTTGTCGTCGCCGCCGTTCTCGTCGACCATGCGCAGCATCCCGACCGGCCGGACCGTGATGACGACGCCGGGGAACGTGGGACGGGGCAGGAGCACCAGGGCGTCGAGGGGGTCGCCGTCATCGCCGAGGGTGTTGTCGATGGAGCCGTAGTCCTGGGGGAACACCATGCTGGTGAACACCGCCCGGTCGAGCCGGATCCGGCCGGTGGTGTGGTCGACCTCGTACTTGTTGCCGCTGCCGCGGGGAATCTCGATCGTGACGTCGAACAGCATGGGTACCTCCGGTGCTGGAGCGGGTGGGTGGTCAGTGAGTGGGGTGGTCACAGGGTGCCGCCGAGGAGGATGCCGGCGGTCGCGGCGGCGACGGAGACGACGAGCATTCCGAGACCGTTGATCGCGGCGGCGGTGATCCGTCCGCTGCGGGCGAGGCGGACGGTTTCGAAGCTGGCGGTGCTGAACGTGGTGTAGCCGCCCATCACCCCGGTGCCGAGGACCGCGACCGGCACCGCGCCGAGGTGCGTGGCGGCGCCGACGATGATCCCCAGCAGCAGCGACCCGGTGATGTTGATCGTCAGCGTGCCGACGGGGAGCCGGAACTCCCGGCCGGTGTTGATCAGCCCGTCGAGGAGGAACCGACCGGCAGCGCCGGCACCGCCACCGAGGGCGACGACGACGATGAGGGCGGCGTTCATGCTTCCTCCGTTCGGGGACGGAACCAGCCGGCGACGACGAGACCGCAGGCGGTCGCGATCGCGCCGGATAGGACAGTGAGGAGCGCGTAGCCGGTGCCAGCGAGGCCGTGGCCGTCGAGGAACAGGGCGGCGGTGGACTCGGCGAGGGTGCTGTAGGTGGTGAACCCGCCGAGGACCCCTGTCCCGAGGAGCAGCCGCAGCACCCTCCGGCGACCGGCATCGGGCCCACGGTGCGCGAGCGCTTCCAACAGCACACCGAGGGCCAGCGCCCCGGTGATGTTGATCCAGAAGATCGACCAACTCACCCCGCCATCGGCAGGGAGCACGCTACTGATGACGTCGCGGAGGGCAGTACCGCCGGCCCCACCGACGGCGACGAGGCCGACGTACCGCCACCGCAGATGCACCGGCCGCATGGTCGTTGCCGGGTCGGAGACGTCGACGTCCGGGTCGGGAGGGAGCTGGTCGTCGGGCATCGGGGTGTCCGTTCGGGTGGTCATGTTCCGCCTTCTGCCGCGACCAGCGCCGCGGCGTGCTGTGCTGCTACCGGATCCAGGAACGCCCCACCCCGCGGGACGAGAGCACCCGTCGGGGCGAGGTGGTACTGCACGGGTTGCCCGGTCGGCAGGTTGAGCTGCTCGAGCTCCGGGTCGGTGAGGTCGTCGATGCATGCGCAGAGTGCGCGGAGCGAGTTCCCGTGCGCGACGACGAGGACGCTCCGCCCTGACCGCACCATCGGCAGGAGCCGGTCGTGCAAGACGGGGCGGACCCGCTTGATGACGTCCGAGAGTGCCTCGGTGCGTCGGAGGGCGCCGTCGGGCAGGCCGCGCAGCGCGGAGCTCGACCGCAGTTCCTCCCACAGGTGCAGCGACATCGGTGGCGGTGTGCCGGTACGGGACCTGCGGAGCCGCACGTACTCGTCGTCACCGAGCATCCGACGGGCGTCGGTCTTCGTCATCCCGGTCAGGGCACCGTAGTTGCGTTCGTTGAGCTGCCACACCGCTTCCGTGGGCAGCTGTGTCCCGAGGGCGTCGCAGACCAGTTCGGCGGTGCGGACGGCACGGCGCAATGTGGAGGTGACCACGACGTCCGGCGTGATGTGGTTCGACCGGAGGAGCTGTCCGGCTGCGGATGCTTGCCGTTCGCCGCGGTGCGTGAGCGGGACGTCGAGGAGCCCGGTGAAGGTGCCGGCTTCGTTCGCGGTGCTCTCCCCATGCCGCAGGAGCGTCAGCATGCCCGTCACGGGGCTTCCGACGGGAGGAGGACGGTGGCGCCGACCGGGTCGTGCGGGACGACCAGTATCGGCCGGTGCTGCTGATGCGTCAGGTGCGCGGCGACGGACCCGGTGAGCAGTTCCGCTATCCGGCGTCGGCCAGCCTGGGATCCGACGACGATCATCACCGCGTCACGTTCCTCAGCCACCGCAGCGAGTGCGTGACTCGGGTCCCCGACGCGGGAGACGAAGTCCACGTCGACCGATCGCGCCGCAGCAAGATCTCTGATGACCCGCATGTCTTCGTCGGGGAGCTGCTGCGGGTCGCTGTCCGCCGTGTCCGGGTCGATCGGTTCGATGATCTCCGACCCGTCCGCACGCACCCCCGCTGACAGCAGCGCCGGATCGACGACCACACACACCAGGCGGGCGCTGAAGCGTTCAGCGACGGCAGCCGCGACACCGACGACGTCGTGCCCCTGCCCGGACTGCACACCGACCACGACAACACCGGCAGTGTTCGACTCGACCATGACATCTCCCTACCTCAGGCGCACAGAAGCGCAACCAGCTGAGATAGGGACTGTTGTCGACGAGTGTCGAGGTTGGGTCCGGCAAGCCCCACTGCCGGGTCCGAAGACACCACCAGTATGCACCCACCACCCCATGCCCGCACCGACGATCTTCCGCACCTCGAGAACCGGTCCGCTTCGTGACGCGGGACGACAGGGAGAGAAGCTTGAAGGACGACACAGAGCGAAGCTGTTCACATTTTCGGACCCGTTGGACACATCTGGCGGAGGCTCTAAGACGTGGTTGGACAGACGGTGGCCTATGTGCGGGTGAGCTCGGCCGAGCAGAACCTGGATCGTCAGCTCGAGACGGTGGGGGAGTGTGACCGCATCTTCCAGGACAAGATCAGCGGCAGCTCCCGCGCCAAGCGCGCGGGCCTGGCCGAGCTGATTGGGTACGTCCGGGAAGGGGACCTGGTGAAGGTCGCCTCCATGGACCGGCTCGGCCGTGACACCCGGGACCTGTACGCCATCGTGGACGAGCTCACGAACAAAGGATGCGCGGTGCAGTTCGTGGCCGAGCGGATCACCGTGGACAAGTCCGGCACATCCCCGGTGGACGGACTCATGCTGGGGATCCTGGCTGCGTTCGCTGAGTTCGAGCGACGGCGGATCAAGGAACGCCAGGCTGAGGGCATCGCCCTGGCCAAGGCCCGCGGCAAGTACGTGCAGGCCCCGAAGCTCTCGGACACCGATGTGGAGCAGGCGCGGGTGATGATTCAGATGGGGATCCCGAAGGCGGAGGTGGCGCGCACGTTCGGGGTGAGCCGGCAGACGCTGTACACCTCGCTGGCTCGGGGTGTGGAGACGGGGGGCTGAGCCTGGCCTGGAAGAGGGTTGCGATTTTTTCGTTTCGTCTCCCATACTGCTTGCATGACCACCACGCTCAACGACAAGCACACGGTGATGCCTCCCACGGACCTGGAGGAGATGCTCGATTTGAGCAGGTTCCTGGGGGGCTTGACGCAGCCGGCCGCCCTGCTGGGACCTGACGGGCAGACCGTTCCTCTTCCGCTGGAGGCGTTCAACGTCCTGCGCGACGTGGTCGAGGCCATGCGGGTGGGCAAGGCCATCACCGTGGCCCCGGTCGATCAGATGCTCACCACTCAGGAGGCGGCCAACTTCCTGGGCATCAGCCGTCCCACGCTCGTGAAGCTGCTGGAGAGTGGGCAGCTCCCCTACGAGTTGCCCTCCGGGGGACGCCACCGGCGGCTGCGCCTGCAGGACGTGGTGGAGTACCAGGAACGGAAGCGCCGGGATCGTCGTGCTGCCCTGCAGGAGCTCGCGGGCTCGGCCTCGGAGGCGGGGTTGTACGCCGAGGACGCGGATCGCTACCGGGACGCGCTCCGGCAGGCGCGCCGCGACCTGGGGCAGGAGGCCGAGTAGTGGCGCGCTTCAGTGCCGTGCTCGACGCCTGCGTGCTGGTGCCCATCGCGCAGGCGGACACTCTGCTCTCCCTGGCAGACGCCGGCCTCTACCGGCCGTTGTGGAGTGAGCGGATCCTCGAGGAAACCATCCGTGCGCTGGAGACGATCCATCCGGACATGAAGGAGTCCGGGGCGGCCCGTCACCGCGCTGCCGTGATGAACGAAGCGTTCGACGATGCCTGCGTGGAAGGGTGGGAGGAGCTTCTGAGCGCGATCAGCCTGCCTGATGAGAACGACCGGCACGTGGTGGCCGCGGCGATCCAGGGGCGCGCGGATTTGATCGTGACGGCCAACCTCAAGGACTTCCCGACGGAGGTGCTGGGGCGGTTCAACCTGGAGGCCCAGCACCCGGACGAGTTCTTCGTGAACCAGCTCGACCTAGACCCCGCTGAGGTGATGCGTTCCTTGCAGGTGCAGGCATCGGCCACCCGCAACCCGGCTCTCACCGTGGCGGACATCCTCGCGAGCTTGGAGCGGTGCGACGCTTGGAGGTTTGCCGAGGCGGCCCGAGCTCAGACCTGGCGGCTGGAGAGCTCGCAGGTGGGAGGCGGAGGAGTCGCAGGCGGGGTTGCCCCACTGAGCAGTGCCGACCGATGAAGATTATACTTCAGTTTTCATCAAATTATGATCATTGGTGCTTCTCTTCTGGACTTGTCGAGGCGGCCATGCTTTACTGTCTGCGTGGATCGAGCCGAAGAAGCAGCCCAGGGCGCCTTGCACGCCATCACTATCGCCTGCACCGAGAGCGGCCTTACTGACGCCTTGCGCGGGCTGGTGCAGGAGGTCTACTCGATCAACCTCGCTCGATACGAGCCTGACGAGCTCGGTGACACTGCGAGGTCCCTCGGCTTCCAGGGCCACGAGAACATGACGGAGCGGGCCCTGCGGCGATTCCGCCACGATGACCGTGAGCGCGCCGACACTCACTGGAGCATTGACGGGCTTCATGTGGCTACTCCGCGGAACGTCCTCACCTTCGAGCTCGCGGGCGCGAGCTTTTTGACGATGAAGGTCCCACCTGCGCAGCGGCGTACTCCTGACTGGGAGGGTGGCATCGACTGGAGGCAGAAGAGTAACGCCCGGTTGGCGTTCGCCACCGAGAACTCGGAAGTTCTGAAGCACAGGACCCCTGCCACCGGCATGGTGCCTCTCTTCTCATTCTCTGGTGCCCCCGGAATTGTGCGGAAGTTCATGTTCCTCTGGGCAGGGGAAGCCAGCACCGGGCTGACCGCGGGCTGGCTGGCCGTTCCCGTGCTCGGTGAGAGGCCCTTCCTCGCCCATCAGAGGCTCTGGTGGGACACCGACCTCGACACGCAGGCCACGCCGACGCCCATGGCTGATCGTGGCCCGAACTTCGATGAGAGACCCGCAGCAGCCCTGTCGATGGCCCTCAAGCGGCGGCCTCAGGAAGGCCAGGCGTGACCCGACCTTCGCATCTCTCCGCTGCGGGTACGGACTTCGATGGCACTCGGCTCACTGTGGCTAGAAGGCTGCGCCGGAAGACCAAGGCGACTCTCGCCCGGGAAGTGGGAGTCACCCCCACGGCCATCGGGCAGTTCGAGAAGAACCTCTCGAAGCCGACTCAAGGCGTCCTGGCCCGGCTTTGCTTGCAACTGGGCCTGCCTCGGGAGTTCTTTGGCGCCGGACGACCTCTTGCGCTCTTGCCTGCGTCCGGGGCCCACTTCCGCTCGTTGCGCTCTACGTCTGCGGCGTCCAGGGAGCAGGCGCTGGCCTATGGCGAGCTGTGCCTGGAGCTGGTTGACCTGGTGGGTGCCTACGTCGACCTTCCTTCGGTGTCGCTGCCCGAACTGGAGCTACCCGAGGAGCTGACCGATGAGGCCATTGTTGAGGCGGCTCGGCTTACTCGTGCGGCGTGGGGCATCGCCCCTGGCCCTGTGCCATCGGTCGTCCAGGCTCTGGAAGCGCATGGAATCATCGCCTTGCGGTTGCCGACGGAGACGGATGCGGCTGTGGACGCGTTCTCGACATACTCCGGAGCAAGACCACTGGTTTTCCTCTCCCCGACCAAGGATGACAAAGCTCGTAGTCGGTTCGACGCGGCCCATGAGTTGGGCCATCTGGTTCTGCACCCCGACACGGAGCCTGGGTCGAAGCTAGTGGAGCAGCAGGCTCACCAGTTCGCCGCTGAGTTCCTCATGCCTCGAGACGAGATCGTTGAAGACCTGCCCCGGCGTATCAACTGGCCGGCGTTCCATGAGCTCAAGCGCCACTGGGGGGTCAGTCTGCGTGCCCTGGTTTACCGTGCTCACTCGCTGGGGCGGCTCTCCGAGGCCTCGTATCGACGTGCCAACCAGCAACTCTCCGTTTGGGGGCATCCCGAGCCCGGGCCTCTCGGCCCGGCAGAATCGCCGCAGGTGCTCGAGATCGCTCGGCAGCTGATCACTGATGGCGGGTACGACTTCGAGGCCATCATGGCCGCTGGCCGTATCGCTCCCGAGGTTACTGAAGCGGTCATGGATGCTGCCTCGACTGTGCGGCCGAAGTTGCAGTTCGTCGTCTGAGAGGGGCAGACCTCTACTCCGGCGCCGGTGCTTCTATTCCATCCGCCGTATAGGGCGTTGCTACGAGGTCAGCTCCGCATATCGGGTGAAGAGCAGCTCCTGACGTTCTAGCTCGGTACGGCACCGGCGGGGTGCTCCCATGATCTTGTCCATCACCGTGTCCAACCCGTCGTGGGCCCTCACCAGGACCGGGTCCATGCTCAGAGGTGCGTAGTGCTGAGCCAGGGATCGCTCGGGGTGGAGAGCCCGGGCTTCGAGGACGTTCTGGCCGGCCTTGGCCAGAGAGGCCCGGTCCTTGTTGGTCAGAGCAGGCAGGGGGAAACCGTTCCAGGTAATCGTGCTGGAGAAGGACAGGTCGGACTTCATACGTCCGCCGACGGTCTTCATCCAGGTGATGAACATCGAGGAGGAGGCCACGGCGAAGACGATGCCGTCGGGGTCCACGGCACCGTAGACCTTGTTGGAGATGATGACGTCGGGCTCGAAGTGGGCCACGGGCAGGTAGGCGCGCCCCTCACTGCTGACTTCTGGGATCCCGACGAAGGGCACATCGGAGACGAGGCCGCGCTGGCGGAACAGGTGGGGGAAGCGCGCCCAGTCCCGGGTGGAGGCGGCCTTGGACTTGGCCCGTTCGGCGGCGACACCCTCGAGGCGGCGCTTGAGCTCGGGGGAGTGGGAGGGCGCATCCGGGTCCATATCGGTCAGCCAGAGGCACCAGCGTTGCTGGCCGCGGATCAACTCGACCGCGCCGACGTAAGGGCGCACGTAGGGGGCCATCACGGGATCGGCCATCACGGCCTGGTACTGCTCTGCGGTGACGATGAGGTTGCCGGCATCGGCAGGCTTGGATCCGTAGGTGACCTCCGGAAGGTCGGGGGCGAGGGGGGTGCTTCGCTTGTCCACGAGGACGTTGGGTCCGTCCACCAGGTAGGCGTTGATCGTCTTCACCCCGGGCACCTCGCGGGCTTCACCGCGTGCATGCTCGTACTTGAACAGGCGCGCCTTGGCATTGGGGTCGCGGGTGAAGCCGATGATCACGCAGTGCACCGCGGCCTTGCCGGGGGCTTGAGAGTCCCACGCGAAGGTGCGGTGGGCGAACTTGATCCGCCAGCCGGCGGCGAAGATCGGGGCGAACAAGCGGGCTGGCTGGTCCCCCTGAACGATCGAGTTTGTGGTCACGAACGCCCACTCCCCATCCCGCTCAGCCAGCAGGCGCAGGGTCAGTGCGTGCCAGGAGGTCACGAAGTCCAGGCGGGAGAGCTGCTTGCCTTCTCCCCAGGCCGCCTGCATTAGCGCCAGCTGGGCAGCCGTGCGGGTGTGGTCACCTAGGAACGGGGGGTTGCCGAACACGAACGTGCGCCCGGCCGGGGCGGGGAGGGCCTGAGACCAGTCGAGGGTGAGCGCGTCGTGTTGGTAGATCGTGGCGGTGATCTTGATCGGCAGGCGTACCGGGGCCTGGCCGAGCGCGGCGGCCAGCTGCCGGTTGGCCTGGTGGTCCACGAGGAACATGGCGGTCTCGGCGATCTTGGCCGGCCACCAGTTGATCTCGATTCCGTAGAACCGGTCGATGTGGATCCGCTGGTCCAAGCTCACGTCTAGGGACAGGTCCTGGGACCCGGTGCGGCGGCGCTGGTCGGCCAGCAGGTCCGTCTCGATCTCGCGCAGCTTGGCGTAGGCCAGGTTCAAGAAGTTGCCGGCTCCGCAGGCCGGGTCGACGTAGATGTTGGCGGCCATCTCCTCGATCAGCCCGATCACCTCACGCCGGGTGGTGGTCTTGTTCTGGATGAGTCGGTCCGCTCGGGCGCGGTACTCGTCCAGGAAGAGCGGGCCGATGGTCTTGAGGATGTTCTCCTCGGAGGTGTAGTGCTCTCCGTCCCCGCGGCGGGCCTGCTTGGACTTGACCAGTTGGAACATGGAGCCGAATACGGCCGGGGAGATCTGGGTCCACCGGAACCGGCAGGCGGCCACGAGCGCGTCCCGGAAGTTGTTGGTGAGGAACCCGGCGGTGGAGGTGCCGTCGAAGATGCCGCCGTTGACGTAGGGGAAGCGGGCCAGGGAGTCCGGCACGCCGCGGCGCCGGTTCTCGGGGGTGTTGAGCACGCGGAAGAGCGCGTCGAGCTGGGGGCCGAGGTTGTCGGCGGTGGTGTCCCACTCCACCCAACGCTGGAACAGGTCGGCCTCCCACAGGCCGGCGTCGTCTCCGTAGAGCAGGAACAGCAGCCGGGTGAGCAGGATCGAGGCCTGCTGGGTGGCGAACTCCTCCTCTTCGGCGTCCTCGGGGGCCTCCTCGCCCACGGGTACGTCCACCTCGTCCCCGACGAGGGCGGTGAACATGGAGGCCATCAGCTGCGCGGCCGCGATGGAGGCCTCTTGTTCCTCGGCCTTGGTCACGGTGTCCCGGCCAGCCAGGAACATCAGCTCGTCCACGTGATCGGCGGCGTCCTGCACCGCGAACTCGGACACCCAGCCGGCCTCGCCCAGACGTTCGACACGGATGCGGGCGAAGTCGGTGACGAGCACGTACTTGGGCCACTCGTGCTGACCGATGGACCCGCCGGCCAGGTAGTCCAACGCCTGGGCGTGGGCGACATCGAGGTCGGCGTCCAGGGACTTGGCCTCGCCCAGGGCGACGCCGGACCAGAAGAAGTCGATGTAGCCGGCCCCACCGGTGGAGGCGCGCGCGGCCCCGCGCTCGAACAGGTCGATGCGCTCGGGGATCACCCCGAAAGCGCGCAGCAGGTCGGACCAGAACTGCTGGGCGAAGGACTTCTCCGTGTGGGTTTGTCCATCGGTCCGCCAGCGGTCGATGCGCTGACCCCAGGCATGTCCGAAGTCGTCCAGGGCTGCGCGGATGACGCCGCGATCTGCAAGTTGCTCCACAGGAGCAAGATACCGGGGGTGCCATGAACGCCCGCTCGAGATTCTTACTCCACTCCCGAGTGGGTCATTGTCCGTCTGGACCTGCTGGCTGAGTACATCGAACGATCGCAAGGGGTCTGTCGCCCTCCACCTGCTCTACAGCCCAGCGGCGCGACTCTTCTGCCCCTGCCTCACTCACCATGGGTCCCTCACCTTTCCACGCCGACGGATCCATGGTGAGCACACCCCCGGCCCCGCTGGGCAGGTGCCCTACGGCACCCGTTCAGCCAAGGCCCTGACCACCTCAGCGAGGTGCACACCCTCCCCTAAGCAACCGAGCGCAGCGAGGACATCAGCCCCCATGTTCACGCGTCACACCCACCCCGCCGATACGACGCCCGCAGACTCTCGGGGTGCCCACGCGCCGAGCGCGTGGGCACCCCGAGAACGACCACGGTAAGATCAACCCCAAGAATCAAGAGAATCAAGGCACATATGCTACGAACGTCGTTCGTAGGGACTCTGGTCAGGTACGGAGGTGGTCAGGTGCGTGGTGGTGCGGTGTTCTTCCGGGGTTCCTCTGGTGCTGCCGCACGCGCTTATCTGGCCACTGACCGGACAGCGACGGCTGATGACTACTACCTGGAGAAGGGCGAGCTGACGGCGTCGCGGTTCGTGTTCGATGGGGCCGGCGAGATGGTCGATTCGGGCACGTTGAACGCTGAGGCTTACCAGGGGTGGGTGGAGTGGGTGGACCCGTCCACGGGGGAGGTGCGGGGGTCGCGTCGGGAGAACTCGGTGCTGTTCTTGGACAAGGTCATCAACGTGGACAAGACCCTCTCGGTGGCGGCCGTGCTGGACCTGCGGATCGCGCAGCAGTTGGACGCGGCGTTAGAGCAGATGGCGCACGAGCTGATGGCCTACGCCGCCTCCGAGATGCACACCCGGGTCGGCCCGCGTGGCGGGCAGGTGTGGGTGCCCGTGGAGAAGCTCGAGGCGGTGACGGTGGCGCACCGGACGTCGCGGGAGGGGGACCCGCACCGGCACCTGCATCTGCAGTTCCTGAACCGGGTGTGGGCTGCCGGGGCGTGGCGTGCGTTGGACACCGCGGAGTTCGTCAAGCACAACGCGGCGATGAACCGGTTGGGGGAGGCGGTGTTGGCCTCACATGCCGGGTTGCAGGACGCTCTGGCGCAGGCCGGGTTGAGCTTCGACCCGGCCACCGGGGCCGTGGTCGAGCTGGCCGAGGCGGCGGAGGTGATGAGCAAGCGGGCCGGACAGATCGCGGAGCGTCGGGCGCAGCTGGTCGCGCAGTGGGAGGCCGAGCATCCGGGGCAGACGCCGGGGGAGCAGATTCTGGAGGGGCTGGATCATCTGGCGTGGGCGCAGACCCGTCGGGAGAAGGTCCCCGGCGAGCTGCCGGATGAGGACAAGTGGCGGGCCGAGATCGCCGCGACCGGGTTCGTGATGCCTTCAGGGCCGCGTGAGCGTGCGGTGGTGTCCTGGTCGCAGGTGGACAAGTCGGCCCTGATCCGGGCCGCGGTGGAGCAGCTGGAGACGTCGCGGTCGGCGTGGTCGGTGGCGGATGTGTCGGCGGCAGTCTCGGCGGAGTTCAGCCGGACCGGTGTGACGGATTACCCGCGCCCGGTGGGGGAGCTGGTGCGGGAGGCCACCGAGGCGCTCGTGGCGGGCCGGTGCACGTCGATCGCCCCGGACGTGGACCCGTGGACGGCTCCGCACCATCTGAAGGTGCTCACCACGGACCAGGTCATCGAGGCCGAGCGCACCCTGCAGGGGCTGCTGCTGGCCAAGGCGTTGGAGCCGGTCACCGAGCAGGTGGCCGTGGCCGGCCGAACCTACGAGCTGGGGGCGCACCAGGACATGGACCAGGGGTTGCTGGAGCGCATCTTCGCTGAGTCCACCTCCACGGACCCAGATGGTCAGCCTGTGTCTCTGCCTGAGGGGGTCGGGCATCGGGATGCGTTGGCGGCGATCTCGGGCACGCACCAGTTGGTGGTGGTCACCGGGGCGGCAGGGTCGGGCAAGACCACCTTGTTGAAGGCCGCCAAGCATGTGGGGGCGGTCAAGGGTGTGGAGCAGGTGATAGTGACCCCTACGGCGAAGGCCGCTGAGGTGGCCGCCGCCGAGACCGGATCCAGTGCCAGCACCGTGCATGCGCTGTTGCGGGCTTATGGGTACCGGTGGGAGACCGACAAGGCCACGGGGGTGACCCGGTGGCAGCGCCTTAACCCGGGTGAGGGCGACTACCAGGGTGTGCCCGAGGGGCGCCGGCTGGGCCCGGGCGTGCAGGTGGTGGTGGATGAGACCGGGATGCTCTCCCAGGACGTGGCCGCCCGCCTGTTCACGGTGCTGCACGAGACGGGGGCGCGGGCCGTGCTCACCGGTGACTACCAGCAGCTGGGCGCGGTGGGCCGTGGCGGGGTGCTGCAGATGGCCGAGCACGCCACGGAGGCGTCCGTGGACCTGGACACCGTGCACCGGTTCCTCAACCCGGTCTACGCGTCGCTGTCCTTGGCGATGCGTGCCCGGCAGGCCCCGGGTGAGCAGTTCGACCTGTTGGTGGAGATGGGTCTGGTGCAGGTCCACGCCAGTCAGGAGGAGGCAAATCAGGCCCTGGCGAAGGCGTGGGTACACGGTGCTCGTGAGGGTGCGCCCCCGTTGATCTGCGCGGCGACGAACGAGAACGCCCAGCAGATCAACACGGCCATCCAGCAGCACCACACCAGCACCGGCCCCGAGGCCGGTTCTGGCCTCCTGGTGGGCATGGATGGTCTGCCCATGAGTGAGGGCGCTCGGATCATGACCCGCCGCAACGACGCCCTGCTGGGGGTGCTGAACCGGCAGGTGTGGACCATCCGGAAGATCGGCCCCACGCACACGAAGATCCAGGACCCTGACGGTGGGCACCGCACCCTGCACGTGCCCAACGAGTACCTGACCGAGCACGCGCATCTGGGGTGGGCGCTCACCGCGCACGGGGCCCAGGGGGCCACCGTGGGCCAGGCGCACACATTGGTTGACGAGCACACCGACGCTGCCGGCCTCTACGTCGGGCTCACCCGTGGCCGGGAGTCCAATGTGGCGCACTTCGTGGCCGAGGACCTGGCGGAGGCTCGGGCGCAGTATGTGGCGGCGATGGGTCGGGACGGGGCCGATCACGGCCTGGACGCAGCCCGCCAAGCCCTGGCCGCGCAGCTGGAGGGCATGAACCTGCCCGGCCGGCAGGCCCCGGTGCAGCCGGTGCTCAAGAGTGCTGCGCAGTTGCGCCCGGGGGACCAGATCCAGGACGGTGGGCAGCTGTTGACCGTGGTCGCCGTCCACGGGCAGAAGGTGACGATGCGCCCGTCCCAGGATCCGGGATCTGGTGTGCGCACGGGCACGCTCAAGGCTGGGGCGCAGGTGCAGGTGTGGCCTGCGGCCACGACGTTCCCGGCACCGAAGGGCCAACGTGATCAGACGTTGATGGGGCTGGGGATGCAGTTGCGCAAGGCCGAACGGGTGGCCGCGGCGTTGACCCCGTGGAACACGCATCGTGAACAGGTGGGCGCCTGGGTGGCCGCGCACCCGCAAGCCTGCGAGCTCGCTGACACCCTGGACGTGCTGGATGAGCGCTTGACCCAAGCCCGGCAGCAGGTGCACGAGGCACACCAGCAGATGCACGAGCAGCACCAGGCCCAGACCCGGCAGCTGCGAGCCGAAATGGAGCAAGCCAAGACCCGGGCGCAGAGCGCAGGGTTCTTCCAGCGCCGCTCAGCACGGGCTGAGCTGGAGCGGGCCCGAGCCGCGCTGTTTGAGCATCAGTGGAGGACCAGGGCCACTCTCCCCCCGGAAGCCACCGTGGAGTTGGAACGCCTGACCCAGACCAGGGAAGAAGTCTTCGCCCAGTACCAGGGCCTGGCAGAGGACTTCGTCACGCAGCTGCCGGCCCCACAGCGTCCTCCTGGAGGGTTGGGGGTGCAGGTGCACACCGAGCCGGTGTCCGTGTGGCGGCACCTGGAGCGTCAACCGGTCACCGCGACCGCGGACACGGCCGCCCGCGCCGAGGAGTACCAGAAGCAGGCCGAGCAGCTGCAGCGCCGGCGGGACTGGTTCGCCCAGGAGACCCCGGAAGTGAATGCGTCCCTGTGGGGTCAGGTCAAGGCCCCCACCCGGGCACCGGGGCCGGCTGGGGCAGCCCATCTGGTCCCCCAGCGTGAGCGAGACACGGGGCTGGAACGCTGAGGAATCTGCCGCCCTCCGGCCGGGCGTAGGCCGCCCTGCCTCCGGTTGCCATGGGAAGAGCCGGGGTGCCTTCCAGCCAGGCAGGGAGAGGCAGCCCCACGTGAGCGAAGACCCCACGACATGCCCTTAGACAGCAGAATGCCCCACGACCGCCAAGACGTGGGGCATACTGACAAAGTCCAAACAACTTCATACCCGAGCTTAGCGCACCGCCAACTTTCGCGCACGGCTCCACGCGGCGATTGTGCTCACTCCCGCGTCACCAACGAGAAGCACGCGGCCTCACCCGCCGTATTCGCCCGTCAGAGGGGCTGTCCTTCTACGAGCTGATGTGCCGCCAGGTGCTCCCACGATCCGTGAGGACGTGGGGCGAAGGAGTGCCGAACCTGGGGCCGAACGTGCCGCCCGCCATGAGACCTGACCCGGGCCAAGAGCCATCAGCACACGCCGCCACTGCACGCGAGTAATGCCGCGCGCCTCCAATGCATACGCATACCCATACGCACACTGCGGGCTGAACCATCACCCCAGCGTCACCGGAGCCTCTAGTCCCCACCACGATCCGCCCTTTTGGGCCTATCAGGGGACCGGAGGCACGCCGCGCCGCTCCCCCCGCTCCTACAGGCTGGCAGGTCCGGGCAGGGTGTTCCACCAGTCCCCGAGCCCTCTCCCCGGCTCGTAGCCCCGACCAGGCAGAATCCGAGCACAACAAGCCCGAACGGCCCGCAGAGCCCCCAGGACAGGAGCCGGACATGACCAGTCAGTAGCTACCCCGCCAGGATGTGATCGGCTACGCCAGAGTCCTCATTAAGGTCCAGGCGCGGTTCGGTGTGCACCCCTCCCTCTTTATCGGGTACCCGATATTCTGTGAGTGGACGAAAGAGGTGCCCCATGACCCTGACCCTGATCCCCCCGAGCACTCCTGACGAGGCCACCCAGCAGCTTGCACAGCTCCAGGGCACCACCGTCGCCCTTGCCGTGCTGCGTCGGGTGCAGCTCGTCAAGGCCGCCGAGGCGGGAGTGACCCAGCAGCAGCTTGCCGGTGCGCTCGGCCGAGCCCAGTCGAGCATCAGCGAATACCTCGCCCGTGCCCGCACGAGCCTGGCCGATAGGCCCGCTACGCATCCGCTGTGGCCGGCCGAAGTCATCGACCTCTACGCGGCGGGCCTTCTGCCCCGTGACGAAGTGCTCTCCTACCTCGCCAGTTACCCCTACATCGACCCCGCACCCACCGATGACCCGGCCTACACCGTGACCCGGCCCGGTGAGTTCGGGGAGGTCGCAGCAGCGAACTGGAGCGGCAAGCTCTCCGACGCCGACTACGCGGACCTCTACGACCTTCTGCACGCAGACGACCAGCTGAACTCGATCGGGTCGATCAACTTCCCCGGTCAGTGCACCTAATGGGCGGCTCTGAAGGCTTCGGTAGTTCCGTGAGGACTCTTTCCACTCTTGGTTAGTGCGAGTGGGCACCAAGAAAAACTTGCTAGCAAGCTAGCTATCTAACTTGCGCGCTAGCAAGTCAGCACGCTTTCATGCTTGCTTACTAGTAAGCAAGCATGAAAGCATGCGTGCATGCATACCTTGATGGTCTACTCCGAGGCCGGCGGTGTCGCCAAGACGACGACGGCCGTTTCCCTGGCCATGTCCTGGGCTGAGCAGGGCCGACAGGTGGTCTTGATCGATCTGGATCCTCGTGCGGCTGCCACGAAATGGGTGGACGTGGAACCTACCGAGCCTGGCCTGCATATCGGCGCGGTGATTGGCAACCCCGACCCCACCGGCTGGATCCAGGATCTTGCCGTGCCCTCCGGCTGGCACGAGAACCTTCGCGTGGTCCCCTCTGACCGGTCCTTGTCTCACCAGGAAGCCGACCGCGCGGACCACGCCCATCTGCGTCTGCGCATGGCCTTGTCCGGTCTGCAGGCTGATCTGGTGGTCATCGACTGTCCCAACCGTCAGGGCGGGCCGCTGACCCAGAACGCGTTCACCGCCTCAGACGGGGTGATCTACGCCGCCCGCCCCACCTCGGACGGTTGCGACGGGGTGCACGGGGCCCGCCAGAGCGTGGCCGCGTTCAAACAGTCCATGGCCCTGCTGGGAGCTGCAGACCGGCTCACCGAGGTGGGCATCGTCGTCTCGGACTACCGAGACCACATCACCCCCAAGGACCAGACCGTCGCCGTCGAGGAGCTGCGCGAGACCGGGCTGCTGCTCACCCCCCTGGTGCCGGCCCGCTCCATCGTCCCCAAGGCACGTCTGGCCTGCGACTGGCTGGGCCGCTACGAGAAGGGCGAACCCGTCGCCACCGCCTACGCCGACCTGGCCGGCCTCATCTTCGAAAGGATCACCGCATGAACGAGAAGCAGTCCGAACCCGACCTGAGCCTGCGAGCACAGCGCCGCAAGCCCAGCCCGGCCCCCCAGACCCCGGCTCCCGGAGCGGTGATCCCCGCAGAGCCGGCAACAGCCTCGGACCCGGCCGGCGGGTATGTGCCCCTAGCCCGGCGTGGGGCACCGACCGTGGCGCTGAACGTGCGGGTGCCCGAAGCGATCCGCGACGCGGTGCGTCGAGAAGCGGCCATGAACCCGGCAACGCCCAGCCAGGCAGCGGTCATCGAGGCTCTGGTCCGCGCGCACCTGATGCACTGACCGGTGCGCCAGGTCGAGGGGTCTGAGCTGATCCTTCAGGCCATCAGAGATACCTGCCCCTCCAGGGCTGAGGACCCCTGTGCGTCCTGGGTGCCGGCCTCGTGTTCCCTGCGCAACGTGGGCAGGCTGAAAGGCGTCTGCCACAAACCCTGCTGGGGCCGGTGTTGTGGCGAACTGACTGGGGCCAGTCTTCGGCCGTCTGGCAGGCGAGTTGTGGAGACTGCCGGAGGCGTCTGGGAGCCACGCCATAAACGACCGAATCTGCCGCCCTCGTCTCACACGCGCCGAGGCGGCGACAACCACGCGCGATCCTCAGCAGACGCCGGTGCCATTGCGCCAGCGGTCCTGACTGGGCGTGTGGGCGGGGGTCAAATGGAGGCAGGCCCGGTGCTGTTCAGTGCCCGTGATTCATGGGCACCCCTGACCCCGAGGCATCGAGCAGGGTCAGGGGTGCGCGAACCCTGTCTCAGTGGCCCCCGCCGAGGCGGCCGGACATCCGAGCGCGCATCGCCCGGCTGGCCACGTTGAGACCGGTGATCTCCACCGTCGCCCCGTGCCGCCGGTACTTCTCCTCGACGGCGTCCAGCGCCGCGATCGTGGAGGCGTCCCACAGGTGCGCCTGGCTGAAGTCGATCACCACGCGCGCGGGGTCGCCCGCGTAGTCGAACTGCGTGTAGAGGTCGTTGGAGGAGGCGAAGAACAGCTCGCCCTGCACGCGGTAGCGCGCGACGGCGTCGCGCCCCTGCCCCTCGAGGGTGCGGGTGACGGTGGCCAAGTGCGAGACCCGCTGGGCGAACATGACCATGGCCGCGAGCACGCCCAGGCCCACGCCGATCGCGAGGTTGTGGGTGAGGACGGTGGCCGCCACGGTCACGAGCATCACGGCGGTTTCGGACTTGGGCATGAAGGCCAGCGTGGACGGCCGGATCGAGTGCCAGTCGAAGGTGGCCAGGGACACGAAGATCATCACGGCCACGAGCGCGGCCATGGGCACAAGCGCCACCACGTCACCCAGCGTGACGGACAGGATCAGCACGAACACGCCCGCCATGAAGGTGGAGATCCGGGTGCGGGCCCCGGAGGCCTTCACGTTGATCATGGTCTGGCCGACCATGGCACAGCCGCCCATGCCCCCGAACAGCCCCGAGACCACGTTCGCGACGCCCTGGCCCCAGGACTCGCGGGTCTTGGAGGAGTGGGTGTCTGTGATGTCGTCCACGAGCTTGGCGGTCATGAGGGACTCGAGCAGGCCGACGACGGCCATGCCGAGCGCGTATGGGAACAGCAGCTGCAGCGTCTCCAGCGTGAACGGCACATCCGGCACCAGCAGGGCGGGCAGAGAGTCCGGCAGACGGCCCTTGTCCCCCACCGTGGGCACGTCCGCGCCGGCCAGCAGCACGATCACGGTGACGACGACGATCGCTACGAGCGGGGCCGGGACGGCCGTGGTGACGCGCGGCAGCAGCAGGATGATCGCAAGGCCGAGGGCGGTCAGCGGGTACACCAGCCACGGCACGCCCATCAGGTCCGGCAGCTGCGAGGTGAAGATCAGGATGGCCAGGGCATTGACGAAACCCACCATCACCGAGCGCGGGACGAACCGCATGAGCTTCGCGACGCCGAGCAGCCCCAGGACCACCTGCAACCCTCCGGCCAGGATCACCGCGGCGATCAAGTGGTCGAGTCCATGGGAGGCCACCAAGGGCGCGACGACGAGGGCCGTCGCGGCCGTGGCCGCCGAGACCATGGCCGGCCGTCCGCCCACGAACGCGATGGTCATGGCCATGGTGGCCGCGGCGAACAGGCCCACCTGCGGGTCGACACCCGCGATGAGCGCGAAGGCGATGGCCTCGGGGATCAGGGCCAGCGCGACGACGAGGCCGGCGAGGACCTCGGTCTTGAGGCGGCCGGGTGAGCGGAGGGTCAGGCGGACGGACTGCAGCTGCTCGGGCGAGGGTTCGCGCGAGTTTGGCGGGGCCGCCACGCGGGCGGAGGCAGTGGAGGCAGGTGTCATGAGAGGAACCCTACTCTTACGTGAGGGTAGGTTTGGCGCGGATTGTCGGATGCATGGCGGAGATCACCGCGGGTGCCGAGTGCGTGCGCTGGCTAGCGGACCGGGGCGGGTGGGTCAGTCCCCGAGCGCCTCGAGCTCGGCCAGCAGCTCGTCCGCCTGGCGCAGCTTCCGGGCGAGTGTGGCCCGCCCCTTCCGCGCCCGCTCCAGGTACGCCGCGATGTCCTCCCGCGGCGCCTCGGCGGCCGGCCCCTCGAGAACCTCGAGCAGGAGGGCGGTCTCCTCGAGACTGAAGCCGAGCGGGGTGATGCGCATGACGCGCAGCAGGCGGGTCACGTCGTCCTCGGTGTAGAGCCGGAATCCGCCCTCGCTGCGCGCGGATGGCGGAACGAGGCCGACGTCGTCGTAGTGGCGGATGGAACGCAGGGACAGGCCGGTGCGCCCGGCCACCTCGCCGATCTTCATGGCGTGGCCGGGCATTGCCGCCTCGGAGTCGGCAACCATGGGTATCCCCTTTGGCTGGTTCGTGGATGTGGTTGAGCGCAGCATGAAGCTCTTGCTGAACTGGATGAATACGACCACCTGAGCCTACTGGGGTGGCACAGGCAGGGACCATCCTCTCCAGGGGTGCGGGCAGGAGGCACCGGCTTCCTTCGCGTGTCCCATGGGCGGTCCGCGTTCGAGCAGAGGAAGCCGGCACGGCCAGGGAGGCTGCCGAATGCCGAAGGTGGTGCCCGCTCACCGTGCGCAAAGCCACCCGCCCGCCTGAGCGTCTGGCTCCCCTTCGCCTGGGGATGATGCGTCCACTCGGGTATGCCAGAAGCGACCCCCTGTCCCTCAGGGGATGGTGGGGGCGTTGTCCTGGTGTGAGGGCGAGGTCCTGATCCTTCAGAGGCGGCATGGCGGTCCGTCGTGCGGGGGTCAGATCAGCGGTGCGGCGCTCACGGACAGGTTGGTGCCCACACCCGTGGCGTTGAGGTAGACGACGGTGGTGCCGTAGCCGGAGACCGTGATGGACCGGTAGAGGGAGATGGCCGTGACGGCGGTCGAGCTGGCGCCCGTGGACCCGGCGACGCTGTAGGGGGACTGCCCCGTGGTGCCGCAGGCCTCAGTGCGGTCCAGGCCGAGCCGGCAGGTACCGTCGGTGCGTCCTACGGATCCGTTGGCCGGGACGGCGAGGCCGTTGGTCGCGTTGTAGGTCTTCCCGTTGTTCAAGGCGATCCGGGAGGTGCCGCCGTTGCTGGTGGAGGAGACGGATCCGGTGCGCACCCCGCAGGCCGCGGCCTCGTCGCTGAGGCGGAAGTCGAAATCGAGGGCCACCTGCTTGTTGGACAGCCTGCCGAGCGTCTCGTTGGTGATGCGCAGGTAGGGCATGTCTGACAATCGTTTTGACCATGCGAGCACAGCATTCAGGACCACAGCGGCCCTGTAGATGATCGCGTACTTGTCATACCGGGTCGCCAGACCCCGCCACTGCTTCAGGTGAGCGTACTGACGCTCGATGACGTTGCGGCCCTTGTAGGCGTCCGCGTCGAGGCTGACGGGGCGCCCGCCGCGGGCACCGCGCCGTCTGCGGTGGCCCTGCTGGTCGGCCGGTTCGGGGATGACCGCTTTGATCCCACGGGCACGTAGGTGGGTGCGGATCGCCCGGGAGGAGTACGCCTTATCGCCCAGCACGGCCTCGGGGCGGGTCCGGGGCCGCCCTACTGGCCGGGTCACGCGCAGCTGCTCCAGAAGAGGAAGCAGCATCGGGGAGTCCCCTCACCTGGCCGGGGGTGATCAGGCTGACCAGCGGCAGCCCGGTCCCATCGACGAGCTGATGGATCTTCGTGCTCAGCCCGCCACGGGAGCGCCCGATGCCGTGATCGGCCGGCTCCTCACGCGGATTCTTGTAGTTCGATCCATCCCCCTGTGTGGCGGGTGATGTTCGTCGCGTGCTGGTGGGCGCGGGCGATCGTGGAGTCCACCGAGACCGACCAATCGATCAGGCCTTCGGCGTCAGCGGCGGCGGTCAGCGTGGCCAGCACTGTGTCCCATGTGCCTTTTTCGGCCAAGCGCCGATGCCAGGTCCACACGGTCTGCCAGGGCCCGTAGACCTCGGGCAGATCCCTCCAAGCGATTCCGCACCGGTACCGGTAGATGATCGCCTCCACCATGGTGCGGGCGTCGGCGAACGGCCTGCCGGCGCGGCCGGTCCGGGTCGGGAGCATCGGGGCGATCAACTCCCATTGGGCGTCGGAGAGCATCTGGAACCGGGACATGTCCCCAGGGTCTCAGCTGACTCGTGCATCTATTCTCAGACACGCCCTAGGTCAGGGTGAACGCCGAGGCTGGGAGGGGCTTGCCTGCGGTGTACCCCGCGCAGGAGGAGGCGGCCATGGCGGGCGCGGCCGTCGATGCGGCCACGGCCGGCACGGCCCAGGCGAGGCCGGTGGCTACTGAACGGCGGGAGATTTCCATGAGGGGTACTCCAGTTAGGGCACACAAAAGAATTCAGGTGCACACGATTAGGTTCGTGAAAGCAGGAGTGTTCGGCTACGGCCGTCGGTGCATCTGAGACTGCCGGGGTGCCGGGGTGTGGTCAGACCACCTGTCTCCTCAGAGTTCAGGTATGTTAAATCTCATGCATGCATCGCCATTGGAGCCTCGGATGACCGCCGGTGTGGATCGGCCGGCGGATGGCAAGGTCGCCGTGGAGAGGGTGGATCGCCCCGGTCGTCGGGGAATGCGGCTGCTGGGGCCGGCCTTCGTGGCGGCGGTGGCCTATGTGGACCCCGGCAATGTGGCTGCGAACCTGACGGCGGGGGCCCAGTACGGGTACCTGCTGGTCTGGGTGCTGGTCGCAGCGAACCTGATGGCCATGCTCGTGCAGTACCTCTCGGCGAAGCTCGGGCTCGTCACCGGCCGCTCGCTTCCGGAGCTGCTGGGGCACCGGTTGCCGCGCGGGCGGCGTTTGGCGTACTGGGTGCAGGCGGAGATCGTGGCCGCCGCCACGGATCTGGCCGAGGTGATCGGAGGGGCCATTGCCCTGCACATCCTCTTCGGTATCCCCCTGCTGGCCGGCGGGGTGATCGTCGGGGTGGTCTCGATGATCCTGTTGGGTGTGCAGTCCCGGCGCGGGCAGCAGCCCTTCGAGTTCGTCGTCATGGGCCTGCTGGCCGTGATCACCCTCGGGTTCGTCTCGGGACTGTTCTACGGGCCCATCTCCTGGGGTGAGGCCGTGGCGGGCATGGTCCCCCGGTTCGAGGGAACCCAGACGGTGCTCCTGGCGGCCGGCATGTTGGGGGCCACGGTGATGCCCCACGCGATCTATGTGCACTCAGCTCTGGCGCGTGACCGCCATCAGGGGGCCCACGCTCATCCGGGCACCCTTGGCAGGCTGCTGCGGGCCACCCGGTGGGATGTGGGGCTGTCGCTTCTGGTGGCAGGGTCGGTGAACATCGCGATGCTGCTGCTGGCGGCGGCCAATCTCTCCGGGGTCTCCGGGACGGACAGCATCGAAGGCGCCCACGCGGCGATCACGACCGCACTGGGGCCGGCGGTGGGCGTGCTCTTCGGCGTCGGCCTGTTGGCCTCCGGGCTGGCCTCCACCGCGGTGGGCTCCTATGCGGGGTCGGAGATCATGGGCGGGCTGCTGCGCTGGCGCATCCCTCAGATGCTGCGGCGGGTGCTCACGCTGATCCCCGCGCTGCTGGTCATCGCCTCCGGGGTGGACCCCACCTGGGCGCTCGTCCTCTCCCAGGTGCTGCTCAGTATCGGCATCCCCTTTGCCATGATCCCCCTGGTCCGACTGACCGGTGCCCGGGCCGTGATGGGCCGACACGCGAACTCCACGCCCCTGCAGACGGTGGCATGGGTGGTCGTGGCTCTGATCGTGGCCCTGAACGCCGTGCTGCTGTGGCTGACGTTGACCGGGCAGGGGTGAAGGAGGTCCCGCTATCGTGCAGGCCATGAGCCTCGACGAGATCACTCCGGTGGCCCAGGACTACCTCAAGGCGATCTGGTCCGCCACGGAGTGGGGAGACGCGCCGCTGAGCACGAAGAGCCTGGCCGCACGCATGGGCACCACCGCGCCCAACGTCACCGAGACGGTCAAGCGCCTGGCAGCCCAGGGCCTGGTCGAGTACCAGCCCTACAAGCCCGTGACCCTCACCGGGAAGGGATGCGAGCACGCGATCGCGATGGTCCGCCGGCACCGGCTGCTGGAAAGCTTCCTCGCCGCGAGCCTAGGCTACTCCTGGGACGAGGTCCACGCGGAAGCCGAACGACTCGAGCACGCCGCCTCCGACGAGCTGATCGAGCGGATCGATCAGATGCTGGGCCACCCCACGCACGATCCCCACGGCGACCCCATCCCCACTCCCGCAGGGCAGCGGGAGCGGCCGGCCCACGCGGTCCGCCTGGATGCAGCCGAGCCGGGGTTCTACCGGGTCCTACGCATCTCCGACGCCGACCCGCAGCGTCTGATCTGCTTCCAGCAGGCCGGAATCGTTCCCGACAGTGTCGTCGAGGTGGCCGAGGCCGGCCACTTCCGACTGCGCGTGGTCGCAGTCGGGCCCGTGGAACTCATCGAGACGGATGCGGCTGCCATCTGGCTGGTGCCGAGCTCGACTCGAGGATGAATCGTCCCCACCTTCATTGCGCAGCGGTGCCGCCCCGTCGAGAAGCAGGCTGTCCAAGGGGGTATACCCCTTTACACACCACCGGCCCCCACGAGAGGATCACGTCAGAGTGGGTCGTTTTCGTGTGAGCAGCTTCGCTCTGTGTCGCGGTTTTCGCTGCGTTCCGTGTCGGGTTAGGTGGTGCCGATGACGAGGGTGCTGCGGGCGGCTTCGACGACGTCGTTGGTGATGACGTCGAGCTCGTTGATCTTCAGGACACGTTGAATCTGTGGGAGGAGACGTTCGAGGAGACGGAAGTTGCCGCGGGTGATGCGTTCGACGGCGGCGATGGCTTGCGCGTCAGTGAAGTCGTCGGGGTCGAGGGTCTTGCCGAGCTTGCGCCATTGACGTTCGAGGACGAACAGCAGCTCGTCGTGGCCGAGGGGGCGGTACTGGTGGGCGAACCCGAGTCGGCTGTAGAGCTGTGGGTAGTGAGTGAACTGCTTCTCGATGCCGGGCATGCCGATCAGGATCATCGCGATGCCTGTTCGGTCGTACTGGTCGCGGAGCCACTCGATGGCGTTGCCGGTGAGGCGTTCGGACTCATCGATGATGATCAGCTCGAGCAGTGACGGGTTGGGGCCGTGCGCGTGGTCGACGTGGCCGCCGTGGAGGACGAGGTGTTCCTCGATGCAGCGTTCGGTGCGGATCATGTCGTGCCGGAGGTCCTCTTGCAGGGCGCGCATCGTCGCGGAGACCTCGGGCGTGTAGAAGACGGTCCGGGCGCGGTGGGCCGCGGCATAGATCTTGGTG
>NZ_JBSEYC010000009.1:0-8561 GCF_053627595.1 Micrococcus sp. 140720015-1
CTGTTCGTCATGATCTGACCAGTCTCCCTGCCCGCGACCGCGGGCAACAGGACGACTCTCATAACGACTGGACCTACGAAACGGGGTCAGCCCAACTCGACTAGGGCGTGTCTCCCTTATGCGCGTAGCCAGGTGAGAATGGCGCAAACGGTGACGGCGGCGCGGTAGGTGATGGCGAGCTTGTCGTAGCGAGTAGCCAAGCCGCGCCATTGCTTGGCCAGGGCGAAGTACCGTTCCACGACGTTGCGCCCGCGGTAGGCCTGCCCGTCGAAGGCCGGGGGTCGCCCGCCGCGACTACCCCGCCGTTGGCGGGCGGCGATCTGGTCCTTCTTGTCCGGGATGACCGCCCGGATCCGGCGCCGACGCAGTTCGGTGCGGATCACCCCGGTGGCGTAGGCCCGGTCCGCGATCACCGCCTCCGGTCGGGTCCGCGCCGCCCCGGGGCCGCGTCGGGGAACGTGGATCTCAGCCAGTACCTGTGCCAGCACGGCCCCGTCGTTGCGCTGGCCACCGGTGACGATCGTGGCCAGCGGCCGGCCCCGGCCATCGACGGCGTGGTGGATCTTGGTGGTCAGTCCACCGCGGGAGCGTCCGATGCCGTGACCAGGCGGTTCAACCTCGGTCAGCGGCAGTTTCTTGTGATTCGCCCCGGCCCCCTGTGTCCTGGTCCGGGCGGGCCGTGTTCGTGGCGTGCTGATGGGCTCGGGCAATGGTGGCATCGACCGAGACGGCCCAGTCGATCATCCCGGCCGCATCGGCCTCGGCCAGCACCTGGGTCAGGACTCGGTCCCAGGTGCCGTCCGCGGCGTAGCGGCGGTGGCGTTTCCACACCGTCTGCCACGGCCCGAACTGCTCCCGCGGCAGGTCCCGCCACGGGATCCCGGTCCGGTACCGGTAGGCGATGCCCTCGACCACCCGCCGGTGGTCACCGAACGGGTGCCCGCGCCGGCCCTGATTCGAGGGCAACAACGGCTCGATCCACGCCCACTGCTCGTCCGTGAACACCCGATATCGCGATCCCGTTGATCTCACCCGACCAGCCTGCCGCGAGCCTCATCACCGATAAGGGAGACACGCCCTAACGCCATCTTTGGAGCTGGCCTGCAGGGCGCGCTGACGGTGGGTCAGGGTTCGCCTGCGGAAAGGCCTACGCTGGCGGACTCATGTGTCGAAGTCGATCTCGATGCGGAATACGTCGGCCCTCAGCCACGAGACCGTGAGCTCCACCGGCTGGTGGTCTCGTGCTGCGGCATCTGTCCGTGAGCGGATCGAGATGACCGGCGGTCGGCCGCTCAGCCCGAGGTGCTCGGCGACCTCAGGCGGTGCGGGATCGATGGCCACGCCGAACCATCCGCGAACCGGTCGGAGCCCGTAGTGATCATCCAGGGTCTCGTACAGCGAGGCGAACGGGTCGAGAACCTGGGGCAGGTCCGGCACCAGCTGCGTGTCGAAGAAGGACTCGGCGAAGCCGACCAGCTCGTTGTCGATGTACCGGTCACGCGAGAGCGCCAGCACCTGCCGCCTCGGTCCCATCCTCATTCGCCGGCGCACCTCGGGCGACGGAGTCTCGAGTCGCCATTCTGTGGTCCGGACGTCAGGTGTGAGTCCCGCATTGCGGACGCTCTGGCTCCATGACGGCGGATGGCAGCGGCTGATCGTGTAGTCGACCCGACGGGAGACGTACGTGCCGCTGCCCTGCCGTCGCCGCACCAGGTAGCGCCTCTCCAATTCCGCCAACGCCGCCCGCGCGGTCAGTCGGCTGACACCGAGCTGACCGGCGAGCGCGTCTTCCGACGGAAGCCGGGTACCGACCGGGTGATCTGCGATCTGCTCGGCGAGAGCGTCTGCCGCGGCCAAATACACCGGGACCCGAGGTGAGGGCTGCTTCGACGTCACGTGGTTGATGGAACTGATCATATCGCAGGCGTCGGAACGGGAGATGCGGTGCGCTGGGGACGGTTGACAGCGCCGTCGGGCACCTCGCCGGCAAGCGCCTGCAGGATAGCCTTGGCAGCACGTTCCTCAATCGCGAGCCTCGCGGAGGCCACAGCGGACCCGAGGTGCGGAGTAAAGAGAGTGCGGTCCTGCATCGCCCGGAGCTCCTCTGGCACGTCCCGAGGTCGGTCCGGGCGCGAGAGGTCCTCGAACTCGAACACGTCCGAGGCGAATCCGCCGAGGTGTCCGCGACGTAGCAGCTCAGCCACGGCGACCTCGTCCACTACGGAGCCGCGACCGACGTTGACGAGCAGTGACCCCGGACGCATGGATTCCAGTCGGGGCCGGTCGAGCAGGTGCAGGGTGTTCACATCTAGCGGTGCGCAGACCACTACTGCATCGGTGCGCGCCAGCAGCTCCGACAGCTCCACACGCTCCATCTGCAGATCTTCCTCACCGGACACCGGCGAGGGATCGCAGTAGAGCAGATTCGCCTCGAACCCGCTGAGCAGTCGCGCCACTGCCCGGCCGAGCCTTCCCGCGCCCACGAGGCCGATTGTCGAGCCCACGAGCGTGCTTCCATAGAGCGTCGGTCGCCATCCTGCGAGGCGGGCCCGCACCGCGCGGTCTCCTACCGCGATGTTGCGCGCGAGTCCGATGAGCAGACCGACGGCGAGCTCAGCCGTGGGTTCGGTGAGGAGGTCCTCTACCCGCGTCAGCCAGATCCCGCGCTCGGTGCACGCGTCGGCATCGATGTTGTCGTGGCCCTTGAGAGCGCCGGCGACCACCTGCAGGCGCGGACAGGCGTCGAGGAACTCCGCGGTGATTCGATCCGGCATGAACGCCATGAGGGCGTCCGCGTCCGCTGCCCTTCGTCGCAGCTCCGAGGCGGGCAGGCTGCTGTCGCTCTGGTTCGCGATCACCTCGCAGGTGTCAGT
Source organism: Micrococcus sp. 140720015-1 (assembly GCF_053627595.1). Lineage (NCBI taxonomy): Bacteria > Bacillati > Actinomycetota > Actinomycetes > Micrococcales > Micrococcaceae > Micrococcus > Micrococcus sp. 140720015-1. The sequence continues at coordinate 2,874 of NZ_JBSEYC010000009.1, forward strand.
GAGCATCTGAAGGATCAGGGGATGCACCCGGTGGGTGAGGACCACCACCGGGCGGTGGCGGGTCTCCGTCATATGCGCATCCATCGGATGTTTGTTTGTCATTTGAACCTCTTCCGCAACGCTCCGCCGAGGGCGTCGACCAGGGTGACTGTGGCTAGGATGACGAGCAGGATTGCGGCGACCTCGTCGTACTGGAGGGTGCGGAGGGCAGCGATCAGTTCGAAACCGATACCGCCGGCTCCGACGACGCCCACGACCACCGAAGCCCGGAAGTTGAGCTCCCAGCGGTAAACGGTCGTGTCAACCATTTGCGGCAGAACCTGCGGCAGGATGCCGTGCAGGATCACCTGCGCCGGGCCGGCACCAGTCGCGCGGGCGGCCTCCACAGGCGCGTGATCGGCATGCTCGATCGCCTCGGCGAAGAACTTGCCCACCATCCCCGCGGAGTGGATCCCCAGCGCCAGCGCTCCGGGCAGAGCGCCGAAGCCGACGGCCGCCACGAAGACGATGGCCAGGATCAGCTCCGGCACGGAGCGCAGCACGTTGAGGATGAGCCGGGCGACCCAGTAGACAGCCGGATGCGGCGCGGTGTTGCGCGCACCGCACAATGCCAGCGGAACGGAGAGCAGCACCGCCAGTGCGGTGGCCGCGATGCTCATCGTCATCGAGTCCCACAGCGGGCCCCACCAGCTGTTGAGGTTGGAGAAGTCCGGGACCCACATCTCGCTCAGCAGGTCGGCGATGTCCGTCAGTCCGGTGATCATGCGGGCGCCGTCGAGCATCCCGACGACCCACGAGCTCACCAGCACGGTGACGAGGACGAGTCCGGTGACAGCGACCGAGCGCCTCCAGCCGGACCGTGCCTTGTCGGAGATCCGCAGGTAGTCCTGCTCTCGCCGCTCGTCCACCAGGCCGACGGTGCTCGCGCTTTCCGTGCTGGTGCTCACTGGTAGTCCTCAAGGTCGATGTCGAGCAGAGGTGCGAGCTCGCGCACCGCGTCATAGTCCGCGTCGGTGACCTCTTCGAACCCGGCGGCGTCGAACGGTTCGAGCACCGCCGGGTCCTCGAGGTCCAGGAACGTTCTCCGCAGCTTCTCCTTCAGGTCTTCGGGGAGGTCTGACTGCATGGTCCACGGATAGTTGGCGTAAGGCTCGGACTCCTGGACCTTGACGACCGTCGTGGGGTCGATGAGTCCCTCTTCGACCATGCGCTCATAGATGGGCAGGCTCATGCCCCCCGCATCCGCATTGCCGTTCTGGACCGCCAGGGCCACCGCATCGTGAGAGCCGACGTACTGCTCTTCATAATCGCCGTGGTCAACTCGCAGGTCCGCGCCTTCGGCGAGCATGGCCTTGGGGATCAGATGGCTCGACGTGCTCGCCTGGTCGCCCCACGCGACAGTCTTGCCGGCGACATCGTCGAGGGATTCGATTCCGGACTCGCTGTTGGCGATGAAGACCGACTGGTAGGTGGGGTCCTCGCCCTCGACTTCCTGCAGTGCGGCGAAGGGTTCAATGTCGGCCTTCTCCTGCGCGAGGACGTATGACAGCGGGCCGAAGTAGCCGAGTTCGAGGCGGCCGCCGGCCATCGCCTCGATCATCGAGGAGTAGTCGGTCGTCACCACGAGCTCGACCTCCAGCCCCAGCTGCTCCTCGAGGTAACTCTTGAGTGGTTCATTGTTCTTGATGACCTCCGAGGCATTCTCATCGGGAAGCAGCGCAACCCGAAGGGTTTCGGGGGCGGCGCTTGCCTCGGACTCGGAGGCGGCAGTGCAGCCGGAGAGGAGAAGGGCAGAAGCCGTCAGGGCTGCTGTTGCGGCTGCGGTGAGGCGGGGGCGTCCAAGCACGGTGATTCACTCCTGTTTCAGTTGATCGAGGGCGATCGGGTGGGTCGATTTTCAGGTGACGGGTGGGTGCGGAGACTGGGGTCAGGAGGCTCGATCACGAGTCGGTCGTCGACGGGAAGGGAGGCATCCTGAGCCTGCGGCTCGTCGCGTGCGTCTTCGTAGATCACGCGGAGGTCATCGTCGTCGACTTCGTCTGCGGGACCGTCGTAAACGATCCGGCCATGGGCGAGGCCGACGATGCGGTCGGCGTGCTCGAGCGCGAGGTCGACCTGATGAAGGCTGGCGACGAGAGTGATGCCGCTCTCCTGGCTGACGCGGCGCAGCAGCTCCATGACGCGACGTGCGGTAGCGGGATCGAGGCTGGCCACGGGTTCATCGGCAAGGATCAGATCCGGTTGCTGGGCGAGTGCGCGGGCGATCCCCACACGCTGCTGCATGCCGCCGCTGAGGTTGTCGACTCGGGTGAGGGCCTTGTCCAGCAGTCCGACACGGTCGAGCGCCTCCAGGGCGATGCGCTCGTCGGCGCGGCCGAACGGCAGGAGGCTGCGCCAGAAGCTGTAATATCCGACCCGGCCGAGCAGCACATTCCGCAGCGCTGTGTAACGCGGGATGAGCTGGTGGTGCTGGAACACCATCCCGGTGCGCCGGCGATGCCGTCGAAGGTCGCCGCGCGTTTCGAGCGACGGCACGCCGTCCGCTCGCACGCCTCCCGTGCTCGGCTTCACGAGCAAATTCATGCACCGCAGCAGCGTGGACTTGCCAGCTCCCGACGGGCCGAGGAGCACGGTCACTCTCCCGGCCTCGATCGAGAGGGCCGTGGGTCCCAAAGCCTGCACGCCGCCCTTATAGGTCTTACTGACGTCGACGAGTTCGATCATGTCAAGTCCTCTATATGACTCCTGGTTGCCTCCGCAAAGGTATAGAGGATTTGTGAACTCCAAGGGGGGTGCTGGACAACGGTGTGTGAATCAAGGACGAACAGGGCATTCTTGTGGGCAGCCGTTCATGAGGCGTCCACATGAGGGTCAAGACCGGATGGAAGGCTGTCTGGCCGTGACATCCTTCACCTCGGACCGCCCAGTCTCCGATCTCGTGATCGGCCACGCCACAGCAGTGCTGCCCAACGGGGTGATCGACGACGCCCGGGTGGTCGTCCGCAGCGGTCGAATCGCTCACGTCGGGCCGCATCCACGTGGCACTGCCTGTGACCTGGATGCTCGCGGCGCACACGTGCTGCCCGGGCTCGTCGACGTCCACAGCGATGTGCTGTCGCGAGATATCCGTCCACGGCCCGGTGTCGTTCTCGATCCCTCCTTCGCGGTTGCGTCTGCGGGTGCCCGGCTTCGTGCGGCAGGCATCACTACCGCGTTCCACGGCCTGGCCTTCCAGGAACGGTCGATCGTGGGAAGACCGATCGATTCTCCCGCAGCGTCCGAACTCTCGGGAGCACTCCGTCGCACTGACGACACTCAAGTCGATCATCAGGTTCTGCACCGGCTCGATGTGCGCTGCGAATACGGACTTGCGCTGCTCACGAAGGAGTTGGAGTCATCGGAATCGGCACCTCAGGACGAGATGTGTGCACTGCATCCACAGGGGCCGAACGATGGTGATTCGTGTCTTCCGGGTGGACGAGTGCCCGTCGTGTCGCACGAAGACCACACGCCGGGGCAGGGACAGTTCGCCGACCCAGCGAAAATGCAGAAGTGGCTGGTTGACAGCGATCGAATGAGTGACGACGACGCTGCTGATCATGTGGAATGGTGGCGCAGCAGTCGTGACGAGCGCCTTGCTGTGCGTGACCGTACTCTGTCGTGGTTGGAGGGCTTGGTCCGGGCAGGTTCCATTCGACTTTTCGCCCACGACCTCGCGACACCGGAGGAGGTGTCGGCGGCTGCCGACCGTGGCTGTAGTGTGGCGGAGTTCCCGACAACAGTCGCGGCTGCCCGTGCGGCCCGGGATCACGGGATGCTCATCGTCGCGGGGGCACCGAACATCGTCCGGGGAAGATCTCACACCGGCAACGTACCGGCATCCGAACTCGCATCTGCGGGCCTGATCGACGCGTTGGCTAGCGACTACATCCCCACATCGATGCTTCCGGGCGCACTGCGACTAGTGCGTGATGGAATTGCAACGCTTCCCCAGGCGGTGCGGCTCGTGACTTCCGGTGCAGCCGCCTGTGTGGGTCTTGACGACCGTGGCTCTCTGACCGAAGGACATCGAGCCGACCTGATCCTCGCCGACCTCACCAAGAGGTGGCCCTCCACTCTCTCCCTCACAAGAGGAGTTCTTATTGGTGGGCGACCAAGATGAGAGGATCAGCTGATCTCTGAGGTGGAGCAAGCTCACCCGCAGGGAAAGAGTGGGGGGAGGGGGCCTTGCCCCTTGATCGTGGACACGGTGTCGGTTCGGTTATGCCGCTTCCGTGAGGGTAGCTGACCTCGCGGCGTCGTAGGCGTTCTCGTAGCTATTTGGGCTCACCTGGCCGATCGTGGAGTGGCGTCGGCGGGTGTTGTAGCGGTTCGCCCATCGGAACACGGCCCGGTAGGCCGTGGCCTGATCTGGAAATGCGGCCCGGCCCTCGAGAAGCTCCCGCTTGAGCGCGGCGTTGAAACTCTCCGCGAGTGAGTTGTCGGCACTCGTGCCCACCGCACCCATGGACTGGACGACGGTGAGCTGCTCGCAGAGGGCCGCGTAGGCCTTCGAGGCGTAGACGCTGCCGTGGTCGCTGTGAAACACGGCGCCGGCGAGACTGCCGCGGTCGCGGGCCGCGGCGCGGAGTGCGTCCTCGACGAGTTCGGTGCGCATGTGGTCGGCGACCTGCCAGCCCGCGAGCTTGCGGGAGCCGAGGTCGATGCACGTCGCGAGATACAGGTTCGACCCGTCTGCGATCGGGAGGTAGGTGATATCGCCGACGTACCGGCGGTTCGGCTCCCCGATCGAGAAGTCCCGGCCGATCAGGTCGGGGAACTTCCTCCCGGACTGGTCCGGGATCGTGGTCTTCACCCGGCGTCGCAGCCGGATCCCCACCAGCTGGTGCTCACGCATCACGCGGGCGACGCGCTTGTGATTCACCCGCTCGGCGGCGGTGGTGACGCCGTCGTTGAGGTCGGCGGTGATCCGGGGTGCCCCGTAGGCGCGGTCGCCGCCCTGGGCGGGGTCCTGCAGCACCCTGATCCGTGCGGCGAGGGCTGTATCTTCGGCCGCTCTCGCCGCCCGTCCCGGAGCCGCCGCGAGCCAGGCGTAGAACGACGACCTCGCGATCTCGACGATCTCGCACAACCGCTTCACGCCGTAGGCGTCCTTGTGGTCCTCGACGAACTGGAAGCGGTTCACCAGTTCGTCTCCCCGGCGAAATACTTCGCCGCCTGACGGAGGATGTCCCGCTCCGTCTCGAGCTTCAGCTTCTCCGCCTTCGACGCCGCCAGTTCCGCCTCCAGCCGCACGATCCTCGCCGCCTGCGACTCCGACCGCCCCGACGTGGGCGGCGACATGGTGCCGGCGGTCGTCGTGCCCGAGCCGTGCTTCTCGACCCACTCCCGCAGCGCACCGCGGGAGATCCCGAGGTCCGCCGCGATGCCATTCAACGTCGCACCGGGCGTCGACTCGTACAAGTCCACCGCCCGCTGCCGGAACTCGTCCGTGTAGTTCTTCCTAGCCATCCCTTGGATTCTCGCTTCCCAATCATCGTGCTGGAATCAGCGTGTCCAAGATCAGGGGTCAAGCGCCGGGTGCAAAACGCGATGAGCCGCCCCCTTCATTCGGTCCGGACGTTCTGTGAGTCGTCGGTTTCCATTTGATGGGTGCACTGCCGAGCGTACTCGGCTGGGGTTAGGTAG
>NZ_JBSEYC010000010.1:0-5911 GCF_053627595.1 Micrococcus sp. 140720015-1
TGGCAGGTCCAGGGCGGGTGGTGCTCACCGGGTGCGCGGCCGGCAGTGATGCGGGTCGGGATTCCTGAAGAAGATGATCTGGTTTGACGGCCGGGGATCATGTGGTAAGGTTTTCAAGGCCTTCCGCGTGGATGGTCCGGTGAGTGTCTGGCCCCGCTGAGCGGAGTTGACATTGTCGGATCGCGTGGTAAGGTTTTCTAGCCCGGCCATGTGAACGGACGGTGAATGCTTCGGACACGGAGTTGACACGGTCGAAACGGATGGTCTAGGATGGAGAAGTTGCTCCAGAGCGAAACGGCCCGCGGAGCGGGTCGCTGAAGCTGGAAGCGCCTGTTGTTTGAGAACTCAATAGTGTGCCAAGTTTGTTGATGCCAATTGTTTTAACACATATTGGTTGATCATCGCCTGCCACCCCCGTGGTGTGGTGATGGTCTGCCAGGTATTGAATGGATGTCGTGGTGGTTATTTCCGGCTGCCACGGTGTTGTTCTGTAATTTTTTTACGGAGAGTTTGATCCTGGCTCAGGATGAACGCTGGCGGCGTGCTTAACACATGCAAGTCGAACGATGAAGCCCAGCTTGCTGGGTGGATTAGTGGCGAACGGGTGAGTAACACGTGAGTAACCTGCCCTTAACTCTGGGATAAGCCTGGGAAACTGGGTCTAATACCGGATAGGAGCGTCCACCGCATGGTGGGTGTTGGAAAGATTTATCGGTTTTGGATGGACTCGCGGCCTATCAGCTTGTTGGTGAGGTAATGGCTCACCAAGGCGACGACGGGTAGCCGGCCTGAGAGGGTGACCGGCCACACTGGGACTGAGACACGGCCCAGACTCCTACGGGAGGCAGCAGTGGGGAATATTGCACAATGGGCGCAAGCCTGATGCAGCGACGCCGCGTGAGGGATGACGGCCTTCGGGTTGTAAACCTCTTTCAGTAGGGAAGAAGCGAAAGTGACGGTACCTGCAGAAGAAGCACCGGCTAACTACGTGCCAGCAGCCGCGGTAATACGTAGGGTGCGAGCGTTATCCGGAATTATTGGGCGTAAAGAGCTCGTAGGCGGTTTGTCGCGTCTGTCGTGAAAGTCCGGGGCTTAACCCCGGATCTGCGGTGGGTACGGGCAGACTAGAGTGCAGTAGGGGAGACTGGAATTCCTGGTGTAGCGGTGGAATGCGCAGATATCAGGAGGAACACCGATGGCGAAGGCAGGTCTCTGGGCTGTAACTGACGCTGAGGAGCGAAAGCATGGGGAGCGAACAGGATTAGATACCCTGGTAGTCCATGCCGTAAACGTTGGGCACTAGGTGTGGGGACCATTCCACGGTTTCCGCGCCGCAGCTAACGCATTAAGTGCCCCGCCTGGGGAGTACGGCCGCAAGGCTAAAACTCAAAGGAATTGACGGGGGCCCGCACAAGCGGCGGAGCATGCGGATTAATTCGATGCAACGCGAAGAACCTTACCAAGGCTTGACATGTTCTCGATCGCCGTAGAGATACGGTTTCCCCTTTGGGGCGGGTTCACAGGTGGTGCATGGTTGTCGTCAGCTCGTGTCGTGAGATGTTGGGTTAAGTCCCGCAACGAGCGCAACCCTCGTTCCATGTTGCCAGCACGTAATGGTGGGGACTCATGGGAGACTGCCGGGGTCAACTCGGAGGAAGGTGAGGACGACGTCAAATCATCATGCCCCTTATGTCTTGGGCTTCACGCATGCTACAATGGCCGGTACAATGGGTTGCGATACTGTGAGGTGGAGCTAATCCCAAAAAGCCGGTCTCAGTTCGGATTGGGGTCTGCAACTCGACCCCATGAAGTCGGAGTCGCTAGTAATCGCAGATCAGCAACGCTGCGGTGAATACGTTCCCGGGCCTTGTACACACCGCCCGTCAAGTCACGAAAGTCGGTAACACCCGAAGCCGGTGGCCTAACCCTTGTGGGGGGAGCCGTCGAAGGTGGGACCAGCGATTGGGACTAAGTCGTAACAAGGTAGCCGTACCGGAAGGTGCGGCTGGATCACCTCCTTTCTAAGGAGCATCAGTGCCCGTTGCATCACCGCGTGTGTGATGGCGGGTTGCTCATGGGTGGAACATCAACGAATGGTGCCAGTGGTGGTGCCGGCAGTGCTCGAGTACGTCATGCCTGTGAGGGTGTGGTTGGAATGGGTGGTGTTGGTGGCTGCGGGCTGGTGTTGGCACACTGTTGGGTCCTGGAACAGCAGGCGCCCTGACCTTGGGGTTGGGGTTGTTGTTTCTGGTGTCCGTGCCTTGTGAAGCTGGCCTTTGTGGTTGGTGGATGGGGTGTGGGTTGTTGTTTGAGAACTGCATAGTGGACGCGAGCATCTTATTTTTTGTTGCTGCATCGTTGATCGCACTGTTCCCCCTGGGGTGGTGTGTGAGGTGTGGTGATGCCGAGAATGACATCTTAGTTAGATATTGCTCATTTGAGGACTTTCATTGTGTGTGAAAGTTTCCAAGGGCGCATGGTGGATGCCTTGGCAACAGGAGCCGAAGAAGGACGTGGGAATCTGCGATAAGCCTGGTGGAGTCGATAACCGGACGTTGAGACCAGGATTTCCGAATGGGGAAACCCCGCACGACGTGTCGTGTGACCCCCGGTTGAACACATAGACCGGGTGGAGGGAACGTGGGGAAGTGAAACATCTCAGTACCCACAGGAAGAGAAAACAAAAGTGATTCCGTTAGTAGTGGCGAGCGAACGCGGATGGGGCTAAACCGTATGTGTGTGATACCCGGCAGGGGTTGCATGTGCGGTGTTGTGGGCCCCTCCTTGTCATGTCTGCCGGCATGGCGCAGTGAGGTGCGGGCATATAGACGAACCAGTGTGGATGCTGGACCGTAGAGGGTGAGAGTCCCGTAGTCGAAATGTGTTCCGCCGCTGTTGGGGGGTTGCCCGAGTAGCACGGGGCCCGAGGAATCCCGTGTGAATCTGCCAGGACCACCTGGTAAGCCTGAATACTACCTGTTGACCGATAGCGGATCAGTACCGTGAGGGAATGGTGAAAAGTACCCCGGGAGGGGAGTGAAATAGTACCTGAAACCATGTGCCTACAAACCGTTGGAGCCTCCTTGTGGGGTGACAGCGTGCCTTTTGAAGAATGAGCCTGCGAGTTAGTGATACGTGGCGAGGTTAACCCGTGTGGGGAAGCCGTAGCGAAAGCGAGTCTGAATAGGGCGATTGAGTCGCGTGTCCTAGACCCGAAGCGGAGTGATCTACCCATGGCCAGGTTGAAGCGCGTGTAAGAGCGCGTGGAGGACCGAACCCACTTCAGTTGAAAATGGAGGGGATGAGCTGTGGGTAGGGGTGAAAGGCCAATCAAACTCCGTGATAGCTGGTTCTCCCCGAAATGCATTTAGGTGCAGCGTCACGTGTTTCTTCCCGGAGGTAGAGCTACTGGATGGACGATGGGCCCTACAAGGTTACTGACTTCAGCCAAACTCCGAATGCCGGGAAGTGAGAGCGTGGCAGTGAGACTGTGGGGGATAAGCTTCATAGTCGAGAGGGAAACAGCCCAGACCACCGGTTAAGGCCCCTAAGCGTGTGCTAAGTGGGAAAGGATGTGGAGTTGCTGAGACAACCAGGAGGTTGGCTTAGAAGCAGCCACCCTTGAAAGAGTGCGTAATAGCTCACTGGTCAAGTGATTCCGCGCCGACAATGTAGCGGGGCTCAAGTACACCGCCGAAACCGTGGCATTCAGTTTTGCTGGATGGGTAGGGGAGCGTCGTTCACGAGGTGAAGCCAGCGGGTAACTTCTGGTGGATTGTGGACGAGTGAGAATGCAGGCATGAGTAGCGAAAGACGGGTGAGAAACCCGTCCGCCGGATGACTAAGGGTTCCAGGGTCAAGCTAATCTGCCCTGGGTAAGTCGGGACCTAAGGCGAGGCCGACAGGCGTAGTCGATGGACAACGGGTTGATATTCCCGTACCAGTGAAGAACCGCCCATGCTGAGCCGGTGATACTAACCGCCCGAACCATCCCGATCCTCGTCTTTGACGGGGACGGTGGTGGGGAGCGCGGGACCTGAACCGGGGAGGCAAGCGCATTAACAGGTGTGACGCAGGAAGGTAGCCGGGCCAGGCAATGGAAATGACCTGGTCTAAGGGTGTAGGGCTGCCGGTAGGTAAATCCGCCGGCTGTGTGCCTGAGACCTGATGGGCGCCCACATGGTGGGTGATCCGGTGATCCTATGCTGCCTAGAAAAGCATCGGCGCGAGGTTCAAACTGCCCGTACCCTAAACCGACACAGGTGGTCAGGTAGAGAATACTAAGGCGATCGAGAGAATCATGGTTAAGGAACTCGGCAAAATGCCCCCGTAACTTCGGGAGAAGGGGGGCCCCAACCTTGAGCACCACTCGCTGGTGTGAGGGGATCGGGGCCGCAGAGACCAGGGGGAAGCGACTGTTTATCAAAAACACAGGTCCATGCGAAGTCGTAAGACGATGTATATGGACTGACTCCTGCCCGGTGCTGGAAGGTTAAGGGGACCCGTTAGCTTCGGCGAAGCGGAGAACTTAAGCCCCAGTAAACGGCGGTGGTAACTATAACCATCCTAAGGTAGCGAAATTCCTTGTCGGGTAAGTTCCGACCTGCACGAATGGAGTAACGACTTCCCCGCTGTCTCAACCGTGAACTCGGCGAAATTGCATTACGAGTAAAGATGCTCGTTACGCGCAGAAGGACGGAAAGACCCCGTGACCTTTACTATAGTTTGGTATTGGTGTTCGGTGTGGCTTGTGTAGGATAGGTGGGAGACTGTGAAGCGGGCACGCCAGTGTTCGTGGAGTCATCGTTGAAATACCACTCTGGTCACTCTGGATATCTAACTTCGGCCCGTGATCCGGGTCAGGGACAGTGCCTGATGGGTAGTTTAACTGGGGCGGTTGCCTCCCAAAATGTAACGGAGGCGCCCAAAGGTTCCCTCAGCCTGGTTGGCAATCAGGTGTCGAGTGCAAGTGCACAAGGGAGCTTGACTGTGAGAGTGGCAGCTCGAGCAGGGACGAAAGTCGGGACTAGTGATCCGGCGGCTCGTTGTGGAACGGCCGTCGCTCAACGGATAAAAGGTACCTCGGGGATAACAGGCTGATCTTGCCCAAGAGTCCATATCGACGGCATGGTTTGGCACCTCGATGTCGGCTCGTCGCATCCTGGGGCTGGAGTAGGTCCCAAGGGTTGGGCTGTTCGCCCATTAAAGCGGTACGCGAGCTGGGTTCAGAACGTCGTGAGACAGTTCGGTCCCTATCCTCTGCGCGCGTTGGAAATTTGAGAAGGTCTGTCCTTAGTACGAGAGGACCGGGACGGACGAACCTCTGGTATGTCAGTTGTACCGCCAGGTGCATGGCTGATTAGCTACGTTCGGGATGGATAACCGCTGAAAGCATCTAAGCGGGAAGCCGGCTTCGAGATGAGATTTCCTTGCCCCTTTGAGGGTGTGAGGCCCCCAGCTAGAACACTGGGTTGATAGGCTGGATGTGGAAGCGAGGACTGAAGACTCGTGAAGCTGACCAGTACTAATAGGCCGATGACTTACACACACTCTTATCCTGTTGCTTGCTTCAAGGTGATGGGTTGGTGTTCGCGTCCACTGTGCGGTTGTCTGATTGCAACCGGCTGTCTACCTGGTGGTGGGTGGTTGATGTGTTTCAGTTGAATAGTGTCACTGTTGTGTGACCCGTAGGTTTCCCTGCTGTTGCCCGTGTTGAGGGTGGTGGTGTGGGGTTAGGGTTACGGCGGTCATAGCGTGGGGGAAACGCCCGGTTCCATTCCGAACCCGGAAGCTAAGGCCCACAGCGCCGATGGTACTGCAGCCGGGAGGTTGTGGGAGAGTAGGTCGCCGCCGGACATTCTTTGAGGGAGGGCCTCGCACCGTTGGGTGCGAGGCCCTTCCGCATTTCTGG
>NZ_JBSEYC010000011.1:0-2604 GCF_053627595.1 Micrococcus sp. 140720015-1
CTCCGTGCTGGGTCACCCAGCGCACTGTCAATGGCGTGCAGGGTGCGGACTGTGGTCAGGACATCCTCGGCCGGGAGGCCAAGTGATCCAAGAAGATCCCGGTACATGCTCCGCACGATCCTCACAGACTGCTCGGCTTCCTCGGTCAGATGCAGCCTCGCCCCGCGGCGATCGGCCGGGTTCGGGCGGCGCTCGACCTGCCCCTTCTCGATGAGGCCTCGCAGTGCGGTGCTCGTGTTGCTTGACGTCAGCGACAGGCTGGATGCGAGTCCTGACGGTGCCGCACCGGGGTGGGCGTCGATGTGCAGCAGCACCAGGCACTCCAGGGGAGACAACGGGGCGACGGCGGGGTCCTGCAGCGGGTAGGCGCGCAGCTTCCGCTCGACGTGCAGCACCGCATCCGCGAGCTGGACCAACGGATCGGACCCGGTTGACACAGGTTGACTCATGCAGTTCTCCTCCTCAGTGTGTGCCTATGATATCATAGCGTTGTTTTTATAGCTTTAGTTTGAGAGGAAGTTGGTGCGAGGGTGACGGACACGGAGCAGCGAGCAGGCACCGGTCCTGTCGCGACGGCAGGCAAGGCCATCGGTGGCGGGCTGCTGTTCACGCTGGCGCTGCTGATGGGGCTGGCCTCTTTCGGGATCGATCTCTACCTGCCCGGGTTCCCGGCGATGAGCCTAGAGCTGTCGACCACCGCGACCGGGGTGCAGCTCTCGCTGACGGCGTTCCTGATCGGGGCAGGGACGGGGCAACTGGTGTTCGGACCGTGGTCGGACCGGGTCGGGCGGGTGCTGCCGCTGATCTTCGGGGCGGTGCTCTTCGTCGCCGCCAGCCTCGCCGCCACCCTCGCAGGCAGTGTCGAACTGTTGGTGACCGCCCGACTGCTGCAGGGCCTCGGCGGAGCGGCGGGGATGGTCATCGGCCGAGCGATCATCCTCGACCGCGCCCGCGGAGCCGAAGCCGCACGTGCGTTGAGCATCATGATGCTCATCGGCGGGATCGCCCCGATCATCGCCCCAATCGCCGGGGGCGCCCTAGCCGAGCCCATCGGGTGGCGGGGCCTGCTCGGCATCGTCACCGCCCTCGGCGTCCTCGCCTTGGTCGCGGTGCTCGTTTTCGTACGCGAATCCCTGCCTCGCGACGTCCGTACCCGGCGTGCGTACGCGACTGAACCGGGCGGGTGGAAGGGCCTCTTCTCACGGGCCTACTTGGGGAACATGGCCGCGTATGCGTTCGGGATGGCGATCATGATGGCCTACATCTCAGCCTCACCGTTCGTCTACCAGGAGATGATCGGTCTCAGCGCGGCCGCCTACGGGATCGCGTTCGCGATCAACGCGATCGGGTTGATGATCGCCACCACCATCGCCGCCCGCCTCGCCGGACGCTGCTCCTTGCGCGGCCTCGCCCTCACCGGCTTGACGATCAGCCTGGCCGCAGTGGCCACAATCGTTGCCTTCACCCTCACCGGGGCACCTGCTGTCTTGCTCATGGTGCCGCTGTTCTTCGCGATCGCTCCGCTCGGGCTGGTGTTCGGCAACGCGACCGCGCTTGCCATGGCCGCCGTGTCCGCCGCCGCGACCGGTTCAGGCTCGGCGATCCTCGGCGCGGTGCAGTTCGCCCTCGCCGGCGTCGTCGCCGCCCTGGTCGGCATCGCCGGTGAGGACACCGCGGTGCCGCTAGGCCTGACCATGCTCGCCGTCGCACTCATCGCGCTCTTCGGCCTCCTCCTCGCAAGACCTCGTCCTCACACTCCGGTCGCGTGACGAGCAGACCGCCTGAACCACCCGCCATAATCCGAATCAGCCCAAAGGAGAACCAGCTCATGACTCGCATCCACGTCCTCGGCGGCACCGGCTACGCCGGAAGCCGCATCGTCCGCGAAGCCGCCCGGCGCGGCCACCAGGTCGTCTCGTTCAGCCGCTCCATCCCCACCGACCAGACCCCAGGTGTCGACTACCGAGCCGGCGACGTGCAAGACCAGGCATTTCTCGCCTCGGCGTTCGAGAACACCGATGTCGTCATCTCCGCCCTGTCCACCCACGGCGGCCTCGCCGGAGAAGGCCGCCTCCGCGTCCTCCTCTCCGCTGCGGCACGACTCGCCGCGGAACAGGGCGTACGACTCGGGGTGATGGGCGGGGCAGGCTCGTTGCTCATCACGCAGGACGGGCCGCGCCTGGTCGACACTCCCGACTTCCCTGAGGTTGCCAAGCCCGAATCCCTTGAGCTTGCTGGCGCCCTCGACGACCTCCGCGCCAACGACGACGAACGCCTCGATTGGTTCCTCATCAGCCCCGCCGAGAACTTCGGCAAACACGCTCCCGGCACCGCCCGCGGCCACTACCGCGTCGCAAGCGACATCCTCCTGCGCGACGAGCACGGCGTCTCCGAGATCTCCGGCGACGACCTCGCCCTGGCCATCGTCGACGAGATCGAACGGCCAACCCACCACCGGACACGGTTCTCCGTCGCCTACTGACCACAACGGACCACCACATTCGCAGACCGTAGCCGCACGCTACGTAAACGCCAGCGGCGAAGCTTGTCATATGCGAGAGCTACTGAGATATAGCTACGGAGCTGAGCCGACGCTACCGTGAA
>NZ_JBSEYC010000012.1:0-2169 GCF_053627595.1 Micrococcus sp. 140720015-1
CTACCTAACCCCAGCCGAGTACGCTCGGCAGTGCACCCATCAAATGGAAACCGACGACTCACAGAACGTCCGGACCGAATGAAGGGGGCGGCTCAGTATCGCTCGGGTACTTCGTCCTCCTCATCCCCGGCTTCCTGCTCTGGGTCCTCTACGGACTGCCCCGACATGACTGGCCGCTCGTCATCCCGAACACCGTCGCCACAGCCGTGGCGCTCGTGATCATCGCCGTCGCCGCGCGACTCAAGCGCAACAGCGCGCGAAGTGCTGAGGTCCGACGAAGCGGCGGTACACGCTAGACGACGTGGCCAGGTATGCGCGAGAGCCGGCGACCCTGACCGAGTGCGGCAACGACGCCCTCACCACGGACGAACTTCAGCCGGCGAGGGTGACTCCGACGTAGGCGATGATGGCGACGAGGATGGTGGAGAGCGCGGCCAGGGCGAAGGGCTTGAGGCCCACCTTGACGAGGTTGCGAATCTTGACGCCGCAACCGAGTCCGAACATCGCAGCAGCCAGCAGACCGGTCTGCAGCAGCCCGCCGGTCGTCAGCACGACGCTCGGCAAAGGGACGAAGGAACGCAGAAGCACCATGGCGATGAACCCGATGATGAACAGAGGGACGATGGGCGGCAGCTTCGAACTCGACCTCTGTTGACCAGATTCGCCTGCCATGCGGCTGAGACGGCGCTGCCGGACGCTGAGGGTGGCCACGACCGGGGCGAGCAGCAGCACTCGGGCGAGTTTGACTATGACCGCGACCGTGAGCGCTCCGCCGCCGATGATGCCGCCGGCCGCGACGACCTGCGCGATCTCATGGATGGAACCCCCGGCCCACATCCCGGCCGTCTCGGAGCCCATGCCAAGCAAATTCGTGATTAGTGGGACGAGGGGAATCATCAGCGTTCCGAAGATCACCACGAGGGCGACCGCAGTGATGGTGTCTTCCTCAGCCTCGTCGTCCGGGTCGGTGACCCCTGCCGCGGCCGCCACAGCTGCCGCACCGCAGATGGAGAAACCGCAGGCGATGAGCAGCGAAAGCCCGGATGGAACCCGTAGCAGCCTCCCGAGGACAACGGTGCCGAGCAGTCCGCCGGCGACAATGCACACGACGACGACCAGCATCGGGGCCCCAAGGTCGAGGATGTCGGTCAGCACCAGCTGGAGTCCGAGGAAGACGATGCCAGCGCGCAGGAGCTTCTTCGCGGAGAAGTCGATACCGGCCGAGGCTGCCGCTGGCAGCCGGAAGACGTTGGCCACGAGTACGCCAAGCACGATCGCGATGATGAGCGGGCTGACTCCCGGCAGCAGCAGGCTAACCCCATACGATACTCCGGCCGCGCCGAGGCAGAGGACAAGACCGGGCAGGAGCGTGCCGACCCGGGCAAGCAGAGTGTGTTCCGGCCGGGCGATCGTAACGTCCTGGTCATGAGTCATGCCTCCATCATTTCCTCGTACCGCTCGCGTGAGTAGAGGCAGATATCGTCCGGGGTACAAGTCACGCTTGTGAGTGGGAGGTGGAAGATGCACAACGAGCCCGACTTGGAGGCACTGCGAGCCTTGGCGCTCGTCGCGAAGGAAAGCAGCATGTCAGCGGCAAGCGCACAGCTGGGCGTGAGTCAGCAAGCGGTATCTCTGCGCATCCGGAAACTGGAAACAGATCTGCGCGTGCGACTGCTGGTGCGTTCCGCACGCGGTTCCCGGCTGACCCCGGCGGGCGAGCTGGTTGTCGGCTGGGGAACAACGCTGCTGACGGCGGCCGACGAGTTCTCGGATGCTGTCGATTCGCTCCGCACGGATCGCGGGAAGATGATGCGGATCGCCGCGAGCCTCACGATCGCAGAACACCTCCTGCCGGAATGGATCGCCCGGTGGCGCATCTCTCTCGGCGATGAGGGCCCGATCGTTCAGCTCACAGCCGCCAACAGCAGCACAGTCGTCAAGGCCATACGGGAGGGAACCGCAGACCTCGGGTTCATCGAGACCCCGACCGTTCCCGCCGACCTTAGGTCGGTCACCGTCGCTCACGACACCATCGAAGTCGTTGTGCAGCACGGTCACCGATGGGCGAAGACGGAGTTGAGTCCCTGATAGTGGTGTAACCCTCCCCGGCCGCCAACACCGTCCCCAGCATGGACGCGGTCACCGTGGGAGCCTTCGAGTGAACCTTCC
>NZ_JBSEYC010000013.1:0-2103 GCF_053627595.1 Micrococcus sp. 140720015-1
GCCGGAGGTCCTCTTGCAGGGCGCGCATCGTCGCGGAGACCTCGGGCGTGTAGAAGACGGTCCGGGCGCGGTGGGCCGCGGCATAGATCTTGGTGACGTTCACCTCGTCGGGCGTCGGTTCGTGGTTTGTGAGCTCGTTCCCGGTGCCGGCGCGGCCGGCCCACCAGGTGTTCGAGAGAATCTGGCCCGGGTTAAGAACCGGGATGGGGCGTTCGTAGCGCTTGACGAGGTAGGGCGCGAGGAGCCGGTCGGAGTCGTCGGGGATGACTATGGGCGGATTAAAGGTGACGGTGATGTCTCGCGCGGGGGTCGGTCCGAGGTTGGTGATGATGAAGTCGATGGAGGAGTCGCTATCGACCGCGGGGCGGAACTCGGCGGCGATCATCGGCTGGGATCGGGCTTTGCTGTCCAGGGCGGCGGAGATGAGCGCGATGATCGCGACGAGCGCGGCGACAACGCCGGCGACGGCGCCGATCGCGCTGCCGTACTCGTTGATCCAGGTCCAGGCCTCGAGCACGCTCATCCGGGTCATGAGGTGAGCGTAGCTGCGAGGCGGAACTGGCTAGAGAGACGGGGCGCGTCGTCTGGACATCGTGCCGCCGCAGGCTCTGAGGCGCCGGCGGCCGCGGATCGCGCCTGAGATGGATCGGCGGCCACCGGCGCGGGGGTCAGTGCGCGGCTCCGAGCTCGATCATGAGCACCCCGACGATGATCAGGCCGATACCGGCCGCCATCACCTTGGTCAGCGGTTCCTTGAAGAGGATGCGGCTGAGGACCGCGGTGAGCGCGACACCGGACGCGGCCCAGATGCCGTAGGTGACTCCGAGGGCCAGGCCCTCCACGAGGGCCATGGTGATGCCGAAGAACGCGATGCCGTAGCCGCCGAGGACGGCGAGCAGCCACAGGCCCTTCTTCTTGGAGCCGGAGGTCGCCATGCGCAGCGAGAGGGTGCCGGCGACCTCGAAGATGATCGCGATGATGAGGAACAGGTAGGCCATCAGACGGTCCCTTCACGCTTCTTCGTCGCGGCCTGCGAGCCGAGCTCGACGCACAGGACCCCGCCGATGACGACGGCGATGCCGAGGGTCATCAGCGCGGTCAGCGGCTCTCCGAAGATGACTGCGGAGAGGATCGCGGTCAGGGCCACTCCGGCGGCTCCCCAGATGCCGTACCCGACGCCGAGGGGCATGCCCTGCTTGAGCGCGCCGGCCAGGAGCGTGAACGTTCCGATGTAGCCGACCGCGACGAGCGCGAAGAATCCGGGGGCGTCGACGGCAGCTTTCAGTGACAGGGAGCCTGTCACCTCGAGCGCGATCGCCCCGGCGAGGAACACCCACTTCATTTCTGTACTCCTTCATCGATCAGTCGTTGGGCGATGCCGCGCACGAGTGCACGCTGCTCACCGGTCATGCTCAGAAGTCCGAGCGCCTGGTCGGTCCAGGCGCCGTCAGCGATCAGACGCGCCGACTGCAACGCGGCTTTCTGGCCAGCGTCGCCGGGTGCGTCCTCCCCGAACCAGGGCCGCAGGCGCTCCCGCCACTGGGCGGCGAGAGTGTCGCGCAGCTTCACATCCGCGAGCAGCGCGAGATCGCCCCCGTCGAAATCGGAGAGCACCTCGAAGTCCACATACGCGCGCAGCCGCTCGACCGGATCGGTGACCTCCCCGATCGTCGCGGCGAGCTGTCCCTCCCAGAGGTCCATCACCCGATTGACGACGCCGACCATCAGCGCCTCCTTCGAGGAGAAGTGATGCACCACCCCCGCCTTACTCATGCCTGCTTCGGAGGCGACGGAATCGATCGTCACCACGCCACCGCGCCGCAGCACGGCGATCGCATCATCGAGCAGCTGCTCGGTCGTCTTTGCCATGCCCCGAGAGTACCGACCAAACGTTTGGTCGGTCAAGTGACATAGCGCTATGGGTAGCAGGCGTCCCGTAAGGGGATCGCTTACCGGCACACACAGATACGACGCCGAGCGCCGCGAAAATCCGCGGCGCCGAGTGTCCCGTGTGAGCAGCTTCGCTCTGTGTCGCGGTTTTCGCTGCGTTCCGTGTCGGGTTAGGTGGTGCCGATGACGAGGGTGCTGCGGGCGGCTTCGACG
>NZ_JBSEYC010000014.1:0-1414 GCF_053627595.1 Micrococcus sp. 140720015-1
AGTTGAGTCCCTGATAGTGGTGTAACCCTCCCCGGCCGCCAACACCGTCCCCAGCATGGACGCGGTCACCGTGGGAGCCTTCGAGTGAACCTTCCACAGCACTCTCGAAAGGGACATCACCACGATGACCGCTCCTCACATTGTCGACCCTGAACGCCTGCTACGCGAAGCGATCGGCGAAGCCTCGCCGGACTTGTTGCGCCACCTGCTGCAGACCGTGATCAACGCCCTGCTCAGCGCTGACGCAGACGCGGTCTGCGGCGCCGAGTACGGCACCGCTTCTGATACCCGCACCGCACAGCGCAACGGGTACCGCCACCGGCCCCTCGACACCCGCGCCGGCACGATCGACGTGGCCATCCCGAAACTGCGCGCCGGCACGTACTTCCCAGAGTGGCTGCTCGAGCGACGCAAGCGGGCCGAGTCCGCGTTGATCACGGTCGTCGCCGACTGCTACCTCGCTGGGGTCTCCACCCGACGCATGGACAAGCTCGTGCGCCAGCTGGGCATCGACTCGCTCTCGAAGTCCCAGGTCAGTCGGATGGCCGCCGAGCTGGACGAGCACATCGACGCGTTCCGGCACCGCCCGCTGGGGGATGCCGGCCCGTTCGTGTTCCTCGCCGCGGACGCCCTGACCATGAAGGTTCGCGAGGGTGGTCGGGTGATCAACGCGGTGGCCATGGTCGCCACCGGCGTCAACGCTGACGGGCGACGTGAGGTACTCGGGCTGCGGGTGGCCACCACGGAGTCAGGCGCGGCGTGGAACGAGTTCTTCGCTGATCTGGTCGCCCGCGGCCTTCACGGGGTGAGACTGGTGACTTCGGACTCCCACCGTGGCCTGGTCGAAGCCATCGCGGCGAACCTGCCCGGGGCCGTGTGGCAGCGGTGCCGCACGCACTATGCCGCGAACCTGATGGCGGTGACCCCGAAGGCCATGTGGCCGGCGGTGAAGGCCATGCTCCACAGCGTCTACGACCAGCCTGACGGGCCGGCGGTGCACGCCCAGTTCGACCGGCTCTTGGACTACGTGGCCGAGCGGTTGCCCGCCGTGGCTGGGCACCTCGATGCTGCTCGGGAGGACATCCTCGCGTTCATCTCGTTCCCGAAGGACGTGTGGTCCCAGATCTGGTCGAACAACCCTGCCGAGCGCCTGAATCGGGAGATCCGGCGCCGCACGGACGCGGTGGGCATCTTCCCGAACCGGGATGCCGTGGTGCGGCTCGTGGGGGCCGTGTTGGCTGAGCAGACGGATGAGTGGGCCGAGGGCCGCCGGTACCTCGGTCTCGAGCTGCTGGCCCGCTGCCGCGAGCCCCTCACGCAAGAACCGGGCACCGTGATGGGCACGGAGGTGATGCCGGCCCTGGCCTGATTCTCATGCCTCGAAGACGGTTACACCACTTCCAGGGACTTGACC